>JAEUIN010000155.1 GCA_016793115.1 Planctomycetaceae bacterium
CCCCCTTCTTGCGGGCTTCGTTGAGGCCGATGGCGACGGCCTGCTTGCGACTCTTGACCTTCTTGCCGGAGCCGGATTTCAACGTCCCCTTTTTCTTGCGGTGCAGGGCGCTCTTCACCGACTTGCGGGCGGAGGATTTGCTTGATCGTTTTTTTGCCATGATGTCGTTCCTTATGACGGAGATGACGCGTGCGAGGCGCGGCGATCTTTGGGAAAGTCGCGCAAAGTCGCGCTCAAGTGGTCGACCGACCGACGCCGGCGAGCCGAAACGGCGCGACGTTAGACCTCGGACGATGCCGCAGGCGGAGCGACGCAATTCCCGCTCCGAAGCGCACAAAAGTGCGGGGCGGGCGGAGGCGTGTCGGGATTGCGCCGACGCGGTTTTTGCCGGGCTTTCACGGGGATTGGATCGCGGCGGCAGGCCGGCGGGCCGCCGCGGGAGCGGCCTTCGCTGCGAGGACGTGCAACGAAGATCGAGCGAGGCGGCGCGGGGCCGACGCCGCCCGGCCGGAGCGACAATTACGCCGAGCGATCAAGGTGGCCAAGACGCCGGCAGGGCCGTTTTTAGAGGGTTTCAGCGAGTTCCACCGTTGGTCTTGCAAGGCCGCTACGGATGCAACTGCGGTGCTTTCGCAGCGCCTCCCCGCTGCGACGCGCGCGCTCGCGTAGAGGCTCCGATCGAAAACCGGCGGACGACCGGCTTTTAGCGGCGAGCGATTGCCGGCTAGTTGCGCTTGGTCGCGATGATGCGATGGAAGTGGAGCTGCACTTCGCGGTTGACGACTCGCCTGACGCCTTCGACGAGGCAGCGCGGCTCGTTGTCTTCTTGGCCGAGCCGCATGATCTCGGGGAGCGGCGTGCCCGGCGGGACGGTGAACGTCGACTGCTGGATGATCTGGTTGCCGGCGTCGAGCTCAGGAACGATGAAGTGGCAGGTCGCGCCGTAGGTGAGCATGCGCGAGGCGTAAGCGTCGTGATAGGGGCGGATGCCTTTGAAGCTCGGCAAGAGGCCGTGGTGCAGGTTGATGATCCGGCCGCCGGCGTACTTCCAGCAGCTCGCGGCCGGCAGGATGCGCATGTAGCGGGCCAGGATGATGTAGTCGATGTCGTACTGATCGCACAGCTCGATGAGTTGGTCGTCGTCGGCCAGGCCTTTGTCGTCGCCGATCAGGTGCCACGGCACGCCGAACTGCTCGGCCAGAGCGCGGCAGTTGGTGCGATTGCCCAGCATGAGGGCCGGCTCGGCTTTGAGCTCGCCGTCGCGAATGGCGCGGAGCAGGGCGAGCGGCGGCTCTTGGCGGAAGGTGGTGCAGATGGCCAGCCGCGGCTTCGTGGCCCGCATTTCGGGCGACCAGACGCGGACGGACAGCCCGCGCTCGGCACCGATGGCGGTGATATCCTTGCGGAGGGAGGCGAAGTCGGCGACGTCGAGCTCGAACCGGCAAAGCATCGCGAAGACGCGCTCTTCGTCGTGGTCGTACATCTGGATCTCGGCGATGTTGGCGCCTTGACCGGTGACGAAGTGGATGATCGGGTCGGCGAGGCCTTTATGGTCGGGACCGACGGCGGTGACGACGAGCTGCATGGCGGCGATTCGGGTTCGAGAGTTCGGGGTGGAGCGTCACGGATTGGCAAGGCTTCGCGGTTCGAAGTTCCGAACTCGAAGTTCCCAGCCGGCCGCACGCCCCTCAAACATACGTTGCGGACATCCGACGGCGTTGGCGCAATCTCTAAGCCGCAAACTACTTGGAGCCGGCACCGATAGGCAAGGCGTGATTCGCGCAACTATCGGCTGGCGTTGACTATGCGGCTTATTTTGTCAAAATGGGCGTTTCGAGCAAAGGCAGCGGTTCGCCGATCAATGTCGTCGGATTTACCCCACGGTCGTCGAGGGGGAACCGGCCGCGACGCTACCCGCTTGGCCTTGTTCGGAAGGAGCGAATGGATCGATGAGCGAGCAAATGGTGAGCGAGCAGAAGGAACGAGTGTTGACGAAGCTCGACTCGGCGGAGACCGCAGCGGCGGACGTGCCGACGGGAATCGTCAGCGATTCGAGCACCGGCCCAACCTGGCATGCCCGCCTCGACGAGCATGGCCGACTGGCGAAGCCGGCGACGGTTCGCGAAAAGTCGATCATGTGGGACTACGCGATTTCGTTCGTCGTGTTTCACGCCGTCGCTTGCTTGGCGTTTTTCCCGTATTTCTTCAGCTGGACCGGCGTCGTTCTCGCGGTGCTGGGGCTGTACGTGTTCGGCACGCTCGGCATCAATCTTTGCTTTCACCGGTTGCTGACCCACCAGGGATTCATCGTTCCCAAGTGGCTCGAGCGTACGTTTGCGACTCTGGGCGTGCTTTGCGTTCAAGACACGCCGGCCAAGTGGGTCGCCATTCATCGGCTGCATCATCAATACTCCGACGAGCAGCCGGACCCGCATAGCCCGCTGGTGACGTTTTTCTGGGGTCACATGGGCTGGCTCCTGGTCGACAACGTGCAGATTCACAGCCTGAACCACTACGAAAAGTACGCCCGCGACGTGCTCCGCGACCCGTATTACTTCGCTCTGGAACGGAAGCTGATGTGGGTGTGGGTGAATATCGCTAGTTGGGCGGTGTTCTATTTGGCCGGGTTTTTGGGCTATTACACGTTTGCTTATCCCAACGCGAGCGAAGCCAATCAATTCGGCTGGAGCGTCCTGGTTTGGGGCGTGTTCGTGCGCACGGTCCTCGTGTGGCATATCACCTGGAGCGTCAACTCGCTCGCGCATGTTTGGGGCTATCGCAACTACGAGACCGACGAAAACAGCCGCAACAACTGGTTTGTGGGCCTTGTGAGCAACGGCGAGGGCTGGCACAACAACCACCACGCCGACCAACGCAGCGCGAAGCACGGCCACAAATGGTGGGAATTCGACGTGACTTGGCTCACGATCAAGTTCTTGAAAGCGGCCGGCTTGGCGAAAGAGGTCGTCATGCCGAGTCATCGCTTGGCCAAAGTTGAAATCGCGCCGCAATCCGGCCGCTAACTTATCGATTCTAAGGTTGACGACCGACACGTGATCGCTCCTGACCAACAGCCGGCACCGACAGGGCATACGGGCGGCCGCATATGAGCGCCGACGCGCGAGTCGTCATCACCGGCCTCGGCGTGGTCTGCCCGATCGGCATCGGCCGCAGTGAAGTTTGGGAAAACTTTCGCGCCGGCAAGTCGGGTTTGAGCCCGATCACCTCGTTCGACACGACGGGACTGAAAGCCCGCGTTTGCGGCGAGATCGTCGGCTTTGAGCCGGCCGAATATGTGAAACCGCGCAAAGCGCTCAAAGTCATGGCGCGCGACGCTCAGCTTACCGTCGCCGCGGCGGCGATGGCCCGCGACGATGCGGCGCTGCCCGTCGACTCGGTCGACCCGGAACGCTTCGGCGTGATTTTCGGCGGCGAAGTGATTCGCAATCCGCTCACGGAAGTCGCTCAGCCGTTCATCGGCAGCATGGAGAACGGCGAGTACGATTTCGCCCGCTGGGGCACCGGCGGCTTGGCGATGTGCTACCCGCTGAGCATGCTCAAATTGCTCCCGAATATGCCGGCCTGCCATATTTCGATAGGCCACGATGCGCGAGGCCCGAACAACACGATCTGCATGGCCGAGGCCTCGGGGCTTTCGGCCCTCGGTGAGGCGACGCGCGTCATTCAACGCGGCCAAGCCGACGTGATGATGGGGGCCGCCGCCTCGTCGCGGGTCAACGCTTACGATCTTCTCCGTCATCAACTTGGCGAGGAAGTGAGTTCGGAGGAGAGCCCACTCCGCGCCTGTCGCCCATTCGACGTCGATCGCGACGGCCAGGTGCGCGGCGAAGGCGCTGCCGTCCTAATCTTGGAAAGCGGTGCGCACGCCGCCTCGCGCGGAGCGTCCCCGATGGCGGCCATCTCCGGTTGGGGCGCTGCCGGAGAACCGGTCGGCGCCGGCAAAACATTCAACGGAGATTGCATTCACAGGGCGATTATGAAGGCCCTGGCCGACGCCAAGCTCACGGCGAAAGACGTAGGGTTCGTCGTCGCGCACGGCCTAGCGACTCGCGCCGGCGATCGAGCGGAAGCCCGCGCCTTGCGAGAATCGCTCCCGGGAGTGCCGGTGTTCGCCGCCAAAGGCTATTTCGGCTGCTTAGGGACGGCGTGCGGCACCGTCGAGGCGGCGCTCGCGGCCATGGCGCTTGCCGCCGGCGAACTTCCGCCGACTCCGCATTGCGACAAGCCTGATCCGGAATGCGGAATCGACGTTGTCCACGGCCGGCCGCTCACAAGCTTCGCCGGTTCGTGCGTCATCGTCAGTTATACGCCCGCCGGACAAGCGTCGGCCTTGGTTCTTACCAAGCCCTAGTCGCGGCGGAGCGCGGCCGGCCAAAAGCCGCGCGCTCTGTTACACTCTTCGCGAACCGCCGCCGAGCGCGGAACGTCTCTCCGAGGAGTGAAGCATGGGAAAGTCGACCGCACCGAAGGCGGCTCCCGAAAAACCCGTCGATCCGCGCTTTCCGCGCCCCGTGCTGCTGCCGGGGCAGAGCCTGTGCGATCATTGCACGGCCAAGTGCTGCAAGTATTTCGCCTGGCCGATCGAGCGACCGACCAAACGCGACGACTTCGACTACATGCGCTGGGCCATGCTACATTCACAGACCACGTTCTTCGTCGAAGACAACGACTGGTACGTCCTCGTCCACACGACCTGCAAGCACTTACGGCCCGATAATTTGTGCGGCATCTACGAAACGCGCCCGGAAATCTGCCGTTCGTACTCGACGAACGACTGCGAGTTCGACAGCCACTACGTGTACGAAAAGTATTTTGAAACCCCAGAACAGGTCGTCGACTACGTCGAAGTGGTCGCTCCGCCGAAAGGCCGCAAAAGCATCCGCAGCCCAAAGCCGCCGCTGTTCCAATTCGTCTAACCTCCGCACAAATTTCCGTCATCTCCGAAACCTGAACGTCGAACCCTAGACCCGTAGCAATGGCCGATCGCATCGAACCGCGCACACTCAAAGGCTTCCGCGACTATTTGCCGGAAGCGATGATTCCGCGCGAGCGGTTGATCGAGACGGCGAAACGCGTCTATCGCTCCTACGGCTTTTCGCCGATCGACACCCCCGCACTCGAATATCTCGAAATTCTGACGGGGAAGGGGAGCGAAGAGACCGACAAGCAGCTCTACAAGTTTCAAGACCACGGCGACCGTTGGGTCGGCTTGCGATTCGACCTCACTGTTCCGCTCGCCCGCTTCGCCGCACAGCACATCAACGTGCTCGGCACGCCCTGGAAGCGTTACCATATTGCCGCCGTTTGGCGCGGCGAAAACACGCAAGCCGGCCGCTTCCGAGAATTCATGCAATGCGATTTCGACACGATCGGCACCCTTTCGCCGGCGGCCGATATCGAAACCGTGCTGGTGATCAACGACCTCTTCACGGCGCTCGGCTTCGATGACTTCACGATCCGGCTCAACAATCGCCTATTGCTGAACGGGCTGCTGGAAAAGCTCGACCTCGCCGACCGCTCGGTGCCGGTCCTCCGCGCGCTCGATAAGCTCGCCAAGATCGGCGCGGAAAAAGTCGCCGAGGAAATGGCGACGACCGCCGGCGCGACGAGCGAGCAATCCGCGGCGGTGCTCAAGCTCGCAGGCCTCGCCGGCTCCAACGACGATGTGCTCCGCCAAGTCGCGCCGCTCGTCGAAGGCTCGCCCAAAGGCCAAGAAGGTCTTCAAAAGCTCCGCGACATGCTCGCCGCCGCCGCCGCCGCGGGCGTGCCCGAGCGACGCCTCAAGCTCGACGTTTCGATCGCCCGAGGGCTCGACTACTACACCGGCGTAATTTACGAAACGTTTCTCAACGCTCTGCCGAAGATCGGCAGCGTCTGCTCCGGCGGACGCTACGACAACCTCGCCGGCCTGTACACGAAGCAGGAGCTTCCCGGCGTCGGCGCGTCGCTCGGCCTCGACCGCTTGCTTGAAGCGATGAATCAGTTGAACCTGATCGAAAAGGTGTCGACGCCGGCACCGGTGTTTTGCGTTTACTTCGTCGAAAGTCGGTTGCACGACTATTTGAAGCTTGCCGCGCGGGTGCGGGCCGCCGGAATCGGCTGCGAGTTGTTCCCCGAAGCCAAGAAGATCGGCAAGCAGTTGCAGTATGCCGATCGGCGCGGATTCCGCGTGGCCCTCGTCGCCGGCGACGACGAACTTGCCGCCGGCAATGTGCAGATCAAGAACTTGCAATCGGGCGAAAGCACTGCGGTATCGCTTTCGGGCGACGCGCTCGAGTCGACGCTGGCGTCAATCTTAAACCCGACGCCCTAATCCGTCGTTCCGCCGCATGTCGAAACGCTCCAATCATTACGAGGCGGCGTTCGAGGAATATCTGCGGGCCAAGCGGGCTCCGTACATCGCGATCGACGAGAGCCGGCGTAGTCTGTTGCCGTATGATCTCCCCGAAGACGCGGTCGGCTCGCTCAAAAGCCTCGATTTCCTCGTCACTTCCGCCGCGCAAGGCTGCACTTGGCTGGTCGACGTCAAAGGGCGGCAGTTCCCCTCGGGAGCGCAAAAGCGCCTCTGGAAGAACTGGTCGACCCATGACGATGTCGCGAGCATGGGACGCTGGCAAAATCTATTTCGCGGCCGCTTCCAGAGCCTGTTCGTGTTTGCCTACAATATAGTCGGCGACGTCGCGCCGCTGCCGGAAGACCGTCTCTTCGACCATCGTGATCGAAAATATGCGTTTCTCGGCGTTAGGCTCGAACACTTCGCCGCCCATGCGCGACTCATTTCGCCCAAATGGCAAACGTTGGCGATGCCGTCGGCGGCGTTTCGACAGTGGGCGCAACCGATGGACGATTTGCTCTAATTGCCTGCGACTTCGTGGAGATCTGCTTCGATGATGAACCGCGGCTTGACATCGCGACTGGTTCGCAGCGGTCGATTCCTTTACGCGGCCGCCTTTTTCGCCGGCATGTTGTTTTGCGGCGATGCGGCTCTGGCGCAGAGCGCCAAAGATAAAGACGCCAAGGCCGCCGAGGAGACTCGCGGGCTGACGCTTCCCTACTTCTCCGTCGGTGTGGCGGCCGTCTTGATCATCGCGCCGGTCTGCTGGCCTGCGCTCCGCCGCTGGGATCTGCCGTTCCACGAAGAATAATAGGCGCACAACGCCGAAACCGACCCGCGCCGTTTAATCGGCCCGAGAGACGATACCGAAATCCCCTCTCGCTCGCGCTCGGGGCTGGTGTCGTGAGCCGGTTGCGGTCGACGAATCCGTCGCCGTGTCGCCCGTTAGCGGCGCACGCCGTCGGCGAGCTTCAGGAAGTTCGGGCCCGTCAGCATCGCTCGGGGAGCCGATTGAGCGACATAGTAATCCGCAATCGCCGCGACGACGCGATCTTGCTCGTCGAACGTCAGTTCGGGAAAAATCGGCAAGGCGAGCGTTTCCGCCGCGGCCCGCTCGGTGACGGGCAACGACCCGGCGCCGTATCCCAAATGCGCGAAACATTCCTGTCGATGCAGCGGCACCGGGTAATAGATTTCGGTGCCGATTTTGCGTTCGGCAAGGTATGCACGCAATTCGTCGCGACGACCGTCGGCGATGTGGACGACATACTGGTTCCAAACATGGCGTCGTTCCGGGCGGACGACCGGCAATCGCACGACGTCGCTCACCCCGCAAGCCTGGAACCCGGCGGTGTAGCGTGCCGCGCGCTCGCGACGGGCATCGCTCCAGCGTTCGAGGTACGGCAGCTTCACATTGAGCACCGCGGCTTGCATCGAATCAAGCCGGCTGTTGATGCCGACCAGTTGATGGTAATAACGCGGACGCATGCCGTGGCCGCGCAGCAACTTGAGCTTGTCGGCCAAAGCGTCGTCGCCCGTGGTCATCAATCCGGCGTCGCCGTAGGCTCCGAGATTTTTGGTGGGATAGAAGCTGAAACAGGCGATGTCGCCCAAGGCTCCGGCGGATTTGCCGCGGTAACCGGCGCCGATCGCCTGACAGGCGTCTTCGATCACGGCGATGCCGCGTGTTTCGGCCAGCTCGCGCAATACGTCCATGTCGGCGCATTGGCCGTAGAGATGAACGGGGATGATCGCCTTAGTGCGCGGAGTAATTCGCGCGGCGACCAGCGCCGCATCGAGATTGCAGGTATCCGCTTCGATGTCGACGAACACCGGTACGGCGCCGAGGCGTGTCACGGCCGAGGCGGTGGCGAAGAACGTATAGCTCGGCACGATCACCTCGTCGCCCGGCCCCACGTCGTAGGCCATGAGCGCCAGGAGCAGGGCGTCGCTTCCGGAGGCGCACGCCACGGCATGCTTCACGCCGCAGTACTCCGCCGTCCGCTTCTCGAGTTCGACGACGTCCGGCCCCAGGATGAACTGTCCCGAGGAGCAAACCCGTTCCAGAGCCGCCATGATTTCCGCATGCAAAGTTTGATGCTGTCGCGAGATATCAAACAGCGGTACCGATGCGGAAGCTGCGGAACCGGCCGAAGCGCTCTGGGGCGAACTCATAGCGTAAACCTACAAGCCAAGGGAACCACGGTGCGACAAACCGGCGTTTATTTCGACGCCGAAGCGGCCGAACTGTAGGAATTCGCCGACGGGGGGTCAAGACGAGGAACTGCGGCGAATAGGTCGCGGCCGGCACTGCTGTTTGACCGCCGTGCCGGCAACGCACTCGGCATCGATGATTCGATCGCCGCCGCCTCAAAAACCGCTACGGCGACCATCCCGCCTGTGGCCGGTTAAAGACCTGCGGTTTCACGCGGCTTTGCAAAGTTTCGATCTCCGCGGCGGTGCGCGCGACCGCGACGGGCGAATCGAGAACTTCCAGCGTCATGTCGAAACGCCGCGTCTCTCCAGGAGCAAGCACGGCCACGCGTCCTTGCGACTTTTCGAACCCCTTGGTGTGCGGCAAGTTGATGCACGGCTCCAACCCGGTCACGTAGCCGTCGGCGGCGGGAAGCGGATTCTTCCAGAGCGTGAAGAGCGGAAACTGCCGCCGATCGAAGCGCAATGCCAACCCGCGCGCGGCGCCGGGGTCGGCCAGCATCGTCGTCGTCCAGCCGTTTTCGCCGGCCGCCAATTCGAAGAAGTGAACGAGTTCAGCGCGATGTTCTTCCCGGGGATAGTCGCGCCATGTCGCAATATCGTTCGCCGCATGCTCGTCTTTCGGCACGAGCGTTTGCACGGCCGCCGAGAATCGCGACCCCGGCGCGGCGAGCGGCGGCCCTTGGTTAATGTGGTAGAGCAATTCCAACTCGCCCGGGAGCGTCGACAAGTTGGTGATCTCGTCGGTGATCTCAAATGACTTGGCTCCGAGCTTCGTTCGCAACGTGCTCGTCAATCGCAGCTTGTTTGAGAACAGCCGCGCCTCATCGACCACGCCCGTGACCGCAATCTCTTGCGTGCCGGCATCGTAAGAGGCTTCGACGCGGTGCGCCGGCAGATTCGCGATGCGGCCGTGCAGCGGATGGATCAACTTGCCCGCCGCGCTCCACTCCGGCGCACCACAGTATTCCAAGCCGCAGCGAACGAGAAACTCGTCGAATCCGCTCAACCATCCGATCCCGGAAGCCTCGTCTTGAGGCACAAACATCGGATGCACCGGCCCGTGCACGGGCGACGTCCAGCCGAGCCTTAGATCACCACAGGTCACATGGTGGATTCCCATTCCGCGGGTCGGCACAAGCTGCAATCGGAGCATCCCGTTATCAATTTCGACGACGTCGACGCTTTCGCGCAAGCCGCCGCGCAGCGTTCGTTTCTTGAGCGTATAGCCGTCGCCGTCGCCTGTGGAGAACTCGACCAAGTGAACGTCGCTTGCGACGTCGGTAAGAATCCAGGATTTGGGCGGCATTGCGGTGAGCGGCTCCGGCGAGGAAACGGTTCGGGCGAAGCCGCTAACGTAGCCCGTCGGCTCGCCTACGAAAAGCGGTCCACGTTGCGAGCGGCGATTCCGCCAAGCTACAATGTCGGTCTCGCCGGTCCCGCTTCCGTACTCGCCTTGGGAAACCGCCCGCATGCTTCGCACTCGCCCGCTCGCCGCGACCGCGGCGTTGCTCGTCGCTTTTGCCGCCGCACCCGTGCTCGCACAAAAGTCGCCGGAAGACGAACTCAAGTCGCTCGCCGTCGCACCGGGACTGGAACTGAGCCTGTTCGCCTCGGAACCGATGATCACCAACCCGGCGGCGATCGATATCGACACCCACGGCCGCGTGTGGGTCGCCGAGATTCAATGGTATCGCCGCGCTGCGAAAGATCCGCCGGCCGATCAAATCAAGGTTCTCGAAGACACCGACGGCGACGGCCGCGCGGACAAAAGCACCGTCTTTGCCGACGACGTCTTTGCCCCGATGAGTCTCTGCGTCGCAGGCGATAAGGTGTACGTCGCCACCAGCCCCGATCTGTGGGTCTACGAAGACAAGAACGGCGATCTCAAAGCCGACGGCCCGCCCAAGAAACTGCTCACCGGTTTCGGCGGCAAGAACCACGACCACGGCGCGCACTCGCTCGTGCTCGGCCCGGACCACAAGTGGTGGATGGCCCACGGCGACGCCGGCTACGACGTGACCGGCGTCGACGGCTCGAAGATCGGCTTCCCGGCCGGCGGCATGATTCGCGGCGAACTCGACGGCACCAAGCTCGAAAACGTCGCCACCAACTTTCGCAACCCGTATGAAATCGCGGTGAGCAGCTTCGGCGAAGCGTTTTGCAGCGACAATGACAACGACGGCAACTTCAGCGTGCGCATCTGCTGGATTCTCGAAGGGGGCAACTACGGCTGGTACAAGCGTCCCGGCCCGAAGTTTCCTCCCGGCACGCCCTACGGCGAAACCTGGCATTTCCGAGGCGCTATTCCCGGCTTCGTGCCGAGCACGCTCGTAACCGGCTTCGGCTCGCCGTGCGGCATGTGCTACTACGAGGGCGACGCTCTCCCCGACCTAAAGAATATGCCGCTCCACTGCGACGCCGGCCCGCGCGAAGTGCGGGCCTATCCGCATAAGAAAGCGGGCGCAGGTTTTAAGGCGACACAGAAGAACCTGATCACTTCGACCGACGACAACTACTTCCGCCCCGACGACATCTGTGCGGCTCCCGACGGAAGCCTCTACGTCGCCGACTGGTACGACGGCGGCGTCGGCGGACATGCCTACAACAACCCGAACCAAGGGCGCATCTTTAGGCTCACGGCGCAAGGCTCGCAGCCGGCCCGCAAAGAAAAGCCCGGGCCTTACACGACGATCGAAGACGCGATTCTCGGTCTGCAAAGCCCGAACTTGGCCACGCAATACTTGGCCCGCGAGAAACTTCTGGCGAAAGGGGAAGCGGCCGTCACCGCGCTGATCGAACTGACGAAAGGCGCAACCGATCCGAACCACGCGGCCCGCGCACTGTGGGTGCTTGATCGAATCGGCGGTGGAGCTCGCCAGGAAGTCGTCGAGCAACTGGCGTCCGACGACCCGGCGACGCAGGCACTCGCCGTGCGTGTTCTGCGCCGACATAACGACGATGCGGAAGTCGCCGCGGCGTTCGAGAAGCTTGCGACTTCCGACGACATCAAGCCGGAAGCGTGGCGTGAGCTCATGCTGTATTACGCGAAGCGCCAAGAGCCCGAGTCGCTAAATGCCGTCGTATCGCTCGCGGCGCGTGTGCCTAAGAAAGACCGATATGCCGTAGAAACAGTGAATATTGCCGCGGCGGGCCGCAAATCGGAAGTTGCCAAAGCGCTGTTGTCGCTGTCCGAGCCTTCGACGGCTGCGTTTCAACTGCTCCCGGTCTTGGCCATCGACGGAGATGAGATTGTGCAAGGCTCGGTGGCGACCTTTGCCTTGGCCAGTCCGGGCGCGCCGATTCGCCTGACGCTCATCGATCAGATCGGCGTAGCACTTCACGAGAAAGCGATGCGCGCACTGATCGCTTTGGCGACCGATCATCAAGTGCCGCCTACCGAACGGCAACGTGCGGTGGAATGGCTCACCTACAACTGCGCCGCGGCCGGCCTTTGGTCGGGCGTCGTCGGCACGCCCGATGCCTCCGTTTCGGCCTGGATCGATTACAAGGTCGCCGACCCGGCGGCCAACCGCGCCAAGCTCGTCGCGGCGACAAAGCAATTGTTCGGCGAGTCGGCTTATCAGGCCGCGGCGATTAAGCTGGCCTCGGCGGCGAACCTCACGGAACTCGGGCCGGAACTGCTCTCGCTTGTCGCGGCCAAGGACACGACGCCCGACGTGCGGGCCCTAGCCATCGCCGCCGCCGTGCAAACGCGTCCGGACGGGGCCGACGACGCGTTCGTCTCGTTGCTCAAATCGAACGACGCGCAACTCCGCAACACGGCCGCGGGCGCGCTCGTCGACCTCGGCCAGTTCCAGAAGGTGAAGTCGCTCGTCGTAAAGGGAGCCGACGCCAAGCAGGCCGGCGAAATCGTCAAGCGACTCGTCGCGACGACCGGCGGCGCGCTGGCGCTGCTTAAGTGGATCGACTCCAAGGAACTCGACGATACGACGGCGAAGCTCGCCGTCGGCCAGGCGATCAACCATCCCGACGCCAACGTTCGGATTCTCTTCGAAAAATTCGTGCCTGAGAATGAGCGGCCGCAGCGGCTCGGCGCGGCGATGAAGGCCGAAGACATCCTCAAGCTGGCCGGCGACGCGGCCCGCGGCGAGCAAATTTTTCATCAAAGCTCGGCGGCCAACTGCAAAGGTTGCCACGCCGTGCGCGGTTTCGGCAAGAAGCTCGGCCCCGATCTCACGAGCATCGGCAAGAAATATGAGAAGGCCGCGCTATTGGAAACGATCATGGATCCGTCGAAAGCGATTTCGCACGAGTACGTGACGTACGTCGTCGAGACCGACGAAGGGCAATCGTACACCGGCTTCGTCGTCGACAAGAACGACAAGGTCGTGATCATTCGCACCGCCGAAGACAAAGCGGTTCGGATTCCGGCGAAGCACGTCGACTCGCTCACGGCCACGACCAAGAGCATGATGCCGGAACTCGTGCTCCGCGAAGTCACGGCGCAGGACGCCGCCGACTTGCTGGCCTACCTGATGACGCTTCGCGAACCGCTGCCGCAGTGATAGGCGCTAGTTGCTGGGCGCTGGGCGCTATTAAATAGACCTCCCCTCGCCCCTTGAGGAGAGGCGCCGGGGTGAGGGGCTGCGTCGCGCTCGTCGGCGGATCGCGGTAAAAGATCGCATGCCGCATAGGCCAAGATTTCATGTCGGCGGCTCCAACGGCTGCATAAGATTGACGTCGATCGGGGAAAAACCTCAACGTCGCAGTATCGGATTCCCATGCCCGCCAATATCGCCCCCCCACCAACGTTCCGACGCGCCTTAGCATTGGGGTATGCCTCGCTGCTCGGGCTCGGGCTCGGCCTCATGCCGTCGCCCGCCGCGGCCGCCGAAGAGTTCATTCCCCGCAAGCAAACGAAGCCCCCCACGCTGGCCCTCTCGCCGGCCGAAGCAATCCGGAAGATGACCGTGCCCGCCGGGTTCACGGTCGAGCTCGTCGCCGCCGAACCGGCGATCGCGAACCCGGTGGCCATGACGTTCGACGAGCGGGGCCGAATCTGGATCACCGAGAGCTTCGAGTACCCACGCAGGCAAGCGGGCCCCGGTCGCGACCGCGTCAAGATTCTCGAAGACGCCGACGGCGACGGCTCGGCCGAAAAGGTGACCACGTTCGCCGAAGGCCTGAACATCCCTTCGGGCATCGCCGTCGGTGCAGGCGGCGTGTGGGTCGCAAACGCGCCCGACATTCTTTTCTATCCCGACGCCGATCGCGACGGCGTCGCCGACGGCGTGCCTCAAGTCGTGGTCACCGGCTTCGGCCGCGACGATACCCACGAGCTTCCCAACTCGCTCACCTGGGGCCCCGACGGCTGGCTGTACGGACTCAACGGCGTGTTCAACGCCGGCCATGTGCGCTACGGCAAAGACAATCCGAACTTCGCCAAGGCCGAGGCGGAAAAGCATCCCGGCTGGAAGCTGACCTGCGCGATGTTCCGCATTCATCCGCGGACCCGCGAATTCCAAATCTTTTGCGAAGGAACGAGCAACCCGTGGGGCATCGCTTTTAACGACAACGGCGACGCTTTCATCAGCGCCTGCGTGATCGACCACCTCTGGCACTTGGTCGAAACCGGTTATTACCACCGCCAAGGAGGACCGTACCCGCCGCACACGTGGAAGCTCGAATCGATCGTCGACTACAAGCACCAGATGGCCGCTTATTGCGGCATCACATGGTTCGATAGCGACGCCTATCCCGCCGAGTACCGCAACAAGCTCTACATGGGCAACATCCACGGCGGCTGCATCAACGTCGACGGGCTCGTGCGCAACGGCGCAACGTATAAAGGCGTAAAGCACGACGACTTCCTCACGGCCAACGACGTTTGGTTCATGCCCGTCGTGCAGAAGGTCGGCCCCGACGGCTGCCTTTATATTCTCGACTGGTACGATCGCTATCACTGTTATCAAGACGCCAACTACGACCCGCCGGGGGTCGACCGAGCGAAGGGCCGGCTCTATCGCGTGCGCTACCAAGAAACGCCGCGCGCCCCGAAATTCGATCTTGCCCAAGAGACCGACGACCAACTCATCGACCGGCTAGCGAGCCTGAACGTCTTTTTGCGGGAGCAGGCGCAGCGAGTTTTGGCTGAGAGACTCGCTGCAAAGTCAGGCGATTCATCGACGAGTACCAAGCTGCAAGCGATGGTCGCCGACTCGAAGTTGCATCGCGAAACTCGCCTTCACGCGCTCTGGACACTGATCGGTTCCGGGTTGATCGACGATGCGTTTCTCGCTTCGCTGCTCGACGGCCGCAAGTCGGTCGACCCGACGATCGTCGCTTGGAGCGCGCGTGCCGCCGGCGACCTCGGGTCGAATTCCGCCGCCGTCCGCGACGGCGTTCGTCGACTTGCCGAGACGTCGCCGCCGGAATCGACTGCGGTGGCGCTCGTTGCGGGGCGGAAGCTGCTCGGCAGCGAGGCGGCATACTTGTTAATCAACGCTGCGGCTCGCCCCATCGATCCACGGTCGTCCGTCGTTCATGCGATCGCGTGGCAGAATCTGCGTCCTTTGATGGCGACCGAAGCGGCCGACTTGCCGAATCTCGTCAAAGCGGAGCTCGGCAAGATCGTCGCTCGCTCGTCGACGGCGAACGACCGCGCAACGGCGTTAATCGGCGTCGGAAATCTTGCGCCGCGCTTGGTCGACTACTATTTGGCGGACGGCGACCGGGGCAAGGAGCGACTGGCGCAACTGCTGATCGACCTTCTTCGACACGGCCGAACGCCGCAGGTTGCCGCCACCGCGGACCGCTTCATCGAGGCGCTGGCGAAGCGAATTCCCGACGGCGGATTCGATCGCGACGATGAAGTGCGACAATCGCTGCACCGAGCCTTGCTTGAGTACTCCAGCTACGCCGAGCAAAGCGCCGTACTCAGCACGAGTTCGATCCTCTGCGCCTGGAAAGACGATGCAGCGATCGAAACAATGCGAATCGGAGTTCTTGAAGCGCCGCTCGCCGATGCGGATCGAATTACGGCGCTGACCGCGTGGGCCTCATCGAACGATTCACGACTCGTCGATTCGATTCCCCCGTTGCTGCAGTCGTCGCCTCAGAATACGCCGCCGTTTCGTCGCCGATTACTCGAAGTGCTAATCGGCTACGAGGCGCCCGAAGTTGCGACGCAAGTCTTATCCGTCTACGCACAACTCGAAGACGAATTGAAACCGGCCGCCGTGGAATTGCTGACCAGCCGCGATGTTTGGGCCAAGCAACTGCTCGACGCCGTCGACTCCGGCACGATCCCCAAGGACGCCGTCAACGTCAATCAGGTCCGTAAGCTGCTCAAGCTCGGCGACAAGGAACTCACATCGCGCGTGGAGGCGAACTGGGGCAAGCTCCGCACGGATCGCAATCCGCAGCGTGAGCAAGTCGTCAACAAAATGCGCGATCTCGTTCGCAACGGGCATGGCGACGCCGTACGCGGACAGGCCGTGTTCTCGCGCCTTTGCGGCCAGTGCCACAAGATTCATGGACAAGGGCAGGACGTCGGGCCCGACATCACCGTAAACGGCCGCTCCAATTTCGAGCAACTGTTGTCCAACGTGTTCGATCCCAGCTTGGTAATCGGCGGGGCTTATCAGCCGCGGATCGTTTCCACCGGCGACGGCCGCGTGCTCACAGGCTTGCTCGTCGAGGATAGCCCGCAGCGCGTGGTGCTCAAGCTTCAAGGAGGCAAACTGGAGACCATCGCTCGCGACAATATCGACGAGGTCGAAACGAGCAAATTGTCGCTGATGCCCGAAGGAGTGGAAACGCAGTACAAGCCGCAAGAAATCGTCGACCTGTTCGCGTTCCTTCGGCTCGACAAACCGCCGACCGATCCCGCAGCCAAGACGCTGACCGGTTTCGCGGAACTCGACGAAGCCTGGAATCGCAAGTAGGCGGCAGATTAAAATCGGCGGCTCCTGAAAACTTCATTTCACCACGGAGGCACGGAGAACACGGAAGGGAATTCGGTTTGAATGGTTCTTCTTCTCTCCGTGACCTCCGTGTCTTCGTGGTGAATCTCCGCCGGCCCCAATGAGGACTCGCCATGCTTCGCACGCTTACGTTCGTTGCTTTGATTGCCTTGACGACCGATCTCATCGCCGCCGAGCCGGCCAAGCCTGCTCCGCCGAAGCGGATCGGTTGGGGGACTCCGCCGCCGGATACTCAAGCCAAGCTGTTGCTCTGGCCGCAAGGAGCGCCCGGCGCGATGGGAAAAGAGGAGACCGACACGCCGTGGATTTGGCTCTATCCGGCCGCGGCCGATAAGGCCAACGGCGCGGCGGTCGTGATCTGTCCCGGAGGCGGCTACGGCGGACTCGCCACGGCGCACGAAGGCAACGAAGTCGCCAAGTGGTGGAACTCGCTCGGCGTCAGCGCTTTCGTGCTCAAGTATCGCGTCGCGCCGTACAAGCATCCCGCGCCGATGAACGACGTGCAGCGAGCGTTGCGGCTTGTGCGATCGAAGGCGGCGGAGTGGAAGATCGATCCGGCGCGCGTGGGAATTATGGGTTTCTCGGCCGGCGGCCACTTGGCTTCGACGGCGGCGACGCACTTCGTCGAAAGCGATAACGCGGAAGCCAAAGACGAGATCGATCGCTTGAGTTGCCGCCCCGACTTCGCCGTGCTCTGCTATCCGGTGATCACGTTCACGCAAGAGCAGCACATGCACGCCGGCTCGCGGCGCAATCTGCTTGGCGACAAGCCGGAGGCCGAGATGATCAAGCTGATGTCGAACGAACTGCAAGTGACGGAGCGCACCCCGCCGACGTTCCTGTTCCACACGGCGGAAGACGCCGGCGTGCCGCCGGAAAACAGCGTGCTCTTCTTCGAAGCTTGCCGTAAGGCGAAGGTGCCGGTCGAGATGCACATCTACCAAAAGGGCCGCCACGGCGTCGGGCTGGCAAGCGACGACGCCGTACTCGGCACGTGGACATCACGGCTCAAAGATTGGGTCTGGCAGCAAGGGCTGTTGAACAAGTAAGGAAGATGCTGAAGGATCGAATGCTGAATGCCGAATGGCCTTGCGCCATCCTCATTCAGCATTCGGCACTTCGAACCGGCTTACGGCAGCGAAAACCAAGTCGGCCAGGCTTCCATTTGGCGTAGTGCGCCCAGCGCCGAGCAGATCACCGCGGCGGCGAGTAGGCGGACGATCCGCCGCGTTTCGTTGCGTAGCGCTTTCAAGTAAACCGGCTGCTCGGCCGGCGACTGATAGAGCCGTAAGTTCGGTAGGAAACGCGGGGTGCGTCGGCAATACTCGTCGAACAACGCGGCCCCGACCGTGCGTCGCAGGAAGCGTTCTTCGTCGGGTACGGTGACGAACGCATAGTGCAGCGCCGCTAAAGCGAGCGCGGCGAGCGCCGTTAGGCTGCCTAGCCAAAGCGTGAAAGCCAGACCAATTAGTAGCGAGCCGACGTAGAGCGGATTGCGCACGACGCTGTACGGTCCTGAAGTCGTGAGCGCAGCTTCGCGCCGCCCGCCGACTTTGCGTCCGCCGACGTAAAGCGTCGCCCAAAAGCGCCATCCGGCTCCGGCGATGAATGCAAGCCACCCCGCTGCTTGCAGCGCGAGACGCATCCAGTCGCCCAACTCGATCGCAGGCGACGACGCCAGCACCGCCGTGCCGCAGAGCCCGAGCGTCGCACCGCCGACGAATCCGCGTAGGTGAAAACCGCGGGCTTCGATGTAGTCGAGAGTTACGTCGCTCATTTCAGCCGGCTCCGGATCGAGTGCTAAAGCGGGGCGGGGATTGTAGTTCGGTATCGTGATCCTCTCAAGACGAGCCGGCCGCCGTGAATCGCGGCGTTATAGTAAGGCACGCACGGCGGTGGGGGCGGGCGAGCCGATTTTAAACGCCGCCGCCGGCGCTCTGCCGACGGCGAAACCTTTTAACGGAGCAACGTCATGAGAGCCGTGGTGACCGGAGCGACGGGGTTTGTCGGACGTCGCTTGCTGGAGTTCATCGACGAGCCGATCGTACTCTCACGCGACGCGGAGCGGGCTCGTAAAACGCTCGGTTCCCTTGCGCCCACGGCGAAGTTTCATGCCTGGGATCCGCTCCGCGAACAGGCGCCAAGCGACGGGTTCGACGGCGCGGACGCCGTGTTTCATCTTGCCGGCGAACCGGTCGCCGAGGGACGTTGGACACCCGAAAAGAAACGGCTCCTGCGCGAGAGCCGCACCACGGGCACGGCGAACTTGGTGCGCGGCCTAGCAGCCTGCGCGGCGCGCCCGGCCGTGCTGGTTTCGGCATCGGCCGTCGGCTACTACGGCTCGCGCGGCGACGAAGTGTTGACGGAAGACAAACCGCCCGCGGACGATTTTCTCGGCGAGATCTGCGTAGCCTGGGAACGCGAAGCGGCGAAGGCCGAAACGCTCGGTATCCGCGTCGCCTCGGCGCGGATCGGCATCGTGCTCGGCGCGGGAGGCGGGGCGCTCAAGAAAATGCTGCCGCCGTTCAAGCTCGGCCTCGGCGGCCGCATCGGCGACGGCAAGCAATACATGCCCTGGGTCCATGTCGACGACATCGTCGGTATGCTCCTGTTCGCCGCGACGCACGATTCGATTCGGGGGCCGTTCAACGCCGTCGGCCCACGTCCGGTGACCAACACCGAGTTCACCAGATCGCTGGGTAAGGCGTTGGGGCGACCGACGATCTTCCCCGTTCCGGTCTTAGCCCTACGGCTGGCGCTCGGTGAGTTCGCCGGAGTTCTGACCGGCTCGCAACGCGCCGTACCGGAGCGAATGTCGGCGGCCGGGTACCCGTTTCTCTACGGCACGCCCGACGAGGCCCTGGCCGCGGCCGTGAACGGTCGGAGCAAGCCGACGAACTTCGCAACTGCGGGAGTCTTGCACGGATGACGCGTGAATATGAGTTGCGACGCGTGCAACGCTTGCCGCTGCCGCCGGCCGACGTGTTCGATTTCTTTGCCGACGCGCGCAACCTGGAGGCGATCACGCCGCCGTTTCTGCGGTTCCGAGTCGTCACGCCCGGCGCGATCGACATGCGAACCGGTACGCTCATCGACTACCGCCTTAAGCTGTTCGGCGTGCCGTTCGGCTGGCGAACGATCATCGAAGACTACGACCCGCCGCGGAAGTTCATCGATCGTCAGCTTCGCGGGCCCTACACGGTCTGGCGGCACACGCACACATTCGTTCCGGTGGTCGACGAAGTCGGCCGGCCCGTCGCCACCGAAATGACCGACGTCGTCCGCTATCGATTGCCGCTAGAGCCGCTCGGCGGGCTCGCTCACCGGCTCTTCGTGCGTCGGACGCTCGATGAAATCTTCGACTATCGCAGCCGGACGATCGAGAGACTCATGCTCGAACGACAGGCTACCGCCGCGACTTTGCTTCCGACCAGCTAGCGCCGTCGATCAGCGGCAGGTTGTGGCTCTCGTTGAGCCACAGGTAAGTCCAACAGCGAGCCGTTCGTAGCGATTGGTCGCAAGCGCCGCCGTCGATCAGCGACACCTCAACAACTTTGCGCCGATAGAGTCGCCCTTCGTCTTCGAGCTTGTCGAGTTCGAGGAGCACGCCGTCGTCGATGCGGTAGACCTCGCCGGAGATGACGAGCGGCTCGTCGAAGTGTTCGATCATCGCCGGATAGGGTCCGCAATCGATCAAACGAAACCGCGGCTCGGTGAACGCAGGCCCGACGAATTCGGCCGTGCGCAAACGATCGTGGTTGCGCTCGCCGCGTTTGAGCGTGCCGTAGACGAAGACGAGATCCGGAGTGAGCGCCATGCGAATTCCCTCGGCGGGAATTCTAGCAGGTCGCGGGGCGAATCATCGCCCCACCGCAAACGGTCAGCGAATTTTCCATAATTCCTTCGCCTTGCGGACCAGATCGACGAACTCTTTGCGGTAGCCGAATTCGTCGCGGCCGACGCCTTCCATCGCCAATTCAACGACCGCGTCGAACGTCGCCGAGCCTTTGTACTTAGAGTCGCGAAGCAACATGCCGAAGCCTGCGACGGCGGACGCGAATTTGAAATCGGCCGAGGCCTTGGCGTAGTCGCTCATTTCGTCGGTCAGCGGTTGTTCGAGCAGTTTGCTCTTTTCGCCGTCGGGCTGTTTATAACGGAGCTTGAGCGTGAGCAGTTCGTTAGCGGCAACGGCGTCGAGCGGCTTCACTTCCGGCATCGGTTGATACTTGAGCGGATCGACTTCCGGCAGCCCGGCCGCCTCCTTCTCGCCCCGTTTGCCCGTCGGGATCAATTCGTAGAGCGCGGTCACCGAATGACCTGCGCCGATTTCGCCGGCGTCTTTCTTGTCGTCGTTGAAGTCTTGCGCGGCGAGAATGCGATTCTCGTAGCCGAGCAAACGGTAGCCGGCGACGCGCGCGGGGTTAAACTCGATCTGAATCTTCACGTCTTTCGCGATCGTCACGAGCGTACCCGACATTTGCTCCACCAACACCTTGCGGGCCTCGTTCAGCGTGTCGATGTAGGCGTAGTTGCCGTTCCCCTTGTCGGCGAGTTTTTCCAGCGTGCTGTCTTTGTAGTTCCCCATGCCGTAGCCAAGCGCGCTGAAGAAGACGCCGCTCTCGGCCTTCGCTTCGATCAGCCGCACAAGTTCGTCTTGGCTCGTGACGCCGACGTTGAAATCGCCGTCGGTCGCCAGCACGACGCGATTGACGCCCCCTTTGATGAAGTTGTCGGTCGCCAGCTGATAGGCAAGCTCGATGCCCGCCGCACCGTTGGTCGAGCCGCCGGCTTCGAGTTTTTCAATCGCGTTCAGAATCGCCGCTTTGCGATCGCCGCCCGTCGGCGCGAGTACGAGACCGGAGTTGCCGGCATAGACGACCATCGCGACGCGATCGTTCTCACCGAGTTCGCGCACCAAGAGCTTGAGCGACTCGCGGACCAGCGGTAGCTTGTTCGGCTCGCTCATCGAACCTGAGACGTCGACCAGGAATACGAGGTTGCTCGCCGGGCGCTCCTTGCGGTGAATCTCTTTGCCCTTCAGACCGATGCGTACCAGCACGTGCTCCGCATTCCACGGGCAGCGAGCCGCTTCGGTCGTCATGCTGAACGGCGCGTCGCCCGTCGGTTGCGGGTAGTCATAGGGGAAGTAGTTGACGAACTCTTCCAAACGCACGGCCCCGGCCGGAGGCAATTGACCCATGTTAAGCATGCGGCGGCAGTTGGAATACGAAGCCGTGTCGACGTCGATTGCGAACGTCGAGAGAGGGCTCTCGGACGGACGCAGGAACGGGTTTTCGACGATGGCGTCGTAGGCTTCGGTGTCGGGCTGCTTCGCTTCGATGCGTTCACGTACGACCTGAAGTTCCTCCAGCTCATTTTCGGCGCGACTAAGATGTTGGCGAAGAAGCTCCAACATCGCCGCGTTCCCTTGAGAATTGCGCGATT
>JAEUIN010000158.1 GCA_016793115.1 Planctomycetaceae bacterium
ACGCCCCATGACTCTCGCCCGCCGCCTGCTGTTGCTCGTCGTCGGCAGTTGCTTCACGACGTCTTCCACCGAGCCCGCCCACGCCGCTGCGCCTTCCTCCGGCGCGGCGCGGCCGAACATCGTCGTCGTCTTGGCCGACGACCTCGGCTGGTCCGACATCGGCTGCTACGGCAGCGAGATTCCCACGCCCAACCTCGACGGCCTTGCGAAGAACGGCCTGCGGTTCACGCAGTTCTACAACACGCCGCGCTGCAGCCCGACGCGGGCCGCGCTGCTCACCGGTCTCTATTCGCATCAGGCCGGCATGGGTTGGCTCGACGGCAAGGTGGAGCCGAAGTCGCAAGGCTTTCACGGCAAGCTGTTGCCGCGCTGCGTGACGATCGCCGAAGTGCTCCGCGACGCCGGCTATTTCACGGCGATGACCGGCAAGTGGCACTTAGGCCAACAGAACGGCACGCCCCCTTGGGAACGCGGCTTCGATCGCTCGCTCAACTCGCGCTTCGGCGAAGTTTACTTCCCGAAAGAAGCGGATAAGCCGGGCACCGTCAACCTCTACCTCAACGGCAAAGAGTATCCCAAGAGCGACCCGATCTTCGGCCAAGACTGGTACTCGACCGATCTCTTCGCCCAGTGGGGTTTGAAATTCATCGACGAAGCGAAGGCCGAGAAGAAGCCGTTTTTTCTTTATTGCGCTCAGGGCGCGGTGCACTTTCCGCTCCGCGCGCCGGCCGACGTGATCGCGAAGTACAAAGGCAAATACATGCAAGGCTGGGACCAACTTCGTCTCGATCGCCATCGGCGGCAAATCGAAATGGGGCTGGTCGATTCGCGCTGGCCGCTCGCCCCGCGCCCCAAGGAGTCGCCCGATTGGGAGTCGCGCGAGCCGGATCGCAAGCGGCGCTTCGATGAAATGATGGCCGCCTATGCGGCGATGATCGAATGTTTGGATCGCAGCGTCGGCATTTTGGTCGACGGGTTGCGCGAGCGGGGCGAACTCGACAACACGCTGTTCGTATTCCTGAGCGACAACGGCGGCAACGCCGAAGGGAGCCCGACCGGCGTGACGCGCGGCGAGGGCCCGATCGGCGGGCCGGAGTCGTACGTGTTGCTCGGCATGAACTGGGCGACGGCCGCGAACACGCCGTTTCGCCGTTACAAGCACTTCACGCACGAAGGGGGCATCAGTTCTCCGTTTGTCGTGCATTGGCCGCAAGGCATCCCGGCCGAGCGCCGCGGGCAACTCGAAAAGCAACCGGCCCACTTGATCGACATCATGGCCACGGCCGTCGATCTGGGGGGCGCGCAGTATCCGGCGGAGTTCAAAGGCAACAAGATTCTGCCGATGGAAGGCGTGTCGCTGCGGCCGGCGCTCGGCGGAGGCGAACTCGGCCGCAAGCAGCCGATCTTCTGGGAACATGAAGGCAACAAAGCGGTGCGCGACGGCAAATGGAAGCTCGTGCAAAAGTGGCACGGCCCCTGGGAACTGTACGACATGGAAGCCGACCGCACGGAGCAGAACGATCTGGCCAAGCAGGAGCCGGAGCGCGTCGCGAAAATGGAAACGGCTTGGAACGAGTGGGCGGCCCGCTCGTTCGTCGACCCCTGGCCCGGCCCGGATCACACCGTCTGGGGCGAGGACGTCAAGAAAGCCGAAGCGAAGAAGAAGCCGTAGCGGGCATGGGTTTCCGGTTTTCAGTTTTCGCTTTCGAGCGGCGGGATCGGAAACCGTACGAAAAACGCAAACCTAGCGAGGGGAAGCAAAACTACCTCGCCGCTTTTTGCTCAAGATAGTATTCGCGGTTGTGTCGCAGGTGGCCGTTGTCGGGGAAGAGTTCCAGGCCCCGATCGTAGACGGCCACCGCGGCGTCGATCCCTTTGGAAGCGCGCTCGGCTTGCGCCCAATCGTCGAGCGTCGCCAAAGCGCGGCTGGTGATCAACTCGCTGCCGGGTACCGCCTTGAGGCCTTCGCCGCACTTGACGACGGCGGCCTCCCATTGCTTCGCTTCGGCTAAATGGCCGGCCCAGAACCGCCACGGTCGAGCCCGGGTTTCGCCGCGCGACTTCTCGGCGATCATCGGCGCATAAGCCTCGGCGGCCGCGACGGCGTCGGCGTAGCGGCCGGCGTCGCAGAGGGCGTCGATCCGCCGCACGGCGTGCGACCAAGCGACTTCCGCGAGCCCGTCGCTCGCGCCGAACTCCCTTTCGATTGCCTGGAACAACTCGACCGCGGCCGGGATTCCGCCGCCGTCTTCGTTGACGACCACGAGCGCGTCGTAGGTATGGGCTTCGAGCAGCTCCCGCGGCTTCGCCGGCGGCGGGTCGAGCTTCATGCCGAGCCGCACGACGTCGAGCGACTTGGCGACTTTCTTGTCTTTCATCAGCCACGCCGACCAACGCAGCAGCATGTTGTCGCGCCAATCGAGCAGCTTTCGTCGGTCGTCGCCGGAGACATGCTTGAGCCCGCGGCTCACGGCCGCGAGCGCCGCTTCGCCGGTGTTCTCAAATTCGCTTTCGGCGAACCGGATCCAACAGTTCGCGACGGCGACGTCGGAGTCGTCGGGCAGCGTTTGCGCGGCTTCCGCCATGAGTTTGCTCGCCGCTTCGTCTTCGCCCTGCGTCAGCAAGAAGTCGATCGCGCGGATGTAGGCCACCAGCGCGTTGTTGCGTACGTCGCGATCCGCCGTCGCTTGAAAACCGAACTTCATGACTCGCACCGCGGCGGCGAATTGCTTCTCTTCGGTGAGCGCGGGCCCCCAGTTCGTGAAGACCGAGACCGCGTTGTGAACAATATGTTCGTCGCACGGGGCGAGCATCAACGAACGAATACCGTAGCTCGCCGCTTCGGCGCGGCGCGGCGGTTCGGCGCGGACCGCGCTCGCCAAGCGATTCGAAAAAATCGCCGCCGCCAACTCCAGGGCGTCGACCTCGTGGCCCGCCTTGCGATCCGGTTGCGGCCCGATCGTGAACACGCCCGGCTCGTTCATCTTCTTCACCCAGTCAAAACCATCGGGGTTGGTCGGCTCGACTTCGATGCGCCGGTCGCCGTCGACCAGATCGCAGCAGGCATGACCGGCCATGAGGAAACCGCCGGGGATCGAAATCAGCTTCACATCAAGCCCCAGCGCCTTGCCGACCACGTAGTACATCGCCGTCGACGAGACGCAATTGTGTTTGTTCGATTCGAACACGTCGGCGAACGAGGTCTGTTCCGCCTCGTAGCCCGACTTCATCACGCCGGCATGCAGAAACTTGAGGAGCGCCTCGCCGCGGTCGTAGCTCGATTTGGCTTCGGCGGTCGCGTGCCGCGCTTCGGCGACGAGCTTTTCGAGGCGCGCGTGATAGGCGACCCGCTCACTTTCGGTCGAGACGCCGGACGCGACGAGCAGCGCATCGACGACGAGCCGATCGAACTCGGCTCCGGAGCGCTCCGCCGCAGGTCCGTGCTCGGCCTGCCAAGCGGCGGCGAGCACCCGCCATTCGTCGGCCGCCACGGGCGGCAGATTCACGACTCCCAAGCCGGCGAGCCGGTCGTACATGGCCTGCGGTTCGAGCGGAAACGGATACTTGTCTAAAGTGCCGCCGGCGGCCGCGGTCGCCGCTCCCCACGCCAGCACTAACAGCAGGCTTGCGAAGGACTTCGATCGAAAGCGGGTGGACATTT
Source organism: Planctomycetaceae bacterium (assembly GCA_016793115.1). GTDB lineage: Bacteria > Planctomycetota > Planctomycetia > Pirellulales > PNKZ01 > PNKZ01. The sequence continues at coordinate 3,662 of JAEUIN010000158.1, forward strand.
TGCGCCCCGTCGGCCGGTGGGAAAAGCTGGACGGCGAAAACCCCGAGCAGGTCGAGGCTCTCTCCAGAGCGCAGCCGAGCGGGAAATGTTTCCGAACGCGATCGGGCTAGGCCCCGGCGGGCCACAGTGCGGCGAAGATCGCCCCGACGAGGAGGGAATAGGCGATCGACTCGATAACATGGCCGACGATCCGGTTTTGAAACCAGATCGAATGCTGCACGATGGCGAACAGAAACGTGAGCAAGCTCGCCGCGGAAAAGAAACGAAACACGGTGAGAAACGGCGCTCCGGCCGGCAGGCCGATCGTGCCGACGTAGGCCAGGATGGCGCTCGCGACGAGAAACGACACGAAAGTCAGCGCGAGATTCCGCGGCATCGGGTACGGCACAAACACGGTGACGAGGCCGTTGGGTCCGTCCTTGAATTTGCGCTGAAACTCCGGGCCTTTCATTTCTTCCACCGTGCGAAAATTGGGAAACATGTAGCTGCGGCCGCGCTGCATGCCGGAGCGGCGCACCGCGTCGAGGAAGTCGTCTTCACGCTCGATCTTGCCCCAGTCGGGCTTGTGCAACCCGAGCACCATCCACGAAAGAAAGCTGGCGAAGAAGAGCGCAACGCCGGAAAGCAGAATCGGCAGCCAAAGTTGAGCGAGCGACATAGCGGTGCCACGGTTCGGGGTTCAGGGTTGCAGCGTCGAGGGTTGCGATCTATTTGGCGTCGCGGTCGGTGCGGAACGGGACGGCCGGGAGTCCGTCTTGGTTGAACAGGTTGGCCCAGGGACGCTTGTAGGCCCAAGCGTAGCGGACCGCGGTCGGCTGCGGAACTTCGGGACTCGACACGACGACGGTGTCGCCGTCGATCGCGGCCTCGGCCCAGACGAAGTTCTTGTCGGCGCCGGCGATGATGAAGCCTTGCAACTTGTCGCCGTGCTTTTGCACGAGACCCTTGCCCACGTGCGTGAAGGCGATACGAATCTTATTGCCTTCAATCTTGTGCGAGTCGTAGAGCGGACCGTAGTACTCGACCGGTCGGCCGTACGCCATGCCCAGCGCCACGGCGGCGGCGCGCGTGCCGTAGCCGGATTTGTTCACCGGATGCGTCATCGGGCCAAGATCGGAACTGATCGCCATGCCGACGTTCGGGTAGCTCATGATTCGAATATGGTTCTCGACGTCGCGCCCGGCGAAGTCGGCCCGCACGTCGCGATCGACTTGCCCCGGCTGCGCTTTCGGCAGCGGCTCGAACTTCTCGCTCGCGGTGTTGACGGGATTAGTCGGGTCGAAGGCGCAGCCGCCGCCGCTCGGCTTTTGCACGTAGATAAACGGGAACTCGCCGAGGCCCCAGGCCTTGCGCCAGCCGCGAATGAGCGCGCCCATCATTGTGAACTGGTCGACGCCGCCGACCTGCGTGCGGGCTTCGCCTTGATCCCACAACACGCCGCGAATTCCATAGCCGACCAGCGGCTTGATGTGCTGATCGTAGAGATAGCCGGGCGTACGATTGCGGGCGGTGCCGGGCTTCGGCGGCTCCAGCGGCGCGCGGCCGACCGCGCGGCCGGCCGCCTTGGCTTGCTCCGCCCCCTTGCGCCAGGCCGGCATGATGCGCGTTTCGTAGTCTTTCAACAGCTCGTCGTAGCCTTGGGCATATTCGGCGATCAGCGCTTGGCAGGCCGCATCTTCGGCCACGGCTTCGGCGGGAGTCCACGCCCCCGACGGCGTTCCGCCGACCGCGCCGAGCATCATGCCGACCGGAACGTCGAGCTGCTCATTGAGCCGCACGGCGAAGGAGAACAGGAGCGCGGAATAGGCGGCATTGTTCTCGGGAGTCGCGACCGTCCAGCCTTTTATCGCGCTGCAGCCCCGGATTTGCGAGTGGGTTTTGGCGGCGAGATCGGCCAGTACGGGGTCGTTTTTCGAGTACCCGCGGACGTTGCCGGCCATGTTGGATTGCCCGCTGCCGACCCAGACTTCGCCGACGAGCACGTCGCCGAACTTCACGGTGTTGGAACCGACGACGGAGAGTTCGTCGGGGCCGCCGGCTTTGAGATTCGTGAGTTCGACGCGCCAGCGGCCTTGCGCATCGGCCTTGGTTGCCGGGGCCTGATCGCGAAAACGGACGGTGATTTGCTCGCCGGGATCGGCCGTTCCCCAGACCGGGGCCTTCCCATCGCGTTGCAATACCATGTGGTCGCTGAAGAACGGCGGCAGTTTCACCACGGCCGAAGCCGCCGCAGGGGCCAGCGCCATCGCGACGACGATCAAGCAGCTTGCGACCGGATTGTGTAGTGGACGCATTGACGATATCTCCGATCCTGACGGGCAAAGTGAGCAAAGTTCGCGCAGGGACATTAAACATCGCGGGCTGACATACCGCAATTTCTTTGACCTGTGTAACATCCGCCACTTAGGATGCGCCCCTGCGGGAACGACTCCAAAGCTCAACCACCACGAACCACATCGGTGCGCGCATGGCCCGCATTGTGCTGATCAATCCGCGCTTCGAGATCTCCTATTGGGGCTTGGAGCACGCCCTGCCGCTGTTCGGCAAGCGCTGCAACCTGCCCACGGCCTGCCTGCCGCTCTTGGCCGCGCTGACCGGCGAGGGGCATGAAGTAACGCTCATCGACGAGAACGTCGAAGCGCTCGACTACAAGAAGATCGCCGAAGCCGACATCGTCGGGCTCACCGGCATGATCGTGCAGCGGCACCGGATGACGGAGATTCTCACGGAGCTCAAGCGGCGCGGCGTGTTCACCGTCGTCGGCGGCCCGTGGGTCACCGTGCAGGAAGACTACTTCGGCGATTTGGCCGACGTGATCTTCGTCGGCGAAGCGGAGGAGACCTGGCCGAAGTTTCTCGCCGAATGGCAAGCCGGATCGTATGCCAAGCGTTACGAGCAGGTGCAGCAAACCGACATGACGAAGGTGCCGCGGCCGCGCTACGATCTGTTGAAGATGCGGCACTACGCGTTCGGCAGCTTGCAGTTTTCGCGCGGCTGCCCGTTTCAATGCGAGTTTTGCGACATCATCATCACGTTCGGCCGCCGGCCGCGGCTCAAGACCACGGAGCAGGTGATCGCCGAAATCGACGACATGCGCGCCCAAGGCATGGATATGGTGTTCATCGTCGACGACAACCTGATCGGCAACAAGAAGGCCGTGAAGGTGCTGCTCGCGGCCGTGAAGGAATGGCAAGAGCGCAACGGCTACCCGCTGATCTTCTTCACCGAGGCCTCGATCGATTTGGCCGACGACGCCGAACTGATGCAGGCCATGCTCGACGCGAACATTCAAGCCGTGTTCATCGGCATTGAAAGCCCGAACGAAGCCTCGCTGCGGGAAACGAAGAAGCTGCAAAACGTGCGCACCGGCGGCACGCTGCTCGAGAAGGTTCATCGGATTCAAGACGCCGGCATCGATCCGTGGTGCGGCATGATCGTCGGCTTCGACAACGACGGCCCCGACATTTTCGACCTGCAGCGCCGCTTCCTGAAAGACTCGCGCATCTTGCACGTGATGATCGGCCTGCTGTATGCGATTCCGAAGACTCCGCTGCACAAGCGGCTCGCCGCCGAGGGCCGGCTCGATTTCGACGACGCGCCGGCTTACGGCACGAACGTGATTCCCGCGCAGATGACGCGCGAGCAACTCCGCGACGGCTACGTGAATCTCATGGAGTCGCTCTACGAGCCCGACACGTACTTCAAACGACTGGAATCGCTGTTCGTGCCGCGGAAGTTTCGCGTCGGTCGCTCGCGCACCGCTTACCTCAAGCGGCATCCGTGGCGGCGAGTGAAAGCCTGGGCCTTCGAATGGGCCCGCTGCTTGGTTTTGTTCACGCGGCTGATGCGCGAGGTGCCGAGCGCGAAGCTGCGGCGCGAGTATCGTCGGCGCTTGACAAGCTACGCCCTGCGGCATCGCGGGCCCGACGAACTATTCATCTACATCGTGAAGTGCGTGATGCACTATCACCACCACACGCTGGCCACGCGCATGGCGCAGCATGAAACGGGCGTAGTGAGCACGTTCTGAAGTGACGACGCTACTCCGCGGCTTGGGTCGATGTGTTCAGCGGAGCGGGCCGGCCGCCGTCGATCTCGACCGTGGCGCCTTCGCTGAGTCGGTCCCCGGGATTGGCGACGACTAAGTCGTTCGGTTCCAAGCCGGCGGAAATGCCGATGTCGGGCCCGAAATCGCGTTCCACCGTGACTTCGCGGAAATGCACCTGCTCTTTTTCGTCGACGACGGCGACGCGCGTACCGTCGGAGTTGAAGACCAAAGACGACGCCGGAATGAGCAGCGGCGGGTTTTCGCGGGTGACCTGCATACTGACTTGAATGTAGGCACCCGGCAGCAGCGCGCCGTCGTCGTTGGGCACGAGAATCTCGGTGCGGAGCGTGCGCGTTTGCAGGTCGATAGCTCCGGCCGTGCGCGTCACCTTGCCGGTAAACTTGCGGTCCGGCATGTTGCGCACTACGAGCGTAGCCTCCAGACCCTGCCGCACATTCGCCGCGTAGTCTTGCGGCACGTCGACGAACACGCGCAGCGGGTTGGTTTTCGCGATGCGGAAGAGAGCTTGCGTCGAACTGTTGCCGGCGGTGATGAGCTGGCCGTTTTCGACGGTCCGCTCGACGACGGTGCCGTCGAACGGGGCGTAGATCTTGGCGAACGATTGCAACTCGGTGACGCGCCGCAAGTTGGCATTGTTCACGTTGATCGTCGCTTCGGCGAGTTTTACGCGCGCATTCGCGACGACCACCGCGGCTTCCGCCTCGTCGAGATCTTGCTGCGGAATCGCGTTCGTCTCGATCAACCGCCGCGAGCGTGTGACCGTGGTTTCATTGAGCCGCGCCGTGGCGATCGCGCTATCGAGCGCGGCTTGCGATTCGGCGAGCGTCGCCTTGGCCTGTTCCACTTGGGCGTCGATCTCCGGCACGTCGATTTCCGCCAACAGTTTGCCGGCGGTGACGCGATCGCCTAGGTCGACATAGCGCTTCCGTAGATAACCGTCGGCGCGGGGAAACACGGCGGATTCTTCCAAGGCCCGCAAGTCGCCCGGGAGCAGGACGACGTCGGTGGCGGGCATCGGCCGCGGAGCGACGACGCGGACGCGCGGCAGCGCCGCAGCGGCGGCCTGCGTCGATCGTTCGAGCGATTGCGCCTGTTTTTGTCGCGGCATCCAGCCGACGTAGTAAGCCCCGGCGACCGCGCCGCCGGCGACGAGCAGAAACAGCAGCACGCCGAACACGCTCGTGCGCGGCGCGACGGGGGGCGAACCGACTTCGTCGACGTCGTGCACGTGCGACACGGCGCCGTCGTACGACGGAACGTCGTCGGCGACGTCGCGCGAGCCGGCCGCGACGAGCGCTCCGGCGGAGGGGGATTCGTGATGCTGATTGGTAGCGGACATGACAAACTCACTTTCTCAAGCTTCGGCAAACCGCGATCGTTATTCGGCCAACTCCGGTTCCAGCTGCACGGCCGGCGAACTCTTTCGGCGAACGACGCTGTAGACCGCCGGCACGATGAACAGCGTGGCGAACGTGGCGACCATGAGCCCGCCGATCACGGCGCGGGCCAGCGGCGCGTTTTGCTCGCCCCCCTCTCCCAAACCGAGCGACATCGGCAACATGCCGAGGATCATCGCGAGCGCCGTCATGAGCACCGGCCGCAATCGCACGACCCCGGCGGCCCAAGCGGCGTCGTGGGCCGATTTGCCCAGCGCGCGTTGATCGTTGGCGAACGTGACGAGCAAGATCGAGTTGGCCGTGGCGACGCCGATGCACATGATCGCGCCCATCAGCGACGGGACGTTGATCGTCGTGTGCGTGACGAACAGCATCCAGAGAATGCCGCACACGGCGCCCGGCAGCGCCATGAGGATGATCAGCGGATCGGTCCACGATTGGAAGTTGACGACCAACAGCAGGTAGACGAGCACGACGGCGAACACCAGTCCGTAGCTTAAGGCGCGGAACGAACTGTTCATGCTCTCGACTTGGCCGCGGATCTGCACGGTCGAGCCGCGCGGCAACGTCGAACGAATCTCGGCCAACACGCTTTCGATCGCCGTCGACACGCTGCCCAGATCGGTCCCCTGCACTCCGGCGAGGACGTCGAAACTCTGCGCGATGTTGTAGTGCGTGACGTTCGTCGGGCCGAACGCGCGATTCACCTTCGCCAGGTTGCCGAGCATTTGCACCTGCCGATCGCCCCCGTCTTGCACGATCGGCAGCGCGTCGATCGACTCGACCGAGTTGATCTTGCGCTGCGGGGCCTGGACGACCAGCGGATACTGGACGCCCGACTTCGGATCGAGCCAGTAATTGGGCGCGGCCTGCATGCTGCTGCTGAGCGAGACGAGCAAGTCGCTCGACACGTCGCGCTCCGACAAGCCGAGCTGGCTCATCATCGTGCGATCGGCCTCGACCTGCAGTTCCGGCGTCCGCGGCACTTGCTGCAGGTGAATATCGACCACGCCGGGGATCGTCGCCATGCGCGCCGCGATATCGCGGGCTACGCGGTAATTCTCTTCGTAATTCTTCCGCGGGCCGGCGATCTGCACGTCGATCGGCGCGGAGAGGCCGAAGTTCAAGACCTGCGTGACGATATCGGGCGGCTGGAAGAAGAACGTGAGATCGGGAAAGCGCCGGTTGAGCTCTTCGCGGAGCTTGGCGATGTAGTCGTTCGTCGGCGCGTGGCCGTGCGTGAGGGTGATGAGCAGTTCGCCGTCGGCGCTCGACATCATCGAGCCGTCGCTGAGGGCGAGATTGATGCCCGAGTTGGGGATGCCCATGTTGTCGATGACTTTTTCAATCTCGTGCGACGGGATGACGTCGCGCACGGCGGCGTTGACCTGCGCGAAGTACCGCTCGGTCTCTTCGATGCGCGTGCCGGCGGGCGCCCGCACGTGGAGGCGAATCTGCCCGGAATCGACGCCGGGAAAGAAATCGCGGCCGACGACGAGCGCCAAGCAGGCCGAGGCGGCCACCAACAAACCGAAGCCGGCGAAAACCACGGCGCGATGCGCGAGCGTCCAGGCCAAGAGCGAGCCGTAGGCGTTGCGGAGCGCGGCGAAGGCGTGGTTGAAAGCGTCGTGAATGCGGAGAAACAGGCCGCGACGACGCTTGAGCCCCGGCGTGCCGGCGACGATCGCCGCTTCGGCGTCGTCGTGAGCTCGATAGAAATCGAGTTCGCGAGCGAGCAGGAAGTGGGCCATCGTCGGCACGAGCGTGCGGCTCAAAAAGTAGCTGGTGAGCATCGCAAACACCACGGCCATCGCCATCGGAGTGAACAGCGAGCGGGCCGCGCCGGAAATGAACGCCACCGGCACGAACACGATGCAGATGCAGAGCGTGGCGACCAGCGCGGGCATGGCGATCTGCTGCGCGCCGTCGAGAATGGCCGGCACCAAGCGCTTACCGAGGTGCAAGTTGCGGTGGATGTTCTCGATCTCGACGGTCGCGTCGTCGACCAAGATGCCGACGGCGAGCGCCATGCCGCCGAGCGTCATGACGTTCAGCGTGTGCCCGAGCGAACTGAGAACGATGATCGACACGAGAATCGACAGCGGAATCGAGATCACGACGATCAACGTGCTCCGCCACGAACCGAGAAAGAGCAAGATCATGAGGCCGGTGAGGCCGGCGGCGACGGCGGCTTCGACAAGCACGCCGTGCACCGCGCCGCGTACGAACACCGATTGATCGGAAAGCAGAGTCGCGCGGAGCGTTTCCGGCAGCGTCGCCATCACGGCCGGCAGGCGGTTCTTCACGCCGTCGACGATTTCGAGCGTCGACGCCCCCGACTTAAGAATCGGCTGCAACACGCCGCGCTTGCCGTCGACGCGTACGATGTTCGTCTGCGGCGCGAAGCCGTCGCGGACGTGGGCGACGTCGCGGATGTAGATCGTGCGGCCGCCGACGGACTTGATCGGCAGATCGCCGATCGCTTCGATCGCGCCGGGGCTGGTATTAAGGCGCACGTTGTATTCTTGTGCGCCGATTTTCGCGCTGCCGCTCGGCGCAATGAGGTTCTGCGCGTTGAGGGCCGCGGAGACGTCGGCCGGCGAAATCTGCCAGGCGTAGAGCTTTTGCGGATCGATGTCGATCATGATTTGCCGCACCGTGCCGCCGTACGGATACGGAATCTGCGCGCCGGGCACGGTGGCCATGCCGGGGCGAATGCCGGTCGTGGCGTTGTCGAACAGTTGCTGTTCGCTGAGCACGTCGCTCTCCAGCGCGACTTGCACGATCGGCACGTTGGCCGCGTTGTAGCGCATCACGAGCGGCGGATAGACGTTCGGCGGCATCGAGCGAATGACTTGCTGCGACGTGGCCACGACCTGCGGGATGACGCCGTCGATGTCCGTCCCTTCCTGCAGAAAGATCTTCACGACGGCGATGCCATTGAGCGCTTGGCTTTCGATGTGCTCGATGTCGGTCACGGTCGAGACCAGCACGCGCTCGAAGTTGCCGACGATCCGCGTCTCCATTTCGTCGGGCGAAATGCCGGTGTACGTCCAGATCACGGCGACGACGGGGATCTCGATCTCCGGAAAGATGTCGGTCGGCATCCGAAAGATGGTCACGACGCCGAGAATGGCGATGAGCATCGACGTGACGACGAACGTATAGGGGCGTCGCAGAGCCAGCCGAACGATCCACATGACGGAACCACCTACCTCAAAAAACTACGACAGGCATCCCGCCGGGGCCTCGGTCGGCGCGGCTTCTTCCGCGCCGCAGTCGTCGGCCGCGCGGACCAACTCACACCAACGACGCTTGCAACTCTCGGCATGTTCGCGCAACAGCCGGCCGGCGAGCGCGCCGTCGCCGAATTCCAAGGCGTCGACGATCGGATCGTGCTCCGCCGCGTGCTCGACCCAATTCAGTTGTTTGTGGCGCGCCAACATGAGCCGCACGCGGACTTCGAAGCCGAGCGCCAGCCAGGAATCGAGCAGCACTTGGTTCGCCGCGCGGCGGACGATCGCTTCGTGAAACTCCGAGTTGCGGCGGGCATACGCTTCGCCGTCGGCACGGCGCGCCGCATCGTGCAGCGCGGCGACGATCGTGCGCAACTCGGCGACGTCCCCTTGGAACTTCGCCGCGGCCAATTCGGCGGCCAAGTGTTCCAAGGCGCCCCGCACATCGTAGGCCTCGGTCATCTCTTGCCGGCTTACGCCCCGCACGCGCGTGCCGCGGTGCGGCACGGATTCGACGAGCCGCACCGCTTCGAGTTCGCGGAGCGCTTCGCGCACGGGCGTTTGACTGGTGTCGAACTCTTTGGCGATGTTGAGCTCGATCAACCGTTCGCCGGGCTTGAGCGTGCCGTCGACGATGCGTTGCTCCAGCACCGCGCGGATGCGGTCGCTCATGCAGAGCCGTTCGGAAGGGAAAGCGTTCATACAGTGCGATACCGCTCAGCGAGCGAGACCTTTCACGTTGTCGGCGAGAGTTTGGTGGCGACTAGGCGAGACTATCGATAATATATGGACGCCGCCGCAGGCCTACCCCCACAATCGGCCAGTCGATCGCAAGTGATGGCACGAAAACACTTTGCGTTTAGTCGGGTGCCGCTCGACTGAAGGCACGACTGTTCGCCTCATGCATCGCCGCGCAACGATGTTCGCGCACGGCTTCGTGCGGGCGCACCAGAGCGCGATTCGGAATTGCCGTCGCCCGGCGAAGCGGCAGCCGGGGGCGATGCAGGGAAGAAGAGCGAGGATAAAGCTATCGGGCTCCGCCGCGGCGAGCACGAAGAAGCCGGACCCCCTCGACGGCGATGAGCAACACGCAGATCGCGGCCACGACATTTTCCCGATACGGCGAACTCCAACTGCTCGTGTCCGTTGGCGGAATGACGGAATTCGGAAGCGTCGGTAGCAGCATCAACTCGGCCGCCAAAGTATAGCCGCGGGCCTGCAACCAGCGGCGGGGATCACCCAATCCGACGACAAGCGCCGCTGCGAGCACCGCGAACTGTCGACCGGCTATGGCGGGGTAGTTCAGATAGACGAAGGCCCAATTCCAAAGCGTGTATTCGACGCACCACTCGCGCGTCAGTCCGCGATAGAGCAGCTCACGCCGACCGTTCTCGGCGTCGATCGATATCGCGCGGCATGGATTGGGCAATTGCAGGATCAAGAGCACGCCGGAAAGGAGCACCAGATAATGCGCAAGGTGTTCGCCGAAAAAATCCTGCGTGCAGGCTTCGATGATGTTGACGACGAGGAGCAGATACATCCCGAACCGTGCCCAGGGGCGCTCGCCGAGCGTCGTAAAGCGCAACGCGGTTATCCAGTTCACGCTGAGCAGGATCGTGTAGAGCTTGACCCACGGAAAGAGCCCGATGGCGGGGTTCGTACGAAACCAAAAGGGCGTTAGCGCGATGGGAAGCGCGACAAAGACGGCCCACGCCGGCCAAGGCCCGGCGCGGCGAAAGAGCGCTTGAACGGCGAAGAGAATCGCGCCGAGCGCGGAAAGTCTTAAGAACAACGGCACGTCGTCGCCTTCATCGTCGGAGGTCCGTCAGCGCGACGCGGTCGCCTTGCCGACGGCCTTACGGTTCGCCTTCTTCTTTTGTTTCTTCGGCTTGGCCGACGGTGATTCGTCGTCCGACACTTTTTGCCGGCCGCCCCGGCGGGCCGCGGCTTCCGCTTCGACCTTCGCCATGTACGCCTCGCGCACCTGCGGGTCGGCCCGTCCGCGAAACACTTCCAGCATCGGGTCCGCGGTCTTCACCATCCAGGCCTCGAGCGCCGTCGTCAATCGATCGTATTCGGCGCGATGCCGCTCGCTCCGCACAAGGTTGGTCCGCGCGTCGGGGTCGGCCGCGTAGTTGTAGAGTTCTTCCGGCACACGATGCTCGAAGAGATCGAGTCGGGCGGCGATTTCAGGGTTGCTCGGCGCAAGCGCTCGCATCCGGCGATACGTAATCGTGCCCTTTGTAGCGGTCGCCATGACCCGTTCGCCGTTCGACCAAGGATTGAAGATGTAGCCGAAATCGTGCGTGACGACGGCCCGCATCGGATGGCGAAAGCCGCCGGCGTTTTCGTTGTACTCGGTGACGATCATGTCGCGGCCGTCTTGTTTCTCGCCGCGCAACAGCGGCGCGAACGAGCGGCCGTCGAGCCCGGCGGGCACGTCGAGGCCGACGACTTCCAACAACGTCGGCATCAGATCGACGGCGGAAACGAGATGAGCGTCGTCGACCGCGCCGGCTTTCGTCACGCCCGGCCAACGCACGACAAGCGGCGTGCGAGTGCTGTGGTAGTAAAGCTGCGTCTTGGCGAAGGGCAACGGCATGCCGTGGTCGGACAGAAAGACGACGACCGTGCGATCGGCGAGGCCGGCTTCGTCGAGCGCGCGGAGCGCTTGGCCGATGCCGTCGTCGGCGCGGCGGACCGACGAATAGTATTGCGCTAGTTCTTCGCGCACTTCCGGGTCGTCGAACAAGAAGCCGGGAATCGGCACTTCGTCGGCCGTGAACACCCGCGAAGGTTGGTTGGGATCGGGGCGCTTGCCTTCGTTGTAAAACGGCTTGTGCGGGTCGGCGACGTTGATGTTCAGATAAAACGGCTTGCCGGCCTTTCGAGCCGCGGCGATCCCCTGTTGCGTCGATTCGTAGTACGACTCGGGCCGCTTCACGTCGCCCGGCTTGCCTGTAGGCGAGATGTCGAGAATCGCATCCCAAGCGGGATAGCGCGAATAGGGCGTGGAGTGCGACACCTTGTGGCGAACGGCCGTGTAGTAACCGGCCTGCTTCAGATAGTCGGCGAGCACCTGATAGCCCGGCTCGCGGACCATGTAGAACCCTTCGACATGATTGTTGTGCGGATAGCGGCCGCTGAACATCACGTTGCGGCTCGGCATGCAGTTGCCCACTTGCACATGGGCATAGTTGAACCGGAGCGCCGAGGCGGCGAGCCGGTCGATGTTCGGCGTCGTGCCGGCGAGCTTGCAGCCGAACACGCCGACGGAATCGCAACTCATGTCGTCGACGGTCAGCACCAGTAAGTTGGGCGGTTCGGCCCCGATGGCCGCGGTTGAAAGGCAAAAGAACACGACCAAGGCGAAACGATGCATGGGCGAGCAACCTCTACGATGTCATTCGGCGATCGATCGAAGGCCGACCGGCGACCGCGGTTCGTCGATGTCGGAGTTTCGATGCGCTCGGCGGGCCGATTATCGCCGGCATGCCGGCGGCATGGCAATCTCAATGCCGGCAGACGACGCGCGCGCCAACGGCGGGATTGTCGCCCACGCAGGGCCGTTATGATGAAGCCTGCCGGCTCCGGCTGACGATAACGACAGCAAGTTCACGTTTTCGAGAGGGAACTCGATGCGTTGGTCGTCGGTCGCGGTCTGCGCTTGCGTCGCCGTTTGCTCAGCGGCGATGCCGGCACGCGCGCAGTTCGCAGGCCCGCCGGCGGCGATCTGGCCCGATATTCCGCTCGCGCCCGTGTCGCTGCGGCGGCCGCCGACGATGGTCGCGCCGGACGACGACGATATCCCGGAGCACGATCACGGCGGCCACGATCACACCGCCCACGACCATGCCGGACACAACCACGCGGGCGGCGGCCACGACCACTCCGGCCACGCTCACGGCGGCGGGCACAACCACACCTTGCACGGCGGCACCGACCACGCGCACGGGTTCGATACGATTCATCCCTACGAGAATCATGAGCGCGGCGTGTTCGAGGCCTACGGCCACGCCGGCCACACGTCGATCGAAGGCTATCCCTTCGTGCACGGCATTCGCACCGAGATCGACTTCATCGAGCGGGCGCTCGAGTGGGATCTCGCGCCGACGTTCGGGGCCGACGGCGGCACGGTCGACGAGGTCGAATTCGATTCCGAACTCGTCTGGGCGCTCAACAGCCGAATGATATTCATCATCGGCGGGCCGCTGATTTCGCGCGATCCGCAACTCGGCTCGCAAACCATCGGCGGCGGCGATCTGGAACTTGGCTTTCAGTTTCTCTCTTACGGCGGCGAGAACTCGCTGTTTTTCACCGCGCTCAACGTGGGAGTGCCGACGGGGGATTCGAGCCGCGACTTCGGCGCAGGGCACGTGATTCTTGAACCGACCGCGCTCTGGCTCTACGACTTCCGCGAAGGAACCTACATTCAAAGCCGCTTCGGTTGGGAAATCCCGGTGTCGACGACCGACGTCGGCAGCGAATTCCGCTACGACGTGGGCTTGTTTCATACGTTTCTCGCCACGCGCGATTGGACTTGGTTTCGCTTCTTCACGCCGATCATCGAAATGAACGGCGTCACGCTCTTGAGCGAAAACGGCCACGGCGACACGGTGATCGACCTGACCGGCGGCGTGCGCTGGGTCGTGCGCGGGTCCGACGAAATCGGCCTCGGCGGCAGTCTTCCGATCACCGGCTCGAAGAACTTCGACGAACAGTTCATCTTGAGCTACCGGCTGCACTTTTAACGCGTTCCCACAACCCGCCGGCGGAATGACCGATGCCGTTACCCTTGCGAGGATTCAGACGCCGAGTCAACGCGCGGCGATATTATCCGTGCGCGGCTGTTCGGACGCGAACTCATCGCGCACCGACCGATAATCGAGCGCGGCCCCGGTGCGGCGATCGCGCTCGGCTAGATCGTTACGCCCGTGGGCTTCATAGATAAGCGCGCGTTCTAAGAAGGGCTCGGGAGCAGTCGGCCATTCGCGCACCGCCGCATTTAAGTCTTCCATAGCCTTGGCGTGCTGCTTGCATCTCCGCAAGAGGTTGGCCCGTCCGACGAGCGCCGACAACGACGTTGGTTGCGCTGACAACGCTTGGGTAAAGGTACGCAGCGCTTCGTCGGCTCGCTTCGCCGCCACGTAGCAATTCGCAAGCCGCAGCAAGATTCTAACGCGAGTCTTGTCGCGTTCCTCCTGCGGCGCCTCGGAACCGCCTTCTTCCACGAGCCGGGCGGCGGCGACGTAATCGTCGATCGCATGTGAGTACTCGCCCAGTCGTTCGCGACAGAACCCTCGTCCGTATCGGAAGCCGACAACCTCCGGCGCGGCGCTCAACAGTTCCGTCAGATCGCCCGCCGCAGAGGCGTAATCCCCCTTTTCCATGTAAAAACGAGCCCGCTCGGCAAGGGCATCGGGATGTCGCTGTCGTACGAGGAATCTCGTCAATCCGACGATTGATTGCGCACATTCGGCGGCAATCAACTGCGCTCGATCCGACATATGTCGATCCAGCGATTGATTGATCTCGGACAGGACGGTGCGTCCGTCATGGAACAGCCCGATCGCCGCCTCGGACGACGCCGAGGGAGCCGACGACTCATACAGCGCCGCCGATTCGAAGCGCTCGCGCGGACTCGGATGCGTGTCTTCGACGTCGGTGGGACGATTGACGATCTCAAGGAAGGCTCTTTCCAAGTCTTCGCGCTCGTAAATCTCCGGCGACGGCGTCCGCCGATGAAAATCGGCCACCGGTTTTCCGCTGCGAACCGAGTCTTCGATCGCTTTGCCGACGGCCCAATCGAATTCGATCGAACGGCGAATCACGTGACTTAAGCCGGAGCGAAATGCGTCTGCGCCGAAATGCTTGACGGCCGTTTGATCGGCGAACAACTCTTGCAACCGGCCCGCGCCGAACGCCAGCCTTCGAAACATTCGTCGATAGAAGATCAGAAAATGCACGGCGACGTCCCAGCGACGAATTTTGCCGCGCCGAACCACCGCGAGCACGAATCGATTCATCGATTGAAACGCGCGCAAGGCGATATCGCCGCCCGCGGTGTCGCGATGATGGAAGTGGGCGTATTCATGCGCAAGCACCGCTTTGAGCGCATCGAGTTTCATCCCTTCCAATGCGCCTAATCCGAGAATCATCACCCGACGCGCGCGGTCGCGCAGCCGTTTGAGATACGAACCTTGCTCGTAAACGTAGACGTCGCAACCGACGACCAGACGGATTTCATCGACGCAGCGCGTGCCAACCTTCTCGGCCACTTCATGCGCCGACCTCCAAAGCGAGGGCGCTTCTTCCGACGTCACGATACGTCCCTCTTCGACGTCGGGGACGCGCAGGAAAGCCGTTCGCAAACCGCTGATCGCCGTCACGATTCCGGCCGCGCCCAAGAAAAGCGTAAGTCCCAGCAAAATTAGGTTCAAATAGGGAACGCTCAGCACGGCATATCCCAGCGCCATCGGCAGCGCGACCGAGGTCGCCACGAGTATCGGCAGCGAAAAATAGTAATAAACGGCCGCAAACCCGACGACACGCCGGTAGCGCTTGCGACGGCGTAAATCGCCCGCATTGACGACGTCCAATCGTTTGGTGCCGTCGACCTGCAATCGAGCCAACGTCCAGCGGGAATAGCGATCGCCCAACCACGCCAGGACTCCGAGGCCGGCGAGCCACACGACCACGACGATCAGTAAAATGAGGGCGTACTCCCAAATCCATTTCTGGCTGTCGATCGCCGTCTTGAGCAATTCGGCGATGCTCTCCTCCGACATCCCGAGTTCGCGGGCTCGCTCAAGCGCCAGCTGCGCTTTATGATACTCGCGATTCTGCAGATGCTGCACGCCTTGGAAATAATGCGAGTATCCGCTTTGCGGGTAGCTCTCCATGAGGCGGCGTGTCGCCTCAGCGAACTGTTGGTCATTGCGATCCTGAAGCGACATTTGGGCCACGACTGCCCACGGCAACGCGTCTTGAGAACCCTGTGCGATGCGTGCACGCGCCAAGGCCAAAGTGTTATTGCGCATCGTTTGATACGCCGGATTGGAAATCCTTCCCAACGCCGATACGGTCGTAAACATCGCACCGAGATCGTTTCCGGAGCGCGCCATTTGATCGTTAACGTACTTGGTCACTTCGTTCATCTGGCCCATCGCCGCATAACTGCGCACGTTGGACAATTCCGGAGTCAACGCACCGTGCGGCAATGCCGCCCCGGCCGCCGAGACGTCGATTCGCCCCGTCGACGGGAGGCGATAAGTGGGAACGGCAAACGGATTGGGAACGTGCCACGACGTCGAGGGCGGCGGTTCGTAATCGTGCCCCGGCACATAGACATGCGGTGTATTCACCGCACCGGCCTGTCGAGAGCCCAAACCGGACCGTTGCCATGCGTCCGGCACATCGCGCCGGGAGTATCCCGGCTGGGAATAGCCCGGCTGAGGATTGCCCGGCACCGGAACTTGCGGCCGCGGATCAAATGCGCCGCCCGGCCGACTGCTCGGAGGCGAGTAACCGCCGGATCGAGGCGCAGGGCTGTACCCTCCGCCACCGCCGCCGAACCCTCCCGGTGCCCCGCCTCCGCGGCCGAAGTTTTGCGCCTCCGCGTCGAGGCCGACCGAAACAACAATTGCCATTGAGGATATTAACACACATCGAATTCGGCGATCCATAAGCCATCTCGAGCACGTTCGTATTGCGACTAGTTCCGTCTTACGATTCAGAAACTTGGCAATATCGATAGCAGAATCGTACCAACGCGATTGGAGTAAGGATTAAGAATAACATCCCGTGGAACTATTCCGAGCCGCAAAGTATACGAGGCGATATTACGTTCCCGTCGTTTCTCCATAACTTTGCGGAGAGAAGCTAACGGCAATCGTCGGCGAAGCATGGGCGATGATCATCGTCGAACGGCTCTTGCTGCGATTTCAGCAGCACGCGGCCGGCGCTATAATAAGCTTGTTTCGATCGTCACGCCAAATCGCGAGCTTGTCATGCGGCCGCACTTGCTTGTTTCTTCGACTCTAATCTTGGCGGCGGCGCTGGTCGCTTCGGCCGATGCCGATCCGCCGAGCGGGGCGATCGCGGAGCCCGTCGAGGTCTTGCTCGACGATCATTTCGAACGCACCGAGCTCGGCGAATGGAAGCCGCTGATCGGCACGTTCACCGTCGAGGACGGCGTGTTGAAAGGGAAGCAAACGCGGGCCGATCATGGTGCGGTCGGACGGTTCTATCGGCCGATGCGCGACGTCGTCGTCGAATTCAAGTTTCGACTCGACGGGTCGACGGGCTTCAACGCCGTGTTCGACGACCAGAAGTTCAAAGGCTCGCATGCCGGCCATATTTGCCGGGTCGCATTCACGCCGACCAAAATTCGCTTGGCCGACGACAAAGAAGGAGCGATGCGCAATGACATCGAGTTGATGCGCAAAGATCCGGCGCGCAAGGCCGAGGCGGCGAAGCTGCTCGTGGGCCGCGATGCGTCGGCGGCGTTCAAATTCGAGCAGAATCGGTGGTACGCAGTGAGAATTGAATTGCTCGGCGACCGGTTGCAAGCGAGCGTCGACGGCAAGCCGCTCGCCAAACTGGAATCGCCGGGCATCGCACATGAGACGAAATCCAGCTTCCATTTCACGGTGAACGGGCCGGGCGTGTCGTTTGACGACGTGAAGATAGCGACCGCCGGCAAGGCAAAGGGCGCCGAACGAGAGAATTAATCGGGAGCAAGTAGGCACAAGGATTGCGAGTGACTCGGCTGCTACGTCAGTTGAAGTCCTGCAATTCTCTATCCCTTGCTCAAGGTTCGATCATCATGGTCGCCCACCGGCCGCTCTTTGCCGTTTGCGTCGTCGCTTTCAGTCTTTGCGTCGTGACCGCCCTTGCGGCGGACGAGGCGGAACCGGCGGCGCAAGGGCAGTCCAATTCCAAGACTGCGGCTCCGGTCGAAAGCGCAACCGTTCCGACTAAGCCGCCGGAAGAAGCGTCATTGCCGTTGATCTTGCGGATCGATAAGGCTGCATTGTTTCGCTACATCGACGGCGAGCCGACGGAGCGCAGACCGATCGACCAATACGTACTCGGCGCCCATGCCGTCGGGGAGAGCCACACCCAGGGAGCGGTGCGGGGCGAATTGCTGCCCGACATTGAAGAAGCCGCTTTCGTGATTCGCTTCCGCGGCAACACGAAAACCAAAACGCGCGGCACGCAGGGGCCGGCCGTGGTCTACAGCAGTACGCACACCGAATTCGTCTGCACGCGCCGTGTGGAGTTTGATCCCCGGCAAGGGTTTCAGGCGGTCGGGGAAACCGAGATCGAAGCCGACACGCGTCTTCGCTACGACGGCTACGCCTCGACGCGCCGCCTTGGGCGGCGCGTAATCACCTTTTTCGCCCAACGCGGGGCTCAGAAAGTTCGCGAGCAAGCGCGACTCATCGCCGACCGCGATAACAAGCGGCAAGTCGTCGAAGGCTTCGAAAAAGAGGTCGACGAGCAGATTCAAGCGGCCAACCAAGGCCTCGACGTCGTCCGGTATGTCAATCGGTTCCTGGGCGAAAACACCTCGCTCCAACTATTCGCCAAGTCGTCGCCCGAGGCCATTCAACTCGGCGTCGGAACGGCGGGTGAAAAGTACGCTCCCATGGTGGCTCTGCCGGAGAAGCGCGTCACCGAGCGGCGACCTGTCGAGGTCTGGTTGCACGCCTCGATCTTGAGTAAGCCGGTCGGGCTCATCGTCGAAACGTTGACGCCCGACGTCGCCATTCCCGCCGAAATGCAAAGTAAGATCCTCGGCGCGCTCGACCTGGTTTCCGACGATCCGAAGAAGGTGTACGACGTCGCCCTGCAAGATGGCTGGCTCGTGCTTGGCCTTCCGCAAGATGAGGGAAAAGCCTCGCCGAAGAACAATCCGACCGTCGCCGCCGACGGATCGACTCAGGCGGTGCGACAAGCGAGCGTCGAACCGGCTTCGCCGACCGCCGCGGCCGGACCGGCGGCGAAGGCCCAGTAGCGACTGGGCAGAGCAAGGCGGCGCGGTACAATTCAGCCGACGGCGCTCAGGGGTGCGGGCCGTTCTGAGGAGAACCTCCGGTCATGCGACGAATCATATTTCAGCGGCTATCCGCCCTGTTGCTCTCCGCGCTCTGCGGCCTGTGTTTCGTACCGGGTGAAGTCCTGCAATCCGCTCCCCGCGCGCTCGGGTTCGCACCACCCGCTCGTGAAGCGGCGTTTGTGCGCCGTTCCGGCGGCTACCGCCGTACGACGCCGTGGTACCTGCTGCCGAAGACCGATCCTCGCCGCTTCAACGGTCCGCGCGTTTACCCGGCGAAATAGCGACCGCGCGGCCGGCCTTCACACCAGCTTCCATTCCGCGCGGTATTGCAGCCCGAGGTTGAGAATCTGCTGCAGGAGTTCGCCGTATTCCAGGCCCGCATGCGCGGCGCTTTCCGCGTAGTCTTCGCCTTGCGCTAAGTTGGGGTTCGGGTTCGCTTCGAGCACATAGAACTTTCCCTCCGGCGTAAGGCGAAAATCCATGCGCGCATAACCGCTGAGCGCGAGCGTTTTGTAGATGCGCTTGGAGAGTTTATCCAATCGCTCGGCCGCGCCGACGGGCAAATCCTTCGCCGCGCCGGTCGCGATGCCGTACTTCTTCTGGTACTTGTGGTCCCACTTCACTTTCGCCGTCGCGATATGCGCCGTGCCTTCGGGCATTCCCGAGAACGACATCTCCCAGGCCGGAAACGTTCGCAGCCGCTGATTGCCGAGCACGCCGACATACAACTCGCGCCCTTCGATGTACTGTTCGACCAAGGCATCGGTCGCGAGTTGGTCGTGCAAGTAGGCGACTCGATCTTGCAGCTTGGCGTCGTTCGAAACGACAGAGGCCTGTGCGATGCCGAGCGAGGCGTCTTCCGTCGCCGACTTGACGAGCAGCGGAAACTCGAGGTTCTTCGGTCGCCGCACCTTCTGGCCGCGGGGAAACACCGCGAACTCAGGCACATCGATCCGGTGATAGGTGAGAATCTTTTTGGAGAGCGCCTTATCGTGCGAGAGCATCAGCCCGCGCGGATTGCAGCCGGTATACGGTTGCCGCATCAGCTCCAGGTAAGCGGCCATGTGCTGGTCGTAGACGGCGACGCCGTGGAACTCCTCCAGCAGATTGAAGGCCGCATGCGGCTTCCAATCGACGATTGCGTCGCGAATCGGCGTCAGATCGTAGCTCACGCCGATCGGCCGAGCGTCGTGCCCCAATGCGCGGAGCCCGCTGACGACGTCGTACTCCGACTTCCATTCGGCCGTTTCGCGATCGTGTTCCTTCGTCAGCGAATCGGGCGGAATCAGCCCGTCGTGCATCAAAACGACGATTCGCAGATTGCTCATAGCGCCAACCGATGACGGCCTGCGCGAAGAAAACGCCTTGTTTGCACGGTCAACAAGATCTTCGCCGCGCGCTTCGTATATGCCTCCGAACGGCGGCGGCGCAGCCCCAATCGGCGCGACTGCAAAATCATCTCATGCAGAAGCTGATCGACGACATAGGGATGCACCCCAAACGAATGTGATACCGAATCGGTCAGTTCTTGGCGATAGCGACGTAGAAACGCGGACGCCGCTTCGTCGTTCGGCGCATTGCCGCGGCCCCCGAAGATGCGTCGCAAGGCGCGATCGTAGACGTCCGGGTACGCCTTTGAATAGGCCGCGTGCTTGCGGCGATAATGCTCGCGGAGCGTGGTGCGGTTCTCGTGCAGCGGTTCCACATGTTCGCGCGAACGAACCGGCGGCGACTTGCCCGCCAATTCGTCCATCAGCTCGTCGACATAGAGCAGCTTCCGCAGCGCCGGCCAATCGAGATAGCGACGTCGCCAGCGGCTCGAAGGATTCAGCCACACGGCGAACGTCTCCGCGAAGTCTTCCGACGGGTGGCTCTGCGCATACCACGAGCCGAGATGCAGCACGTAGTCGTGGCTCGAAGGATTCACGCGGTAGTGCGTCGGATAGGTCTTCGAGGCCCGACCGAAAATCCGCCGCCATTCTTGTCGGCGATTCAGGCGAAACGCCGATTCGAGCGTGTGGCCGGCCTCGTGGCGCAGGATCCGCAAACACTCGTCGCGCGTCGCCCCTTCCACGGCGAGCATCTGCCGCCGCTCGAGCTCCATCAGCCGCGGGTGCGCCAAGTAGAACGGCACGGCGATGCCCGGCACTCCGTCGGGGGCGAACCATTCTTCGGCCAGCCAATAGTGCGGCCGCAGCCGAATGCTGCGGCTCTCCAGCTCCGCATACAGCCGATCGATCCGCTCCTCGACCGGCGTGCCTCTGATCTGCAAATTCAAATCCGCAAATCGCAGATCGAGCAACTCTTCATCGCGAAGCGTCGTCCAATCGCGGACCTTGGTTCGTTTTCGTCTCCTGCGGGCTTCGACCACGGGCAAACACGACCTCGTCTCAAGTGCGGCGGCAAACTACCTTCAGATGATATACAGCGGGCCGCGGCGAAGTGTGGGAAGTTTGGGAGGAATTCGGCTCCGGGAAAATCGGGAACCCGACTTGGCGACAAACCCGCCCGGGCGGCACGGGCGCAAGCCGCTCACATAGAGCCTAGTCCACTCGTCGCCCGGGCCCGCCGCGCGAGCAAATCTCACTTGCTTCCCCCCTTTTGATCCATCCATAATCGCGGATGGATTGCCCGCCCTACCGCCCGCGAAGCAGGACCCGCCATGCTCTCGCTTGAATCTCCCCACCGCAGCCCCGGCTGGTCGCGCCGTGAGTGGCTTCGTATCGGCGGGCTCTCTACGCTCGGTCTGTCGCTCCCCCAACTGCTCGCCGCCAAACAACAGCCCGCCTCGGCGACCGCGCCCGCTCCGTCCGACCTCGCACGTCGGCTCACCGGCGGCACGTTCGGGCGGGCCAAGAACGTCATCTATCTCTGGCTCCAAGGCGGCCCGCCGCAGCACGAAACGTTCGACCCCAAGCCCGACGCTCCGGCCGAAATTCGCGGACCGTTCAAGCCGATCGCCACCAACGTACCCGGCATCCGGTTCTGCGAACTGCTGCCGCGCACGGCCCGCATCGCCGACAAGCTGGCCGTGGTTCGCTCGCTGCAGACCAACGACAACAACCACGACGTCAGCGGCTACTGGGTGCTCACCGGCTATCCGTACGGTCCCGGCAGCGCCCGCCAAATCAAGCCGACCGATTGGCCGTACTTCGGTTCGCTCGTGAAGATGCTGAAGCCGAGCGAGCAATTGCCGGCGCTCACGAGCGTCTGGCTCCCCGACATGATGCGGCTCAACGAAAACGTCACGCCGGCCGGCCAGACAGCCGGGTTCCTAGGTCGGCAATGGGAGCCGGAGCGGTTCGTCGGCGATCCTTCGGCTCCCGACTACCATGTGGAAGGGCTCGCTCCGCCGCACGACGTGACCCGGCTCCGCGTCGACATGCGCCGCGACCTGCTCCGCGAGTTGGAGCGCGAGTTTCATCGCGTCGAGCGCGGCGGCACGGCCGGCTCCTACGACAAGCTCGCCCAACAAGCATTCGATCTGGTCACCTCCGGCCGCGCTCGCGACGCCTTCGCACTGGAGCGCGAACCGGCGGCGCTCCGCGATCGCTACGGTCGCCACGCTTGGGGCCAATCGCTGCTCTTGGCGCGCCGCTTGGTCGAAGCCGGCGTGCGGCTCGTGCATGTCAACTGGCCGCGCGAACCGGGCGACAACGCCGTCGACAACCCGCTCTGGGACACCCACTCCAAAAACGCCGATCGACTTCAAGATTTCCTCTGCCCGCTGTTCGACGTCGGCTTCACCACGCTCATCGACGACCTCGAGCAGCGCGGCCTTTTAGACGAAACTTTGGTCGTCGCCATCGGCGAGTTCGGCCGCACGCCGAAGATCAATAAAGCGGCCGGCCGCGACCATTGGGGCAACGTGTTCAGCTTCGCCCTGGCCGGCGCACGCATCCGCGGCGGCCAGGTGTACGGCGCGAGCGATCGCAACGGCGGCTATCCGACCGTCGATCCGATCCGCCCGCACGATCTCACCGCGACCATCTTCCATTTGCTCGGCATCGATCCCGCGGGCATGTTCCACGACCTCTCGAACCGGCCGCACCCGCTCACCAAAGGCGCGCCGCTCGAACGGTTGCTCGGCAACGGCTGCGCGACCACGGCCCGCCGCGAACCGGAAGGGGATCTCGCGTTCGTCCCGCCCTACGATGCCGGCAAACTCGTCGACGTCGACTTCCGCGCCGCGCAGCCGCTGGTGCGGGCCGGCGATCCCACGCGCGACAAAGGTTGGCGGGCCGCGCCGCGCTCCGGCGACGACGATGCCCACGGCCTCAGCGTTCGCAGGTTGCCGGCCGCCGCGCCCTGCGCGTTGTTCGAAC
>JAEUIN010000234.1 GCA_016793115.1 Planctomycetaceae bacterium
AACGTATTTTTCGCCAAGTCGCTGGAATACCAGCGCAATATGCCGAGCGCCAAAGAGCTGCCGTTTCAGGCTTTGCGCTCGTCGTTTGAGGCCAATCCCGGCAACGGTCTAACGGTCGCCGGGTTTCTCCAAGCGCTGCTCGAATCGGAAGAGCGAGCGAACTTCGCCCGCAAGACGCTGACCGATCTTCCGCCGCCGCTGAAGTCGCATCCGATCGTCCAGTTCCTGATGGGCTTCGACGCCCAAAGGCGTTCGTTGCCGCAAATCGCCGATCAACATTTCGCGGCCGCGCGAAACGCCGAAGGTTCGCTCGCTCCCGCGGTGTTCGCCGATATCGCCAACGTCGCGATGGAACGCGGGAGCGGCGTCTTATCGCCGCAGGTCGGCCATCAGTTGTGCGAATCGGCACTGCGGCTCTGGCCGACTCATCCGGATCTTCTGTATTTGCGGGCTAAAGTGAATTTGCAATCGCGGCGTTATGCCGAAGCGCTTGCGGATTTAAACAAAGCCGTAGCTGCGAGGCAAAACGATGCTACACTGACGCTCAGACTTGCGAACGACGTTCGTTTGAATGCGCTCTTGGCGGCGGCATATCAGAGCAGCGGGCAGCAGGAAAACGCGGAGCGTCACAAGCGGTTGGCACAAGCCGCTGCGGCGCTGAAAGAGCCTTTGAAATAACGAAACGTTTCTTTCGTAAGTCGTCATATCGCACGTTCGGCAACAGCACGTTCGGCAGCAGAGAGAGTCGATCAATCAGTGGATGCCCGGCCGTTGAAGCCCGCAGTCGGGTGCTCACGCTTCTTCCCTATCCAGTCTTCGTTGACAGCGGCATTTAACGTTCGCCGAGGCGGCGAGTTCGTATCGTCGGCGTAACGAGAAATCAATTTCGTTTACTTTTATTTCAGGAGATCGAGTTATGAAGCAGTGGTTCCGTTATTGCGGCCGGGCGGCCTGCCTCGCCGCGGTCTTGTCGACGGGCGTCGGCGTCGGTTCGCTTCGCGCCCAGGCTCCGGCCGCTGCGGCCGCCACGCCTGAGCAAGTGTTGACGGACGACCTCGTCACGCAAGTGCTCGGCATGGACAAGAATCAATTGAAGGTGCCCGAAGGCGCCGATGCCGAGAAGACGAAGCGGATCAACGATCTCCGCAAACACTTCACCGACGCGATCAACGCCTTCCGCGCCGGCGACGCCCAAAAGGCCCAAGCCGCCTTTGAAGAAGCTCGCAAGGTCGACTCGTCGCTCTCGCCGGCCCAAGTCTACTTGGCCCGCCTCTGCTTCGCCGTCAACGACGAAAAGCTCGTCCGCGTCGGTCGTGCGTTCCTCGATCAAGCGGTCGACAAAGACCCGTCGTCGCCGGAAGCCTATCTGATCTTTGGTAACCTCGCGCTGCTCGAAGGGCGTTTGGCCGACGCCGATCTCCACTTCACGAAGGCCGCCGAGTTGGCCAATTCGCCGACGGCTCCGGAGTGGACCCCCGAACAAAAGAAGACGTTTTTGAAGAACGTCTACGGCGGCCGCGTCAGCGTTTGCGAACAGCGGCAAAGCTGGCAGCGCGGCTTGGCCGAAGTCGCCGCGTGGTTGGAACTCGATAAGAACGACCCGGCCGCGCTGTTCCGTATGGCCCGCCTGACGTTCCTCACCGACACGAAGAGCGACAGCCAACTCACCGAAGCCCGCAAGTTCTTCGACGAAGCCTATGCGGCCGCCGTCGCCGCCAACAAGGGGAAAGATGAACTACCGGCCGTTCCGCCGACCGAACTCGCTTTGCTTGAGTTGCAAACGGCCGCCGGCAACCTGGATAAGGCCCGCGACGAAATCAAGCGAATCGACGCCAAAGCGGCGGAACTGACCGCCGACAACAACAAGAAGGAAGGGAGCCGGGTTTACTCGACGCTCTCGCAGTGGTACCTCGGCCAAGGCGAATTCGATAAGGCGACCGAATACGCGAACAAGGCGACGGCGCTCGACAAGGATTCGCCGGCGCTCAAGCAACTCACCGCGGTGCTCTACTACTTCGCCAACAACCCGTCGGCCGAAGCCGAGTTCACGAAGATGCACCAGGACAACCCGCAAGACTTCTTTGCGGCGAACTACTTGGCGCTGACGTTGATCGAAGCCAAGGACAAGGACGGCAAGCCGGATGCGGCTAAGCAGGCCAAGGCCGTGCAAGTCGCCGAGTTGAGCGCTCGTTTGAATCCGAAGTCGCCGGTTGCGCTGGCGACTCTGGCCTGGTGCTATTTCAACACCGGTCGCTTGGGTGAAGCCGCTCAGATCTTCGCGGCTTTCGAGCAACAAGAGAACATGCAGATCTCGGCCGACACGGCCTACTTCATGGCCAAGGTCTACGCCGGTCTGCCGGCCGGTCAGTTCCCGCAAGCTCTGACTCGCGCCAAGCAGATTCTCGAAGGCACGGTCTCGACGACCGGTGCGTTCAAGTACCGCAAGGAAGCCGAGGATATGTATGTCAACCTCGGCGGTCAGCGTCCGGTTCGCACAGCGACGCAATCGGCCAGCCAAGCCCCGGCCGCTCCGTCGACCAACAAGCCGGCGACTCCGACGACCCCGTCGAAGCCGGCCGACGACAAGCCTACGACCCCGCCGGCCGACGGCAACAACTAGTCGTCTTTAGACGGCAGGTTAATCGTTCGCGAGCGAGCGGATCGGCAATGATCCGCTCGCTTTTTTGTTGCGCTATCTTGAACTTAGTCTCCGCACCGCCGAGCGAGGGCTTGGTGGATGAGGCGACTCGACGTACTCTGGCGGAGAACGACTCCCGTCACTCGCAAACGATCCGATCGGTTCCGCCCTCAGCCAAGTTTTATGCACGACTCCCCCGCCCCAACCCGCGTGTTTCTCGTTTGCAGCGGGCTGGGGCATGTTCACCGCGGCTTCGAATCGTTTACGCGCGAGTGCTTCGACGCTTTGCGCCATGATCCGCGGCTTGATCTGCGGCTCTTTCAAGGGGCGGGCGTCGAGTCGGATCGCGAGCGGACGGTTTGGTGCCTGAAACGGACGGGCCTCGCCGCGCGAATTTTGGGCGCCGTGTTGCGTGACCCCTACTACGTCGAGCAACTCACGTTTGCGCTCTCGCTGGTGCCGCACCTCCGTCGGCTTCGCCCGCAGGTCGTGTACTACAGCGACGGAGCAATCGGCAATTGGCTGTGGCGACTGCGGCCGCGGCTGGAATTGAATTTCAAGCTGTTGCTCTCGAACGGCGGGCCGATCGGTCCGCCGGGCTTCCCTCGCATCAACCACGTACATCAGATCTCGCCGGTGTTCTACGACGAATCGGCCGCCGCTGGCCGCTCGCCGGCGACGCAAACGCTGATTCCGTACGGCTTCAAGATCAACCGGGATTTCCTCCCGCCGTCGCCGGAGGAGAAGGCGGCGCTGCGTGCGCGGCTGAACCTTCCGCTCGATCGACCGCTGGTCCTTTCCGTCGGCGCGATCAATCATTCGCACAAGCGAATGGACTATCTCATCCAAGAGACGGCGGCGTTGCCCGAACCGCGACCGTATCTATTGCTGCTCGGAAATCGCGAAACCGAGACGCCGGAGATCGAAAGCTTGCTGCGGCGACTACTCGGTGAGCGAAACGCTGCGATCCGCACGGTGCCGCACGATGTCGTCAGCGACTATTATCGGGTGGCGGATCTCTTTGTTCTTGGTTCCGTCACCGAGGGCTTCCCCCGCGTGTTCGGCGAAGCGTTGACGGCTGGTCTCCCCTGTATTGCCCACTGTGGCGCGATTCAACGTTTTGCTTTGGGACGCTCCGGAACGTTCGTCGACGTTCAAGTCGCCGGCGCGATGTCGGGTACGATATTGAACGCACTCCAATCGCCGTACTCGATCGATGAAGCCGCATCGCGGCATCGCGACGTCTATGAACGTCTCAGCTGGAACAAACTCGCGCCGCGATACGTCGATATGATTCTGCGAACGGCGCTCGGCAAACAGGGAGAACTCTGACCGAATTTCGCTTCGGTCACGGGTGAGCCATCGCCTCGGCGTAAACCTTAATAGCAGAGGCTTCCGTTTGTCCCGGGATAGAGCGGTGGTCGCAAATAGCTTCCCACAAAGTCCAATCGAATCTTGCGGAAACTGCGTGGGAACTGCTATTTCGGCGACCGAATCAAGCGCAGGCAACGCCATCCCTTCGGTGCACACTTTACTATGGAATCCTCAGGACATACGGTCGCCAAATAGCTCGGCGCCTCATACGGAGCGCACAATTTCTCATCGGGAGTCCCCAATCTTAGCCCTCGAACCGTCCTTCCAATCGAGAAGATTTGGTAACCCGCCTCCCGAAGTATCCGGAATGACTCGCTTCCATCACCCTCGTGATCCTCGAATATCACATCGCGAACGCGATGATCGCGGAGTAGATGTTTCGCTCCTCTCAAGACTTCCGGTTCGGCTCCCTCGACGTCGATCTTGAGAACTCCCACGACATCGTGACCGACCTCGGCGTCGAGTGTCGTTTGCGAAACTTCGATGGAACGGTCTAGGGGAGACCTGGGATGCCCGACAAAAGAGAGTCCGTCATTGCTCGCCAAAGCGCCGGGTAAGACTAATTGCACGGTTCCCGAATGTGCGCCTAACGCGATTGCGCGTGCGGAAACTACTGAAGAATCAGTGCAATTCTCAATATTGCGAACCAATAGCTCAAACAGTTCGGGATTCGGCTCGAACGCGAGAACTCGGCCGCCGTCGCTTACCGCAGATGCCGCCAGTACCGTCATGTAGCCGATGTTCGCACCGGCATCGATGACGACGTCGCCGGGTCTAATCAGGCGAATTAATAATTCCGAAACACTCAGATCGTACACGCCGGTCGTCCAAATGCTACGACCGATCGTCTTTTCCGGATCAGCGATCAATATCGCACCCCAGGCGGTATGCAAGTGCTTGTATCCGCACTTGGGCGTAGAGAACGCCCGCCAGAACCTCAATGCTATTTGTTGAGGTCGAAAAACATACCATGGTTTAAGCACGCGTCTGAGCACCAAAATTTCCAAGAGCCTCGCTTTGCATAGATATTATTGCGCTTGGACGCCGATCGAGTTCTCGTGGAAACAACAGGGCATGCCCCGCTGTTTCCCTGTATCGCTAAAAATCCAAATGGATCAAGATTGAAGACTGCATCAACATTGTTTTACGTTCTACAACGTCGCTTTCGGAACCAAGTAACCGCGACTCAACGAACTCTCAATTCCGATCGCCGTAGTCGGTGGAACGTCTTTTCTGAAGAAGTACTGGAAGTCAGAGGCAGTAGTGTTCGATGGCGCGAAGGCGACCTTAGCGATGCGAAGCAAAGTCAAACACCGTTGCGGTACGTGTTGGATCAGCAAACAGATCAATTCTTTGGGTGAGTAACCACACTGTCAACGACGTTGAAATGACCCACGAGGACGAATCTACTCCCTTTCAGTCCCTGCTCCAAGTGCAGGCTAAGGAGTGATGGGACGGCTTTGCCCGAGTGTTGGAGATTCTCGTGCGCGAACCGTGAAGTCGGAATGAGCCGCCGTGCTGCAGCACTTTAGTATTGAGCATACGAGCGGTGCGGTCATGCCAAAAGAAACGCTCCTGAAACGTCCCCATCCGGAGGTTATGTGTTTGAGTTTGAAGACGCTTGGCGGCGGATGCCTGCGGCCGGCGAAAACGCGCCCGTCCTACCGACCGAGAGCGACGGTCCGTCGATCCGTTTGCTTGCCGACGATGAGTAATTCGCCTAGACTCTCGGCCCGCCGCTCGACTTGAGTGCAATCGAACCCAGCCTATGCGCCAATGGATCTGTCGTCGTTTTCCCGGCTTCGTTCGGCGTCTCAACGCCGTCCGGCTTCCCGAAATGGTCAAGCGGGTTGAAACGGCGTTACGCCCCGGCGATCGCGTTCTCGATGTCGGTGCGGGCACCTGCTTATTTGTCGAACTGCTCCGCGCCCGCGGATTCGACGTCACTCCGTTGGACGTCGTGGACTGCTCCGCGGTGCCCGCCATCGTCCCGTTGTTGTATGACGGCCGAAAGATTCCGGCGGCGGACGACGCTTATGACGTCGCGTTAATCGCCTTCGTATTGCATCATACTCCCGACCCGGACGCAGTGCTGCGAGAAGCGGCCCGGGTGGCGCGCCGCTTAATCGTCATGGAAGATTTGTTGGACGGACGACTCCACGGCGCTTTTACCAAGATCTGGGATTCGGTGTTGAATCTGGAGTTTTTCGGCCACCCCCACTCCAACCGCAGCGACGAAGGTTGGCGGTCGACTTTCGCGGCATTGGGACTGGCGGTCGAAAAGACCGATCGTTATCGCTCCATGGGCTTCCGTCACGGAGTGTATTATTTATGTCGGCTCTCGAAGTCGCCCGACGACTTCGGTGCGGGCGTCCGGGCGCCAGGGCCGGCAAAATACGATTAACTCGACGAATCCTTGGTCTGTCCCAGAGACGGCCGCCGATCTCACCGTAGACCTTGAATCATCTTTCGGTTTTCATCGTTGCCACGAGTTGTGTGCTGGCCGTCGTCCATGCCGCAGTCGTGCTACCGTGGGTGTTGCGCACCGTCCTGGCCAGTTTTCCGCGTTCGAAAGCCTATATCCCGAAGGCGGCCGCGGTGCTCAGCCTTCGCGGCGACGATCCGTTTCTCGATCGTTGTCTTCGCGGTCTGCTGAGACAAGACTACCCGGATTACGATGTGTTTGTGGTCGTCGATCACTGTGAAGACCCGGCTTGGCGGCGAGTGCGGGCGCTCGTCGGCGACGAGCCGCGCCTGCTAATCGACGTCGTCCGGGAGCGACGCTCGACGTGTTCGCTGAAGTGCGGCGCACTGCGACAAGTCCTCGAAAACCTCGATCCTACTTACGAAGCGGTGGCCTGGGTCGACGCGGACGTGGTGCCGCATCCGAACTATCTGCGAGAATTGATCGCACCGCTCGGCGACGCTCGCATCGGATGCACGACCGGTAATCGCTGGTACTTGCCGCCCGACGCGCAGTGGGGCACGCTGGTGCGCTATCTTTGGAACGCCTTCGTCGTCGTTCCCATGTATTGGAACGGCGTCGTCTGGGGCGGTACTGCGGCGTTTCGCACCGCGTTGCTGCGGCACACCGACTTGTTGGACCGACTCGCGCTTTCGCTCAGCGAAGATTCGGAGCTGCGGGCCGCGGTCGACGATGCCGGGCTTCTGGCCTACTCCGTGCCGACGCTGCTGATGACCAATCGCGAATCTTGTCAATTGGCCGATCTCCTGCCCTGGCTGACGCGACAATTCTTCCTTGTCAGAACTTACTACAGGACTCGCCCGATCGATAAGCTGATCCGCGGTTACTGGGCCGCGGGGGCGATCTGGACGGCCGCCGTCTTGACGGCGGTCGTTCAAGCCGCTGTCGGCGACGATTCGGCGACGCTGCGGCCCGTCGTCGCCGGCGTCGGCCTGGTTATCGCGTCGCTGCTTGTATGGACGCCGATCATGGAAGCGTCGGTCGCGCGGATCCGGCGGCGACGCGGCGACGATATCCGGTGGCTTGCGGGGAGCAAAGTGTTGCGGCTGGTCGTTGCCGTACCGCTGACCGCCGCAGTCATGGTGGCGGCGCTTGTCGCCGCCGGTCGATTACGAGTCTTTCGCTGGCGGGGCATCTCTTACGAGGTCGCCGGTCCGCACCAGGTGCGCATGCAATCCTACGTTCCGTATGCCGAGACGACCGGACGAATCGAATCGAACGCCGGTGCCTCCACGATGTGACCATGGGTAGCTGGAAAGTTTAAATGGCAATCAGCGGGATCAACCGCGGAACCGAGGCCTGTTTCTGAGCGTTTCAGCGGCCTGTCGCCGCATCGCCCGGGGCTGTATCGGAACACGCAGAAGATGCGCGAAGTTCTCTCCGACACCGAGTTACTGCCGCGCTCCTTCTCGCGTCACGGCTAGCATGCGTGTGACCACGTACCGCCGATCAGCCGTGCGCCGCGCGGTGCGCTGGGCTTGGCCGACGGCACACGCGCCGGCGGTGTTTGTCCGCCGCCCGTGAGCCTGCTCGATCTATTCCCCTCGCTGACGGGCGAAGGCGGGCAATGAAAAACGCAGTTTAACTCGCCGCTGCGTGAGCCGTCGGCGTCGTGGCCGCCTACGGCGCTGACGCGACTCGGTGGACCGCAAAATAACTCCGTAAGCACCGAAAGATGGCGTTACATTCACTGCCGCGGCGGTGACGAGGAACTCGACGACCTCGAAACCGATCCTTACGAATGGCTTTCGGGCTTTTCGCACTGTGACTTGGCACCCCCAACGGGAACTGTCGCTTTGGAAGTCGTCATCCAGCGATGTTTGCAACTGTTGCGCGCGTCCGGTTTTCGCCGGTTCCGTCGGCCAATTTGCTTCGACGCCCAAAGAGCCGCGTGGCGACCCGCCCCAGGTCGTCTAAGAACGAGTAAATCACGGGAATCGCCACCAGGGTTAATAACAACGACAGCGTCTGCCCGCCGACGGCCAGCACGGCGATCGAGCGGCGTTCCTCGGCGCCCGGTCCCGTCGCAATGAGCAGCGGCATCAAACCCGCGACGAACGAAATCGTAGTCATCAAAATCGGCCGGAGCCGATCGCGATTGGCTTGCAGGATGGCCTCGGTGCGTGGTACGCCGCGAGCCCGCAGGGCATTCGTATGATCGACTTGCAGAATGGCGTTCTTCTTGATGACGCCGAACAGCACCAGGATGCCCATCGCCGAGTAGAGGTTCAGCGATTCGCCGCCCCAATACAGGCTGAGCAGCCCGAACGGTACCGCCAAAGGGAGCGAGAGAAGTATCGTGAACGGGTGGACGAGGTGCTCGAATTGGGCCGCCAGCACGATGTACATGAACACGAACGACAGTACGATCATCCACAGAAAATCGGTCAACGTGCGCTCCAACTCGCGGCCGCGGCCGAGCACGCGGGTTTCGAAACCCGCGGGAATGCCCAATTCCTTCGCCGCCGTGCGCAAAGCCTCGATGCGGTCGCCCAACGCATAACCGGCTGCCACATTGGCCCGCACCGCCACCATTCGCTGCCGGTCGAGGCGGTCGATGCGGGCGGCGGCCTGGCCGAACTCGAACGAAACGACGTTGTCGATGCGGATCGGAACCGTGGTCGGCGTGTTCAGCTCGACGGCCGTGCCCCGCCTTCCCAGCACTGGGCTGGGCCGTGCGCGGACGTAGAGTTGTGAGATCGACGCGACGTCCCGCCGGTCGATGCCCACCAGCCGCAGCTCGACGTCGTAGGCGTCGTCGACCGTCACGTCGCGATAGCGCGAGACGCGGTCGTCGCCGCCGACGGCCACGCGGAGCGTATCGGCGATTTCTTGGATGTCGGCCCCCACGGCGGCCGACCGTTCGCGGTCGATGTTGACCAACAGTTCCGGCTTGTCCAAACGGAGCGTGGTGTAGACGTCCACGATGCCGGGAATCTCGGCGGCCTTCTTGACCAGCTTGTCGCTGAAGGCCACGAGCGCGGGAATGTCGGGTCCGGTCACGGAAAAATCAATGTCGACCGGCGCGCCTTGCCGCAGCGACGTCAGATTGCGAACCGAGACGTTCACGTCCGGCAGCGTGTTCAACTGCCGGCGGACGACGGTCATCACGTCCTGCTGCGAATA
>JAEUIN010000310.1 GCA_016793115.1 Planctomycetaceae bacterium
GCACATCGCCGGCATGGCGTTCGCTTTCTTCTACTTCCACTTCGATTGGAATTTGGGACGATTTCTGCCCGCCGGCAACCGCCGTCGCTGGCTGCCGCGCGGCTTCGGTTCGCGCCCCAACTTGAAACTGCACGAACCGACGGACGAGCCGGCCCCGCTGAACCTTTCGGCCGAGACGGACCGCATCCTCGCCAAGATCCACGCCTCGGGCTACGACAGCCTTACCGACGACGAACGCCGCACGCTGGAGCGAGCCAGCGCCAGAGCCCGGGCTCATAAAGGCGGCAGCTAGGCACTCTCGTGCCGCATAGTCCGGTCAATGCGGTGCCGCTTGAGTGGCGACATGTGATCCTGGGAAACTTTGCCGACCGGCGAAGCCTTGCGGATTTCGCCAACTCGCAAAGCGGCCGTGATCTGATCGCTCATACGGGCCTCCGTCGGGCACCTCCACCTGCAGCAAAACGCCGTTTCCGTTAGCTGCGGCGAGGTGCCGTAACGCTCACCGCTTCTCCGCGTGCGCAATCAAGGCCGAATAATCGCTACAGGCCGTACCTGCGGAACTTTGGCGTCGCGTTTTTCCGTACAAACCGGTCAAGGCGTACGAAGCTAATCGAAGTTGTAGGCCGTCGTTTCGATGGAATCGATAGGTGACGTTCAATCGTGTTTGCACGCAGTTCCGGCGTAGTTGCTACGACCGCCGGCACCGGCCTGCAAGCATGGATCGTTCGTCGCCTAATAGGAGCGCTTGGACGGCGTTCTCTCCTAACGACATAAGGATGACTTCGATGCAACGTCGCTGGACGAAGTGGTGGCGCGCGCTTCGCGCCCAAAGCAGCCTTCGCACCTCGGCCGCGAGCTTGCTGCTCGCGCTATTCGCTCAAAGCGCGCAAGCTCAGCAACTGGAACCGACGTTCGAGCCGACGCCGGGAACCGCCGCGTTGTTCGAAGAGCCGACGGTCGGAGTGCCGGCGCAAACGGCGAGTTACCCGACGAGCGCTCAGCCCGCAAGCTACCAAGACCTGGAAGCCCGGCTGCGTGATCTGGAGTCGCGTTATGAAGACCAGCAGATGCGATTCGCGAGCCTGGCAGAAGAGAAGGCCAAGGCCGAAGCCCCGAAGGGAACGATCGTCGGCGCCGACACGAAGATGAGCGGCAACTGGAAGGAAGGCGCCGGCCTGGAAACATCGGACAAGGCCTTCAAGATGAAATGGCGGGGCCGGACGCAGTTCGACACCGTCGGCTTTACCGACAGTTCGCAAGCCTCGTTCAACGGCCTCGGCGGCAACCAGGATGACACGGCCGTCGATTTTCGTCGACTGCGTTTGGGGACCGAAGGCACGATGTACGAACAGTTCGATTTTGCCGTCGAACTCGACTTCATCAACTGTTTTAACACCAACGGCAGCACGAACGCGCTGGCCCCGAACAACGGCATCAAGAACGCCTTCGATCGGCAATTCGTCGGCGTTCCCGCGCCGACCGACGTCTGGGTCGGCATGCACGACGTACCGATCTTCGGGACCGTGCGCTTCGGCAACGTCAAACCCCTCAACGCTCTCGAACATACCACGAGCAGCCGATTCCTCGACTTCATGGAACGCTCGCTGAACCAAGACGCCTTCGTCGGCCGGTTCAACAACGGCTTCCAGCCCGGCGTCGTCTGGTGGAACACGAACGAGGCCCAAACCATGACCTGGGGTTCGTGGGCCTGCATGAATTCCTACAACGTGTTCGCCTACGACGCCGGCGGTCTCGACACCGGCGGACGCGTGACGTGGACGCCGTGGTACGACGAAGAATCGCACGGCCGGTACATGCTGCACCTCGGCTTCAGCGCCACCGAACGCCGCTGCACCAACGGGCAGCAACGTATTCGCGCCCGCGGCTCCGTTCGCAACGGTATCGCTCAGTCTTGGTCGAACGTCGCGGACACGACGACCTTCTTTTCCAGCGGCGAAACCCTGCTCGTTCCGGAAATCGCCCTGCTGTTGGGCTCCTTCCAGTTCCAAGCCGAATACTTCGGACAATGGAACCGCGACGTGGCGATTCAAACGACGAACGTTCCGGCTCAGCCGAACCCCGGGCCGAACCTCGGCACGGCGTATTTTCAAGGCTACTACGCTCAAGTCGGCTACTTCCTTACCGGCGAACATCGCGAATACGAACGAAAAACAGGCGCGTTCGGGCGCGTCGTTCCCCATGAGAACTTTTACTTTCTCAGGAACAAAGACAAAGGCCCGATCATCACGCGCGGCGGTTGGCAAGTGCTCTATCGCTACACGCTGCTCGACTTGAATGATCCACGGTTGACGAACGTCAACATCGCCAACGGCGGCAATGCGGGCGTGGGTGGCGGCACGGTTTACGACCACACGCTCGGCCTGAACCACTTTCTGAACCCGAACATGAAGATCCAATACAACTTCGTCGTTTCGGATCGTTCGATCAGCGCGGCTCAGTCGGTTATTCCCGGCCAACCGCAAGTCGGCGGCACCTCATACGGCTTCGGCTGGCGCTTCGCGCTCGACTTCTAAACCGGTTCCGCCTTCGCTCCCCCTCACAAATACAAATTGAAAGCTAATCCCATGAAACCCGCCACGTTCCTCGCGCTGGTCGCCGCCTTGGCGACCTTCGCCGCCGAAGCCCAAGCCGGACACGGCCACTGCGGCTGCGGCAATTGCAACCGCGTTCGCAAAGTCTGCAAACTTGTGCCCGACGTCAAGAAGACCACGACGTATGAATATTGCTTGGTTTGCGAAGACTTCTGTCTGCACGGCCCGAGCAAGTGCGTCGGCTGCAAACAGGTCTGCGATTGCGCCGGCAAGCATTGCGAGAAGGTCATGCAACCGACTTGCTGCAAAGTGAAGACGAAGGCCAAGCTCATGAAGATTCCGGTCGTCAAAGAAGAGCACGGCTGGAAGTGCGTCGTCGTTTGCACGTGCCGGGCTTGCGGTCACTGCTGTGCCGATGCCCGCGAGGCGACCCCGGCCGAGATGCAACTGGCCGTAAGCGAAGCCCAGCGGCGCGGCATCCTGCAAGTGGCTCACGAAGAGCCGATCTTGGTGGAGATCGAACAAGATGAGATCGCGGCCGGCCAAGCTCCCGCCGTCCCGCGAGCGACGACGATGACCGCCGCCTTCGAGCAGTCGGTCGCGCCCGTCGCTCCGGCCCCGTCGATCGGCAACGCGTTCCAACAACTGTTTCATCCGTAAGCGTCAGGTACACCTAACGCTCGGCGGCCGATGCGTCCGGCTCCCGAGTTCTGATCCGCGGATAAGAAGCCCCGCTGCGACATCGGTCGCCGCGGGGCTTTTTCGTTTTGGACACGGAAAGCTTTGACCACTCCGCACACCTTAACGTTTCGCAATCATGCGACTCTCAAAATCGCAAGGTTCCTTACAAACCTAATCAAAGTGTTAGGAAAACCCGTCGATACAACGCTTAATGGCGGAACGACAGCGTCAATCGCTACGACTGCCGGCAAGAGTCGCCGGGGTGGGACCGCGCTCCGAAACGTCGCGCTCGGGACCGTCCACCCGAAGCGGCGCACCCCGGTGACTCTTGCAAGAAAAGCTCCGTCGAAGTCGACCCAACTTCTCAGGAAACCCATATGTCCGGCTATTGCCGTTCGGTTCGTCGCGCCACCGCAGCGTTTTGCCTTTCGCTCGGAATGCTCGATGGCGCGAGCGCCCAGCAGTACGGCCCTTCGCCGCTGGAGCCGCCGTCGGCATTCCCCATGGCCGCCGCGGCGCCGCGCTATCAGGCTTCCCGTTACGATGCGCCGCGCTACAGCGTCGTGCCCGCCCAGTTCGACGAGCCGTTCGCTCCGCCGATGGCTCCAGCCATTGACGAACTCGACGCGATCGACGTCGCCCTGGCGCCCGGCGGCGCGGCCCCCACGGCCGACGAGCAACTTTCGCAAGCCGAACTCTTGGAGCGGCTCCGTAAGACGGAAGCCCGCATTCAGCAGCTCGAAAAGCAAAGTGCGCCGCTCAAAGATCCCCAGACCGCGACGATGCTGCAAAGCATGCGTCAAAAATGGGACACGGCCAAAGATCCCTCGATCACCACGGTCGACCAGCAAACGCACAGCTCCAGCGCCAAGAAGGCCAGCGACAAGAAATGGTACGACCGCTTGAGCATG
>JAEUIN010000314.1 GCA_016793115.1 Planctomycetaceae bacterium
CATGCAACGCCGCGTCAATCGGGCTCACACCGAAGAGTTGCTCGACAAGCTGCGCGGGGCGATGCCGAACTTGGTCATGCGGTCGACCTTCATCACCGGCTTCCCCGGCGAAACCGAGGAGCATGTCGATGAAATGGTCCAATTTGTGCAGAAGCACCGCTTTCAGCACGTCGGCGTGTTTACCTATTCGTACGAAGGCGACACGCCGAGTGCCAAATTGCCGGACCATATCGACGACACGGTCAAAGAAGCTCGCCGCGAACGGGTGATGGCCGCGCAACAAGAGGTGGCTTGGGCATATAATGAATCACTGATCGGCAAAACACTTGACGTCCTGCTCGACATGCCGGTCGAAGGGGAACGCGACGTTTGGATCGGCAGGACCTATGCCGACGCGCCCGACGTCGACGGCGTGGTTTACGTGACGGGAAAGAAATTGAAGGCCGGGCAGTTCGTGAAGACGGAAATTGTGGCGGCCCGAGGTTACGATTTGATCGGGGCCGCGGCCGGCAAAGGCCGGTAGTTTGCGAGGTTATCCGCTCGCTGGGCCGAGAACGACAACCTGGACAAGTCGACAACTTCCGATGACCACCGACGCGATCGACGAGCCGACGCAGACGACGCCTCCCGGCGTTTGGACGCTGCCGAACCAATTGACGGCATCTCGGCTCGGGCTTTCGATCATCCTGTTCGCCGCCATCAGCTTCGGCTGGTACGGCACGGCGTTTGTGCTGTTCGTCGTCGCGGCTTCGACCGACTGGCTCGACGGCTATTTCGCCCGCCGCTGGGGCTTGGTCACGCAGCTCGGGCGAATTCTCGACCCGTTCGCCGATAAGCTCATTATCTGCGGGACGTTCATTTATCTGGCCGCCATTCCCACCAGCGGCATCACGCCGTGGATGGCCGTCGTCGTGATGGGGCGCGAGATGCTCGTCACGGGCCTCCGCAGCTTCTTGGAGCAACGCGGCAAAGATTTTTCCGCGGCGTGGTCGGGCAAGATCAAGATGGTTCTGCAATGCGTAGCAGCGGGCATGAGCCTATTTTACCTAGCGTGGCGGCCGGAGTGGCTTTGGCAACCGCTGGTGATTGCCGCGTGGCTGGCCGTCGCGTCGACGGTCTACTCCGGCATCGGCTATATCCAACGGGCGATTCGGCTCTTTCAACAGTAACCTGTATCCCACCCGACAGCGCGGCCAGCGGCTTCGCACTCCTGCCGCCGACGAAAGAGCGAAATGCTTCGCATGGGTCTGATGCTACTCGCCGAAGTGTCGCACAAAACTCAATTTGCGATCGCGGCCACCTTCATCTTCGGGTTGGCCGCAATCGGCTTGCCGTTCGCAATTTCGCGCCTTCGCTCAGGCCGCCCGCTCGTCGAACCAACGCAGCATCGATTCGTACCCTGGGACGGCGCGATCGCCCTGATCGCGATGATGATTTTTGCGCTGATCGCGAGATTTTTCACGATAGCTCTGGTTCCGATATTTTATTTTGCGACAAATCCCGAATTGCCGCCGCCGTCGCCTGATATATCGGTCGAAAAACTGATCAATGATCCGGCCTGGCTCACGGCTCTCTTTCAGGCGCAATCATTTACAAACATCGCCGTGATAACGATCGTGATGATCCTCTTGCAATTCACGACGCGCCCCTCCTGGTTCGATTTCGGCCTCGACTTTCAAGACTTCGGTCGCAAGCTCAAACTTGGCCTCCTTGCGTTCACCGTAATTTTTCCGCCGGTCATACTGCTCAATGGGCTGCTGAATTATTTTTGGCGAGAGTCGGAGCACCCGATCATCGTCGGTTATCGGGCGTCTAGAGACGAAACGCTCTTCGTCTGGTCGGCGATTGCCGCAGTTGTCGTGGCACCGCTTGTCGAGGAGTTTATCTTTCGCGGCGTGCTGCAAGGTTGGCTCGAACGGCTGTTCGCCGAACGTCGCCGCCGCTCGATTATCGAAACCGACGACAGCCTCGACGGCGTTCAACCGGCGCTGGAAGGTCCGGCGTCGATGCTGCCGATTTTCTTCAGTTCACTTATGTTCGCCGTCGTTCACCCTCCTGGGCCCGACTGGATCTCGATCTTCTTTTTGGCGCTGGGCCTCGGCTACCTTTATCGCCAAACCCATAGCCTTTGGCCGGGCATCATCGTCCACACGCTGCTCAACGCCTGGAGCATGGCGGCCTTGTACTTTCTGCCGGATGCTTGAAGGCCAGGTGGCAGTTGGCAGGCGGCAGTTCTTTGGTTCGAGCACACGTTAAGGCTGTCGGAAAGCACTCATATAACGGATGCTGAGTCACCAGCATGGAATCGGCTGATATCCGTAGCGTTCACCTCCGCGACGTCACGCTGGACGACTTGCCGACGATGTACGAGTTCAATCTCGACCCGGCGGCCAATCGTCTCGCGATGACGATCGAGCGCGACGCCGCAAACTTTGCGACCCATTGGCGAAAGGTTTTGGCCGACCCGAGCATCGTAGTGAAAGCGATCTGCATCGGCGAGGAATTGGTTGGTCAGATCACTTGCTTTCCTCTCGGCGACAAACATTTCGTCGGCTACTGGCTCGGCCAGGCCTTCTGGGGCCGTGGCATCGCGACGCGAGCGCTGAAGTTGCTCCTCCACCAAGTCACACATCGCCCTTTGTACGCCCACGCGGCCACCAGCAACGAGGCCTCACTTAGAGTCCTCCAGAAATGCGGCTTCGTGGTGCAGAAAGTCGAACTGACACCGGCTGATGCTCGCAATCTGGAATGCGAAGAGGCCCTGCTCATA
Organism: Planctomycetaceae bacterium; assembly: GCA_016793115.1. GTDB lineage: Bacteria > Planctomycetota > Planctomycetia > Pirellulales > PNKZ01 > PNKZ01. The sequence continues at coordinate 2,771 of JAEUIN010000314.1, forward strand.
TTAGCGTAAGCGGTTCTTGAACCTGTCGACAGATCCCGCCGGTCGACAAGGCAACGCTACCGATCTTTCGAATTTCTTGGCGGGAAGGCAAACTTCAGAAGTTGCAGCACGAGGAATAGTCCCATCACCGCGAGCAGGGCCTTTGGCCAGATGTCGGCGATGGCGAATTTGAAGCGGCCGACCATCGTAGCGGCGATGGCCAGGCCGATGCCGAGCATCAGGATCAAGCAGCCGCCGGCGGCCATGACGCCATGGAAGGTACCTTCTTCGCTGGCTTCTTCGTGAAACAGTTCGACGGTGCGGCCGCGGCGGAGGCTCCGTTCGACCGCTTCGACCAGTTCCAGATCGGCCAAGGCCTCGCGCCAAAGATCGCTGTTCGAGTCGGCAACGGCGGCCCGCACCGCCTCGGCTGCGGCTTGCTCGGCGTCGGCCTGCGAATACTCGGCGGCGGGTTCGGCTTGGCCCGAGCGCGTGATCTGCAACCGTCGGGCTCCTGCGGCGTCGATCGCGATCTCGGCCGTCGCGTCGTTGCAGAGCACGCGCCACGTCACGGCTTCGGCGTCGCGCGTCG
>JAEUIN010000323.1 GCA_016793115.1 Planctomycetaceae bacterium
GACGTAGGCGAGCAGCGAGCCGCCGATCGCTTCGTCGCACAAACGCGTGGCGCGGGCCGTGGAATTGTCTTCGGGCAGCATTTCCATCCAGCGGATGTCGGAGCGCAACCCGCCGGCGACGATCGCCAACGCGCCCGTGACGGCGATCGAGAGCGTCGCCGTCAGCCGCGGATAGGCCACCAGCGCCCCGGTCAGCGCGGTCAGCGCGCGCGTCAATCGATCGTTTGCGTCGGGCTCCGTCGGCGCGATCGTTTTGCGACGCGCGGCCGCGAAGTCGCCCAGGGGCGAGCCCAGCAGCCAAGGCATCACCGTCTGCACGGCCGCGAAACCGATCGCCGTTCCCAAGGCGCTCAGCAGACCGAAGCGGCGGACGGCGTCGAGTTCTGCGACCGCGAGCGACCCGAAGCCGACGACGGTCGTGAAGACCATCAAGAAACAAGCGCGGCCGACGGTTTGGATCGTCGACCGGAGCGCTTCGCGACGCTCGAGGCCTTGGCCGCGCCATTCGGCGAACTCCACGGCCAGATGCACGGCGTCGCCGAATCCGATGACGAACACGAGGCTCGGCAGCACGGCGTTGAGCCCTGTCAAGCGCTCGCCCAAGAGTCCCAACGCGCCGATCGTCCAGAACATCCCCGTCAGCGGGCCGGCCATCGCGATCAGCACCGCGGCCGGCCGACGAAAGGCGACGACTCCGACCACGGCCGTGATCAGCGCGCTCCAGAGCGCGTAGCGTTTCATCTCCGATTTGCTGACCCCGATCATGTCGATGCGGGCCACGGGATGTCCGGCCAAGCCGACCGTGAGCGGCGAGCCGTCGGCGGCTTCGGCGGCGGCCCGCCGCAATTCGGCGACGACCGGTTCGATCGACGAGAACGAAGAGTCGACGGTACGCAGCCGGACGAGCAGGAACGTAACGCGCCGATCGTCGGACAGGAGTTGGCCCGCCACGAGCGGATGGCCGCGCGCCAGTTCCGCGGCGTGCCGCAGCCGCTCCGGCGTCGCGTCGGGCGGAATCAATTTCGCCGCGGCGGTTTTGGGATGGCGCACTTGGAGAATGCCTTGCACGCTCGCGACGCCGGGCACGGTGCGCAACCGGGCGTCGAGCCGGCGCAAGGCGGCGATCGACTCGGGAACGAACAGGTCGTCGCATTCGACGGTGACCAAGACGTCGGAGTCGTCGGGGCCGAAGTCGGCGAACAGCCGTTCCAGGCGGGCGAAGTCGTCGCCGCCGCGGCGAAACATGTCGCGCGGTTGTTCGTCGTATTCCACGCGCGGCAGGCCCAGCGCCGCCGACACGGAGAGCGTGAAGATGATGCCGCCCAGCAGGCCGCGACGATCGCACACGAAATCGGCGTAACGGTTCATAGCGTTTTGCTCACCGCACCGGAGTGAACGGACCGCGCCGTCGGTATGCGGCGCGGAGCCGCCCGCCGCGCGCGATCCTGTCATCGATTTCCGGTCGCCGTCTCCTGCTCCGGGAAAGCACCGTCCGCTTCCAGCACACCGTCTCGCGACGCTCGGTACCAACGCTCGTTGTTCAGCACGCCCAGCAGGCTCAGATTGCCCGATTGAAAATCGAAGCAGCCCGTCGGAACGCTGCGGCGATCGTAGCCGACCAGTTCGACGAACCCGCGCCCCGTGACGGCGCGGTCGTTCACGGTCCCGACGACCTCGCCGGGTCCTTCCCAGTACATGAGGCAGGTCGAGCCGCGCGTATCGAGTTCGTGGTTCCGCAGCCGCGGTTCGATCGTAAGGTCGATCCCATGTGCGGGAGCGGCGATCATCCAAGAAATCGGATATCGCACCGCGGTCCGGGGACTCGTCCAATACGATCGAGCCCGCGCCGTAAGATCGGATGATTTGAGGTACTCGGCGCGGCCGTCGCCGTCGATCAACGTCGCATGAACGGGCACCTCGTCGGCAGGATCGCCGAAGGCACGTTGTCGATGGAACATCAACTCGCGGCCGTCGTCGAATTGGATGCCGAACCAATCCCAGCCCTCGGCTCGGCTCGCCTCGTGGGAGAGGGCGAGTCGCCCGTAAGCCCGATCCATCCATGCCGTGCCGACGACGTCGACGACTTGCCCCTCGACGGTCACCTGACCCGCGACGCTCAGACGCGGACACGACCAATACCGCGCCGGCAGGTTCGGACCGTCCAGGAAACCGAACGGAGGTCGATGAAAAACCGCCGCTTTGAGCGGCGACAGTTGCAAATCGATCGCCGCGTCGTCAAGTGCCGCGCGCAAGCGGTGGTCGGTCCCCGCAGCGGAGATCGACCAATCACGTATCCAAACATGGAACCGATCCGCCGACGTGCCGCCGTGGTTGAACATCGACCTCTGATGTCCGTAACGAAACCGACGTCGCGTGAAGTCGGTCAGCCCGAAATGTGCGAACCGCACATGCTTACCGAGCCAGCGCAAAGGAAAGACCGATCCGATCCAGACGTCGTCGGTCCGCCGGCGAAAGAAGGCCAGGTGAAAGGCGAAGCGCCGCGTGCCGGCCTCAAGATAGCCGTAGTAATACCACCACTCGGTCTCGTATTCGACGCGGGAAACGAGATCGGCGGAAAGTTCAACGCTCGGCATCAAAACGGTTGGGAGCTCAAGCGGGTGAAACGGCTCAGAGGCCGAGGTGGGAGCGACTTTCCGCATCATAGGCCGAGCCGCGGCGACGACGCAACTGCGGCGAAACCGAGACGTGCGTTTCAGCGCACCCTCTCGTTGGACCTGCGGCGCGGTCTTCATCCCCCCGCCGGTTCAAGTTCAGCGAAGACCGGCCGATGGTCGGAGGCGAGTTGCTCGTCGACGACATGCGCGGACTTCGCGCGAAAGTCCGCGGCGCCGCGATAGAAGATGTAGTCGATCCGCGCGTTGGGCTTCGCGACCGGCACGGTCGGCGCCGGCGGGTTCTCGGCCGCGTTCGTCCAGCGTTCGAGCAGAATGCGAATCGGTTCTTCGTCCGGTTTCGCGTTCATGTCGCCGGCGAGAATCGTTCGCAGCCCGTCGCCTTCGGCGGCGAAGAGCTCGTTGATCGCCTTCGCCTCGGCCGTTCGATCTTCGTGGACGTTGTGTTGGAAGTGCGTGCTTACGAAACGGAGCGGCTTGCCGTCGGGCGCGACGACGGTCACGGCGATCGCGCCGCGCGGATAGGTCTGGAGCTTCTCCGCGGCCTCGGTGTAGGGAAGCGGATGGATTTCGACGTCGAGGATCGGCAGCCCGGTGAGCACCGCGTTGCCGAACAAACCGCCTTCGTAGTGCTGCGTGGGGCCGAAGCGGCCGGCGAGGCCCGTCAGTTCCGCCAAGCGGCGCACTTCGTGAACGCGACCGGAACGCTTCACGCCGACGTCGACTTCCTGAAGCGCCACGAGATCCGGTTTCGCCGCCTTGATGACGTCGGCGATTCGGCCGACGTCGTACTTGCCGTCCATGCCCAGCGCCCAGTGGATGTTGTAGCAGAACACCCGCAGCGAGCGAGCCTGCGTCGTCGCCGCTTGAGCGACGGCGACCGACGGCGCGACTGAGCCCCACGCCATGATGGAGCCCAACGGCGCGGCGGCGGCCGCCGGCGCGGCGAGGCTTAAGAATCGGCGGCGAGACAATGCAGAGGGGGCGAGCCGAGGGGAGTCGGTCATGGCAAGCAGTTCTCCAGGAAGGGGCGGAGAGGCGGGCGAGGCGGAGACGGTCGCAGACGAACCAGAGCGTACCCGCCGGAGAAGCGAAATCAACAGGCCTGCGGGCGGATCCGCCGGGCCGAGCGTCGCCGCTCGCGGCGACGATATAAAAACAAGAGCGGAGGACTTGCGTCCTCCGCTCTCGGAGAGAGAGGGGTCGACGTGGCACCGTCGGCCCTTCCAGAGAGATCTGCGTGCCGTGCGAGGCCAACCTCGTTCCGCGTGAGTTGGCCGGTCTAAGTTTTGCCCGGCCGTCGGCCGATCGGCACAAGATCGACCGACGGCGCGTCGATCATCATCCGCCGGAGAGAGAAAGAGAGAGACTAGCGGATGACTCTCAACGTGGGCAAAGCTTTGCGAAGGTGGTTGAGACCTTCGTCCGTGACGGGCGTGCCGCGGACGTCGAGCTCTTCCAACTTCTTGAGGGCGGCGATGTGGCGCAACCCCTTATCGGTGATCTTCGTGCCGACCAGGTGCAGGAAGCGGAGTTCCTTCAGATCGGCGAGCGCGGCCAGGCCGTCGTCGGTGACTTGCGTGCCGATCAGGTGGAGCGACTCGAGCTGCGTCAGTTCGCCGACGTAGGCCAAGCCCTTGTTCGTCACGTTCGAGCCGAGCACATGCAGGCACTTGGCCGTGCGAAACTTCTCGACATGCTTCAATTCGTCGTCGCCCACTTTAGCGAAGCCGAGGTCGATGGTGTCCCAGCCGGCTTTGCGCGGATCGACGCCGCCCTGATGATGCGGGTGCGGACCGTGGTGAGCCGGGCCGGTGTGAATGATCGCCGGAGCGGCCACGAGCGGAGCCGCGACCGGAGCGTAGCGATAGCCGCAGTCGAAGCGACCGTATTGGTTCTGCAGCCAGAGGTGATAGTGCGCGGCCGGGCCGACGTAGCCGGTCGGCGGTCGGCTCGTGAAGTAGCCTTCCGGAACGTCGACCAAGTACGGGCCGCCGTTCGCCGGATCGACCGTGATGTTGACGGCCGGACCGACCGGATGCGGACCGACGGCCGGCGCCAAACCGGGCGCTCCGACGACGACCGCGGGGCCGGGTTCGCCGGTCGCGACGCCCTTCGAGCGCTTCTCTTCGATCACGGCCGGGCCGTGCCCCTTGACCGGATGTTTCACTTTCACGCCGGCGGCCGGCGGCGGAACTTGCTTCGCGCCGGGGCCGAAGACGTCGGCGCAGACCAGCGGACGTCCCGGGGGCGGGCAGTTTTCCAACGTCGTCAGCGGAGGAACGTCGGACTTGTCGGCCCGGTCGAAGAAGACGCTGCCGGCCGTCCAGGCGCTGTGGCCCGCCGTGCCGGAGAAATAGTAGCTCTGGTCGATCGAACCGATGGCCTTGGCCACGTCGTCGAGTTCGGAATTGACCGTGTCGCGCAAGGCGGCCGCGCCGGCGGTGACGCCGACCACGCCCACGGTTCCGTACATGACCATCTCGCTCGACAGCACGAAGCCGTCGTCGTCGTTCCAAAGATGCTTCAACGTGCGTAGCATTGCGGACTCCTTCTCTCTAGTTGGCACTTGTTACCCGCTCGATTCGCCCTGTCGGGCCAGGCACGCCGACGACTGTGCGAAAGCGAATGCGTTGCGGACATTGGTCACTATCGCCGGCGCACGATGGGCGAACTACAGGAGCCGAAGGGGTGCGCTGGTGAGGAAGTGGTGAAGGGGAAGTTGCCGGCTGCCAGGCGCCGGGCGCCAGGCCGGACGAGTCGTCTAGCGACTGACGCCCGGCTCCTGGCGCCTGCCGACCGCCTCGACCTGCTCCAGTTCTCCGCTCGCGAGCCATTGCGGTTTCAGGAGCGTCCAGAAGTCGTAGGCCAGCCGGTCGGTGACGAAGCGATAGGGCAAGTAGCCGAAGCCGCGTGCGCCCCATTGCGGGCCGAACGTGGAGCGAATGAGCAGCGCCCCTTTCGTCGACCGAATCCGATACGCATCGTCGTAGCCGACGACGGTGAAGGCGGTTGCACCGGCCACGGAATCGTGCCGCGTCGGGTAAGGAATGTCGCCCCCTTCGCCCGCCGCGGCGCCGATCGACGCGCCCCCCACGCAGGCGAAGCCCGCCGCGAGGCAGTTTTTGAGCGTCGGCAGCACTTCGTCGCCCGATCTGCCGGGAGGATCGAGTCGCACGTAGCTCAAGTCGGCGAACTCCCGCTGAAACCCGAAAGCAAAGGCGTCGGGAGGGGCGTCGGACAGGGCGGAATCGGGGGCCGCGGCGTGGAAAGCGAAATATTTCTCCGGGGGGCAACCGAAGCGGACCAAGGCTTTCAGCGTCGAACGGAGGCCGGCGCCGTTGTCGCCGGTCGTGCCGGCCAAGCGGCGAGCCGTGTAATAAAGGAAGCGCGGAGAACAGGCCGCGACGTCGCCGACCGTGCGGCGCTGAAAATACTCGACCAGACCTGCCGCCGCGGAGGCGGCCGTCGCTTGAACGCCGCGCAGGTCGGGCGGCGACGTGAGAAACTCGCGAAGATCGACTTGCGCAGGCTTCGTCGAGCGCGGCCCGCGGCGACGCCGCAACTTGGCGAGCGCCTCGCGCACGGCGGGAGTTTCGAGCGTGAGATCGCGAAAATCGGCGTGGTCGCGCAGCAACCCCGTCCCCGTAGTCGGCACACCGGGCATGGTCCGTCACCCTTACGAGCGCAATAAAGTCGTCCGGTCCGCGGTGTGCCGCGACTTCGCCGTCGAGATCGGCTCTTCATTTCCTCGCCGCGACAAGGCCGCGGCGTCCTCGACGAACGAAATTCGCCCTCAGACTTCGCGTCATCATGCCGAGTCGGCGAAACTTCGCCTACCGGCGCTCTGGTGAAAGCGCGCCGAGAGTCTGGTGAAACTCTGGTGAAGGCCTTGCCGGGACGCCGATCGAGTTTCGACCGCGCCGGTCATTGACGAACCGCGGAGCAAGGGTCAAAGTGAACCGCGCCGGCGGGTAAGTCGTCGACTCAAAGCGCGTCTCGCCGGACGACGTCGTCGAGGTGTCACCATGAAGTTTTCCGCCGCGCCGGCCGCACTGTGCGGCTCGGCCATGTTCTTCGCCGCGCTCACCGGTTGCGAGCGACAATCGAAAGCGCAACCGGCGCCGCCGCCCCTGCCGGTGACCGTCGCGCGGCCCATCACGCAGGAAGTGCGCGACTACGAAGAGCTCACCGGGCGCATCGCGCCCGTGGAAGCCGTGGAGTTGCGGGCCCGCGTCAGCGGCTATTTAGATCGGGTGACGTTCCAGCGCGCCGCGCAAACGAACGCCGCGAGCGGCCCGATGCTGAACGGAACCGGGATTCCCGCAGGCCAACAAGCGGCGCAGCTCAAGCCGGACGGCCCGCCGAAGCCGGGCGACGTACCCGACGGCAAGCTGCAAGAAGGGGGCAACGTCAAGGAAGGGGAAGTGCTGTTCGAGATCGACCCGCGACCGTACGTCGCCGCGCGCGACGCCGCCAAGGCCGATCTGGATCGCTCGAAGGCGCTCGTCGGGCAACTCACGGCCGACTTGAAGCGAGCCGAAGAGTTACGAGTGACCAACAGCATCAGCGTGCAGGAATACGAAAAGATCGCCAGCAACAAGGCCGAGGCCGACGCCAACGTGCGTTCGTCGGAAGCCAAGCTCGAATCGGCCGAACTCGATTTGAAGTTCACCAAGGTCACCGCGCCGATCACGGGCCGGCTGGGCCGCGCGCAGATCACGGCGGGGAACTTGGTCACGGCCGACGTCACGCCGCTGACGACGATCGTGCGCGAAGACCCGATTCACGTCTACTTCGACATGCCGGAGCCGGTCGTGCTTCGATATCAGAAGCTGATCCGCGAAAACAAGTTTGATTCGGCCCGCAGCAAGTTTCTCCCGGTGTGGATCGGACTGCAAAACGAACGAGGTTTTCCGCACGAAGGCGTCCTCGACTTCATCGACAACCTGCTGGAGGCGCAGACCGGCACGTTGCGCTTGCGAGCCATCTTCGCCAACCCGCTCACGGTGCAAGACGTCCGCACGTTTACGCCCGGCATGTTCGTGCGGGTGCGACTGCCGGCGAGCATGCCGTACGAAGCGATGCTGGTTTCCGAACGGGCGATCACCGCGAACATCAACGCGAAATACGTGTTCGTGGTCGACGATCAGGGGATCGCGCACCGTCGCGAAGTGCAAGTCGGCACGCTGCACGATGGACTCCGCGTCGTCACGGCCGGCTTGTCGGCCGACGAGCGCGTCGTCGTCAACGGCTTGCTCCGCGTGCGCGACGGCGCGAAGGTGCAGCCGACCGAAGGTCCGATGATTCCCCCGTCGCTCGGCGGCGAAACCATGAGCGCCTCGGCCGCGCCGTCGTCGGGCGGAGCCGCGGCCGCTCCGCAACCGACGGCGACTCCCACGGCGACGCCCGCCCCGACCAAGTGATCGAACTCGGCGCCACGGCTTCTTAGACATCGCATCCGGAAACGGCCTCCCATGCTGGCTCGCTTCTTCGTCGATCGCCCGATCTTCGCCACCGTCTTGTCGATCGTGATCGTCATCGTCGGGCTGGTCGCGCTTTCGCGGCTGCCGATCGCGCAGTATCCCGACGTCACTCCGCCGACGATCGCGATCACGGCCTCCTATCCCGGGGCCAACGCCAAAGTCGTCGCCGACACCGTGGCCGCGCCGATCGAGCAGGAAGTCAACGGCGTCGAAGGCATGCTCTACATGTCGACGAAGTGCACCAACGACGGGGCGATGACGATCAACGTCACGTTCGAGTTGGGGACCGACATCGACTTCGCCCAAGTGCTCACGCAGAATCGCGTGGCCGTTGCGCAGGCCAAGCTGCCCGAGGAGGTTCGCCGTCAAGGCGTCACGGTGAAGAAGAAGTCGCCGAGCATCTTGTTGGCGATCAATCTCGTTTCGAATCAACGGCCCGACACGCCCGCCGCGCTCAATACGCTGCGGTTGGAAATGAGCCGCTATGCGGTGACCGACATCAAAGACCGGTTGGCCCGCGTGAAAGGAGTGGGCGACGTCACGTTTCTGGGCGCGCGCGATTACAGCATGCGCTTATGGATCGATCCGGAACAACTCGCCGACAAGACCATGACGGCCGGCGACGTCGTCGCGGCCCTGCACGAGCAAAACGTGCAGGTCGCCGCCGGGCAGCTCGGTCAGCCTCCGGGCAACCAGGGGCTCGACCGGCAGATTACGATCAACACGCTCGGCCGACTCGTCACGCCCGAGCAATTCGACGAGATCATTTTGAAGCGCGGGCCCGACGGGCAGATCGTCCGCGTGAGCGACATCGGCCGCACCGAGCGCGGCGCGAAGAGCTACGAGGTCGACACTTATCTCGACGGCGAGCCGAGCGTCGCCATGGCCGTGTTCCAACTGCCCGGCTCCAACGCGCTCGAAGTGGCCGACGCCGTCAAAGAGACGATGCGCGAGATTCGCAAAAGCCCCAACTTCCCCGCCGGACTCGACTACAAGATCGTCTACGACACCACCGTGTTCATCGACGAATCGGTGCACGAAGTCTACAAGACGCTCTTTGAGGCGTTCGCGCTGGTGTTCATCGTCGTGCTGTTGTTCCTGCAAGACTGGCGGGCCACGCTGCTGCCGATGATCGACGTTCCCGTCTCGCTCATCGGCACGTTCGCCGTCATGGCGCTCATGGGCTTCTCGCTCAATAATCTCTCGCTGTTCGGGCTCGTGCTGGCGATCGGGATCGTGGTCGACGACGCGATCGTGGTCGTCGAGAACATCGAGCGCTGGATGAGCAAAGGCTACGCGCCGCGCGAGGCGACCATTCGCGCGATGGACGAGATCACCGGCCCCGTCATCGCCATCACTCTCGTGCTATCGAGCGTGTTCATTCCGACGGCGTTCATCGCCGGCATCAGCGGCGAGTTTTATCGCCAGTTCGCGTTGACGATCGCTACCTCGACGATCATTTCGGCCATCAACGCCCTGACGATGGCCCCGGCCCGCGCCGTGACGCTGCTTCGCTCGCACGCCCATCCGCCCGCCGGCGAAGAGGGGCATGGGGACGGCGGTCACGACAAGAAGGGAGCCGAGCACGTCGTCGGAGAAGCGTTGCCCAAATGGGGCTACGCGACGATCTTCGGCCTCGTCGCCTATCTCTACCTCGGCGACATCGCGGCCGGCTTGCTCGGCGCTCCCGCCGCGGAACACGGCGCCGAGCGACACGGCCCGCAATGGCTGTATTACACGGCGATCGCCGCGGTGTTCGCCGTGGGCGCGGCGGCCGGCTGGTTCTTGGCGAAGCCGCTGAACTTCGCCTTGTCCTACGTTTTCCGCGGCTTCAACGGCGCGTTCGACGTCGTGACCCGCTTGTTCGGCAAGTTCGCCGCGCGGATCGTGCGGCTGGCCGTGATCGCGCTGGTGCTCTACGCGGGGCTGCTGTTTCTCACTTACCGCATGACGACGATCGTCCCGTCCGGCTTTATCCCCGACCAGGACAAAGGCTACTTGGTGTGCGCCGTCGTGCTGCCCGAAGGGTCGAGCCTGGAGCGGACCGACGCGGTCGTGCGCAGGATGGCCGAAATTTGCCGCAACACGCCGGGCGTGGCGCACACGCTGGCGATTCCCGGCTATCACATTTTGCAGAGCGTCAATCTGACGAGCACCGGCGGCGCGTTCGTCATTCTCGACCCGTTCGAGGAACGGCGACACGATCCGGAACTGCACGCGAGCAAGATCATTCCCAAGCTGCAGCGGCAACTAATGGCGATCCAAGAAGCGCAGATCGTGGTGTTCGGCGCGCCGGCCGTCGACGGGCTCGGCACCACCGGCGGCTACAAGCTGCAGGTGCAAGACCGGGAAGCGACCGGCTACGAAGCGCTGGAAGAAGCGACGCAACTGCTCATCGCCGGCGGGTCGCAGGAGCCGGCCGTGACGCGGCTCTTCAGCAGTTTCCGCACGGATCAGCCGCAATTGTTCATCGACGTCGACCGCACCAAGGCCAAGATGCTCGGCGTGGCCTTGGGCGACGTTTATCAAACGCTGCAAACCTATCTCGGCAGCGCCTACGCCAACGACTTCACCGAGTTCGGCCGCAATTGGCAAGTGAACGTGCAGGCCGACGCGCCGTTCCGCCGCAAACCGTCGGACATCGAAAAGCTCGAGGTCCGTAGCACGCTCGGTGAAATGGTCCCGCTCGGCTCCGTCGTCAGCGTGCGCGACGTCACCGGCCCGTCGATCGTCGGGCGCTACAACACGTACCCCACGGCCGAAATCAACGGCGCCGTTTCGCCCGGCTATAGTTCCGGCCAAGCGGTGGCGACGATGGACGCCGTCGCCGCGCGCGAATTGCCGCCGAGCATGAGCATCGAGTGGACGGAACTGACGTATTTGGAAATCCTGGCCGGAAAGGATTTGCTGACCAAGCTCGTGTTTCCGCTGGGCGTGGTGTTCGTGTTCATGGTCTTGGCGGCGCAGTACGAAAGCTGGTCGATGCCGATGGCCGTAATCTTGATCGTGCCGATGTCGGTGCTAAGCTCGCTCCTCGGCATCTGGCTCACGCACGGCGACAACAACATTTTCACGCAAGTCGGTCTGTTGGTGCTCGTGGCCTTGGCGGCGAAAAATGCGATTCTCGTCGTCGAGTTCGCCAAAGAGCGGCAGAACGCAGGCCTCTCGGCGTTCGACGCCGTGATCGAAGCGGCCACGACGCGTCTGCGGCCGATCATCATGACTTCGGCCGCGTTCATTCTCGGCGTGGTGCCGCTCATGCTCGGCACCGGCGCCGGGGCCGAAATGCGCAACGCGCTCGGCACGGCCGTGTTCAGCGGCATGATCGGCGTCACGCTGTTCGGCGTGCTGCTGACGCCGGTGTTTTACTACGTGATCATGCGCCTGAGCGGACTGCACGAAAGCCGAGCGCCGACGGTGAAGCACGAACCGCCGACGGATCCGCCGCCGTCGCACGGCTGAGCCGAGTGCGGGATTGTCGCAAGTGTAGGGTGGGTCGAGCGCAGCGAGGCCCACGCGGAAAGGGCGTCAGGTGCCGACCAAGCCCGACGGATCGTAATCCGCGTGGACCTCGCCGGTCCGTCGCGAATGCGACGGACCGCTTCGACCCACCCGACGAAATGCCGCGCACCGACGCGTTTCGGCGCACGACGTAACGTCTTGATAAGCAGCAAACTTGAGGAGCCCGCGCCGATGAAGCTCAATCTCGATCCCGATCGCAAGATCAAAATCCCCGTCGACGGCGGCAAGGTCGAGTTCAAGTTGAAGGACATCATGGCCGTGCCGAAGGAGAAGATTTCCCTGAAAAAGGATTTCGATCCCGACTTCACCGGCGGCTTCGACGATAAGGCCGGGGCGCTGCGGCAAGTCGCCGCCAACGTCGATCGATTGGCGGAACAACAAGACAAGCTCTACGCGCAAGACACCTATTCGCTGTTGATCATCTTTCAGGCCATGGATGCGGCGGGCAAAGACAGCGCGATCCGGCACGTGATGTCGGGCGTCAACCCGCAGGGATGCCATGTCACGAGCTTCAAAGCCCCGTCGTCGCTGGAACTCGACCACGACTATCTCTGGCGCGCCAATCTGGCCCTGCCCGCCCGCGGCATGATCGGCATCTTCAATCGCTCCTACTACGAAGAGCTGCTCGTCGTACGGGTGCATCAAGACTTGCTCGCGAAGCAGAAGTTGCCGCCGGAGACGATCGACGACGACATCTGGAAACGGCGTTACAAAGAGATCAACAATTTCGAAAAGTATCTCAGCGACAACGGCACCGTGGTGCTGAAGTTCTTCTTGAACGTTTCGAAGAAGGAACAGAAGAAGCGCTTCTTGGCGCGGATCGACGAACCGGAAAAGAACTGGAAGTTCGAACCGGGCGACGTTCGCGAGCGCGGCTTTTGGAAGGAATATCAACAAGCCTACGAAGACTTGCTCAACGAAACGAGCACGCCGGAATCGCCGTGGTTCGTCATTCCGGCCGACAACAAATGGTTCGCCCGCCTGGCGATTTCGGAAGCGATCTGCACGGCGCTCGAACGACTCGACCTAAAATACCCCGAGGTCGACGACGCGCGGCGCGCCGAGTTGCAGAAGATTCGCGCCCAATTGGAAGCGGAAGATAAGTAGGGTGGGTCGAAGCGGTTTGTCGCAGCGGCGGCGAACCGGTGAGGCCCACGCGGTAGCGGGCTTCGATTCCGCGTGGGCCTCGCTGCGCTCGCCCCCCTACGAAATCGCCTCGCTCAGTAGTTGTTCGAGCGCTTTGAGTTTCACGGTCCAAGGCGCGGCGCTTGCCGCCGCCGTTTGCCGCCAACCTTCAAGCGCCGCGAGGCTCCGCTCGTCGACTACGAACTCCGGCGCCGCGATCGCCGCCGGCAGCCACGACTCGGCCGCCGCCCGCACGAGTCGCTCGTCGACCGGGCGGACAAGCTCCAAATCGGCGGCCGCCTCGAGCGCGGGCGGCAGCATCGCCCAAGCGAACAGTTCGGCGGAGCGACCGGGCCCGACCAATTCGGCGAAGTCGGGCAAGTCGGCGGCCAGTTGCGCCAGGAGCCAGCCGAGGCGGACCGTTTCCGGAAGTTCGCCCAGCGGATTGGCCAGCACGGCTTCAATGACGACCGTGTTCGACTTGGGTGCGGCCCAGCCGGCCCCGCCGAGAAACGGCGCCACCGCGACGACGCTCGCCGCGTCGACGATCAACGTCCGCTCGGTCCGCCGGCCGACGGCGGCGAGCATGCCCGGCCCTCGCGTCTCCCACAGCTCGCGCAACGGGCGAAACCGCAGCTCCAACTCGTCGCGCAGCTTGGGAAAAGCGGCGGCGCTCGCCTGTTCGCAGTCGGTAAGCAAGCCGGCGAGCCGTTCGACGAGGGGCTCGGCTCGCCCTCGTCCCAGCGATTTTGTGAGCGCCGTATGAGCCAGTTGTCGATTGCTTTCGATCACGGCCGCCGCCGGCACGAGCTCGGCGGAGAACTCGGCGAGCGTCGCCCCCGCAGCAAGGAGGAAATCGCGCAAGTTCGCGGCCGGCGCGCCGAGTGCGTCGGCCAAGGCCGAGTTCACCGCCGTTTGTCCGCCGGCCAGCCGGCGGACGGCGTCGAAACAAGCCGCGCTCGGGCTCGCGATCCAAGTTAGCCGAGTCGTCACTGAAAAATCCTCCCGCACTCCGCAAGCTACCCATCTCGACCGCCGGCGAAAGTCGGCTAAGATTGTACGTTTGAATTTCGAGTGTCGCCGTTTCGTGTTCGGAGAACAGCCCTTCCATGCTCGATCAACAAGCCGCGCCGTGGACGACGAGCGACGCCGCCGAACTCTACGACGTCGATCGTTGGGGTGCAGGCTACTTCAGCGTCGGCCGAGCGGGCAACTTGCTCGTCCACCCGACGAAAGATCCGAGCCGCTACATCGATCTCAAGGAACTGGTCGACAATCTCCAGTTGCGCGGCATCGACTTGCCGATCTTGCTGCGCTTCGGCGATATCCTCAAGCATCGCCTGGGTGAAATCAACGACGTCTTCCAAAAGGCGATTCGCGATCACCACTTCAACGGCAAGTATTGCTGCGTCTACCCGATCAAGGTGAACCAGCAGCGGCAAGTGGTCGAGGAAGTGCTCGAATACGGCCGGCCGTACAACTTCGGTCTCGAGGCGGGGTCGAAGCCCGAACTGCTGGCCGTCGTGGCGATGGCCAACAACGACACGCCCATCATTTGCAACGGCTTCAAAGACGCCGAGTTCATCGAAATGGCGATGCTCGCGCAGAAGATCGGCCGCAAGATCATCCCGGTCGTCGAAAAATACACCGAATTGCAGCTGATTCTGCACTACGCGCAGAAAGTCGGCGTGCGTCCGCAGTTCGGCATGCGCGTGAAGCTCGCGGCCAAGAGCACCGGCCGCTGGCAAGGCTCGGGCGGCTACCGCTCGAAGTTCGGCCTCACGGTGACCGAGATTCTCCGCGCGCTCGAAGAGCTCAAGCGCGCCGGCATGGAAGACTGCT
This sequence comes from Planctomycetaceae bacterium, assembly GCA_016793115.1. Lineage (GTDB taxonomy): Bacteria > Planctomycetota > Planctomycetia > Pirellulales > PNKZ01 > PNKZ01. The sequence goes on from JAEUIN010000323.1 coordinate 14,609, forward strand.
TCAAGCTGCTGCACTTCCACTTGGGAAGCCAGATCCCCAACATCCGCCACATCAAGCAAGCGCTCAACGAAGCGGCCCGCGTGTACGTGGAGCTGCATCGTCGCGGCGCCGGGTTGGAATACATCGACGTCGGCGGCGGGCTGGGCGTCGACTACGACGGCTCGCAGACCAACTTCGAATCGAGCACGAACTACTCGCTGCAGGAATACGCCAACGACGTCGTCTACCACATTCAAAGCCTGTGCGACGACGCCGGCGTGCCCCATCCGACGATCATCAGCGAAAGCGGCCGCGCCGTCGTGGCCTACCACAGCGCGCTGATCTTCAACGTGCTGGGCGTCTCCGGGCTGGGCGAGACCGACGTGCCGACCGAGCTGCCGCCCGAGACGGAGCAGCCGCTCGTCGACTTGATGGACACTTACAACAACCTCACGATCCGCAACCTGCTGGAAGGTTATCACGACGCTCAGCAAGCGCTCGAGCTCTCGATGAACCTGTTCGCCACCGGCTACCTGCCGCTCGACCAGCGGAGCGTCGCGGAGAACATCTACTGGGCGATCTGCCGCAAGATCCAGCGGCTGGCCAAGCAGCTCGAATACGTCCCGGAAGACCTGCAGGGTCTCGACGCGCTCCTGAGCGACACCTACTTCTGCAATTTCTCGCTCTTCCAATCGATGCCGGATAGCTGGGCCATCAAGCAGTTGTTTCCGGTGCTGCCGATACATCGCTTGGGCGAGCAGCCGACGTCGAACGCCGTGCTCGGCGACATCACTTGCGACAGCGACGGCAAGATCGACCAGTTCATCGATCGCCGCGACGTCAAGCGCACGCTGCCGCTGCACAAGTTCAACGGCGAACCGTATTACTTGGGCGCGTTTCTCTTAGGTGCGTACCAGGAAATCTTGGGCGACATGCACAATCTGTTCGGCGACACCAACGCCGTGCACGTGGCGCTCGGCCAAAACGGCGAAGTCGTGTTGGAGACGTTAATCAAAGGCGACACCGTGAAGGAAGCCTTGGAGTACGTCGAGTTCGACGTCAACGTGCTGACGAAAAAGATGCGCACCGACGTCGAGCAGGCCGTCCGCGAAAACAAGCTCGACTTCCAAGAATGCGGCAAGCTGCTGCGCTTCTACGAAGAAGGCCTGCAAGGCTACACCTACCTGGAAGACGCGCCGTAGCCGCCGTCGTAGGTTCGGTCGCAGTTCGCATGGCCTCGATGACGCAAGACGATGAAGGCCCGCGCGGAATCGACGACTAGGCCGCGTGGGCCTCGCTGCGCTCGCCCACCCTACTCCCCGCGCACGAACTGGCCCCAGTTTGTGTTCTGCGTTTCATAGTCGGCCGTGCCGCGCCAGACGGCCTTGGCCGGCTTCTGATCCGTCTCATCGAAGTCGACCACGATCGGCGTCGCTTGGAAGCTGTGCCACTTGTCGCTTTGGTTTCGTTCGACCGTGCCGATCGGCACGGCGACTTCGAACGTCCAGCCGTCTTTCGCGGCGGCCGTCGCGACGCTCGCCTCCGTCACCTTCGGCGATCCCTTGAGCGGAACCTTTTGCACCGCCGACGGGCCGCTCGCCCCGGTCGGCGCGGGAACCGCGAGCCGGTAGACGCCGGTCTTGAGCTTATTGCCGTCGGAGCGCCGCGTGCCGATCCAGCGGGCGTCGAGCGCGATCTGCAACTCGTCGCCGGTCGTCATCTGATCGTCGGTGACATGTCCGGCGAAGTAGAGGAAGCGATCATCGTAGCCGGTCGTGAACGCGATGCCGGAGTCGGCGGGGCCTTGCCATTGTTCGGCGGCGCCGACCACGAGCGGCTTCTCGCCGGTGCTCAACTTCAACTCATTCCAATCGCCGACGAGTCCGTCGAGCGTCGGCTTCGCCTCGAGCGACGGGCAGGGATACTTCCGATCGATGACGACCGGGAAGGTTCGCTCGGCCGTGAGCGGACGATCGCCGCCGACCGTGCGAATCTTGGCCGTGAGCAGCGTTTCGGTCAGCTTCTCAAAGGAGATCGTCTCGCTGAACTGCACGTTCACCGCGAACTCGGCCGTTTCGCCGGCCGCCGCCTTGATCACGAGCTTGGCGCTCGGCTCGACGGTGAGCCCGCGCAGCGGCAGGCCTTCGATTTCGGCGGTGATTTCGACCGGCTCGTCGAACGTGTTCTTCAGCCGCAAGTCGATCCGGCCGGATGAGATGCCTTCGTCGGCGTCGACCAAGATCGGCGCCGCTTCCAGGCGCGTCTTCGCCAAGAACTCGCGGAAACGCTCGATCCCCTTCTCGGTCACCGCGTCGGGCGGCACGATCCCGTCGAGCAGCAAGTTGACCACGGTTGGGCCTTCCGGTTCCATCGTCAGCCAAGCCACGTGATCGAACTCGCCGTACGGCACGCCGCGGAGTTGCGAGCCGCCGCCGGTCGTCGCCAGATGGTAGTACTTCATCCCGCGCCGATCGTATTGCACGTAGTGATGCACGTGCCCGGCGAACACCGAATGCGGCCGATCCCCTAAGAGCTTCTCGACCGCCGGCCAATTGGTTTTGTCTTCGTTGCCCGCCGCTTTGGCCCGCTCCGAGATCACCCACAACGGTTTATGGAAGAAGAGCAACGTCCAGCGGGCGTCGGTACGTTTTGCCAGATCGTCTTTCAACCACGCCAATTGCTCCGGCCCGATCTGATCGTGGGTGTCTTCCGACGAGAGCGCCACGAAATGCACGCCGCGATAGTCGAACGAATACCACTCGCGGCCGAAATGCTTCCGCCACATTTCGTGCATCTTCGGGTTGCTTACGTCGTGGTTGCCCGCCACGAAGAAGAACTTCATCTGCATCGCGTCGATGAAGCCGAGAAATTCCTTCCATTCGGCTTCGATCTCCGCGGGGTCTTCCGAATAGCCCTCGATCAGATCGCCCACACTCATCACGAACGTCGGCCGCAGCAGGTTCAACCGCTCGACGGCCTTCATCCAGATTCCCGGCCGGTGCCCGCCGGTGTTGTCGGTCATGATCGCGATCTGAAACCGGTCGGGGTCGTCGAGCGTCGGCTTGTCGCTCCAAGGTTTCGGTCCCTCGACGGCGGGCAAGATGATGCCGCGCGGGAACTTCGGGGCGTTGTTCGCGTCGTCGTGTTCGTGCACATGTCCCTCGTGTGCGAAGGCGGGGCCGATCAACGACAAAGCGACGACGAAAGCGAGAGCCGAACGAGGCATCGGCGAGGTCTCCGGAGACGGCGGGTGACAAGGCGGGAGCGTGCCAGTCTAAGTCGCGGCTCTTCGCGGCACAACGACCTAACCTAGCGCGCCGTCGTCGGATTCATGCCGATGAGCACGTCGCCGCGGCGAATGGCTTGCGAGAAATCCGGCGACTCGCGCTCGCGATAGGCGACGTCGGTGATTCGCGCGGCGCGGCGGGTTTCTTCAAACGACAGTTGCGTCTTCAATAACCCCAAGTCGTAGGCCAACTTGTCGGAATAGCCGGGGAGCAAGACCTTGTAGTCGTACGGGATGCGCCCCGGAGCCAAGGCGTTCACGTGGCGCACGATGTTCGTCGTGCAGTTGTTGCTGATCGTGTTGTAGAACTCCGGCTGCGTGCGGAGCTTATTGACGCGCTTCGCCACGTCGTCGAAGAGCTTGCGGACGTCGGCCGGCGACGCGTTGGTCGGGTAGAGATAAACGTCGTTCAAGCGGTAGTTGGTGCGCAGCCCGATCAAATCGCGCTCGTCGCCGAGCACGTACATGAGTTCATATTGATTGGCCGAGGCCAACGCCGGGTTGAACGTCTCGCCGACCTCCTTGCGGATCTCGACGCTCACGCCGAGGTAGTCCTTGTCGGCGAAACCGAAGCTGAGCATCACATGCGCCAAATCCGGCTGCTCGGGAAACGGCACGCGAATGAAGTCGACCGTGCGGAGATCGGCCAAGTCGAACGTCTTGTCGTAATGCCGCACGTCGTAGTCGTCGGCCGTACGATAGGCGCACGAGCGAATATTTCGAACCGTCACATGCCGGTCGTCGTCCGAATACTCGATCTCCGGCAACACGGCCTGATCGGGCGACCAATTCCGATCGTTCGACGGCCGAAGTCGTGCGCAACCGCCGCAGCAAGCGGCGACGACGAGCAGCGCAGCGGCGAGCGGTAGGCATACGCCTATCGGTCGAACGGCACGAAATGGTGCGCTTTTCCGCCGCATTGCCACCGGGAGCCTCGCGGCCCCCGCTCGCCTCAAACGATTCGGGGAGATAAACTGGACGTAAGTACTCACTTCTTTGCCGACGCGGCAAGATCGCTTGATTCCGCGGCGCTCGCTTCTAGCACCGCCGGCACTCCCCCGCTCCGCCTTATTCGATGACTTCGGTTCCTCACGCCTCGTGTGAACTTCTCGCGCCGGCCGGCGATTGGGACGCGCTGCGCGCCGCCGCCGCCAACGGCGCCGACGCCGTGTACTTCGGCCTTGCCGCCTTCAATGCGCGGCACCGCGCCCACAACTTCACGACCGAAGAGTTGCCGCAAGTCATCGACTACCTGCACCGGCACAACGTCCGCGGCTATGTGACGCTCAACACGCTCATCTTCAGCGACGAGTTGGCCGAAGTCGCCGAGCTTGTCGAAGCGATCGCCGCGGCCGGGGCCGACGCCGTGATCGTGCAAGACCTCGGGCTGGTGCGGCTCATTCGCAAGCTCGCCCCCGGTTTGCCCGTGCACGGCTCCACGCAGATGACGCTCACCGAACCGCGCGGCATCGAGTATGTGAAGCGGCTCGGCGTCGAGCGGATCATCGCGGCCCGCGAGCTGTCGATCGCCGAATTGAAAACAATCCGCGCGGCGACCGACACGCCGGTCGAAGTCTTCGTCCACGGCGCGCTCTGCGTCGCCTACAGCGGGCAGTGCCTCACCAGCGAAGCCTTGGGGGGGCGCAGCGCCAATCGCGGCCAATGCGCGCAGGCCTGTCGCTTGCCCTATGAACTCGTCGTCGACGGCGTCGCGCGCGACCTAGGCGAGTTGGCGTATCTGCTGAGTCCGCAAGACTTGGCGGCCTACGAACTCGTCGGCGATTTGGTCGCGGCGGGCATTTGCAGTCTGAAGATCGAAGGCCGGCTGAAGAGCGCACACTACGTGGCCGCGACGACGCAGACGTATCGCGCGGCCCTTGATGCGGCCCTGGCCGGACAAGCGTTTCAACTGGAGCGCCAGAAGCAGATCGACTTGCAGCAAAGCTTCTCGCGCGGATTCTCGCCGGGCTTCCTCGCCGGATTGAATCACCAAGAGCTCGTGCAGGGAAGATTTCCGAAGGCCCGCGGCGTGCGCATCGGCACGGTGGCGCGAGTCGCCGGCCGCGCGGTCGTCGTGAGGCTCGACGCCGGCCACGAGGCGTCGATCGTCAAGCCGGGCGACGGAATCGTGTTCGACGAAGGGCATCCCGATCAAGATGAACAAGGTGGGCGAGTTTACGAAGCGCGGGGCGAGGGAACCGGTGCCGGCGAAAAAACGATCGAACTCGTGTTCGCCGAAGGGGCCGTGAACTTGTCGGCCCTTTCCACCGAAGCGATCGTTTGGCGGACCGACGATCCTGCGATGCGGCGCAGGATGGAGCAGTCGTTCGCCCGCGAAGGGGTCGCTCGACGCAGGCCGCTCGCGTTTCATGCCGTCGGCCGAGTGGGCGGACCGCTCGCTCTCGAAGTGCGCGACGACGCAGGCCGGTCGGCGATCGCCGCCTGGGACGGTCCGCTGCAACTCGCGCAGAAGCATCCGCTTACGGTCGAATCGCTGACCGAACAATGCGGCCGACTCGGCGACACGCCGTATACGTTCGGCTCGGCGACGCTCGACGCGCCGCAGCCGATCATGGTTCCCAAAAGCGTGCTGAACGACTTGCGTCGCCGCGCGGTCGAGGAATTGCTCTCCGCTTCTCTGGGGGATTCGCGGCGACGTGAACTTCATCCGTCGGCTTTGGACGAGTTACGAGCGTCGATCGCGGCGCGCGAAACGCCGCAGAGGGCGTCCCCGACGAGCGCGATTGCAACTCCGAACTTGTATGTCCTCGTCCGCTCGCTCGAACAGTTGGCCGCCGTGCTCAATTGGGATCCGGCCGCGCCGCTCGCTCGCCCTTCCCTGGTCTACTGCGACTTTGAAGACGTACGTCGCTATCGCGACGCCGTCGCGCAGTGCCGCGAAGCCGGAATGCGGGTCGGTCTGGCGACGCTGCGGATCATCAAGCCGAGCGAAGAAGGTCTATTGCGGCAAATCGCCAAGTGCGAGGCCGACGCCGTGCTCGTCCGCAATCTCGCCGCGCTCACGTTCTTCGCCGAGCACGCGCCGCAGACGCCGCGAATCGGCGACTACTCGCTCAACGCGACGAACGAACTCACCGCGGACCTCTACCTAAACGAAGGGCTCGAGCGAGTGACGCCGGGCTACGACTTGAATTGGGAGCAATTGCGCGCGATGCTCGGCCGCGCGCCGGCCGGGCGGTTCGAGCAGGTCGTGCATCAGCATATGCCGATGTTCCACATGGAGCATTGCGTGTTTTGCCATACGCTCTCCGAGGGAACCGACGCTACGAACTGCGGGCGGCCCTGCGATGAACACCGGGTCGTGTTGCGCGATCGTGTCGGAGCCGAATTCCCGCTGTTGGCCGATACCGGCTGCCGCAACACGGTCTTCAACTCCGTGCCGCAATCGGCGGCCGAGTACCTCACGCGGATGCGCGAACTCGGGCTGCGGCACTTCCGCATCGAGCTTTTGAACGAGCGGCCGGAGCAAGTCGCACCGCTCTTGGAACACTACGCCCGCGTGCTCGCCGGGCTCGAACCCGGCCGCGCGGCGTGGCGCGGGCTGCAGATTCTGAACCAGATCGGCGTGACGCGCGGGACGCTGGAGTAGGCGCAACCCTCTACGCCGCGTGGGCCTCGCTCCACTCGACCCACCCTACCTTCCGATGCAGTACAAGTGCGCGCGGCCGCGGATGTAAATGCGGCCTCCGGCCGCGGCGGGGCTGGCGAGCGTTTCGTCGTCGAGTTGGTTTTCGGCGACGACTTTGAACTCCGGCCCGTCGGCCAACACGGTGCAAAGCCCCGCTTTGTTGAGCAAGTAAATCGTGTCGCCGGCCGCGAAGGGCGAGGCTTTGTAGTCGCCCGGCACGCGCTCTTTCCAGACTTCGGCGCCGGTCGCGGCATCAAGGCATTGGGCGATACCGTTGTCGGTCACCGTATAGACGCGGCCGTTAACGACGACCGGCGTGGCGCTGTCGGGCGTCGATTCCTTGTGCCGAAACGCGACGGCGCTCTCGGCCACTTCTCCGCCGGTCGGTTTCGCGTCGGCCAATCGAACGCCGACCAATTCGCCGCGCATGCCGCGCGTCGTAAACACTTTGTCGCCCGCGACGACCGGGCCGGTGATCGTGCGGCCGCCGACGAGGCCCGGCAGATACCAGCGCAGCTTGCCGGTCGCCGGATCGTAGGCGTCGAGTTGATTGCCGCCCATGACGATCATTTCCGGCGCGCCGTCGTCGGCCGTGCGAAAGATCGGCGTGGTATACGAATCGCACTCTTCCGCTTGCGCAGCGGTGGCGCGGGGCGTGAACCAGCGTACTTGGCCGGTCGCGAGATCGTGCGCCACCACATAGTTCTGCGGCTTCTTCGCGCCGGGAGTCGTCGCTTCGGCCGTGGCCGCTCCTTCGAGCGTGTCTTGCATGCAGACGCTGATCACCGTGTCGTTGAAGACGACCGGGCTGTTGGCGTGGCCCCACCAGATGCTGTACGGTCCGTAGTCGTCTTGCAAATTGCGTTTCCAAAGCACCTTGCCGGCGAAGTCGAGCGCGGCCAAGTCGCCGTTGCCGAAGTGCACGACCACGGTCTTGCCGTCGGTCACCGGCGACGGGCTGGCGTTGTTGTGCAACTTGTGAAACTTTTGCACGGAACGCTTCTCGGCTTCGCGCCGCGTTTCGGCTTGGCCGACCTCGGTGCGCCACACTTCCTTGCCGTCGACGGCGCTCACGCGCAGCGCGAGCAGTTTCCCATCCTCGGTCTGCGACGTAAGGAAAACCGCGTCGTCCCAAACGGCCGGCGTGCTGCAACCCCAGGGGGGCAGTTCCGCTTTCCAGACAATCCCTTTCATCGCCTCGCCGTCGGCACTCCATTCGACCGGCAAACTCGATTCACGGCTGACGCCGGTGCCGTCGGGCCCGCGCCACTGCGGCCAGTTGCCGGCACGCACATCAGCCGAAGTGCCCATCCAGAGAAGGGAGATGAGGAGATAGGAGGGGATATGGGACATAGGTTTGGGTTTCTCGTTTTTACCGGAAATTACCGCGGAAACACCGAGAACATGGAGGAAATCAAACTCAATGAAGCAGCTTGCTCGTGTTCGATCTTCCGCTCTCCGCGGACTCCGTGCCTCTGTGGCGACCTTGTTATTTATACGGCTTTGTCGATCGGCCACATAATGCCTGCCGAGAAGCCGCCGTCGACGAAGACGATTTGCCCGGTCATGAAGGCCGACGCCTTCGAGGCCAAAAAGATCGCCGCGCCGTTCATGTCGTCGGGATTGCCCAGCCGGCGGAGCGGCGTGTTGTTCGTATTCCACTCCTGCATCATCGGGTTCGACCACAGCTTCTTCGACAGGTCGGTGAGAATGTACCCGGGGGCGATCGCGTTGACGCGGACGTTGTGCTTGCCCCACTCCATCGCCAAGACGCGAGTCATGTGCCCGACGGCCGCCTTGCTCGCGGCATACGGCAGCACCCACGGCAGCGGGCCGTAGTTGTTGAGCGAACAGATTTGGATCTGCGCGCCGCCCCCTTGGGCGATCATCTGCTTGCCGACGGCCTGCGACATGAAGAACGCGCCGCGCAGGTTGGTGTCGACGACGAAATCGAAGTCGTCTTCGGTGACGTCGGCGGCCGGCTTGCGACGATTGACGCCGGCGACGTTGACCAGCGTGTCGATCCTTCCGTGCCGCTCCACGATCGCGGCGACCAGCGGGCCGATCTGTGATGTTTGAGCGACGTCGCAGCCGAGGCCGAAGCACTTGCCGCCCGCGGCTTGAGCGATTTCGGCGGCGGCCGTTTCGGCGACCGCGGCCTCGCGACCGGTGACGACGACGACGGCGCCGCGCGAGCAGAAGCCTTCGGCCAAGGCCCGGCCGATGCCGCGCGTGCCGCCGGAAACAAGAACGATCTGGCCGGATACGTCGAACAGGGCGTCGGACATGAAAAACCTGATTGGCTCGGGGTGTCGGTAGGTGACAGGGGCGAGGCGAGAGCTGCGACTTGCGTCGATTCGGGGCGGCTTGCCGCGCATCTATTTCGCGATAGATGCGCACCCCTATTGTCTTACTTAAATGTGCGCATTTATCGCCGAAATAGGTGCGCACCTCGCGCAACAATCGTCGACCTAAGTCGACACGGCGCGCGGCCCGCGGCGGGCTCCGTCTACGACGCTCGCCGGTGCCACGTTAGAGCGCGCCGTCGCGGGAATCAAGGGCCGGATTTGGCCGACAGGGGGAAATGCCGAATGCTGAAGGACGGATCAATCCGGCCCCACGTCATTCAGCATTCGTCCATTCGGCAATTGGCTACGCCGCTCGGTTCGGCATCGTCTTGCCTTTGAGCTGATAGACATAGGCCATGATTTCGGCGACGGCCGAATAGAGCTGGCCGGGGATCGGCCGATTGACGTCGACATCTTTGTAAAGCGCTTGCGCGAGCGGCTTCTTTTCGATGATCGGAATACCGTTCTCAAGCGCGAGCTGACGGATGCGCTGCGCCAGCACCCCGGCCCCTTTGGCGAGCACGATCGGCGCGGCCTGCGTTTCCGGGTCGTACTGCAGGGCGATCGCCAACTCGGTCGGGTTCGTGACGACGACGTCGGCCTTCGGAACCGTCGATTTCAATCGATTGGCGACGAGCTGCCGCTGCGCTTGGCGACGCCGCGCGATCACTTGCGGGTCGCCCTGCAGGTTCTTCATTTCATCGCGGAGTTCCTGCGTCGTCATCTTCATGTCTTGCTCGTGCTTCCACCATTGGAAGCCGAAATCCAAAAGCGCGAGCACGACGAAAGCCGCGGCGATGCGAAACATCGTCCAGAAGAACGTCGTCACCAGATACGTCGCCGAGTCAGGCAAACTTAGCGCGGCGAGCGCTAGGATGTCGTCGAACTCGTCGGCCAAGTCGTGATAGGCGATGCCGATCACCAGCCCGATCTTGGCGATGCCGAAGCCTAGCTTCACGAGGTTCTGCATCGAAAAAATCCGCCAGAACGCGCTCAGCGGGTTAATGCGATTCCAATCGGGCATCAGCTTGTCGGGGAGAAACAAGATGCCGAACTGAAGCAGATTCGCGGCGATTGCGGCGAACAGCGCCAGCCCGAGGATCGGCCCGACGACCTTGAGCAGTTCCCACAACGTGCCGCGGATCTTGAGCGTGAGCGCGTCGATATCGATCGAGAGCCAGGCGTCGCCGCCGATGTGAGCGGCCGAGAAGCCGCCCAGGAAGTCGACGACCGACGTCCACCAAGCGTAAACCAAGCCGAGCGTGACGAGCAGCACGACCGACGACGCGAGGTCTTGGCTGCGCGCGACCTCGCCCTGCTCGCGGGCCTCTTGCCTGCGATGCGGCGTGGCGTCGTGTTCCTTGTCGGCGTCTTGATCGGGCACTGGGGCAGGCGCTAGGCGTCGGGCGCTAGGCGCTCGTTATCGGTAAAGGAAATACGAACAATGGACGACCTCGTGCGTTCCGCGTGGGCCTCGCGGCGCTCGACCCACCCTACGGCGGCGCGATCGTTTCCAAGATCGCTTCGACGACCCCTTCCAGTCTGTCTTGGAGCAGCCAGCAGGCGCCGCCGAGCGAGACGGCAAGCACGAGGAAGGTGACGATGGCGTTCAAGCCGAAGCCGAGGGCGAGGATGTTGAGTTGCGGCAAGCTGCGGCTGACGAGCCCGAGGACGATCGTCGCCAAGAGGAGCGCGGCGGTGGCGGGCGCGGCCGCGCGGAAGCCGAGCTCGAAGCTTTCGGTCAGCAAATTCACGAACAACTGCTCGCCTCCCGGGGAGAGCACCGCCTGACCGGGCGGCATCGCGGCGAAAGTGTCGAGCAAGCCGCCCATGAGCAGGCGATGCCCGCCGATAAGCATGTAGACGGCGAGCGTCACCAGATAAAGGAAGTGCGAGAAGAGCGGCACGCTGTCGTCGAAGCCGGGATTGAACACGTCGCCGAGCGACATGCCGCTCAGCTGGCCGATCACCTGACCGGAGAGTTGAAACGCCGAGAAGAGCACCATCACGCCGAGCCCGAGCGTGAGGCCGATCATGGTTTCGGCCGCGAGCATCAGGCCGAGATCGACGAGCGATTTCGGCTGCGCGAGCGGCGCGGCCATTTGTATGGGCATGATCATCGCGGCGATCGCCAGCGCCAGCAGGCCGCGAATCGTCGGCGGCACTTCGTTGGTGCCGAAGACCGGCGCAACGAGCATGATGCCGCTGGTGCGCGTGAGCACCAAGGCGAGCAGCACGAGTTGCGAAGCGGCGAATTCGGGCATGGTAGCGCGGGTCGAACGAGTGAGGCCCACGCGGCGGCGAGGTCGAACGGCAGCCTAGGCTTCGCTGCGCTCAACCCAAGCTACAACGTGTTCGGAATGTTGGTGATGAGGTCGATCCAGTAGTCGGAGAAGTGCGCTAGTAGCCACGGCATGAGCAGCGCCACGGTGAGAAACATGGCGATCAACTTCGGCACGAACGCCACAGTTTGCTCTTGGACCTGCGTGAGAGCCTGCAATAAGCCGACGACGAGACCGACGACCAGACCCACCGCGAGCGCGGGGGCCGACAGCAGCAACGTCAGCATCACCGCGTTGCGACCGAGATCGACGGCGTCTTGAGGGTTCATCGAAGTCGGAAGGGTTCGGGGATCACGTGAACGCTTGGAAGCTTTCCATCAGCATACCGACGATCAGGTGCCAGCCGTCGATGAGGACGAACAACAGCAGCTTGAACGGCAGCGAGATCAAAACCGGCGGCAGCATCATCATGCCCATCGCAATGAGCACGCTGGAGACGACCATGTCGATGATCAGGAACGGCAAGTAGATTTGGAAACCGATCAGAAACGCGGTCTTCAACTCGCTGAGCATAAAGGCCGGCAGCAGCGCGGCGAGCGGCACGTCGTCGTAAGTTTCCGGCGTCTTGTCGGGCGCGGAATACTGCATGAACAGCCAGACGTCGTCGGCGTTGCCGCAGCGTTCGATCTGCAAGCTCATGAAGCGGCGGATGGGCGCGATGCCGCGCGACCAGGCCTGATCCATGCCGATCTGGTGATTCGTATACGGCACGATCGCTTCGTCGTACGTCTGTTTCCAAACAGGCGTCATCACGGCCAAGGTGATGAACAGCGCAAGCGACGTGAGCACTTGGTTCGGCGGCAGCTGCTGCGTGCCGAGCGCTTGTCGCAATAAGCCGAGCACGACCAACACGCGGACGAAGCAGGTCGTCATCATCAGTAAGGCCGGCGCCAAGCTGATCACGGTCAGCAGCAGCATGACCTGGAGCGCCGACGTCAGGCCTTCGGGGCTCGTCCACCGGCCGGGTCCGCCGAGCAATTCGGGAGGCAACGCGAGCCGGGCCGGACTGTTCGACGACTCCTGCGCGGCGACGTGCTCCACCGAGACGGCGAACGCGAGGAAGAGAGCTAGCGCAACGAATAGGATCGCCTGCCGCACGAAGCGCCGCGGCGTCGAGCGAGGTAATTGGTCGTGCGCCCGCGGCGACTCGCCTGCGGCTAACGATCGGCGCGGCGCGATCGAGATTCGATTCGACGACTTAGGCAACGTCGTCCTCCTCCGCGCGAGGCGCGGGGCGGCCGGCGGCGGCGAACGTCTCGCGGCCCGGCCGTTCGCGGAAGAAACCGTCGACGACGTCGCGAAACGAGCGCGTCGCGCCGTGCGGATCGTTCTGGGCGCATAAGCCTGCGAGGCGATCAACTTCGAGCGGATCGGTCACTTCGGCGATGACATGCGCCCCGGCCGCGGAAAAGCTGACCAGCACAAGCTTATTGCCGACGCGCAACAATTGTCCTTGTTGCCGAGCCGGGAAGGGAATTCTGCCGAGTGTTTCGACCGCCTCCTTCGGCAGCGTGCGATTCTGCTGCGGCAAACTGCGACGCATGATCCACGCGGCAATCAGAAACAGGCCGAGCACGACGACGAGGCTGCCGACGACGCCGAGCATGCCGGAGCCTGCGGGGCGCGATTTCGCATCGGAGTCGCCGCCGGGAGGGGCGAGCTTGGATGAAGGCTTGGAGGCGGGCGCTAGGGGCCGGCTGCTAGGCGCGAGTTCAGACCGAGCGGGCGACGCCGTGGATGTATACGTGGTCTGAGCGGCTTCGGCGGCGTTGACGCTCGACGTGAAGGGGCCGCCCGCTTGTTGCACGGCGTACGGCGGTTCGGCCGGAGCGGCGGTTTGCGCAGCGGCGCTCGGCAGGTCGAGCCCGGACGGCGCAAGGCCCGCGAGCGCAAGAGCGACGACGGCGATCGACCGGAGAGTTCGCATGGCCCGCCCCTCCCTTGGCGCGCCGGCGACGGGGTTCACCCCGCCGCGGCCTGTTCGCTTTGGATGAGTTCGGCGACGCGGACGCAGAAGTTGTCGTTGAGCACGAGCACTTCGCCGCGGGCGATCAAGCGGCCGTTGACGTAGATATCGACCGGGTCGCCGGCCAGCTTGTCGAGCGACACCACGGAACCGCGCCGCAGTTTGAGCACGTCTTCCAGGTACATGTGCGTGCGACCGAGCTCGATCTTCAGATCGAGTTCGACGTCGCGCACGAGCTCGATCGTGGCCGCTTCGGTCGAAGCCGGAGCGCCGGTGAAGTCTTCGAAGCGAAACGTCGTCGCCCCCTCCGGCAGGTCGACGTGGTTCGGTTCGGCGACGGAAGCCAAGGCCCGCTCGGCGTGGCTGAGCAGCAGTTCGATATCGGCTTGAGGGATCGGGCTGTCGTGCGCGCCGGCCGGCGGAGCAGCGGGTCGAGCCGGTTGAGGACCGGCCGTTTTCTTCGCCGCCGCCGGGCGCTTCTGCGCGCCGAGCAAAGCGTCGATATCCGCCTGGCTGAGCATGCCGGCTTCTTCGGCGGGTGGGGCGGCCGAGGCGGAGACGTTCGGCGGGGGCGCCGCAGGTTGACCGGCGGCGGGAGCGGCCGGCTTAGCCGATTCCGCTCCGGGCAGATTGCCTTCGCGCGCGGCGCGGAGCAGTTCTTCGATCTCGTCTTGGCTGACCTGCTTGTCGTCGTCGGCCATGGATTCCGTTCCTTACCGCCGAACCACGTTCTTGCGGTGCGGCGGAAAGGCGTCGTCCTAACGCCCGCGCGACAACCGAGACTACTGTTCCAAGAACGTGAACTCGGCGAACATCACTCCTTCGAGCAACGGCTTGCCGAGCGCCTTGTTGGTTGTCTCTAAAATCTTACGTTTGATCAACCCCAATCCCGGGTCGGTGAGGTCGTTCATTTCGGCGCTGCGAATGATGGCCATCACGTTGTCGCGGACGCGATTTTTCTTCGCTTCGTAGATGTGCTTGAACTCTTCCGCCTTCTCTGCCGGCACCATGCCGAAAAGGTGGAACTCAATCCGGAGCGTGATGCTCGAGGCCGGCTGAAACGAGGTGATCTTGTACTCTTCGAGATCGATCTCGGCGAGCTCGGCGTCGTGTTCGTCGTGGTATTCCGGTTCCGGCGGCTTGGCGGCCAAGGCCTCGCGCGCGGCCTTGGCGTTGTCTTCCACGCTGGGCATGAGCATGAAGGCGGCGACCCCTTCGCCGGTCACGACGGCGATGACTATCAGTGCCGGCACCAGTTTGGAAATGAGACCGCCCCCTTTGGGTGCGGCATGTCCGGCCGGTTCTTCTTTGTGGGCGCTCATAGGGAGACAACGACGAGAAAGCGACGAAAGGCGCAGCCGCCCGCCGGCGCGCTCTAACGATAGCGTAGCTCAGGCTTAGCGCTCGTCGGTCGACTTCTCCTTAGGGCCGGGCGGCGGCCGCAGCGGCCGCATTTTCGTAATCTTCCGCAAATTCGTTCAGCAAAAACGCCTCGACTCGAGCGTTTTCCCGCCTGCGCAGCGGGTCGTCGCCGACGACGACGCTCGGCTCGTTCGCCCCGGCGACCGAAAGCCGCATTCGCCCCGGCTCGACGCCCGCGGCCACGGCGATCTCAAACGCCTTGCGGCACCGCGCGTAGGCCAAGTCCCAATGGTCGCGATAGGGGGAATCGTCGGGAAGCGGGCGGCGCGTCGTGTGCCCGCGGATCTCGATCTTCTGCGCTTTGCCGAGGAATTGTTGGCAGACGAACTGCAGTTTCTCCACTTGGTCGTCGCTCAATTCGGCGGTGTTTTCGTCGAACACGACGGAGCCGCCGATCATCGCGTGCCGACCTGTGCGTACTCCTTCGATTCGGGCCGCCGTGCCGAGCGGCGCCTCCATCTTCGCGCCGCGCGGTCGATGGAGGCCCGGCTCGTCTCGCCGCTCTTTGCCGAACTGCTCGTTCATCGCTTCCACGGCCTGCACCACGCGCGGCTCGCTTTTCAATTCGCTCATCGAGACGAGCATCACGAAAAACGTCAGCAGCAGCGACATCAGGTCGCCGTAGGTCAGCAACCAGTCGGGCGCGCCGGCGACGGGAGTTTCGTCGTGAGGAAGCATCGCGGTCACACCAACACGTCTTCTTCGACTTCCGGGCGCACACGCGGCCGCCGCAGCGCTTCACGCTCGCCGGCCGGCAAATACATCCCCAGCCGCTGTTCGATCAAACGCGGGTTGTCGCCCGATTGAATGCCGAGAATGCCTTTGACCACGATCTCCATGTCGATCAGCTCTTGTTTGTTCAAGTAGCTGAGCTTGTCGGCCAGCGGCAAGCACACGCCGTTGGCGAGCAGCGCGCCGTAGAGCGTGGTGAGCAGGGCCACGGCCATGCCGGGGCCGATGGCGTCGGGATCGTTCATGTTGCCGAGCATCATCACGAGTCCGACCAAGGTGCCGATCATGCCGAACGCAGGCGCGTACTTGCCCACGGTGTCGAGCGCGCCTTTGCCGATCGTATGGCGACGAGCGGTGGCCTCGATTTCGGTGCGTAGCGATTCTTCGAGAATCTCCGGTCGCGTCCCGTCGACGGTCATGCGGACGCCCGTGACGATGAACGGGTTTTCGATCTCCGCCGTATGCGCTTCCAGGGCGAGCAACCCGTCGCGTCGGGCGACTTCGGCAAGTTCGACGAGCACGCCGATCGTCGCCGCCGAATCGGGCGGACGCCGCACCACGGCGGCGCGATAGACCCCGCCGAGGTTGAGCACCGTCTTGAGCGGGTAGGCGATCAGCAGCGTGGCCAAGCTGCCGCCGACGACGCAGACGATCGACGCGTAGTCGACGAACGCCCCCGCGCTGCCCCCGCCGGAGGCGGCGGCATAGACGACGGCGAACACGACGAGCACGAGGCCCATCAACGTGCCGATTTCAAGTCCCCACGAGCGGAACTTCATCATGCGGCCCGTCCTTCCGACGCCGTTCGAGTCGCCGCGCGCGGCGCGGGTATCCATTGCTTGGCCCGCTGATATTCCAGGCAAAGTCGCAACACTTCGTCCATCGATTCACGGACGACGATCCGCTCGCCCTGCGACATCGTGACGAACGTGTCGGGCCGGGCTTCCACATAGCGCACCATCTCCGCGTTGAGCAGAAACGGCTCGCCGGCAAGATTGGTGACTTTGATCATAAGTTAGACTGGAAACGAGACCCTGAAACGCGAAGCGCGAGGCCGGTCGTTGAATCGACTTTTATCTGCGGCCAATCGCTACCGCCGCAGGTTCAACAGTTCATCCAAAAGTTGCTGCGCCGCCGTGATCACGCGGGCATTGCCGCGGTATTGCGTCGACGCCGAGATGAGATCGATCAAGCTCTTCGAGATGTCGGTGTTGGATTGCTCGATCGCACCGGCGACGACGGTGCCGATGCCCTGCTCGCCCGGATTGCCGAGCACGGGCAGGCCCGAGTTCACGGCGGTCGCGAAGAGGTTTTGGCCGCGTTGATCCAAGCCGGACGGGTTGGCGAAGCGCGCCAAACGAATCTGGCCCAAGTCGCGTTCGGTGCCGTTGTCGAACACGCCGCGAATCTTGCCGTCTTCGCCGATGAGGAAGCTGGTGAGCTTGCCGGGCGGGAAGCCGTCTTGTCGCGTCGCCGCCAGAGAACTCTTCGTCGCCGCCAAACCGGAAAGCTGGTTGAAATCCAGTCCGAATTCCAAGGGGGACGTCGAAGGAATGTTCTCGCGCGAGATCGCGACCGAATTGCTCGTCGACGACAGAAATTTGCCTTCGCCGTTGAAGCGAATCTCGCCGGTGCCGACGGCGATGTTGTTGCCGGTCGCCGGGTCGTTGTCGCCTGAGTCGGCGAACCAACGATAGACCGTTTCGGTTCCCGTGCGCGATTCGAGCACCGTGGTGACGCGGACCGAGAGCGGAATGCCCAACGAGTCGTAGACGACGAAGTCGGCGACGGCGCTCTGTCCCTTGGCCGCTTGCGACGACGTGTAGCCCATGTTCACCTGCGACGTGCTGGTCGAACCGTCGGGCGTGAACTGCATGCCGGAGAGGCGGATTTCGAGCTTATTGTCGGTTCCCTTGTTGCCGGTGAACTGAATTCGGCTGTCGCCCGTGATGGTGCCGCCTTCGTTGCCGTCGACGGCTTGAATACCCATCGACTCTTCCATGAAGTCGACCAAGTTTTGCACTGTCGTCCCGCTGTTGATACTGAGATCTTTGCTCGTCAGCGCGCGATCGCCCTTACGGCCGGTGAAGGTGAACGTGCCGTCTTGGAACGTCGCGCCCGGCTGAAACGCCTTCACATAGTTCGAGCCGTCGCGGTAGACGAGATTTTCGAGCGTCATGCCGAGCGAGATCGGCGGGCCGTCGAGATTGATTTTGTTGGTCGCCACATTGATCGAGGTGTCGCTCGCGCCGTCGATATAGGTCGTCGCGCCCGCTCCCGCGGTGAGCGTGGCGATGCGAAACTGCTCCGTCGGCTGGCTCGCCGTGTCGGACAGACTGCGATAAATTCGCACCGAATCGTATTCCGGCGGCGCGCCGCCGGGCGGCTGCGGGATGTTCTTCAGCAGCACCTCTTGTCCGGCGACCGACACGGCTTGCGGGCCGATCATGCTCGTCGGCCGGCTCTCAAGACCGGAAATCGAGTTGTACCAGGTGACGTAGTAGCTGTAGCTGCCGATGGCGAGCGTTCCTTCGGTGAGCGTCGCCGGAGTGCCGACGGGGGGAGCCGGCGGCGGCTGGTTGGCGACGTCGCTATACGTCGCGGTGCCCCCCGCGACGTCGGCGATGTACTCGTAGGTAAACGTCGGCCCCGTGCCTGCGGCGCGATAGATCCGCTTGGTCGCAAAGTCGGGCGGAGCGGTCGGCAGACCCGTGAAGTCGACCGTATCGGTAGCGGGATTCGTCACCGTGATCGGTCCGATGTCCGTCGTGGCCGGGCTCTCGTTGCCGTTGGCGTCGACGAACACGAGCTTGTAGCGATAGGTTCCGGTCGGCACCGCGCCGGAGCCCGACGTGCTCGTCGCCGTGCCGATGCCGACGGTCGTCGGCGCATTGACCGTAGCGAGCGAGTTGGCCGGCAAATCGGTCGGCACGCCTTTCGAGCCGTCGCTGAAGACGCGACTCTGGATGATCTCGGCCGTGTCGGCCAAGTCGCCCGTGGGGCTGAGCGTACCTTCAAGAAAGACGTTCTGCGTGGCTTTGGCGACGGCGGCCGAGCCGAGCGGAATCGTCAGGGGCTGCAGTGTCGTGGCTTGAATCTGAAAGTTGTCGTCGATGCCGAAGCCGAGCAGACGCTCGCCGCCGGAACTCACCAATTGGCTTTGCGAGTTGAGTTCGAATTTACCGTTGCGCGTGTAGAGTTGTTCGCCGGTGCTGCTCCGCACGACGAAGAATCCGTCGCCCTGCAACGCCAGATCGGAGGGATTCGAGCTGATCGCGATCGTGCCCTGGGAGAATTCGGTGCGAATCGCGCCGACCTGCACGCCGAGACCGATTTGCTTCGGGTTCGTGCCGCCCTGCGTGTCCGTCGGCGCGGAACCCAAGCTCAACGTCTGCAGAAACTGGGTGGTAAAGACCGCTTCCGACTTCTTGAACCCGATCGTGTTCGAGTTGGCCACGTTGTTGCCTGCGACGTCGATCGTCGTTTCGCTGGCTTGCAAGCCGGTGACCGCCGTGTTGAAGACTGAAGACAAACCCATGACTAACCCCTTCCGTGAGAATCTCGCGGTCGAACGAAAACCGACCGTTTAACTTCTGTTGAATAGATCGTTCGAACTGGTCTTTGATGCTTGCCCTTACGCCGCGGCCGAATCCGTCGTCTCGCTCGCAGCCGTGTCGGTACCGGTATCCGTCCCGGTATCCGTCCCGTCGGTCGCTTCCGGCGGCAGGATGAGACGTACGTTGTTGAGCGAGATCGATTCCTCGCCGACGATCAACCGCGGCACTCCGCCCACGATCGTCACCGATTCCACTTCGCCGGTCACGTCTTTTCCTTTGTCGTTGAGGCCGACGATCGTCTTGCCGATCAGCGAGCCGGCGTTCGATAAGTTTTGCCCGAGCAACACGGCGTCGAGCGTCGTGTTGAGCTTCTCCGTCGAGTTCAGGCTTTGCATCTGGCTCATCTGCTGCAAAATCTGAGCGTTGTCCATCGGATTGAGCGGGTCTTGATTCTGCAGTTCGGCGACCATCATTTTGATGAAGTCTTCGATTTGCAGGTCTTCGAACTTGTCCGTGTTGGCTTTGTATCTCGACAAGTCGGCCGGATCGCTCGAAGGCTTCGTGCTGATCGCGTCGGTCGCCATAAAGTGCCTCGTTCGTATTCGTCGTCGGGGGAAGTGTGCTACTTAGCGCTCGGCTTAGGCCAACAGGTCCAGTCCGCCGTCGGTGCGCCGGTTGCTCGCGGCGCCGCGCGTGGTCGTTTCGGTCGTGCCGCCGCGGCCGGCGTTCGTCGAACCGACCGTACGGAGCGGGCCGTCGTACGCACCGTCTTGTCGACGATCGGGCATGTTCGAGAGACCGCCGCCGCCGGAGTTCATCAAGTCGACGTCGAAGCGCTCGACGCGAATGTTTTGTTCGGCCAACCGTTCGCGCAACTGCGGCAAGCTCTCGGCGATCACCTGGCGGGCCTGCGGAGTCTCCGCTTCGAGCCGCGCACTGAGCACTCCGTCGGTCAGTTTCACTTGGAGCTTGAGCGAACCAAGCTCGGGCGGGCTCAAGCGAATCTTCAAATCGCCGCCCCGCTCATGAGCCGTCGTCACGGCCCGTGTGACGCGTTGGACGAGGCGGGCTCGCTCGGCGTGCGACAACGATCCGGCGCGCTCGCCGCCGGCCGCCTCTCCGGTAAAGGAGTTCTCACGTCGCGTTGCGGGCTGCGCGGTTTCGAGGGCTGCGGCGGCGCGATCGGCCTGCGTTGCGGTCCGTTCCCGATGCACGGCGTCCCCGATTTTCTGATCCGCATGCCGCGACTTTTCGTCTTCGTCGTTCTTGATCGACGAATCGACGAGTTGCTGCGCCGACTGCGCGGCGGCGGCTTGCGCCGCTTCGACGACCTGCGCGGTGATCGCGGGCGTAGCGCCGTTCGCCTGCACAGGTGCGGCGCCGTCGGTCGACGCGGGGCCGTTCCGTTGCTTGCCGTCGTCTTCTGCGGCGGGTCTTGGCGGAAGCTCGGCCGTGGCTCCCGTCGGCGGCGCGGCAGCCGTCGTCGCGCTTTCCGTCGCGATGACCGCCGCGTCTTTCGCCGCGACGTGAGTCACCGGCGTCTCCGCCGGCTTCGGCGCGTGCTTCGTGTTCTCGACTTGCGGCTGCTCGACGACCGCAACCGACGCCGACTCTTGCGGCGCCGCAACGATCTGCTGTTCGGTCTCCGCGCTCGGCTGCACCGTTGCGTCGACCTGCGGGGCTTCGCCGACCACGGCATCGACCTGAGCGGCGGCCGTCTTCGCGCCGCGCTCTTCACCCCCCGGCTTCGGCTTCTCGGCCGGCGCAACAGGCGTCGTGTCGGCGACCGCTTCGTCCAAGGCCTCGTCGCTCAGGGTGATTTCGTCGGGCGCACCGGTCTGCGCCTCTTTCAGCGCGGCGACGGCCGCCGCCGCGGCGGCGATCGCTTCGGCGTCCTTCTTCTCGGCGTGCTCATCGTCGGACGAGCTTTGCTTACCGTCGGCGTCGGTCTTGTCGGCATGAGCGTCGACTTGCTCGTCCCCCTGCTCGGCTTTTGAAGCGGAGTCGGTTTTGGCTTCTTGCGCCTTGCCGCCCTCGGCCGCTTCCGCCGCCGAAGAGTCTTTCGCAGAGAGTTCGGCGTGATCGTCGTCGCTGCGCGAGGTTTCCTCTCGCTTCGCGGTCGCCGCGACGTTCGAAGTCGGCGAGCGATCTTCGGCCGGCGGCGACGATGTCGGCCGTGCGTCGTCGCGCGAGCCGGCGCGCCGCAGATGATCTTGAAACGATTCTCCCCCGCGCGCCGCCGGCGGCGACGTCACGACGGGTGCCGGAATATCGAGCGGCAAGCTCAGGCCTTCGACGGCGATCGGCGACATGTCCGGCTCCTTCCTTGGCGCTCGGGTTCGATGAACTACTCTTGCGACACCGACGCGGCTTGCTTCGCCGCTTCGTCGATCAACGTCACGTCCGGTTCGCCCGCGCGAATCAAACGCAACATCTCGGCCAACTGCTCGCTCTCCGGCTCGGTCTTGAACTCGGCGACGATCTTAGCCCGCTTCTCGATCGGCATCGCGCTCAAGAGGGTCACCGCTTGCTTCATCTCGCCGGCTTTGAGCATGATTTCGATCTGCTCTTTCGCCTGCTTCGGCTTCACCGTCTCCAACAGCGAGCGAGCGTTCTCCATGTTTTCGGCGATTGCTCCCTCGCGCAAGTTCTTCAAGCGGGCCTCGAAGTCTTGCTTCATACGCTGATATCGGTCGGCCGTGTCGGTGAGTTGACCTTGCATCGTGGTCACGCGCGCCAGCTGATTGCGCAGTTCTTGCTCGCGCAGTTCGAAATCGCGCGATTTCCGCGCACGCGCCTCCGCGATGTCGGCGAGCGAAAGCCGCTCCTGCGTCTCCTTCGCGCGGTCTTCTTCCACCTGTTCGCGCAGCGCGAGCAAGTCGACCCCTTGGATCACGGCCATGATTTGCTCGAGCTTCTGGTGGGAAAAACCCCCTTTCAGACCGATCACGGTGAGCACCATGAGCGCAGCCAAGGCGTGCCCCAAGAGCAAATAGATGATCAAACTCGACAGCATTCCGATCATTCGGCCCATACGTCGTCCTCCTCGGCGTCGCGCAGATTTTGCGTGCCTCGCCGGCCGGCCGCTTCGTCAAGAATTTTCATTTCCGCAGCCGCCGCGAGCTTGCGATGTTCGGTTTTCCGCAACTCACGGAGGTTCTCCAGCACTTTGTACTCGCGGTCGGCCTCGATCAGGGCGTCGCGCCGCTTGGCGATTTCCGCGGCGACGTTGGCCCGCTGTTGCTCGACGTGGCGTTGCTCGAGCGTGACGACGGCGTCGTACCGCTGGGCTTCCAGCAACTTGTCGACGTCGATGCGCCCGCGCCCCATCGTCTGCAGACGACGCGCTTCCTGCCGCAGCGATTCCAACTCCGCCAACTGCTCGCGCAAGGCGTCGTCGATGCGCAGCGCCTCGGCCAGCTGCTCGCGCCGCTCGTCGCGGGCCGCCTCGCGCAACCGCATCAAGGTTTGCAACCGAAATTGGAATCGCACGGTAAATTCTTAGCTCTTAACTTTCGGATTCGCGACGACTTACGCAACCGAGAACGCCGTCAGCGTCCCAGCTTCGCCTTGCAAATCTGCCGAATCTGCACCAGCAACTTCTTCGCTTCGTCCACGCTGCTCGCTTCGTTCACCCCTTGGCGCAGGAACTGATTCAGCGCGTCTTGCATATCGATCGAGAGATCGATCACCGGATTCGAACCGCGCCGATAAGCGCCGATCGAAATCAAATCTTCGTTCTCGCGATAAGCGGCCAGCAATTCGCGCATCGAACCTGCCGCTTCGCGGTGTTCGGGCGTCGCCACTTCGCTCATCAAACGGCTCAAACTCGGCAGCACGTCGACCGCCGGATAATGATTGCGAGAAGCGATCTTGCGGGAGAGCCAGGTGTGGCCGTCGATCAAACCGCGGACGCAGTCGGCGATCGGTTCGTTTTCGTCGTCGCCGTCGACGAGCACCGAATAGAACGCCGTAATGCTCCCTTCCTTCGTGCGACCCGCCCGCTCCACCAGCCGCGGCAGCATCGCGAACACCGACGGCGGAAAGCCGCGCGTCGTCGGCGGCTCGCCGGCCGCGAGCCCGATCTCGCGCTGCGCGAGCGCGAACCGAGTGAGCGAGTCCATCACGAGCAAGACGCTCTTCCCTTGATCGCGAAAGTATTCGGCGACCGCCGTCGCGGCAAACGCGGCCCGCACGCGCAACAGCGCCGGCTCGTCGCTGGTCGCCGTGACGACGACGCTCCGCGCCAAGCCTTCCGGACCCAGGTCGCGCTCGAGGAATTCATTGACTTCACGGCCGCGCTCGCCGACCAAGGCGATGACGTTCACGTCGGCCGACGTGTATCTACTCATCATGCCGAGCGTCACGCTCTTGCCGACGCCCGAGCCGGCGAAGATGCCCATCCGTTGGCCTTGCCCCACGGTCAGCAGTCCGTCGATCACGCGTACGCCGGTCGACAGCGGCTTGTCGATTCGCGGTCGATCGACGGGAATAGGGGGACGTCGATCGAGCGGCACGCGCTCGGCCAAGACCGGCTGCGGTTTGCCGTCGATCGCCGTGCCGCGGGCGTCGATCACTCGACCCAACAGGGCCGATCCGACGCGGAGCCAGTTTTTCGTGCGTTTCAGACGCACGCGGTCACCCTGTCGGATTCCGCCGAGGTCGTCGAACGGAAAGAGGATCGTCTGGTCGTCGCGGAAGCCGATCACTTCGGCTTCGAGCGGAGGCGCGCCGTGCCGCGTGATTTCCACGAGCGCGCCGACGGGGGCCGGAAAACCGGCCGCGGCGGCAGTCATGCCGATCGTGCGGACGACGCGCCCTTCGAGCGCGGCCGGAAGAATGTCGTCGAGTTGGTCGGCGAGTTCGAGCATCGACTACGTCAACTCCTCTTCGATACGCTGGAGTTGCGCACCGAGTTGCTGATCGATCGACCCGTGCCGCATTTCCAGCCGGCAACCGCCGCGTTCGATCCGCTCGTCGGCCGTGACCTCGGTCTCCGCAAGGCGTCCCATTTCTTTGAGCACCAGCTGCACTTGCGAACCGAGCGCCTGCACGTCGGCCGGATTCAACAAGATGCGAATCCGGCCGCCGCCGGTCGCGAGCTCGAGTGACTCGCGCACGAGCGCCACCGGCAAGTCGGGCCGGCCGGCAAGCTCGCGCCGCAACACGCGCTCGGCGATTCGCGAGGCGAGGCGGACGCCGGAGCGTTCCCAATGCGCGAGCCAGCCTTGTTTCGAAGTTTGGATTTCGCCGACGGCCGCGCGGAGCGCCGGCAACACGGCTTCCATTCGCTTCGCAGCTTCCGCTTCGACCTGCGCTTGATGCTGCCGTTGAGCGGCCTTGAGTCCGTCGATTTCGGCTTGCTTGCGGATTCGCTCGGCTTGTTGCTGCGCTTCGGCCAGGATTTTGGCCGCTTCCTCGCGCATCTGCTTGATATAGGCTTCGCCGTGGCGCGCCATATCGTCGAAATTGAACGTCGCGGCCCGCGCGCCTTGCGCGTAGTCGGTCGATTTGATGATCGATGCCATAGTTCGGTCGTTCCTTAGGCCGCTTGAAGTTCGCCGGCCATGCGTACGATTTCGGCCTGGGCCCACTCGACGTCGCTCAACGGCGTCGGGCCGAGCGTGTCGATCGCATTCTGCAGTTGAGCCCACCGCCCGCGGGGCAGCGCGGAGAACATGCGGCGACTGAGTTCCATATCGCCGGCAAGCGCGACGGCCAGCACTTCCTGATCCACCGATTCACACAATTCGCGCAAGGCGGCATCGGACAGGCTTGTCAGCTCCGCCTGCGACAGGCGCGGTTTCGGTTCGCTCAAATCCAGCTTGGAGGCAAGATGCGGATCTTGGCGGGAGAGGCTCGAGAGCACGCTGCGTCGCACCGCCGGCGACGCTTCGCTCAAAATGTTGCGCACGGCGCCCACGCCCGAGGCTCGTACAAGGTCGCCGAAACGGCGTTTGAAGCGAAGCTGCAGTTCCTTCTCGACGTCGGCCAACACGGTCGCATCGGTCTCGTCGAGCCGAGCCAAGCGCCGCACGACCTCGGCCTGCAACGGGCCGTTGAGCGACGCCACGGCGGCCGCCGCCCGCTCCGCCGGCAAGTGCGAAAGCACGACCGCCACGGTTTGAGGATGCTCCCCGGTGAGGAGTTCGGAAAGATCGTCGCCGTCGGCTTCATGCAAAAAGCGAAAGGGAGCCTCGGCGGCCGCCGCTCCGGCCGCGGTTGCCTTTTGCTGAGCGGCGTAGGCCGCGGCCGCGTGCGACGACATGCTCACTTCGACGCCGTCGTTCGCCTCGTTCGGACGACCGATGAACTCGGCCAACACGGCTTGCTGTTCGGCGTCGCCGATTTCCGGCAGCGCCATGATCGTGCGGCGCAAGACGGCGGCCTGCTCCGGCGACATCCGCTCGAGCAGTACGTCGGCCGTGTTGGTATCCAGAGCGGCAATGAGAACGGCCGCTTTGCGAAGTTGTTCGTTGGTCATCGTCCGGCTCGATTCGTTTCAGAGACTTGGATAACGGAATAAGAGGAGATCATGGAGTCGGAGAACGGAGTTGCGGCGGTCGTGATCAGGAGCGCATCTCATTCATTTGGTCAGTGGACTCCCTATCCTCATCTCATCTCCATGTGCCCTTCCGGGGGAAGCTCGTTAAGTCGTGTTCCCGATCCAGCTGCGGAGAATGTTGGCCGCCGCGTCGGGGTCTTCGCGAACCATTTCAATCAATTCCTCTCGCAGGTTTGGTCCGCCTAGGCGGCGCTGGAGCGTGCGCGTTTTCGTTTTGACGCTCGGGTCTTTGTCGCCCGCGGCGGCGGTCGCCGCGCCCGACGCTCCGGCCGGCTTGTGCGATTCATCTTCTTCGTCGTCGCCCATCGTGGCCGAGAGCACTCTCGAATCGGCGGCGACCGGCACGGCGCCGACGAACGATTTGAGCATCAGCAAGCTAAACAACCCGAGGCCGATCATGCCGATCGTACCCCACGACTGCGCAAGCCAATCGAGCGTGCGGTCGACCATGCTCGGGCCGGCGTCGACTTCGGGCGCCACGTGCGAAAAGGCCGTGACGGTGACGAGCGTAGCCGGATCGATCGGATTCGCCGGATCGTCGGGCTTAGGAATCAACTGCACGACGTGATCCTTAATCCGCTTGATCTCGGCCGCTTCGACGGCGGTCAGCGCCGCGGCGTCGGGCTTCTTAGCTTCCGCCCCGTCGGTCGCCGGATTCTGCGCCTGCCAGACTTTGAGGAAGTAGTCGCTGGGAATGCCGATGGCCACCGCGACGCGCTTCGGCGTCAGCCCCGCCATCTTGATCTCGGCCGTGGTTCCGCCGGCCGTGTTGCGTTGTTCGGTCGTCGATTGCGTGTCTTCGCTCGAGGCTCCGCCGCCGCTTGAACTGCCGAGCGACGCGGCCGCGTTCGGCGCTTGCGCGGCGAGCCCCGGCCTACCGGCCGGCGTGTTCGGCGCCGTCGACGTTTGCGATTTCTCCATCGTCTTCGATTCGATCGGCACCGTCTTGGGGTCGATTTTGCTCTCGACCATGTTGCGAACCATTTCGCGATCGATATCGACGTTCGCCGTGACCGTCACGCCCGGCACATAGGCCAGCGCGTCGCGCAGGCTGGCTTCGATCAATTCCTTGTGAGCCCGCGTCATGCTGAGAAAGGGATCGTCGAGCGCATTGCCGACGCCGCCGATTTTGCTGCCGTTGTAGGCCCGACCGTTGATGTCGACGACGGTGACGTTCTCGGGCGATAGCCCGGCGATCGCGGCGGAGACCAGCGAGCGGATCGCCGGCACCTGGACCTCGTTGAGCTGCAGGTTGCCGCGCGGCTTCACGCTCACGCTGGCCGTGATGATCTGGTTTTGGCCGAGCCCGCCCGCACGTTTCTGAATGTCGTAGTGCACGACGGCGTTTTCGATGCCGTTCATCGAACGAATCACCATCGCCAATTCGCGTTGCTTAGCGACCTTCATCATTTCTTCTTGTTGGGCGCGGCTGGTGAACGGACTCGGCGAGTTCGCGGCTTGCGTGAGATGATCGCCAAAGCGGGCCGGCAGCGCTCCGCCGTCGGCCAGCGCTCCGAGAAACTCCGCCTGCCGCGACTTCGTCACGCGGACGCGAGCCCCTTCGACGGTGTAGTCGCTTAGCCCGGCCTTGCCGAAGGCCGCTTCCATCGCGGAGATTTCGTCGGCCGTAAACGATTGACCATTTAGCAAATAGGCGTCGGCCCCCGCCGATTGCGAGTTGAACAGGTAGCCGATGCTCACCACGACCGCGGCCAAGAGCAGCGCGGCCGTGATCCGCGCGCCGGGACTCATCGACTTGAACAGGTCGTTCAACTGCGCGAGAAGTTTATTAAGAAAGTCCATGAAAGCGTTTGAGGCTCAGGGTTCGGCGTTCGGTGTTTGGAGTTCGTGGTCGAGAGTCGCAATTCAGGCAACTCCGCACCGCGAACTCCGAACCGTTAAATGCGAATGTTCTGCACTTCTTGGTAGGCGGCGACCAACTTGTTACGAATCTGCATCGTCAGACGAAACGCGAGGTCGGCCTTCTGCACGGCCGTGAGCACTTCGGCGGGGTTTACATCGCCCCCGACCGACAACGACTCGACGGCTTGATTGGCTTCGGCCTGCATCGAGTTCACCTGATTGAGCGAATCCATCAGGTACGACTGAAACTCGCCGCCGCCCGCGGCGGCAGGCTTCGCCAACGAAGGCGGAGCTTGCGGCAACGACAGCGCCGGATTCAAGTTGTTGATTGATATGGCCATAAAAGTTCACGCTTCGGAGTTCGGTGAGCCGGGATGCCGGCGACCGGGGTCGATTGGGCGCCGGGGATGCCGCGGAGGGCGTTCCTACGGAAGCTACGCCAGAATCCTCAACGTTTGCTGTGTGATGTCTTTGGTCACTTCGATCACGCCGACGTTCGCTTCGTAGGCCCGCGTGGTTTCAATGGCGTCGGTGAATTCGGTCATGAGGCTGATTCGCGGATAAGCGACCCAACCTTGTCGAGGGCCTTCCTTCAGTGCGTCTTGATGACCGGGCTGGTATTTCCAAATGGGCTCTTGTTGCTCTTGGCCGACTTCGGCGACCCGCACGCCGGCGGCGCCGGGCGCGTCGGCGATCGGCTCGGCTTCGAATACGACGAACCGCGGTTCGTACGGCGTCGATTCGCCTGCTTCGTTGCGCGTGGTCGACATATTCGCGATGTTGCTCGACACGGCGTTGAGCCGCATCCGTTGAGCCACGAGGGCGCTCGTGCTGACGTCGAGGGCTGGGAACATGGTTGGTTTCCGGATTTCAGTTTCTGATTTTCAGTTCGACTAAGCACGCTCGGAAACGGCCGTTTGCAACAAGCGGAATTGGCTGTTCATGATCGTGAGCGCCAGGTTGTGCTGCATATGGTTCTTGGTGATCTCGGCCACTTGCTGCTCCAAGCCGACGTTGCTTTGGTCGTGATACAAAATGTTGTTGAGATCGTCGCGCACCTTGCCGAACGGATCGACGTGAATCGGGTCGCCGAGCGACTCGACCGGTCCCGCCGAATCGCGTTCCTCGATCGCGTCTTTGAGCTTCGCTTGAAACTGCTCGACCGACAGATCGCGCGTTTTGTAGCCCGGCGTGTCGATATTGGCGATGTTCGACGCGAGCACGTTGTGCCGCGACTGGTTGAAGTTCACCAGCTGTTCGAGCACCGGAATCGGCGAGTTCGCGAACATTTCGTTGAGCATTAGGCGGCCCTCGCTGTTCGATCGGTCGGATTCGTGTAACCGTATTCCTTAATCTTCGCGGTGAGCGTTCGCAGGCCGATCCCTAAGGCTTCGGCCGTTCGAGCGCGGTGCCCGCCGAAACGATCGAGCGTCGCTTCGATGAGGCGGCGTTCCATTTCATGCAGACTGAGCCCCACTTCGATCGCTTGGCTCATCGCCGTGGTTTCCGTCGGCGCCTCGTCGGACGCGATCAACCACGGCCGCAAATCCTCCGCGGTGAGCGGCGCGCCGCCTGCCAGCACGACGGCCCGCGTCATCAGGTTTTGTAGTTCGCGCACGTTGCCGGGCCAGCGATAGCCGACGAGCATGTCGATTGCACCGCCGGAGAGCTTCGCCGGCTCGCAGCCCACGCGGTCGGCCGCTTCGCGCAAGAAGTGATCGAGCAATTCCGGCACATCGCCGATACGCTCGCGCAGCGGCGGTACGGCCAACGGAATCACCGCGAGCCGATAGTAGAGGTCTTCGCGAAACCGTCCCTCGCTCACGGCTTTGCGCAAGTCGCGATTCGTCGTCGCCAAGACGCGGACATCGACCTGCACCGTCTCGCTTGAGCCCACGCGTTCGAAGGATCGCTCCTGCAGAACCCTCAACAGCTTCGCCTGCAACGGCAAGTCGAGTTCCGTCACCTCGTCGAGGAGGATCGAACCATTTTGCGCGGCCTCGAAGCGGCCGGCTCGCCGCGCCTCGGCTCCGGTGAATGCGCCGCGCTCGTGGCCGAAGAGTTCGCTCTCCATCAAATGCGCCGACAGCGCCGGGCAATTCAACCCGATAAACGGCTTCTCGCGGCGCGAGCCGAGCGCATGCACCGTGCGAGCGACAAGCTCCTTGCCGGTGCCGCTTTCGCCGGTGATCAACACCGTTTCCTCCGTAGACGCCGCGCGGGCCATGCGCACCCGCAAGGCTTGCATTTGCGGACTCGAACCGATCATCGCGGGGGCCGCGGCCGCGACGTCGTCGGCCGAGGCCGCCGCGAGGGCGCCCGAGCGGCCGTGCCGCAACGCGCGGTCCACCAAATCTTCAAGCGTCTCCGCCGAGAACGGCTTCTCCAGAAAGTCGAACGCTCCTTGCCGCATCGCATCGACCGCCGTGCCGACCGTGGCGTAGGCGGTCACGAGAATCACCTGCGCCGGATGGCGACGTCGCTTGAGTTCGGCGAGCAGTTCCACGCCCGTCATGCCGGGCATCTTTAAATCGGTGACGACGAGTTCGAACGCTTCGCGCTCCAGCTTTTTGAGCGCTTCGACGGCGCTCGCACAACTTTGCACCGAATAGCCGGCGTGTTTGAGCGTAAATACGACCGAGTCGCGGGCCTGCTGGTGATCGTCGACGACCAGCACCCGGGCCGCCGCGGTCGCGGATTCGTTCAGCTTCAACATCGGGCTTCTTGTCATGCCGCGGCCTCCGCAAACTTGCGGCGCGGCAGTCGGATCGTGAACGCAGCGCCTCCTTCCGGACAGTTGCAGACGCCGATGCCGCCGCCGTGCGCCTCCATCAGACGTTGCACGATCGCCAAGCCGAGGCCGATACCGCTCGCCTTCGTCGTGAAGAACGGTTCGAAGGCGCGACGCTTGGCTTCGTCGGTCAGCCCGGGACCCGAATCGGCGATTTCGATTTCGACTCGGTCGCGGCAAGCCACAGTCGTCACGACCAACTCTCCGCCGTGCGGCATGGCGTCGACCGCGTTGAGCACAAGGTTCAACAGTGCCCGGCGCACGGCTTCCGGGTCGGCCGCGACGACGAGCGACGACGGCGAATCGACGATGAGTCGAATGCCTTGCGCGTCGAATTGCGGGCGGAGCGATGAAAGCACGTCGTCGACCAGCGCCGGCACGTTGAGCGGCAAGAGCTTGGCTTCTCGGTCGGCGGTGAAGTTGAGCATGTCATGCACCATCGCGTCGAGGGCCGTGAGGCCCGATTCAATCTTGCCGAGCACTTCAAGATCGTCCGCACGTCCGTTCAGGCGGCGACGCAGGAGACTTGTGTAAAGCGAGACCGGCACCAAGTTGTTGCGCACCTCGTGAGCCACGTGCGAGGCGATCTGGCCGAGATCGGCTAAGCGATTCTTGCGCGCCAATTCCCGATTTTTCACGGCTAACTCATCGGTCAGCCTCGCCACTTCGCCGCGGAGCGCGGCGTGCGTTTGCTCAAGGCGCTGCGTGGCGTCGTGCCAAGCCCCGATGATCGTCTCCCAGTTCATCAACTCGATCGTCGACAGAGCTTCAGTAGACGCTTCGGGCGCGCGATGGGGTCCGTCGTTGCGGATTTGTCTTTCGTTCATCACGCGTACCTCAATCTTGGGAAGACAGGTCGAGCATCGACGGGCCGTCGTAAGGCGTTTCGGCGTAGGCATGGCGAGCGAAGCCGGCCGTCTGCACGGTCGTCAACTGCTCGGCCGTTTCGTCGCGACGGCGGCGCAAAGTTTCTTCGCACAGCTTCTCGCAGGCCAAGACTTCTTCAAGCAGGCCGGCGCTTCGCTCGACGAGGTTGGCGCAGCGCAAGCGCTCGGCCTCGCTCGACCAGACGCGTCGCGCAGGATCGTCCGCGCGAAATGCGTCGAGACCTTGTTCGCAAAGCTGCAAATCGCCGATGACGCGCTGTTTTTCGGCCAGCACATTCAACAGCGCGGTCATCTCCCCCGCGTCGATGAGCGCATGCTGACGCTGCGCCAGTTCGTACAGCCGGCGCAAACACTCGTGCTTGCGGCCGGCGAGATCGATCAATTGTGCGGTCGAAGACATGGCGAAGTCGTTTGTGGTCCGTTGTCGATGGTCCGTCATTTAGCGGCCGAGCTCGCTCGGCGCGTCGAAATCTTGCGTCATAGAGCGCTCAGCGTGTCCAGCATTTGCTTCCATTCCGCACGCGTATAGTTCGTCACGTCGTCAAACTGGGCGTCGTCGGGGATGCGGTTCAGCATCAACTTGGCTTGCTCCACCGTGCCGCGGGCCTCGATCGGTCGGTGCATTCGCCGATGGCAGTCGGCCATCTGGAGATAAGCGTCGAGCACGGCAGGCGATTGTGGAAAGGCGGCGACGGCCGTTTGATAGGCCCGCAACGCTTCGTCGTAGCGCCCGACGGCATGCAGAATCGAGCCGCGTCCGAAAAGCGCGTTGCGGAGCATGGCGATCCGCCCGGCTTCGTCGGTGTGGCGCACATCGGGAGTGCGGGCGGCTTGGATCGTCTCATCCAAACGTTTTAGCGCAATCTCGAACTGTTCGGTGATCAAGCGTTGAAACTTGGCACGCTCCGCGGGTAGCGCGTTGTCGGGAACTTCGTCGGCCAGTTTTTGCGCCACGCGACGATGAGCCTCCCCTGCGCAGTAGCGCGCCTCGACGGCGTCGGCGTCGTCGGGATAGCGCTCGACGGCCTCGTCGAGTTTCAACGCCGCCTCCGGGTAACGAGCCCGATCGAAAAGTAGGCGGGCCAGCGCGAAGAGCGAACGACGCCATTCGTTGGAGCTGGGCGTGAGCGTTTCCGATTCCAAGTTATCGAGCAGCGACCGTTCGGCTTCATCCCATTTGCCCATCTCACCGTAGAGTTCCGCGAGGAGCAAGCGGGCTCGGAACACGGCGGCATCGCGCGGGAAGGTTTCCATACACTGCTTCAACAGCGCAAGCGCTTCGTCGTTGCGCTCTTTGGTAAGCATCACTTCGGCGATGCCGACCATCGCTTCGGCGTGATGGGCGCGCTGTTCGACGGACGTGTATTTGCGGAGCAAGCGGGCGGCGTTGTCGTAATCGCGGCCTTGCAGATAGAACTTCGCGGCCGTCCAGATGTTTTCCGCATAATCGCGCGTGGCGTAGCGCAGCTCGGAGAGCCGTTCGTAGAGTTTACCGGCCAATCGATATTGCTCGCGCACCGCAGGCGGCGGATGCCGCTCCTCGAGCGCGCCGCCGCGACCGCCCGCGACCAATTGCCTCGCCCAAGCGGCATGCGCGTCGGCCGCCAATTGCACGGCCAGATCTTCATCGAGCAGTCGCGGCAGCAGGTCGGCGAACTTCGACGCCGCGGCGTATTGCTTGCGGTGAAAGAAATCTTCGTACACGGTGAGCATTCGCGCTTTGAAATCCGGTAGCGGCGCCCAACGATTGCTGTAGCGCTTCTTCGGCCCCAACTCTTTCAGAACTTCGTCGTAGAGCGAAACCGCGTCGTCGGTCTTGTCGCGACGACGCGCCAAGTGCGCTTGTTGAATTCGGGCCGCAAATCCTTCGGGCGATTCCACGGCGCGACGATACGCTTGGTGAAACTCGGCCGCGGCTTCCTCGAGCTTGCCGAGCGCGTCTTGGCAGAGCCCGGCGACGTAAAACGCTTGCGGCGTAAGCTGCGTGCTGAGTTTATCGAGCTTCTTGGCTTCTTCGGCTAAACGGAGCGCCGATTCGAACTTGGCCTGCGACTCGGGCGTCGGCTGCGGAAGCGGCATAATGCACGACGGTTGCAGCGCGGCTTCGTCTCCCTTCACACCCGCCGCCAAGCGACCTTCTTGGAGGGTGATGCGAGCGTCGAGCAGCGTCGTTTGCGCCGGGAATCGCTTGGTCTCCTGAACTTGCGCGATCGCCCGGCGGGCTTCGATGAGTCGCCCGGACGCGAGCAAAAATTCGGCGCGATCGGCGGTCGCCGCCATGCGGTCGTCTTCCGGTAAACTCGGTTCGGCGAGATAGGCGTCGGTCTCGGCGACCGCACCGGCCGGGTTCGGCTCGGATTGCAAGTAGAGTGCGCGTCCTAAATAGCGGTGGAGTTCGGCTGCGGCATGCGGATTGATCGGCAGGGCTTGCCGCAAAATCGGCACCGCTTCCGTGTAGCGTTCGGCCAAGTAGAGACTCTTGCCCGTGAGGAACACGACCTCGGCGCGGCGATCGTCGGGCACGCCGCGGTGCATGGCCTGTTCAAACCAGTGCGCGGCGATTTGATAGGCGCGAGTGCGCTGCAGTTCGACGGGCGTATCGCTTTTCCGCATCGCGGCGACGCCGAAGATATAGGCCGGGCCGCCGGCGTTGTCGATCGTCATATTGCCCGAACGCTCGACGATCTGCGCGATCTGCAGCGCTTTGGGAAGGTCGCCGTCGTCGAGCGCTTGGAAAGCGTCGTCGGGCGTGTAGGCCGCTTCGACGGCGAGTTGGCGGTTCTTTGCGCTCATCACGGCCCAAGTGAAGAGCATCGCTCCCATCAAGGAAAACATCACCGAGAAAAGGATCGCGGCTTTGACGCTGTGCTCGCGCACCCAAGCGGGCAAGTTGCGAACACGCGCGATGAGCGACGGCTTCGGTGCTGCGTCGGCGGCGGCTGGTTCGGGCTTGGCCATGAGCGACTGAACGAACTTGCACGACCACGAACGAGACTCGGCATTGCGCAGACCAGAGCTCTTGCCGGAATCGAGCGGAGCCGCAACGTAGCGAACGGAAAAGACGTGTCGCGTTCGTGCATCGACGCTCGACAAGCGCCGTCGCGCAAACGGGAAGGATGGGAAAATGCGGCGGACTTGTACTCGAAGCCGCGGAAAAGCGTCAAGATTGCTTCAAGTTAGGACGCGACGATGCCGAGAGCACGACGCTTGCGACGACTTAGTTGAATAGGGCGGTGCCGCACACCGCCAAGAAGCGTCAATGCCGGCGTTCCCGGCAATAGCGCCGTGAATAGCGACGTGCGCGTTCGCGGCTGAAGAGCAAGTCGCGTC
The DNA here is from genome assembly GCA_016793115.1 of Planctomycetaceae bacterium. Taxonomy (GTDB): domain Bacteria; phylum Planctomycetota; class Planctomycetia; order Pirellulales; family PNKZ01; genus PNKZ01. Next base: position 49,326 of record JAEUIN010000323.1, read on the forward strand.
GGCCGCCGGCGGGAAGAAAAAGCGACGAGCGAACTAGGTCGCGTAGGCCGCGGAACCGGTGACGATATCCATCATCCAGCGATCCGCGTCGGCGAGCATCCGCGGCGCGGGAGAGGAATCGCCGGGATACTGCCGTATGCTGACCTGCAATCCGCCGGCATGAAACAACCGTAATTGGGCGCGGACCGCCGTCTCGGAGAACAGTGCGTCGTCGCGGCCGTGAGCCATGAATATGGGGAGACGGCGAGCTTCGACCAAGCGCGCTAAGGGAGCACATCCCGTCGGAAAGACGCCGCCGAGCGAAAGCGCTCCGGCAAAGCGATCGGGATGAGATAGCGCAATGCGCAAGGCCGTGGTGCCGCCGACTTCGGCGCCGGCGAGAAAGATCTTGCGGCGTGAAATGTGGTACTGCCGGCGAACTTCCTCGATGAGATCGAACACGCGGGCTTCCGCGGCGTCGAATTCTCCTTCGTTTCGCCCCCACGTGAAAGCCTGACGCGCGGCCGGACTCTCGCCGCGGCGATCGTATCGCGACGTGCCGCGCGGTGCGACGGCGACGTAGTTGCGCAAGCTGACGAGCGGCATGATCTTCACAAGTTGCCGCTCGTTTTGGCCGCCGCCGTGCAACCAAACCAGGAGCGGATACGCATAGTTCGGCTCGTAATGCACCGGGCCGAAAATCGTCGACGGCTGTTCGCCGGCGACGCGTCGGGCGCGGGCCTCGCCAAAATCGTGAGCGAACTCGACGTGTGAATTCGCGGCCGGTGCTTCGCCGGGTTCGGCGAACCAGTCCAATCGATTCATCAAGATGTTCCCGAATGGGTAGCGAAACGCAAGACACCTCGCCTTGCTCGCTCGTAAGCCGAGCAACGGCGGCCATCCTGGCGGCGACGCCGAAACGTCGCGAAGTTTGGTTTCTACGCCGTAGCGGCGCGGAGTGTCAACGCCGGTCGCGGCGCCGGCATTGCCGGCGCGGCGACGCTCATCTGTGGCGAACCGCCTAACCGGTCAGCTTGTTCATCACGCCGACGAGTTCCTTCACGGCGTCGATGCTCTTCTGCATATCTGCCTTTTCTTGCGCGGTCAGATTGAGCTCGATGATCTTCTCGACGCCGCCGGTCCCTAAGATGACCGGTACGCCGACGTAGTAGCCGCCGACGCCGTATTCCTTATCGCAATAGGCGGCGCAAGGAATCAGACGCTTCTTATCGCGGACGACCGCTTCGACCATCTGAGCCGTCGCCGCAGCCGGAGCGTAGTAGGCACTTCCGGTCTTAAGCAGGCCGACGATTTCCGCACCGCCGACCCGAGCGCGTTGTACGATCTCGGCCAGCCGTTCCGGCTTGATAAGTTGCGTCACCGGGATGCCGCCGACCGAAGTGCAACTCGGGACCGGAACCATCGTGTCGCCGTGGCCGCCCAACAACATCGCTTGAATATCTTCGACGCTGACGCCGAGTTCCATCGCGAGAAACGTGCGGTAGCGGGCCGTGTCGAGCACGCCGGCTTGGCCGATCACCTTTTCCGGTTTGAAACCGGTGACTTGGAAAGCCCGCTGGACCATGGCGTCGAGCGGATTGCTGACGACGATCACCACGGCGTCGGGGCTCGTGGCCTTCACTTCGGCGGCGACGCTGCCGACGATCTTGGCGTTGGTGCCGAGTAAGTCGTCGCGGCTCATGCCGGGCTTACGGGCGATGCCTGCGGTGATGACGACGACGTCGCTCCCCTTGGTGTCTTCATAGCTGGTCGTGCCGACAACGTTCGAATCGAAGCCCATGATCGGCGACGATTGCATCAGGTCGAGCGCCTTGCCTTTGGGCATTCCTTCCGTGGCCGGAATGTCCAACAAGACGATGTCGCCGAGTTCGGCGGCGGCGCACCAATGAGCGCAGGTCGCACCGACGTTGCCGGCCCCGATGATCGAAATCTTCGCACGACGCATGATCGAACTCCTCGCTGCGGAAAGTCTGATGCTGAGAGATGAAGCCAATCCGTTCAACGCAAGCTACCGAGTATCCGGTTCGATCGCGCGAAGTCAAGGGCCGCAGCCGCACGGTCCCACGCGCGCAAGCAACCGCAAAATATAGACTTACGCACCTATTGCGGTGTCGTCGCCGCCGGGGATTCTTCGCTCGGTTCGAGCAGCCGCTGGGCCGCGTCCAGCGCTTCTTCCGTGCCGGCAATCGCCAAGAGATCCCCTGCGCGCAACGTTTCGCCGCCGGCCGGAACGACGATCGCCTCGCCGTTGCGTTGAATGGCGACGACCGTGGCCCCGGTGCGCCCGCGCAGGCCCACCTCCGCGAGCGTCTTGCCGACGGCCGCGCTACCGGCTTGCAACTTGAGCGGAATCGACGAGCCGAGACCGGTCATGATCTGGTTGACCTCTTCCAACGGATTTCGCGCGACGTGCGAGGCCCGTTCGTCGCGGGTTTGTCGCGCGAGGGCTTCGGCGATGAGTTGCGCGGCGGCTTTGGCGTGCCCTTGGAAATTGGCCGCCCCCCGCCAAAACGAAATCGCCAGCAACGCGACCAACAGCAGCCAAATGACCGCCCCTTGCAGCGGAGGCAAAAACGGCTGCGTAATGGCCACCAACGGCAGGCCGAGCAAGATGACGATCACCAGCTGGACGGTAACGACAAGCAGCTTGCGGGGCGCGGCCGCATAGTCCAACTGCGGCTTTCCGCCCGGCGGGAAGGCCAAGTAGGCGATCTCAAACCCCAAGGCCCGCGCCATGCGAACCAGACCGATCCAAAACGGCGAGGCGACGACGATCGCCCCCAAAGCGACAAGCACTTCGGCCGCGCGCTGCGAAACGGCGACATAGTCGCGCAGCAACAACGAGAGCCGACTCATCTGCAGCGACGCGCCGACGACGATCACCGCGAGAAACACCGTGTCGACGGCGAGCCAACGGCCGAGACGCTGCGCCCGCCGACGATGTTCGTTCGACGAGCCTTTGGACAGTTGTTCGACCCAAGAACCATACAGCCCGAGAAACGTTTGCAGCCGGCGCGGCAACTTTCGATCGACGTAGCCGGCCGTGTCGGCCGCGGCGCGGATCAGCCACGGCGTGAGCAAGGTCGTCATGCCCGATACGGCGACCGCGATCGACGACAACAGCGGGTCGGTCGCCTTCGTCGCCAATCCGACGCCCGCGATGATGAACGAAAACTCGCCGATCTGCGCAAGACACATGCCGCATTTCACCGCGGTCTGCACGCTGCGTCCCGTAAGCAAGCAGCCGAACGTCACGGCGAGAATCTTGCCGAATACGACGGCGCTAAGAAACGTGAGCACGAGCGGCCAATGTTCGACGATCTGCCGCGGATCGATCAGGATGCCGACGGAAACGAAGAAAATCGCGGCGAACACGTCGCGCACCGGTTGCACAAGATGCTCGATCTTCCGTTCCACGCCCGACTCGGCGACCAAGCTGCCGGCGAGAAACGCGCCCAGTGCGATCGAATAGCCGTAGTGCTCGGCCAAATAAGCCATGCCGAACGCGAAGCCGACGCTGGCGACGACCGTGGTTTCCGCCCGATCGAAGCCGACGATCGCGCGCATCATCCGCGGCACGATCCACAATCCGACGGCCGTCACGAGCGCCAAAAAGAAAAACAACCGGCCGAGCGTCGTAAGGACTTCGAAGGCCGACAGCGCTTCGCCGCCGCCGAGCGGAGCGAGAATCGTCAGCAAAAGAATCGCGATCAAGTCTTCGACGATCAGAATGCCGAAGACGATCTGCGTGTACCGCTCCTTAATCTTCTGCTCTTCCAAGGCTTTGACGATGATCGTCGTGCTGGAAATGGCGATCACCGCGCCGGCATACACGCTCGCCAGCCGCGACCAACCGAACGCCTGCCCGATCAGATAGCCGATCCACAGCATCAGGCTGCACTGCACGACGGCGACCACGCCCGCCGTCACCCCCACTCGCATCAATTTCGGCAGGCTGAATTCGATGCCCAGCGAATACATGAGCAGAATCACGCCTAAATGTGAAAGCGTGCGAACGACTTCGATGTCGGCTTCGAACGGAATCGGCACGTACGGCCCGACGACCATGCCGGCGATGAGGTAACCGAGCACGACCGGCTGCCGCAACCAATGAAACAAGACCGTCGTCGCGGCGCTGGTGCAGAGCACCAACATCAGCGTCTCGAGGAAGCGGTCGGAATCGTGCATTGCGCAGGTTGCGGCTTCAAAATGTGTTAAAACGAGCGGGCGGGGCCTGAGAACAGGTTCTAACTCGACGGTCGTTCAGCGAAAACCTGTGGCACCGAAAACTTTTTTAGCGCGCGAAGCCCGTCCGGTTCGCAAGCCGAAGCCTAGACACTCCGCGGCCGGCCGCGGACAATCCACGTTCATGAACGCGTCACTTCGCCCGACCGATCGCCGTTCGATCGGAGCCTCTACGGAGACTTCGCGAGTTTGCCTCGCCCGCCGGTCGGCCGCCGCGGGCAAAGTCCTCTTTTTTGGCAAAAAACGCGGGTTTGGCGCTACTTTTGAGCGGTCCGCCGCCGGGTTCGCGGTCGCTGAAGCCCGCGCCGGCGCGACTCGCACGTCCTCGCAGCGAAACCGGTTTCCCGTCGCCCCTAGTTCCCGTCGCATGCCTCTTTTGCCGGCCCGCCCATGAACATCGTCTGTCTCGTTCTCGATCGGCTTCACTGGGGTTACCTCGGGTGCTACGGCAACACCTGGGTCGCCACGCCGGCGTTCGATCGCTTGGCCGCCGAAGGCTTCGTGTTCGCCCAAGCGCTCGCCGAGTCGACCGAGCTCGCGGCGACCTATCACTCGCTCTGGGGCGGCGCGCATCTGCTCGAGCGCGCCGCGGCGACGTCCGCGCGACGCACGCCCTTGCCCGAGCTCGCCCGCGGCGCAGGCCTGCGCACGTTGCTCATCACCGACGAGCCGACGGTGGCCGAGCATGAACTCGGCGCGGCGTTCGACGAGACGGCCGAACTCGAACCGGCGGCCGACGACGCCACGCCCCCGGCCGCCGCCGTCGAAGCGACGCACACCGCGAAGCTCTTCGCCGAGGCCATCGAGCGACTCACCGCCGACTCCGGCCCGACGTTCCTCTGGCTGCATGCCCGCGCGCTGGGCGGACCGTGGGACGCGCCGACGGAGTTTCGCAACAAGTTCGCCGAGGAAGACGATCCGACGCCGCCCGACTTCACCGCCGTGCCGAAGCGCGAGCTCGCCTCAAGCGCCGATCTCGACGAACGCTTCGGCATCGCGCAGGCCTACGCCGGTCAGATCTCGCTCGTCGATCTCTGCGTCGGCGGCTTGCTCGAACATCTCGAAGAGATCGGCAAGCTCGACGACACGGCCGTCGTGCTCTTGAGCCCGCGCGGCGTCGCGCTCGGCGAGCACGGCTTCGTCGGACCGTTCGACGATCGGCTGCACGGCGAACTCGTGCAGGTTCCGCTCATCGTTCGTTTGCCCGCCGGCCGCGGCCGGCTCCGCCGCAGCCAAGCGCTCGTGCAACCGTGCGATCTCTATCATGCGCTCGCCGACTTGGTCGGCGAGCAGGCGCTAGGACAGACCGAAGACGCGAATACTTCTTGGGCGCGGAGTTTGTTGCCGCTTGTCGACGATCCGACGACCGTGTGGCGCGATCGGTCGCTTGTCGTCGCCGCGCCGCCGTCGGCGGAGATCGGCTTTCGCACCGCGGCTTGGTTCCTCCGCGCTCGCGCCGCCGCGCCCGACGCCGCGGCCGACGAGCCCGAGCTGCGCGACGGGCCCGAGCTGCGCGACGAACTCTATGTGAAACCCGACGACGCTTGGGAAGCGACCGACGTGGCCGATCGGGCCGGCGACGTGGTCGACTTGCTCCGCGCGGCGAGCGCGGATTTGCGCGGCGCGCTGGCCGCAGGGAAATCGCCTGCGCCGCTGGCTGAGGAGCTTGGGCCGGGGCGGGGTTGAGATCCATTCGCTCGGCCGCGTTCCGCGTGGGCCTCGCCGACCACCGCTCGGCCGCAATCCGCGTGGGCCTCGCTGCGCTCGACCCACCCTACTGGCACGACCTACGCCGGCGGTGCCGGCGGCGTGGCGCGGTTCGTGTAAGCCGGCATAGGTCCGAGCGGTAGGCCCCACTATACTCTCGCGGTTTGTCTTCGCGCCCGGACGGCGCGAGGGCGCGCGGCTCCGCTCGTCGAGTCGCTCCCTTCCCTTTCTCGCTGCGCTCGATGCTCGGACACGGACGTCCGCGAACTGCGTCGCTCTCGCTCGTCGGCATGCTGCTCCTCGCGCATGCGGCGGCGACGTTGCGCGCCCAGCCGACCGCGCCGCCGCCTACCGCGCCGCCGGCGGACACTTCGTATCCCGCAGCGCGCTCCGAACTCGGTCTGCTCGCCCCCACCGCGGCTCCCGCCGCGGCGAGCGTCGCCGCCGATCTCGTCACGCTGCGCCTGCGCATCGAATGGGGCGGCGGCCCCGCCCGCACTTACTCCGGCACGGTCCAAGTCGCCGGCGGGCAAGTCGGCAAGCCGCAGGCCTTGGGTCTGGAAATCGACGAACCCGGCTCGATCTACTCGGCCGACGCCGGAGTCGCCGTCGCGGCGACGTCGCCGCGGACCTACGACGGCGTCGACGTGAGCGTCACCGCGCCGCGCGGGGCAAAACTTTTGTTCGACGTCCGCCCCGCCGCAGCCGCGAGCGAGGCTCCTCGTCCGCCGCCGCTCGAGATCCCGCTCGCCGAAGTCCTGAATTCGACTTATCAAGCCGCGCTCGACGAGGAAGGGAATCGACTCTCCATTCGCCGCGCGCCCGGCGACCGTCTCCAAGCGGCGCTCGTGCGCGATTCGCTGATCTTCGCCCCCGGCGAACAACTCGATCTGAACGTCGTGCCGCATCTGCTCGGGCTCGAAGCCGGCACGGCGCTGAAGCTGAAAGCCTCGATCGTCGTGGCGCGGCAAACGAAAGAACTCTGGACCGACGCGGCCGACCTCACGGCTCCGGCCGACGACGCCGCGTGGCCGCGCGTGCCGCTCGCCGTGCGCGTGCCCGACGACGAAGGCGTGTACGATCTGAAACTCGAGCTGGCACCGCAGCGCCTCGGCGGTCGGCTCTATGCGGCCGAGCCGCTCGAGCGGCGGAGCGTGCAGTTCGTCGTGTTGTCGCCGCAGCCGCCGGCGCGGCCGTCGCTCGCCGCCGCGCCGCCGGCGGAGCTGCTGGAAGAAATCGATCCGACCAGCCCCGGCTGGTGGGAACGGGTGAAGAGCGCGACGTTGCCGGCCGCGCTCCGCCACGGCCCCTTGGGCAACTGCCGCATCGGGGCGCGCCGCACGCCGGTCGGGCTGTTCGTCGAGTTGCCCCCTTCTCCGTCGGCCGCGACCGACGGCGACGCCGATCTCTCGTGGCAAGCCTATCCGCTGAGCGTCGCGCGGCCCGGCGTGCCCCACTTCGTCGAAATTGAGTATCCGGCCGACGTGCCGCAAGCGATCGGCGTGAGTCTCGTCGAGCCCAACGCCGCGGGCGCGGTGTTGCCGCTTGGGGTCGACCAAGCGTTTCACGTCAACGCAGCCGACGCGGAAGCGACGCCGCGCCGCGCCGTGCGCCGCTTCGTCGTCTGGCCGAAGTCGACCGCGCCGCTGGTCGTGGTGATGAATCGCCGCGACGATGCGCCGGCCTTGTACGGCAAGATTCGCATCCTCGGCCCGCGCGCCGCGCCGTTGGGTCATCTCGTCGCGCTGCCGTGGAACCGGCGACCCGACACGCGCCTGCCGCACGCCCACTTGCCGGAGGCCCGCGCCGACGGCCGCCTGCTGGCCGCGTATTTCGACCGCCCGCTGTTTTGCGAAAACTTCTCGAACGATTCGGCGCTCGACGCCGCGCCGGGCGCGGAGCCGCGCGCGCTCGACGATTGGGTGACGTTCTACGAAGGGGCGACGCGGCTCGTCGAATACCTCACCTACGCCGGCTACAACGGCGCGATCGTGACCGTGGCCGCCGACGGCGGCGCGATCTATCCGAGCAAGCTGCTGGAACCCACGCCGCGCTACGACGACGGAGCCTACTTCAGCACCGGCCAAGATCCGTTGCGCAAAGACGTGCTCGAACTCTTGCTGCGACTGTTCGATCGCGAAGGGTTACGGCTCGTGCCGGCCTTGCAGTTCACCGGCCGCTTGCCGCGGCTCGAAGCCGAGCGACGAACCGCGGCCGTGGTCGGGCTCCCCGATCCCGTCTCGGTGCGACGTCCGCTCGCGCCGCGCGACGCCGCGCCCGCCGGCTACGACTTGCTCAAGCCGCGCGTCGCCGCGGAACTGACGGCGATCGTCGCCGAGTTGGCCGAGCGCTACGGCCGGCATCCGTCTTTGGTCGGCACGGCCGTGCAGCTTTCGGACGAAGGCTCGACGCAACTCGCCGGCATCGACGCCGGAGCCGACCTCGCCGAACTGCAACGCTTTCTCAAGCAACAGAACGTCGCGCCGCCGCGGGAGTTGGCCGAGCGCGACCTCGCGGCTTGGACCATCGACGGCCGGCGACAAGCTTGGCTGGCACGCCGCGCCGCGGCCGTGGCCGACTTCTACGGCCGCCTCCAAGTCGCCGCGGCCGGAGGCGTCGCCGAACGACCGCTCTATCTGATCGCCGCACATAGCTGGGACTCCGCCGAGGCCGAAGGCCGGCTCCGGCCCGCCCTGCCGCAAACTCCCGTGGCCGAACAACTGCTGCTCGAAGCGGGCCTCGATCCGGGCGCGCTCGCCAAACAGCCCGGCGTGGTCTGGCTCCGGCCGTATCGCAGCGCGCCGCGGCTCTCGCTCGCGCAATCCGCGACCGCTTCCGAGATTCACCGCGCCGAAGGTCTCGACGCCGCCGAAGCCGCGGCGGCCGTGCCCGGCGGGCTCGTGTTCCACGAACCGCTCTCGGCGCGCCTCGCGTCGCTCGAGCGAGTGAGCCCGTATCAGCCGACGTATGCCCGCTTTGTGGCCGCGAGCGCGCCGGTCGGGCCGGCGAGCCGGCGCTTGCTCGTGCAACAACTCGTAAAGTTCGACGCCGCGGCCGTGACGCTCGGCGGTTGGACGCTGCCGCTCGGGCATGAAGCGGAACTCCGCAAGTTCGCCGGCGTGGTGCGTTCGCTGCCGGCCGAAAAGTTCGACACGGTGCGGGGCGGCCCGGCTTATGTCGCGGTGCGCACGCTCTCGCGCGGCGATCGTACTTATCTCTATGTGGCCAACGACGCACCGTGGCCGACGACGGTGACGCTGGAGATCGCCGCCGGTCGCGATTGCCCCTGGCGGGCCTTTACCGGTTCGGCCGAGCAGACCGGCTGGCTCGACGAGGCCGGCACGCGGCGTTGGCAAGCGCGGTTGGAGCCGCACGACGTCGTCGGCGGCGTCTTTTTGCAACCGGGCGTCGAAGCGTCGTCGCCGACCGCGTCGGTCGAACCGGAAGTCGCCGAACGGATGCGGGCCCGCATTCAGCAGCTCTGGGCCGGCGCGACCGAACTGCAGCGCGCGAGCCGCGGCGTGGAACTGCTCGACCCCGGCTTCGAGCGCGCCGCGGCGGCCGAGGCCGACGAGCGAGGATGGCAAGCGAGCGGCGGCTTCGACGTCGTCGCCGAGCGGCCGCGCTCCGGCGAGCGTTGCGCGCGGATCACGACCGCGGACGACACGCGCGTCGTCGTCGGCGAACCGCTGCAGCTCGGCGGCGCAGGCCGCGTGGCTCTCTCCGTTTGGTTGCGCGCCGGCGAAGGACAAGCTTCGGCGCTGCGGCTGGCGCTGGTCGGCACGCCGGAAGCGAACTCCGGAGTCGACGGGTTCTATCGCTACGCCACGGTCGGCGGCGACTCCGCCACCGCGCTCGACGGCGAGTGGCGGCAGTTCGTATTTCAGGTGCACGATCTGCCGATGGCCGGCATCGCGCACGTGCAAGTGCGGTTCGAAACGATCGGCGCGGGCGAGGTGTATCTGGACGACGTCCGCGTCGTCGATTGCGACTTCACCGAAGCGGAACGCCTGCAACTTTCCAAGATGATTACGCTCGCGGAATACAAGCTGGAGCGCAATGAACTGGGGGACTGCGCCAAGCTGCTCGACGGCTACTGGCCCCGCTATCTCGACGAGCACTTGCCGACGACGGCGACCGGGCCGGAACCGGCCGCGCCGCAGGTGATGACCGCGACGCGCGAAGCGCCGCGCCGCGACCCGCCGCCGCCACCGCCGCCGGCCGGCGTGCGCGAGCGGCTGAGGAATATGCTGCCGAACTTCTTGCGGTAATGGGCTGAGGAGGCGCTGCGTACGGGTGGCACTGGTGGCTTGCCCACCAGTGCGCACCACCCATTCGCATCGCACTGGTGGACGAGCCACCAGTGGCACCCATTCCGGACGCGACTAGAGTTTCCGCAGCGCATCGCCGGGGCGGATCGTGCCGGGGCGGACGACGCGGGCATTCGCGCCGCGCAGGCGGAGCGACTTGCCTACGGCCGAGTTGACGAACTTCACGGCGTCGTTACCGAAGCGCTCGGCGAACTTGCGGCAACCGAGATGCGGCTCGGCGGTGATTTCGACGATCGCCTCGCCGACGGCGACCTGCGCGCCGGCCGGCAAGTGGTCGACGCCGAGATCGAAGTCGACGTAGAGCTGATCGCCGGCCAGCGGGCGGCGGGCTTCGACCGGTGAGATGAGTTCGATCGCGCGAACGTTCATCAACGTGAGCTGCACGGCGGGGTTGGGCGCGCCGTCGGGAGCGTGGCGATTGAACGCGCGGCTCCACGCGTCGCCGACGAGTCCTTCTTCGCAGCTGAGTTCGCCGACGGCGAGCGTTTCGCGCGCGTTCGACTTGGGGCGGCGAACGATCGAGCGCAGTACGCCGGTCTCGCGCGGAGCGGCGCGCAAGTGAGCCAAGCCGGCTTCAAGCTCGGCGAGAGTGACGTGGCGCGGTTCGAACAGCGTGCGTTGTTCACGAGTCATGGCGGCTATCTTACGCGAGAATTCGGGTTGTCGGGTGATCGGCGGCGGGTTGCCCGGGGCGCGGCCCCTCCTCCCCCGCAGGGAAGTGACGAAGGCGGCTCCACGGAGGGGAGAACGGCGTGTGCGCCCAGGTTCGCGGACATGGCCGAAAAATTGCTTTGCGGCGGCCGGAGCGGACCGCTACAATTTCACCTGTGAAAAACATTTCACCGGTGAAATCACTTCGCCGCCTGCCGCTTTGAGCCTGCCCCGCCGACAGCGAACCACAGACCGCGAACCTCAGCCGGCGAACCGTTCGACAGCGACCCGTCAGACATTGATCCGCCCGACGGCGAAGCGCAACGTCGCCGGGCTCCGCTCCGAGACACCGACCCATGAAACGTACGCTCGAGAAGCGCGACAAACGCGCGTTGCAAGTCCCCATGCTGGAGCGCGGGCTGGCCGTGCTTGAATACCTTGCGCAGCACGACGGCGGCGCGACCATCGCCGAACTCAGCGCCGCGCTCGGCGTCGCTTCGGCCAGCGTGTTTCGCATCACGCGGGCCCTGGTGAAGCTCGGTTACTTGGCCCGCAATGCGGAGACGAAGAAGTTTTCGCCGACGCGCAAGCTGCTGGCGATGGGCTCGCCCGGCGGCGGCGACCGGACGCTCGTCGAGTGCGCGCTGGAACCGATGCGGAAGCTGCGCAACGCGACGGGCGAGACGACGCAGCTTTGCTGCCTGGCCGACGCCGAGATGGTGATTCTCGAACAGTTGCTGGCGACGCATCCGTTCAAGTATTCGGCCGACCTGGGAGCGCGCTGTCCGGCATATAGCTGCGCGCCGGGGAAGGCGATGTTCGCCTTGCTGCCGGCCGACGAACTGGATGCGCTGCTGGAACGGATTCGCTTCAAGCGTTTTACGCCGACGACGATCACGTCGCGCACGGCGATGCAGCGCGAACTGGAAGCGGTGCGCACGACGGGCTACGCCGTGGATCGGGCCGAAGGCTTGGTCGGCGTGCATTGCGTGGCGGCGGCGATCGTCGACCGGCACGGCTACCCGATCGCCGCGCTGACGATTTCCGGGCCGGAGTCGCGGGTGCCGGAGAGCGCGTTTGCGCGGATCGGCGAGCAAGTCGTCGCCGCGGCGCGCGCGACGAGCGAATGCTTTAATGCGTAGTCCTAGGGGTGATGCGATGAAACTCAACCACGGTTTGCTCGTCGCGCTCTGCGCGGCGCCGTTCGTCGTCGGCTCCGCCGCCGCGGGCGCGGAGATCGTGAAGCCGGCGACGCCCGTCGAGTTGGAGCACTTCGAACAGCGCGTGCGACCGCTGTTGGCCAAGCATTGCTTCGAATGCCACGGCCCCAAGAAGGAGCACAACGGGCTGCGGCTCGATTCACGCGGCGCGATGCTCAAGGGGGGCGACGGCGGCGCGGCGATCGTGCCCGGCCGGCCGGAGCAGAGCTTGCTGATCGAAGCGGTGAAGCACGAGAGTTTTGAGATGCCGCCGGAGCCTGCGGAGCCGCTGAAGCCGACGGAAATCGCGGCGCTCGAGCGGTGGATTCGCGCGGGCGCGCCGTGGCCGGCGGAGCAGACCGCGGCCGCCGCGCCGCAGTCGATCGCCGAGCGGGCCAAGAAGTTTTGGGCGTTTCAACCGGTGCGCGATCATGGGCCGCCGGCGATTAAAAACGCGGCGTGGTCGACGGACCCGATCGATCGCTTTCTCGCGGCTCGCTGGGAAGCGGCGAAGCTGGAGCTGGCGGCGGAGGCCGATCCGCGGACCTTGATCCGCCGCGTGTCGTTCGTGCTCACCGGCCTGCCGCCGACGCCGGACGAGGTCGAAGCCTTCGCGGCCGCCTCCGCGCGCGGCGGCGCGGAAGCGGAGCGCGCTTATGCGGCGCTGGTCGACAAACTGCTCGCGTCGCCGCGGTTCGGCGAGCGCTGGGCGCGGCACTGGATGGATTGGGTCCGCTATTGCGAATCGCACGGCAGCGAGGGGGACCCGGCGATTCCGTTCGCCTGGCGGTATCGCGACTATTTGATTCGGGCGCTGAATGCCGACGTGCCGTACGACCAACTCGTGCGCGAGCATTTGGCGGGCGACCTGCTCGCGCAACCGCGGCGCAATGAAGAGTTGGGGATCAACGAATCGATTCTGGGGACGGCGCACCTGCGGTTCGTCGAACACGGCTACCAGCCGGTCGACCCGCTGGAAGACATGGTCAAGGTGACCGACAACCAGATCGACGTGGCGATGAAAAGCTTCCAGGCGCTGACGGTGACCTGCGCGCGGTGCCACGATCACAAGTTCGACGCGATCTCGCAGGCGGATTTTTACGCGCTGTTTCCGGTGTTCGCCGCGCCGCGCCCCGGGCAAGTGCAGATTGATTTGCCGGAGCGGCTGCACAAGCACGACGCGCGGCTGGAGGAGATCAAGCGGGAATTGAAGGCGGAACTCGTTACGCAGTGGTCGAAATCGATCGAGGAGCTGCCCGAGCGATTGGCGGCGTTGCCGGAGGCGACAAAGAAGAACAACGAGCGCGGGTCGGCCCCCTCATCCGGTTCGCTGCGCGAACCACCTTCTCCCCAAGGGGCGAAGGGAGCCGAAAGAGAGATTCAGGCGGCGGTGGATTTCGCGGCGAAGCGGTTCGATCATCCGCTGCATCTCTGGACGACGCTGCGGAAGCGGAGCGATAAGTCGGTCGTCGACACGTTTGCGAAAATGGCCGAACGTTATCGCAGCGAGGCCGCGGCTCGCACGGCGAACGCGGAGCAGTCGATCGCGCGGCGAATCGTGCTCGACGAGGCGGAGTTTGCGAAGTGGCGCAACACGGGAGCCGGAGCGCCTCGAGCGACGAGCAAGCCGGGCGAGTTGATCGTGGCCGTCGCAGGCGAAGCCGCCGCGGCCGCGATCTTGCCGAGCGGCGCGTATACGCAGCGGCTCTCCAGCAAGCACGGCGCGGTGCTCACGTCGCCGACGTTTCGCATCGACTCCGACGCGATCAGCGTGCGGCTCGTCGGCTCCGGCTACGGGCAGGCCCGACTTTGCATTCAGAATTACGCCGTGCCGCGCGGCGGTATTTACAACCTGAGCGCCGTGCCGCTGGAGCCGGGTTCGCACTGGTTCACTTGGGACACCACGTTCTGGCGCGGCTTCGACGCGTATCTCGAAGTCGCCACGAACGACGACCTGACGATCGCGAGTCGGGCCGTGCCGAAAGACGCCCCGCCGCCGCCGACCGACGGCCGCTCGACGATCGGCATCCGGGAGATTTGGTTTCACAACACGAAAGCGCCGCAGGCCGCGGATTGCGAGCCGCGATCAGCGGGCGCGTGGGTGGCGAAGGAGTTGCAAGCGAAGTCGGCCGGCGACGTCGCGAAGCACTATCAACGGTTGGCCCGCGCGGCGCTCGCAGCCTGGCGCAGCGACACGCTGAGCGACGAGCAAGCGGAGTTGCTGAATGCTCTGGCCGCGGTCGGCGTGCTGCCGAACTACGGCGACGCGTCGGCGCAGGCGCGCGAGCTGGTCGCCGAATATCGCCGGTTGGAAAAGGAGATCCCGGTCGCGCAGCGTGCGCCCGGCGTCGTCGAGGCGGCCGGCTACGAGCAGCCGCTCATGATACGCGGCGACCATACGAAGCTCGGCGATCCGATCCCGCGGCGCTATCTCGAAGGGTTGGGGAGCGAGAGCTTGGCCGACGGCGGCAGCGGCCGGCTGCGGCTCGCCGAACAGCTCGCCGACGCCAAGAACCCGCTCACGGCCCGCGTCGCCGTGAATCGCTTGTGGCACTACGTGTTCGGCCGCGGGCTCGTCGCCACGCCCGACAACTTCGGCGAACTCGGCCGGCGGCCGACGCACCCCGAGCTGCTCGATCACTTGGCCGCGCGGTTCGTCGACGAAGGCTGGTCGATCAAGCGGGCCGTGCGCGGCATGGTGATGTCGCGCACGTTCCGGCTGGCGAGCACGCCGAGCGCCGCGGCGAAGCGGCACGACCCGGAAAATCTGCTGCTATCGCATGCGAGCGTGCGCCGGCTCGACGCCGAAGCGATTCGCGATTCGCTGGTGTTCGTCGCCGGTCGCTTGCAAACGACGGCCGACGGCGGGCCGGGCTACGTGCACGGCGAGCCGCCCCGGTTGCAAACGCGACGGAGCGTGTTCGTCACGGTGAAGCGCAACGGCCTGCCGCAGTTCTTGGAGACGTTCGATTGGCCGAAGCCGTTTACGACGATCGGCGCGCGCGACGTGACGAACGTGCCGGGCCAAGCGCTGACGATGCTCAACGACATCGTCGTGATCGACTTGGCGAAGTATTGGGCGAAGGCGGAGCTGGAACATTCGGTCGCCACGATCGACGAGCGGATTGCGCGGATGTATCGCGCGGCGCTGGCCCGCGCTCCCGATGCGGAAGAACTGGCGGCGGCGCGCGGCTTTCTCGACGAGTTGGCGGCGATGCACAACGTGCCGCCGGCCGACCGCTTGAAGAGCGAGCGCGTGTGGCAAGACTTCGGGCACGCGCTGTTCAATATGAAGGAGTTTATCTATGTGCGGTGACATGGACCGAGCGAAGACGGTTGCCGGCGCCGCCCCCTCACCCCCGGCCCCTCTCCCGCAAGGGGAGAGGGGAGAAGCAACCTTTTCGCGGCGGGAGATGTTGGCGCGGTCGTCGACCGGGTTCGGGTTGGCGGCGCTCGGCGGGTTGTTGGCCGAGGAGCGGTTGCGCGCCGCGCCGAAGCCGGCGACCGACGCCGGCGGGCCGAAGGCTCCGGCGTTTGAGGCGCGGGCCAAGCATGTGATCTTTTGCTACATGTCGGGCGGCGTGTCGCACGTCGATTCGTTCGACCCGAAGCCGCGCCTCGCGCGCGACGCCGGCAAACCGATGCCCGTGCCGGTCCACCGCACGATGTTCAACAACAACGGCAACATCATGCCGGCGCAGTGGGAGTTCAAGCGGCGCGGCGATTGCGGGATGGAAGTGAGCGAACTGTTTCCGCATATCGCCCAGTGCGCCGATCAGCTCGCGGTCATTCGTTCGATGACGGCGAAGTTCAACGAACACGCGCAGGCCAACTACTTCGCGCATACCGGATTTCCGCTCGCCGGCTATCCGAGCGCGGGAGCCTGGACCGTGTACGGTCTCGGCAGCGAGAATCGCGACTTGCCCGGCTTCGTCGTGCTGCAGAGCGGCAATGCGGTGCCGCCGCACGGCGGCGTGGCCAACTACAGCAGCGGCTTTTTGCCGGCCCAGTATCAAGCGTCGATCTTCAAGGCCGACGCCGGCGAAGCGCTCCGCAACATCTCGCCCCGCGAGCCCGACGCTCTGCAACGAAAACGGCTGGCGTTCGTGCGGGCCGTCGATCGGCACTTCGCCCGCGAAACCGGCGCCGACGCCGCCGTGGAAGCGGCCGTGCGCAACTACGAAACGGCCTATCGCATGCAGAGCGCCGTGCCGGAAATGTGCGCGATTCAAGGGGAAACCGAAGCGACGCGCAAGATGTACGGGCTCGACTCGAAAGACCCGGAACTGGCCGCCTACGCGCGGCAGTGCCTTATCGCGCGGCGCTTGGTCGAGCGGGGCGTGCGGTTCATCGAACTCTCGTGCTGCACCAAGAACATCGGCGCGGGCAACGCGGCCAATCCCTGGGATCAGCACGGCAAGATCAAGGAAGGCCACGGCGCGATGGCCGCGACGGTCGATCAGCCGATCGCCGCGCTGATCCAAGACTTGAAGCAGCGCGGCCTGCTCGACGAGACGCTGATCGTGTGGGCCGGCGAGTTCGGCCGCACGCCGTTTTCGCAAGGGAGCGACGGGCGCGATCACAATCCGTACGGCTTCAGCGTCTGGCTGGCGGGCGGCGGGGCGAAGGGAGGCACCGTGTACGGCGCGACCGACGAGCTCGGCTATCACGCTGTGGAGAACGTCGCGACGATCTACGATCTCTGGGCGACGGTGCTGCACCTGATGGGGCTCGACCACGAAGCGCTCACCTATCGCTTCGGCGGCCGCGATTTCCGCCTGACCGACGTCCACGGCCGCGTCCTCCGCGACGTCATTGCATAGCCGGCCGCATTCTCATCCAGAGAAGGGGGATAAGGGGATACGGAGGGGATGAAGGGGATGGAATTTCTAAGAATGGAATTCGATTCAGAATTCACAACGGAGATCTCAGAGTGCCCGGAGGGAAGTCGAAGTCTTCTCCGAACACTCCGGGGCCTCCGTTGTGAATCTTGCATTTCCAATCTCAAATCAGAATCCCATCCCCCCACATCCCCTCCGTATCCCCTTATCCCCCTTCTCTGGATGAAGCCCGAGAGAGTTCATAAAGAAAGATGCCGGCCGCGACGGCGACGTTGAGGGAGTCGACCGTCGGGGGCATGGGGATCGTCACTTTGCGGTCGCAGGCGTCGATGACTTCGCGCGCGAGCCCGTGCCCTTCGCTGCCGAACGCGATCGCTAGGCGGCGCGGCTTCCGCGTCGGGTCGAACGTTTCCGCGTCGGCGTCGAGCACCGTGGCCCAGCTTTCGACGCCGTAGCTCGAGCGCAACTCGGCGAGCAGCGCCACGACGTCGTCGGTCGGCACGATCGGCGTGCGATAGACGTTGCCCATCGACACGCGCTGCACGCGGCGCGAGAACGGGTCGGCGCAGTGCGGGCCGAGCACGAGCGCCGTCGCCGCGAAGCCGGCCGCGAGACGCACGATCGCCCCCAAGTTCTCGGGGTCTTGCACGTCGGGGCAGACGACGACGAGCGCCGCCGGCGCGGTGAGCAGTTCGGCCAACCGCGGCGGCCGTGGGCGAACGCCGCAGGCCAGCACGCCGCGATGAAAGTTGAAGCCGACGAGTCCTTCGATCGCCTCGTCTGCTACGACGTAGGTCGGCACGTCGGCCGGAATCTGCGCGGCGAAGCGGTCGACATACGGCTCGCTCAGCAACAACGAACGGACGGCGAGCGAACTGGTGAGCAATCGTTCGACGAGCTTGTCGCCTTCGGCGATGAAGAGCCCGGCCCGCGCCGTTTCGTTGGTGCGTTTGAGCGCGCGAAAGGGATCGAGGCGGCGATCGGCGACGTCGGCGATGGAGATGAGCGGCATAGGAGCGGGCGGCGGCGGCGTGTTGCAATGTGCTGCGAGGGAGGGAAGCTGCGCGTTTTCCGCTCCGGCGGAAGCTTGTCGGGCGTGCCGGCACGGCCGGTCGAACGTCGGCCACCCTCTGCCTTTGCGGGAGCGCGCCCGATATAATCGCAGGCGAAGATCGGAGGATTCAAGTTATGTCATCGCCCGCCCCCAGCTACGGAGAGAAGTTTACCATGTCGCTCGCCGCCTCGTTTTCACTTTGGCATTTGGCCGTGTTGTTCACCGTCGTCGGCTGTGCGCTGAGCGCCGGCTCGAGCGGCGCCGCCGAGCCGCTGCCGCAAGTCACGCTCAAGACCACGAAGGGCGACGTCGTCATCGAGTTGTTCGAAGACGAAGCCCCGAACACGGTCGCCAATTTCATCAGCCTCGTCGAGAAGAAGTATTACGACGGCGTGCCGTTCCACCGCGTGATCGAAGGGTTCATGGCTCAGACCGGCGACCCGACGGGCACCGGCACCGGCGGCCCGGGCTATGTGATCGATTGCGAATGCACCGCGCCGAACGCGCGGAAGCACCAGCGCGGCACGGTGGCCATGGCCCACCGCGGCCCGAACACCGGCGGCTCGCAGTTCTACATTTGCTTCGTGCCGACGCCCCACTTGGACGGCAAGCACACGGTGTTCGGCCAAGTGATCTCCGGCATGGAGAACGTCGACAAGTTGAACATCCGCGATCCGCGCTCGGGCGGCCCGGCCGACAAGATCACGGAAGCCGTGGTGACGAAGAAGCGCGACCACGAATACAAGCCGAAGACGAATCCGTCGGACCGCTAAGGCAGTTGCCGGGAGTCAGGTGCCAGGTGCCAGGTGCCGGTGGAATTAGCCGGCGCCTGGCAGCCGGCGGCCGGCAACTCTATTTCCGTTGCACGACGCTGTTGGCGAGCGTGCCGATGCCGGCGATGGAGATGTTCACGACGTCGCCCGGCAGGAGCGTGAACTCCTTGTCGGGCACGATTCCGGTGCCGGTGAGCAACACGGCGCCGTTTTGGAACGTGTTCTCGCGATAGAGCCATTCGACGAGCGACGGCAGCGGGCGCGCGATTTCGGCCGCCGTCGTCTTCCCTTCGAAAGCGATCGAGCCGGCGCGCAACACGGCGAGACGGATTTCCGTCTTCTCGGGCGAGGGCATCGACGCCGGGAGCGTGACCCAAGGGCCGAGCGCGCAAGAGCCGTCGTAGACTTTGGCTTGCGGCAGATAGAGCGGGTTTTCCCCTTCGATGTCGCGCGAGCTCATGTCGTTGCCGATCGTGTAGCCGACGATCTGCCCGCGACGATCGATGACGAGCGCGAGTTCCGGCTCGGGAACGTTCCACTGCGAGTCTTTGCGAATGCGGACCGGCTTGTCGTGGCCGACGACTTTCGCGGCCGTCGACTTGAAGAACAACTCCGGCCGATCGGCCTTGTAGACCAGGTCGTAGACGGTGGCCGACGAGACCGACTCTTCCATCCGCGCCGCCTTGCTGCGTTTGTAGGTGACGCCGGCGGCCCAGACTTCTTGATCGTCGATCGGCGGCAGGAGCGTGACGTCGCTCAAGGCGAGCGGCGCGGCGGAGCCGTCGAGCATGAAGCGAACGGCGTCGGCCGGATCGTCGGCCTCGAGGATTTCCGTAAGCGTTTGAAACTGCCCGGCGGCGAGCGAGAGGGGGCGAATCCGTTCGTCGTCGACGACGCCGAGGCCGGTCTTGCCTTGACGCGTGAGGTATTTGGCGAGGTTCATGAATGGTCTCGAAGGAAGCGACTGTAGGCGAACAATTTTCGGTAGCCGCGCCGATCAACGCAAGGCGCGAAATTCCCCCAACGCGGCGAGCGTGCGGGTCATATCTTCCGGCAGCGGCGCTGCGAAGGTGAGTTCACGATCGTCGACCGGGTGACGGATCGTGAGCCGGCGCGCGTGCAAAGCTTGCCGCTCGATGAGCAGGTCGGCGGGGTCGTTTGCCGCGGCCGGCGAAAGCGCCGCGCTATGCGGCGGGCGGCGGAGTTCGGCGAGCGTAAGCCGCGCGCGGCCGCCGTAGAGCCGATCGCAAAGCACGGGGCAACCGATGCTCGCCAGGTGCAGGCGAATCTGATGCGTGCGGCCGGTCTTCGGCAAGATGCGCACGGCCGCGAAGCCGTCGAAGCGGCGCTCGACTTCGTAGAAGCTTTGCGCCGGACGCGCTTGCGGATGGTCGCGACGAATCGCCATCTTCTCGCGCTGGTACGGATGCGGGCCGATCGGCAGATCGACGAGGTCGCGATCGTGGTTCGGCGCGCCGACGGTGATCGCGAAATACTCCTTCGTCACCAAGCGGTTCTCAAACTGTTCGCTGACGAGTTTGTGCGCCTTGTCGCTCTTGGCGATGACGATCACGCCGCTCGTGTCGCGGTCGAGCCGATGAATGATGCCCGGCCGCGTGGGGCCGCCGTACTCGCTGAGTTCGTCGAAGTGATAGCGCAGGGCAGAGGCGAGCGTTCCTTCCCAGTGCCCGCGCCCCGGGTGAACGACCATGCCGGGCGGCTTGTTGATGACGGCGATCGCGTCGTCTTCGTAGAGGATTTCGAGAGGGATCGCGGCCGGCTGCGGGCCTTCTTTCGGCAGCTCCGGCAGCGAGACGGTGACGACGTCGCCGGCGACGACGTGCTGAGCGGCCTTGGCCCGCTTGCCGTTGACGCGGACGCTCTGCTCGTTGATCGATTTGCGGATGTGCGTCCGGCTGTACGAGGGGAACGTCTGCGCGAGAAACCAATCGAGGCGCGCTCCGGCGTGCTCGGCCGCGACGACGACGTCGACGGGGGCGAGAGCCGGATCGGGGAGCGACATGGCGACGACTAACTCACGAAGGGCGGGGCGACTACTTCGCCGTCGCCGTGGGAGAAGGAGTCGGAGAAGGAGTCGGGGAAGCCGTCGGGGTCGCGGAAGGTGTCGCGGCCGGCTTCGCGGTCGCCGAAGCGGCAGCGCCGGGGGTGGCGCTCGGCGTCGTGCTCGAAGTTGCGGTTCCGGCGCCGGGGAACGAACTTTCGTCGGCCGGCAGCTTGCCGATTTCGTCCTTGTCGACCACGCTACGGGCGGTCGCCGAAGCGGACGCGGCAGGCTCCAGCTTTTGCTTGCGATACCACTTGGCGAACATGATCGTCGCCGGCTTGCTCAGATAGTCGATCTTGCGCTCGGCTTCCAATTGGTAGAGCGACGCCGGCGAATCGGCCAAGGTGCGATATTCCTTCGTGGCTTCTTCGAGCAAGCCCATCGTCTCGTAGAAGCGGGCCAAGCCGAGCGTGGCGCGGTCTTTCAGGTTTTGATCGCTCGCGGCATTGCGGGCGTCGGAGTAGCGCTTCTTGGCCTCGTTGAGCTTCTTCTCGGCCGCGGCGCGATCGGTCTTCAATTGATCGATGCCCTGGTTGAGCGCGATGTCGGCGAGCAAAATATCGGCCATTTGGCCCGGCGGCAGGTCGCTGGCGTTGTTCGCGACGCTTTCCAGGGCTTTCGTCTGACCGACCGAATCGCGCGATTCCATTGCGCCGAGATAATCGGACCAAGCTTCTTGGCGACGCTCGGCGCGCGAGTTGTTCCAATAGGCGATGAGGCCCGCCCCGATGACGACGCCGACCAGCCCGATGACGATCAGCCGCACGTTTTGCTCGGCCCAAACGATTTGGCGGCCGAGCCAATCGGCCAACGTGTTTTGCTGCAGTTCGTGGCGGCGTTCCGTCTTCATGGGCGCTTGCGGGGAAAGAGAGCTGTGTGATGCGGGCGGCGAGGCCGAGCGACTCCGTCGGGCCCACGGCCGGCGACCGGGCCGGACGACCGAAGCACGCAGTATAGGGGCGTCGCGAGAAGTGCGTCAACCCGAAGGAGTTACGGCGAAAATGTGGGGTTGGACGAGGCCGCTACTCGAATTCGGCCGGCGGATAGTCTAGCGGCGGCTCTTGGTCCCATTCGTCGTCCGGGTTCGCTTTTTCTTCAGCGTCGGTCCGAAGGCGAATGTTGTTCGGCTTGGCATCGAGATACTCAATGCCATAGCTTCTGAGAATGCGGCACACTTTCTTGACGCGCGCTAGGTCGCTGACGCGGAAGTGGCCGGCAAGCGCGGCTTCGTAGGACGCCAATTCCTCTTGGGTAAACGGCGACGGGCGATCAATATAAGCCTTGCCGAAGTCGAGTAGATACGGCGGTTGCACGATTTCCATTTCGACGACCAATAGAGAGTCGTCGAAATCAATCAGCTTCGGCACGGCCAATCCGTCGATACGTTCCACGCCGCGTTCGATGAGCCGTTGATAACAGAGCTTTTCCGACAAGTAATTCTTCTCTAGTTTCAATACCTTGATCGCCGAGTTGCGATTCGTAGGCCAAACGTTACCATCGGTTCCTTCGCCGAGCGGTTTCCTCAGAAAGACTTTGATACTTTTCGCCGCGGCGTATTGAACGGCGCGTGATTCCAG
>JAEUIN010000337.1 GCA_016793115.1 Planctomycetaceae bacterium
CGTCTCAAGAAAGAGCGCGCCGAAGCCCGCAAACAAGCCGCCGCGGTGCGCGTCAACACGGTCGTGTGGCAACAAGGCCCGCGCATCGAAGTGCTCGCCGCGCAGGAAAGCTGGATCGAGTCGCTCGAAAACGAAATCCGCAGATTGGAACAGGAAGGCTCGCAAAAGTCGGCCACGGTCGGCGGCTTAGGCGGCCTCGGCGGTTCGCAAGGCGGTCAGCGCCGCGAATCGCTCTCGTCCGAATGGGTCAAGCTCGGGCTCACGCCGGCCTCGGCCGAAAAGCTCGGCGACCGCAAAGCCGTACTCGCGCTCCAACGGGCCTTCCGCGAACACGCGGCCGCCGAGAAGCGGCTCGCCAACGCCACGGACATCGAAGCCCGTCGTCGCGAGATCGCCGAGGTCGCGGCCGCCGAAGAGGCCAAGGTCGTGACGGTCGTGCGCCGCGAAAGCCACGGTTCCAGTTTAGACGAAAAATCGCAACTCGTCGGCAACCTTCGCAAGCGCGTGCAGCTCGATCAGAAGATCGACCAACTCACGGGCCATCGCGACGAGGCCCAGCGGCAGCTGCGCGAAAAGCTCGCGCTCAACACCGTGCCGGCCGACGTCATTTTCAATCCCGGCGTGTTCGTCACCGTCGGCATGTGCGCCTTCCTCTCGGGCATCTTCCTGCCCGACAGCGTCGTCGGCGACGGCGTGTTGCGAACGTTCCTGACAATCGCCGGCGGCGCCATGGCGCTCTTCGCCGGGGCGTTCAAGATCATGCGCGACACATCGAACAACGAACAGCTCGATCAGCTTCGTCGGCAAGCCCGTACGATCGAGGCCCAGTTGCATGAACTGAACTCCGAGCGTGAACAACTCGACGCTCTGATTCCTCCCGGCGGCGGCCCGATACTGGCCCGCTTGCAAGCGGCCGAGCGCGAGCTTTCGCAACATGAGGAAACCACGGCGAGCGAACAGGTCGTCGCCTCGCCGCGACGGTCGGTCGTTCGCGAAGACCTGGAAGAAGTCCGCGTGGAACTGCGCGTGGCCCAAGAAGAAGCGGCCAAGACGCAAAAGCAATTGCGCCAACAAATGGAACGCTTCGGCCTGCCGGAGCGCATGACCTGGCCGCAAATCCGCACCGCCGCCAAGACCAGGGCTCGCCATGAGCTGAACAAGCGCAAGGAAGAACGCCGTCAGAAGTACCTGGCTCAGCGTCGCAGCGAACTGGCGCTCGTGGCCGATCGCATTGCGCAGCTCTTTGTCGAAGCTCAGATCGAGCCGCAGGGCGAACGCCTCGTCGATCATCTGCATCACCTGATCGGCGAATGGAAACGCAACGAAGACCTGCTCGAACGTCGCAAGCAATTACGGCAGGAATACAAGATCGTCGACCGCCGGCTGAAGGCGGCCCGGCGCGACGTGAGCACGGTCGTCCGTCGCCGCAAGGCTTTGCTCCGGTCGCAAAATGTGACGCACGAGAGCGAACTACAAGCCCGCCGCGAACAACTCCAGCGGCGTGCCGTGCTGCAGAACGAATTCGAAGCTCTGTCGCGCGAAATCCTCGCGGCCTTGGGCGCGAAAGGACAAGAAGACGACCTCCGCTCGCGCTACGAGCAGTACACGCTGCCCCAATTGGAGCAGCGCTGGACCGAGCTTTGCGATCGGCTGGCCGCGCTCGAAAAGCGGCTCCGCGAACTGTACGAAGAGCAGGGACGGCTGCAGCAAAAGCTCGACGCCATCTCCGCCGATCGGTCGCTGCCGAAGAAGATCTACGAACTCAAGAACGTCGAACGGCAGATCGAAGAGACGCTCGAAAAATGGGAGCACCTCACGGTCGCCCAGCGGTTGCTCGAAGCCGTGCGCAAGAAATACGAGGCCGAACGGCAACCGGAAACGTTACGCGAGGCGTCGCGTTACTTCGATCGGCTGACGGAAGGAAAGTACAAGCGCGTCTGGACGCCGCTCGAAGCCGGCGTGTTGTTCGTCGACACGGCCCCGACCGACGGCAAGCCGGGCGAAACGCTGAAGGTCGAAGTGCTGAGCCGCGGAACTCGCGAACAATTGTTCCTCGCGCTCCGGCTGGCTTTGGTCGATCTCTACGCTCGCCGCGGCAAGGTCATGCCGCTGGTGCTCGACGACGTGCTCGTGAACTTCGACACGCGCCGCACCCGGCTGGCGGCCGAGTTGCTTTGCGACTTTGCTAACGACCACAAGCAGGTGCTGCTGTTTACCTGCCATGAGCACATCTACCGGCTATTCCGCACGCTGCGGAGCGACGTCCGGCTTCTGCCCGGCCAATTCATCGACGAAGAGCCGGAAGGCCCGGTCCGCATCGTCGAAAAGGTCGTCGAGAAGGAGAAGATCGTCGAGAAGGTCGTGAAGGTGAAGGAACCGGTGTACCTGCCTGCGCCGGCCGCTGAATTGCCGCCGACGTATCCGCTGCCGAGCTTCGATGGGGCGGGCGTGTTCCACATGCCGCCGCCGCGTCGCGCCGCCGCACCACCGCCACCTCCTCCGCCGCCGGTCGCCGTTGCTCCGGTGATTGCGGAACCGGAGTATGAAGACGTCGTGGAAGAAGTCGTCGTCGAACCGACCGCGCGGACGATCGTGCAAACGCGTCGGCTCGGCTATCCGGTCGTCCCGATGTGGACCCCCGACGCGCCGTTCGCCGGCGCCGAGTGGCAAGACACGGTGACGGACCAAACCGACGCGGCCGCGAACGGGAAGCACTAGTCGGAAACGAGAAATGCAAAACGCAGAAGGCAAAACTATGATAGGGTTGCATTCTGCGTTTTGCGTTCATTGTTCCGACTTCTCACTTTATCCCTCATGCGCCTCTACATCATTCGCCACGCCTGGGCCGAAGAGCCTGGGCCGCAATGGGCCGACGACTCCCAGCGGCCGCTCACCGCCGACGGTCGCAAGCGGTTTCGCAAAGTCGTCGAAGCGCTGGCCGAGCGGGGTTTCGCGCCGCAAGTGATCGCCACCAGCCCGTACGTGCGGGCTCGTGAGACGGCCGATCTCATCGTGCGCCATCTCGGTCGGAATACGCCGCAGCTCGAAACGGTCGACGCCTTACGCTGCGGCTCCGATCTCGCCGCGGCCTTGCAATGGTCGGCTGGTCGCACGGAAGACGAAGTCGCTTGGGTCGGCCACATGCCGGACGTCGCCGAGATGACCGCCGCCCTCATCGGCGACAAGCGCACCGGCATCGACTTCAACAAAGGGGCCGTCGCCGCGCTGGATTTCGGCGGTCGACCCACGCAAGCCGCCGGAGTGCTACGGTGGTTTGTGACGGCGAAGTTACTTGGGGTCTGAGGCGAGCGTCGAGCTGTAAGGCCGACGTGTCACAAGCGCTGAATGACCAATCACCAAGCATCAAATTCCAAACAAGGAATAAGCACAAATGATCAAACCGCGCTGCGACGTCGTTTGGTCATTTTGGCATTGAGATTTGTTTGGAATTTGGTGCTTGGTTATTGGTTTTTCGGCCGTCCCGCCGCCGCCCGGGCGGTTGTCCCTGCGCGAAGCCGTACCTAAGATGGCAATGTCCTCAACCTCGCCGACCTAGCCGCCCTTGCCATGCCTTTTGATCGCGCCGACGAAGACGAACTCTACCAGGAGCATATCCTCGATCACTACGAGGATCCGTTCCATCGCGGCAGTTGTCCGCATACGACGCACGCCCACGAAGATGATAACCCGCTCTGCGGCGACGTCGTGCGGATCGAACTCGACGTCGATGCGGCGGGCGACAAGATCCAGGACGCCTACTTCAACGGCGACGGCTGCTGCATCAGCCAAGCCTCGGCTTCGATGCTGGTCGAACATGTAACCGGCAAGAGCCTCGAGGAAGTGCGCAACTTCAAAGCGGAAGACATGCTCACGCTGTTCGGCGCGAAGCTCACGCCGAATCGCCAAAAGTGTTGCCTGCTCTCCTGGCGCGTCCTTCAGCAGGCGATCTATTCGCCGACGGCTGAAGCCGACACACGTTCATCGCCTCCGCTCGGCCCGCCGCGCACGCTGGAGCAGGCCGACCGCGAAGATCACGGTGCGTAATACTCACACAAGTCCGTTGCTCGCTTAGAAAGATTCCGGCCGTCATGGCGCTCGCCCCTTCGTCACCCGCCGCCGCCGCGACGTTCGATCCCGAATCGATCCGGGGCGATTTTCCGATTCTGCAAACACGGTTGCACGCGTTAGGCGACAACCCCGGCGTGCCGTTGGTCTATCTCGACAACGCCGCCACGACGCAGCGGCCGCGGCAAGTCATTCAGTCGCTCGTCGACGTTTACGAAAAGCATTACGCCAACGTCCATCGCGGCATCCACTGGCTCAGCGACCAGAGCACCGATCTCTACGAAGAAGCCCGCGAAAAGGTCCGCGCCTTCATCAATGCCCGCGAGCGCGAAGAGGTGATCTTCACGCACGGCACGACCGAGAGCATCAACTGCGTCGCTCGCAGTTGGGGCGACGCCAACGTGCAGGCCGGCGACGAAATCCTCCTCAGCGAGATGGAGCACCACGCCAACCTCGTGCCGTGGTATCAGCTGGCCGAGCGCACAGGTTGCAAAGTGCGGCACTTGCCGATCACCGACGACGGCCGGCTCGTCATGGACGCGCTGCCGCAAATGCTCAGCGATCGCACGCGGCTGGTCGGCATCATGGCCGTGTCGAACGTGCTCGGAACGATCAACCCGATCGCCGAGATCATTCGCCAAGCCCACGCCGCCGGCGCAAAGGTCCTCGTCGACGCAGCCCAAAGCGTGCCGCACATGGCGACCGACGTGCAGGCACTCGACTGCGATTTCCTCGCCTTCAGCGGCCATAAAATGCTTGGCCCCTCGGGCGTCGGCATCTTGTACGGCAAGCGCGCGCTGCTCGAAGAGATGCCGCCGTTCTTGGGCGGCGGCAGCATGATTCGCCGCGTCCGGCTCGACGGCTTCGAGCCCGCCGATCTGCCGGCGAAATTCGAAGCCGGCACGCCGCCGATCGTCCCCGCCATCGGCCTGGGC
>JAEUIN010000340.1 GCA_016793115.1 Planctomycetaceae bacterium
ACCGGCCGACGACGACGAGTTGCTCGCCGGCGAAGAGATCGAACTCTCCCTGGGGATACACGCGGCTCACCGGGCTGCCCTTGGCGGGCGCGTCGTCGCCGCAGAATTCCAGTTGCACGCCGGTCAACACCGGCGCTTCCATCTTCGAATAGAGCCGCGCGACGCGCTGCTCGATGTCCTCGTTGGGCCGCACGTATTCGCTCTGGCCGAAATTCTCGCGCACGAGTTTGTCGAGCATCCGGCTATTGACGTCGTAGCCGACTCCGAAAGCGATGATTCTGGCCCGCACGCGGTTGTGCGACTTGGCCCGCTCGACGATTTTGGCCTCGTTGGTTTCGCCGGCGGTCGGGAGGCCGTCGGTGAGGAAGAGCACGTAATTGGGGCGATCGGAGTCTTTCAGTTGTTCCAGCGCCGTCGTCAGGGCGCCGTCGATATTCGTGCTGCCGCCGGAGTAGATCGACTCGATGAAGCCGAGCGCCGCGGCGCGATTGGCGTCGTTGAAGCGCTGCAGCTCCGGTTTGAACATCTCGATCTTGTCGTCGTAGGCGACGATGTTGAACAGATCCCCCTCGCGCAACCGCTGCAGCACGAATTTCAGCGCGTTCTTCGCTTGCTCGATCTTGTCGCCGCTCATGCTGCCCGAGCGATCGACGACGAACACCACGGTCTTCGCCGGCGTCGGGCCGTCTTGTTCGAATTGCGGGTTGGCCAACAAGAGGAAGTAGCCTTCGTCTTTTCCCTGCGGACGATAACTCAGCACGCGCGCCGAAAGTTTGCCGCGGCCGACGTCGAACAACAGCCGAAAGTCGGCGGCCGGGATTTCGTGCTTGGCTTCGTACGACACCGTCGCGCTCTTGCCGCGCCGCTTCACATCGACCGAGTGCGACGGACTGTAGACGCTTTTGATCTCCTCGCCGCTTTCGATCGACACGCGGACGTCGACCTTCTCGACGGCGTGCGTCGAATACTTCGCGGCGGCCAGCGGCAACAGGAAGTCGGTCACTCCGTCTTCTTGCCGGCAGAGTTGCGTGTAGCGGATCATCACTTGCCGCTCGGCCCCCGGCGGCACGGGAAAGACGCTCGTCTGAAACATCCCGCCGCCGAGCCATTCCAACAGCGCCGGGTCTTGATTCTTCCGCACGATCTCTTCATAGCGGCGACGGGCTTCCTCCTTCGACAGCAACTTGCCCGCGAGTTCCTTGCCGTCGACCAAGAGCGTCAGCCGGTCGATCGCCGCATCGGCCGGGAGCGGAAACACGAACGCCACCTGCATCGTGCGGCTGCCGGTGTTCACGAAGCTCTGCGTTACCTGCACCGACGCGGCTTGATCTTTGAGCGACGCGCGAACTTCCAGTTCTTTGATCTTGTAGGAGTCGGCCGGCATGGGGGGCAGCGGACTTCGCGAACGAATCACTTCGGGCCGCGGCAGTCGGTAGTGTTCGTCGGGGGTCACGTTGACGAGCAATCCTTGGGCCGCGGCGACCGACGGCCGAAGCAGGCCGGCGACTACGAAGGCGGCGAAGAGCAAGCGACTGAGTCTTAAAGACGCGAACGAACCCGACGAAGCGCTCATGGCAATCTCCCGACTGAAGACGACGGACCGCGTGCCGGCACCGGCGACGGCCGCGCGGCTCCGACCGATTCGACGCCGGCACCCGGAGCAAAAGTTCCCGAATTCAAGAAAGTGCCGAAAAACGGCGTTCCGCCGGGGTGCAACCTGATCTTGCCCGGTCAGCGCAGGGTCGTCACACTACCGCCCCCCTCACGCCCGGCTTTCGCCACCTCATGCGCTCACGTCTCGCCGTTGTCGCTCTGCTTTGCCTCGTGCCGCTTGCGGCGGTCGTCGGCGGCTGCGCGCGGTGGCGACAACAAGACCTGCCGCCGCTGGAGAATCCGCTCAGCGTTCCGGCGTCGCCGTGCGATGCGATGTGGGATGCGATCGTCGACGTCGTCGACGACTACTTCGACATCCAGACGGAGCAGCGCGTGCGGCAAGCCGGGGAGATTCTCACGGTCGGCCGCATCGATACCGCGCCGAAGACCGGCGCGACGTACCTCGAACCGTGGCGCAGCGACGCGGCCGATCGCTATGAGCGCTTGCACGGCACCTTGCAGACGATTCGCCGCCGCGCGGTCGTGCAAGTGATTCCGTCGCCCGACGTCTACCAGATCGAGGTCACGGTGTTCAAGGAACTCGAAGACCTCGAGCGGCCCGACTACAGCACGGCCGGAGCGGCGACGTTTCGCACCGATAGTTCGTTGGTGCGCGTCGAAGAACCGGTCGGCGTGCAACCGGCGACCAAAGGCTGGATTCCGATCGGCCGCGACGCCGCGCTTGAGCAAGCGATTTTGCAAGGCATTTGGATTCGCCTGGCTCCGCCGGGCACTCCGCCGCCGCAAATGGGCTTCGGCGCGGCGAACTCGCTGACGATCCCCAGCGACGCCGTCCCGCAAGAGCTCGTTCCCGGGACCGGTGCGCCGCCGATCATGACCGCGCCGGCCGAAACGCTCCCGCCCGCGGCGCTGGATCGGCAGTAAGCGGTCGAATCGTTTGCCGGACTCGCATGGCGCGAAATCCGCGGGCTGCGGCTAGAGGCTCGCGACCGGCGGAATCGTCGGCAATTCGACGGCCGGCGTCGGCGCGGGAGCGACCGCTTCGTGATACGTCGGCAGCTTGATCGTGAACGCCGTTCCTTTGCCGACGGCGCTTTCGACGCGGATCTTGCCGCGGTGGGCTTCGATGATGTCGCGACAAGTCGCGAGCCCCAGGCCGGTGCCTCCCTTGCCCGTCGCGTCGGGACCCGACTTCGTCGTGTAGAACGGCTCGAAGATGCGGCGGAGCGTGTCGGGCGGCATGCCGCAGCCGTTGTCGCGCACGCCCAGCTCCACCATGTCGGTCGCGGCGTCGTGGCCGAGGTGCACGATGATCTGCCCCCCTTGGGGCATCGCTTGGCGAGCGTTGATCAGCAAGTTCAAGAGCACCTGCTGAATCTGATTGGTGTTCGCCAAGGCCGGGGGCGCGGCGTCGATGCGGCGTTCGACTTTGACGCGATACTTGACCATCTCGCGCTCGAGCAGCAACAGCGTGTCGTCGATCAGCTTCACCATGTCGGTCGCTTCGAACGCCGCCGTGCGATTGCGGGCAAAGCCGAGGATGCCGTTGGTGATCCGCGCGGCGCGATTGGCCGCGACGAGAATTTTGTCGAACGAGCGGGCCGCCGTTTCGGCGTCGGGGTGTCGCTGGCCGAGCTTGGCGTAGTTGATGATCGTCATCAACACGTTGTTGAACTCGTGCGTCGTCGTGCTGATGAGCTCACCGAGCGCGGTAAGCTTTTGCGCTTGCGCAAGCTGGTCCTTCAGAATCGCGAGTTGCTCCGCCTGCCGACTCTGGTCGGATCCGCCTAACGACATCGTGCGCCACTCCCTTGGCTATGTTCCGCCTTACCATGCTTGCCGACCCGACAGGAATCCGAGGATTCTGCGCCGTCTACCGCAAGCCCGCCGTCGCCGCGTTCTCAAGTTGCTTAAATGTCGAATGCAGCGGCAGTTAGCGACTGTTGATTCGTATCGACACGTCGGGCTTCCTGACTGAAACCGAGATCGATATCATTTGCCGCCGCACACTGCGGCCTCGCGCCGCGACACGAGCCCCGAGCGCAAGCGAGGGGATTCCCGGGGCGGCGAGCGGAAAGAGTCCCCTCGCTTGCGCTCGGGGCTAGTGTGCCGGAGGGAGCTTCGGGTGCGGATGGCGTCGTCGTTTGTGACCGGCAGGATTGCCGGCAGCGGAGGCAGGGATGCATACCGTGGATTTGCTGGAGGCGGCGATCGCGGCCGTCAAGAAACTCGGCTATCGAGTTCGTCTCGAAGCGCTCGACGAAGGAGCGACCGCCGGGGTGTGCGAATTCGCCGGCAAGCGCTGGCTTTTTCTCGACGCCAAACAAGGCCCGCTCGATCAATTGCACCAAGTGCTCGACGTGCTGCGGACGGTGCCGCGCGACGATCGCCTGGCGCTGGCCGACCCGCTGGAGCGATTGATCGAACGCCGTCGTGCCGCCTAACGCCTGTAGGGAACGCCCTCCGCGGCGTTCCGTGTGGCGGTATCGGCTGGGCAATTCAATCGACATCGGAGCCGGGAGCGTCAGCGACCGGGTCGATCTCGCGGCGCGGAAGTCGCGTTCTTTCGCCGCAGACTTTTGCGGCGCGACGGTCCGAGTGATCGTTGTACGACACCGGCTTGCGGCCTCGACCCGCTCCCTCACGGTCGCGGCTCTGAAGCGGGTACCGAATTCGCTGCGGGTACCAGCTGCGCGGAACGCCACGGAGGGCGCTGCCTACAGAAGCGAATTCCGCTCACCAAAAACTCGAAACCCAAAGCCGAAAACTACGTCCGATACAGCCCGTGGGTCTCGATGTATTTTTCCACGGCGCGCGGGGTTTGATAGCGGATGCTTTTGCCCGCGGCGACGCGGCTGCGCATCTCACGGCTGCTGAGACCGATCTGCGGCATCTCGACGCGGGCCGCTTTCATCGCGGCGAGCCGCTCGGCGGTGACCAAGGGCGCGATCGGTTCGTAATTCAATTCGCCGCTCCCGGGCCGACAAACGGCCGTCGGCAGCGCTAGGTCGCACACACGCGCCGGCTCGCGCCAGTTGGGCAAGTCGACGAGCGTGTCGGCCCCGATCAAGAGATACAGCTCCGCGGCCGGCTGCTCGGCGCGAATCGCCGCGAGCGTGTCGACCGTGTAGCTGACGCCGCCGCGCGCCAGCTCCAATTCGCACAGCTTGAACGCTTCGTGGCCGCCGATCGCCAGTTTGAGCATCTCGACTCGGTCGGCCGACGGCGCCAACTGCTGGTCTTGCTTATGCGGCGGAACCGCGGCCGGCACGAACCACACCTCGTCGAGCCGCATTTGTTCGCGGCAGGCTTCGGCCAACAGCAAATGGCCGAAGTGGATCGGATTGAACGAACCGCCGAAGATGCCGATACGCATGGTTTTCACAAAAGACTCGCTAATCCGCTTGGCCCGACGATGCTTGTTTGGCGAGCGGCGGGGTTCATCCCCGCCGTCTGCGTTCGACGTCGGGTTCCGGACGGCGGGGATGAACCCCGCCGCGCGCTTCAGTCGCCGCCTACTTTCGCAGGCGGCCGACATCT
>JAEUIN010000360.1 GCA_016793115.1 Planctomycetaceae bacterium
CGATGTCGATGCCTCCTTGATCCATCAAGTTGAGAAACGACTGGCGATTGCTTTCCGATTCGCCCGCCGCAATGTGCACGGGACTCGCGTCGGTGAGCTTTCGGTAGCCGATGTAGTCGTCCGGTTGCAGCGGCTCTTCTAGCCATGCAATATCGAACTCGGAGAATGCGTGCGCGCGTTGGATCGCGGTACGCGCATCCCAAACCAAGCCGGCGTCGATCATCAACTGCCCCTCGTCGCCGAAACCGCGGCGTGCTTGGCGGACAAGATCGACGTCGATTCGAGCGTCCTGTCCCATAGGGGCCCACCCGAACTTGACGGCGTCGAAACCCCGGTCGCGAACTCGGCGGGCAATTTCTCCGGTTGCCTGCGGCGTGGCGCCGAATAGCGTACTTGCATAACAACGAATCTGCTTGCGAAAGCCGCCGCCGAGCAACTTCCAAACGGGCAAACCGAGAGCTTTTCCCTTAATGTCCCACAGGGCGATGTCGATGCCGCTCATCGCATGGAGGCCGATCCCGCGACGACCGGAGTAGATCGTGCGCTGATACATCGTGTGCCAGATCCGTTCGGTCTCGAACGGATCTTGGCCGATAAGCAGATGCTTCAAGCCGGTGCTGATCGTATGGGAGAACGGCCCTTCAATGACCGCTTTTGCCGCGAGCGGCGCACTATCCACTTCACCGATGCCGGTGATTCCCGCATCAGTGGTAACGCGGACGATCAGCGCGTCTTGGCCGCTGTCGCACTGTTCGCGGACTTGCTTTTGGGAGACGAAGATGGCTTCCACGTCGGTGATCTTCATCGAAAGACCGTTTCCGTGAGGTGAGTAGAGCCGGGCTGTAATGACATATTCGCGATCTCCGATGCGTTACGGTAGGATAACCCAAGCCCGCCTTTTGCTGTACCCCCGCCTATCCTGCGGAGATCAGTGCCATGTTCTCCTTACTTCGGCGCCACCCGGCATTAGCATCGCTTCGCGAACGACGCCGCTTCCTCCGCCATATTTCCGCCGGCTGTTTGGGAGCAGGTCTTCCGGAGTTGCTGACTCTGCAAGGCCTCGCCGCGCAGTCGTCGGGCCGACCGCGCGCCAAGCAAGTGCTGGTGATCTACGAGGAAGGGGGCATCAGCCAAATGGATACTTGGGACCCGAAACCTGCGGCTCCCGTCGATCACCGCACGCCGTACAAGCCGATCGCGACTTGTGTTCCAGGCATTCAATTCTCGGAGCTGATGCCGCAGCTTGCCCGCCATGCCGACAAGCTCTCAGTCGTTCGTTCGATGACGACGACCAAGGTCGCGGGGCACATGGAAGGGTGTCAGGAGTTTTTCAAAGGCTATCCCTTCAATATCGCGAAAGAGTTTCCGGACATCGGCTCCGTAGCCGGCGAATTGCTGGGGAGCAATTGCGCGGAGTTGCCGCCGTATGTGTTTTGTCCCGGCGCCAACATGCCGAATCACGTCAGTTCGACCGGGTTTCTCCCCGTCAGTCGGGCGCCTTGGAAACTGGGAACAAAGAGTCTCGGCGAGAATGTCGCCGATCCGGCGTGGAAGGTCCGCGCGCTTGAACCTCTCCCCGGCATGTCGACGACTCGTTTGAGCGACCGTCGGCAGTTGCTCGGCGCGTTGAGCCCGCAACCGGCCGAGGGCCTTGGTCTCGCGGTGCGTAAGACCTATGAGCACGCCTTCGATCTGCTTACCAGCCCGCGCGTACAGTCCGCGTTCGACTTAAACGCGGAGAGTGCCGCCGTACGCGATCGCTACGGTCGCGATCATCGCGGCTGTTGTTATCTGCTCGGTCGCAAGCTCATCGAAGCGGGCGTACGATTCGTCACCGTGACCGTGATTCAACCGCCGGAGCATGTCGGTCGGCCGGGCTACGGAGAGACGAACGGCGTGTTTCTGAATTGGGATCATCATGAAGGAATCTATCGCAACGGCCCGTGCGGTGGTCCGCAGGGAATGAGCAAGCAAGAGCGTTACGGCCTGCCGCATCCCGTGATGATGCCGAGCCTCGATCGATCGCTGAGTGCACTGATCGAAGATCTGCATCAAAGAGGCTTGCTCGAAGAGACGTTGCTGTGCTTCATCACCGAAATGGGACGCACGCCGAAGATCAACAAGTGGCAAGGGCGGGATCACTGGGCCCGAGCCATGTCGGTTGTGTTCGCCGGAGCGGGCGTACCGGGCGGTCAGGTGATCGGCGCGACCGACGAGCAAGGCGGAGACGTAACCGATGACTTGTACACGCCGTACGACTACGCGGCGAGTGTGTACGCGAAGTTGGGCATCGGCGACGAGTTGCGCCTGAAAAAAGCCGACGGTCGTCCGTTCGACCTGACCTTCGGCGGAGCCCCGATTCCCGGTTTGTTCGTGTAAGCGGTCTGTGGCAGCCGATCACTGTAAACGGCGCTGAAAGAGGATCAGCGAACGTGAGGTGACTTTCGCCGTAAGTTTAAGCATGAGAAATAGCCGCAGCGGCTAGGCGTCTGGAGTGCTCGCGACCGCCCGTCGGCTGCGGGCTAGGGATTAGGCTGATGAACATAGGTGGCGGAGCACTACGCCTGGAATTACGCACGATCTCAGCCACCGTCTTTACAGAGTCCGCTTGCCGCATAGCAAATGCAATCTGCTCCTCAATAACATGCATCCGGCCGGCGCCGTGATGCACAAAGGATGCTCGTGCCGCGGAATCGCCGAGTTTGCATCGAACAGGCACCAGAGAAATCGGCGGTGTTCGTCGGCACAGAGCACCGGCGACTCCGGCCCAAAGCTATGCAAAGTTCGAAAGCCAGGCCTAAGGGCGTGAGCCAGATAGTTGCGGTTCGTGTTGAGCGTCACGGCCGGACCTTCCAGCCGTGAGCCCGTTAGTTCAACTTGTGTCGGTCGGGCTCGATCGGCTTCTCGGGATCGCAGTAGGACCCGCCCGTTGAGATCGAGCGTGAACGGTTCGAACAGCCGATCATCGCATGGCAATCTCGGCAGCACGTCACCGAGAAACGCCGCATCTTCAGGCGACAGTTCCAACCGCGATTTGGCCGTCTCCGGCTAGGACGATGTGAATCAGTGCAGTTGCGTTCACCACCACAAGTAGATTAGGTCAAACGATCTCCGACAGTAGTTATTCCTTGCTCTGGAGCTGCGACGCTGCAGGTGCTGTGACGCTCCCGGCGGAGATCATGTATTGTGCGATCGTCGTCAGGTCACGCTCGCCGACGTGGCTCATTTTCGGCATTTGCGGGAAGCTAGGACGCTTCTTGCCCGGCGACATCGCCCAGGCGACGATTCCTTCGGGCTTGTCTTTGTAGATGCCGGCGATTTCGCGCAGCGACGGCCCGACGCGCACTGTGTCGATCGCATGACAAGCGCCGCAGCGGAAATTGAAGAGTCGTTGTTCCGGCGGGAACTTCGCCAGTTCACGTTGATAGTCGTCGAACGCCGCCTGTGATAGCACCTCAAACTTAGCCGTGCGTTCTTGCATCCTGGTCCGATGCGACGCGATCGATTCTTCACGGTAGAGATGCCGTCCTAGTGCCATGCAGCAAACCGTACCGAACAGAAACGCGACCACGAACCAATATCCACGTCCGATGCGCTCGTCGGTCTCGTAGATTTCCTGCCATAGAAACAGGATGCCCGCGAGTGCCATCGTCACGCCGGCGAGAATCACGCCGGTCATCTGGTTCGTTACTCCGCGCGAGGGGAGCGTAAAATAGACCGTCGGGCCGACGAGGAACTGAGCCAGCGAAGCGTAAAGCGTCACGCGGTAGAACATCCGGCGCAACGTCGGCGGCGTAAGATCTTCGAGATCGGCATGTTGCCTTCGGCCGAGGTGCCAAGCCAAAAACAATCCCGTGACGGCTTGCGTGGCTAGGAGAAAGTGCGCGTAGCGGGGCAGAACGTTCGGCAAAATTGCCGCCGAAAAGAATCCGGCGATCGAAGTCCAGCGTTCGGGAAACAACATTAAATTAATGTTCGTCAGGAAGATCAACGGAATCGCCAACAGCAACGCAACGGCAACGATCAAGATGGCCATGTGCCGCCGTTTTTCGCCCGCCATCTTCTCCCAAGAGAACTTGTGCCAATACAACAGCAAGAACGCCGAAGCCGCCAAAGGAACGATGGATACCCACGCCGTGCCGGTTAGCGCGTTTGCCGAATAAAAATAGACGCTGTACAGCACGTTCATCGCCAGCAGCGGCCCGACCCCGAGGACGACGGCCAAGCTCTTGTTTACGGTGACCGTCGCGGCGATGCGGCGAGCCAAGGCGTCGAACTTCGGTTCTCCTCGCCGATATCCGAGCCGTTCGAAATAGAGCGTCAGAATTGCTCCGCCGAGCATCAGATTGACGAACAAAATGTGCAAGATAAAGAATACGACGATCGCCCCCTGCAAAAGCCACTCGGGCGCAGGTAGAGCAAGCGGAATGTCGCGCGGCGACGGTGAAGCATAATCCATGAAAGTTGAGCGGAGTTAGGAGACGTGAGACGTGCGTTTTCGAGAGAGGCGATTTGGTTGGGTCACTTACGGGTCGCCAAAAACTCGACCAAGTCGCGTAATTCGGCGGCAGTGAGTGATTTGACGATGTCGCGAGGCATGAGCGTTTGCTTGTCGGTCATGTCATCGATCTCGCCGGTTGGAATCACGACTTCCCGACCGGTCGCCGTACGCAACGTGACGGCATCGGCCGTACGACTTTTGATGATGCCTTGAAACTCGATACCATCGTCGCGCAGGACCGTCGCCGATTCGTATCCTTCGGCGATCTTGACGGCCGGTGCGACGACGGACTCAAGTAAATACTCTCGATCGCGCTTGGCGGCGATCGAGGTCAGATCGGGACCGACGTCGGCGCCGACACCTGATATCTTGTGACAGGCTATGCAGGTCTTGCTCTGAAACAGTGCTTCGCCCCGCTGAGCGCTACCTCCTTCGAGTGAAGCTCGAAATTGTGCAGGGCCGGGTTGCGTTGCCAAATTGCGTTCCCAACGGCTTGCTCGCGAGGCCAGCGCTCCGCCGCTCTGCTTCGCCGCTTCCAGCAGTTCCAACTCCAAGTAACGTGGCGTTTCGGATTTCTCCAACTTGCCGAACCAAATCGTCAAAAGCTTGCCGGCCTCAGTATGTTTGATTGAGGCGAGCTTGGTCACGGCCTGTTGACGATCGCGTATCGCCATGTCGCCGTCTTCTAAGGCATTGCGCCATGCAAAGTAACGCTGCTCGTCGTTCATTTCGGTTGGTAACCGAACTCCGACGATCTGGTCGCCGTCGAGACGTGAACCGCCGTTGCGACAAGAAATGACGTAATCGATCAGGGCGTCGAGTTCTTGCTTGTTGCCGGGAAACGGCGGCATGAACGGGCGCGCACCATGCATGTTCTCAACGTAGTTCGCCAGCCGATCCCGGTCCCATTCGCCTGAGCCGAACATCTGCTCGAAGCGGGCGGTCACGGAATTCATGCCGCCGGTCGTATGGCATCGCGAACACGCCAAGCGAAACACGTCGCGACCGGCTTCAAGGCGATTCTGTGGGACGATTTCCCGCGTCGAGCAATAAGATGTGTACTTGAGTAGACCGTCTCGCTGCAGCAGCGGTACGTCTTTTTCACGCAGCCCGTTGGCGAACATGTAGTCGCCGATGACGTACGGCTTACGAATGAACTCGCGTACGCGCTCGAATTGCCCCATCAGCACCAGCGAAAGTACGAACGCCGCAAGCGGCACGAATTTCGGAACACCGGCCGGCCGCAAACGACCGTAGATTGCGGAAGCAACAATTCCGGCGACGCAGCCTCCGGTTAGTATCATGAGCGCCGGATACCAATCGGCTCCGCGCTGGGTGCCGATGGCGACGGGCATGTTCGCCAGCATTTCTTCTGGTACGGAACGCGCGTACCACACGGCCCCGACGAACAACGGAGCCAACCATACGAGCGTCCAGTTCGCGGATAAGCGAACGACGCGATCGCGGAATTCTCCGGCGGGCATCGACCAACGCGCAAACATCCAAGAGAACAAACCGGCCTCGGTTAGCGCCAATGTCGTGCGAAACGTCAATTGCGGCAAATAGATCGGGTTCAGGATCGCCGTGTGTAGCGACGAGCCGACTTCCCACTCTCCCGGATCCATCATAAAACCGAGAATCGCGACGATGAGTGCCATCGTGATCCACGAAAACAACGACAACGCCATTCCCAGCCGCAAATGGTCCCTCTTCTGCTCACCATTCCAGCGCTTCCACAACAGGAAGTAGGCGAGAATTAAGCAAACCTCGGTGATGAAAACGAGCCATTCCGTAAACCAAGCCCAGAAGAAGACACGAATGAGGCTCGCTATGGCCGCAGGATTTACCAAGGAAACGGAGAGCCAAATCCCGACGCCAGACAAGGCGCCAAGTGTCGTCGTAACAATGAAGCAGAACCGCAGCATTCGATAGGCCGCATCGTCCCATCGCGAATCGCCGGTGCGCATGCCGCGCCATTCAAAGAACGTCACTAGCGGCATGGCGCCGACGGCCAAAGCATGATTAATGGTTACATGCAGAATGCCGATGACAGCGATGAGTAGACGATTGCCCATCCCATCGAGATGAAAGATTGGAAAGTCCATGCGGTGCGAGCCTGCGAGATTGAAATCCT
Source organism: Planctomycetaceae bacterium (assembly GCA_016793115.1). Classification (GTDB taxonomy): domain Bacteria; phylum Planctomycetota; class Planctomycetia; order Pirellulales; family PNKZ01; genus PNKZ01. The sequence continues at coordinate 6,636 of JAEUIN010000360.1, forward strand.
GCGCGCAGCGAGACCGTCGAACGGTTGTCTTCGGCGCGATATCGAATGCAAGTTCGCACTATCGGCACATGGGGTTCCTATCACAATTGCGCAAATTGTCGCACCCTGGCAGGGCGTAATCCTCGTCGAATTCGACGGCCCGGCCAGATCATTCAGTTCTGATGCGGAAGGGTTGCGTGTGACACCAAATCGCCCCGGGTCAACGTCCAAGTGACGAGCCACGGGATCGGCGTCAATGTCGTCACAAAGTTCGAAGGCTTATAGTCGTGACAAGCCGTTTTTAGATTAGGGTCGTCACGGTTCCCTTACTCAAGAGCAGTTCCGGAAGCAGGCTAAACATGAACAGAAACATTCTCGGATTTGGCGTGGCGACGGCTTGGGGACTTACGATTACTCAATTGGTCCAGAGACCGTCGGGTAGCGTCATTCAAGCGTCAGCCGATTCCACAACTCAAACTCCGCAAAGGATCGTCGTACATCTCCGCCAGTCGGATGGGAGTCCGGCGTTACACTCCGCATTAATGGGACTTGGCCTTGCTACGGCGATGCGAAACCAAGGCGCGACGGTAACCGTGATGCTCGACTCGGAAGCGGCGTCTCTCGCAAAAAAATCTTGGGCCGATAAGGCGCCGACAAATGCCGATCGGGATTCCGTACATCCCCCAATGACTCTGGGAAAGGCCATCCAGAGGTTTGTCGACGTCGGAGGCACAATCGTGATGTGCCCTCACTGTGCCGCAAGTTGTGGGTGCGAGGCGGCCGATCTTGCCGATGGCGCTAGATTCGGTAAGGAAGGAGAACTCGCGCGGGTTGTGCTTCAGGCCGACAAAATCCTGGACTATTGATGATCACCGAAGTCGCACACGAGCGCAGCGTCAAGGCCGTGATTTTGCTAGGGCGCAAGCTTGCGCAACTTACGCTGCAGTGATCGGCGTGAGATGCCGAGACGAAATGCCGTTTGAGAAATGTTGCCGTTACAGTCGGACAACACGCGCTGGATATGCTCCCACTCGGCGCGCGCAAGCGACGGCGTTGATTCGACGACCGGCGCCGATTGTGGCGCGGGAACATCGGGAGTAGCGCCGAAGGCGGCGTCGATCTCATCGGCGTTGGCCGGCTTGGAAACATAGTTGACGGCGCCGAGCCGCACTGATTCCAACGCGTTCGGTATACTCCCGAAGCCCGTAAGTATCACGACGCGAAGCTCGGGCTGGAGCGTCAACAAGTCTTGCAGAACTTCGAGGCCCGAAGGCCCCGGCATCCGCAGGTCGACGACAGCCCGATCGAATCGAATCTGCCGGGCCAAGTCTATGGCGGAGCTGTGATCGACGGCGGCATGTACTTCGTAGCCGCGTCGCTGGAACGCGCGCAGGAGTTGTTCACGCAGCGACTCCGCATCATCGACGATGAGCAATTTTGGTAGCGCCGGTGCGACCGTAATACTCATGGTCATTTCGCTGTTGCGCCCGATTCGGCGATATTGATCGTGTCGAACGGCACGAGCAAATCGACGACCGTGCCTTGGGGCGACGATTCGCGGATCGCCAACGCACCGCCTAGTTGCTCAAGGACGCGTTTAGCGTGAAACAACCCTAACCCCATACCCGCGCCGGCCGGCTTCGTCGTCAGAAACGGCTCGCCGATACGACTGAGCACTTCTGCCGCGATGCCGGTCCCTTGGTCCTTGATTGAAATTCGCAACAACTCGCCCTCGGCAACGGCCTGAATCGATACCATCTGCGTGTGCGGACTCGCATCGACGGCATTCTTGATCACCGAACGAATTGCTTGGGTCACGGCCTGATGCGGTGTTCGGAGGCCGATCTTTGCGGTCTCGTCCGAGATCGTCAGCTCGATGCGCCGCCGGTCGGGAAGTTCGTCAATAGCGCCGCGAAGCAATTCAACTACGGATTCCGACGTCCATGCTTCACCCATGCTTGTGCCGGCTTGTGTCGAGAGCGAGCTGAGAATCTTCCGACAACGTTCGACCTCTAGGCGAATCATTCGAATGTCGTCGGCAGTATCGTCACTACGCAATTCATCACGGGGGCGAACTTCTAATTCACGGGCGGCTATCGCGATCGCCGCTAAAGGCGAAGCCAATTCATGTGCGGCGCCCGCTGCCAACGTGACCAGAGACTCCAAGCGTTCGGCTTTCGACTTACGACGTTGCACTTCAGCAAGTTGCGTGTCGCGACGGTCGAGTTCCGTTCGTACGCGAGACACAAAATATGCGACAAAAAATGCCGCGCCGGCAAACGCAATGAGCATCCCCTTCAGGTGCAATGCCATCGGAGCTTCGCTTGTTGCGCCATCACCGTGATGCGCGTGAGGATCTGCGGCCTCCACTGGCGCCCCATGATGTTCCAGCGCCGCGACGGGAATGTGTCCGATAAATAGCAAGCCGAAGCATCCCACGGAAAGCAACGCCAATAACCATGCCCAACGGGATCGCAATACCGCCGCCGACAAGGATATACCGACGATGTAAAAGACGCTGAACGGATTCGCCGGCCCGCCGGCACCGTACAAAAGTGCCGTGAGCCAGAGCAGATCGAGAATCAACAACGCCCCGAGCAGATATTCACGATTGGATCGCTCGGCGATGTCGACGGACCGGCCGCGCGCTTCGGGAAACCAAATGACGAATGCCAAGTTCGACAAGACGCCGAGCGAGACGATGCCCAATAGCGGCTGAACGGCGATATCAATTCTAAGGACGTACTGCGTGAATAAGATCGTGAGCGCCTGCCCGAGGGCGGCCGCCCAGCGAAGCCTTACCAGCCAGTAGAGATTGATTTGATCTCGATTCATCGACCCACCGGATCCCGTGATTCGGCGCAGCGGGAGGCCTTCCCCTCGGCGCCGAACCGTCGAGTCTAACGCCGACGCTTGATCTGTCCATGATCGAGCCGTCGGCGAGAGGTCGGTCGCCGACGGGGCGACTACTCTTTGTTGAACAGGTCGGGCGAGCACTTCACCTCTCCCAAATCGTTATCACCGGCCTTGATGGTCAGCACGGCACGGCCTTTTTCCCATTCAGGTTTGGCGACTAGGTAGCCGGCCTTTTCTTGCCAAAATTGGAACGTCCACTCGCCGGCGGGAATGTTCTTGATGACGAAGTTGCCCTCCTTGTCCGAAACGGCAAAGTACGGATTCGAATGGATAAGCAGGTAAGCGCTTTCCCAGGGATGCACGCCGCAGCTAACCATTCGAGGCAACGTCTCACCGACGTCGAACTTGGCTTCGACCTGTCCGCCCACCGGCATCAGAGCGTTGATGGAAGCGTTCTTCGTACAGTCGAGTTTCACTGCTTGCCCGATCGGATCGCTATTGATGACCAGCAAAGATTGCTTGCCGGCCCAAAGCCCGACACCGTGCGGATAGAACATGCAGTGCAAGTTGTCGATCTTGGTCGGCTTAGCGGCTGCGGCGACATAGTCGGAATGAACTTCCGGCTGCGCTTCGTCGGACGCCTTCAAGTAGACAAATACGTTTTGCAGCCCGCCGGTTTCACCGACGAGCAATCGTTGATCGACGATTTCCGCTTGATATTGTCCGCAGCATTCAATGTCCTTCGTAATCGTCATCGGTGCCGGCTTTGGGGCCGTGCCGTCGTAGACGAAGCGACCTTTCAGATCGCCCCATTCCGCGGCGAAGGCCGGTGTCGTAAAGCCGCATGCTAGAAGCAGTGTGAGAAGCCATTTCGAGCGTGGTTTCATGAGCGAAGCATTTCCTTTCGAAGTAAGTTCCGAACGATCAACTCGCAACAACAACGGCCGCTTCCGAAGAGGCCTCTTCGGAGAATGAGCGCCGCAAGAGCCGCGAGCTATTTACCAAGACCAAGAGAGTTCCCGCGTTATGAACCACGGCGGCCTGCAACGGGCTGAAGAAGCCTGCAGTTCCGAGGGTGAGCATTACCAGCGAACTCCCGACGGCTAGAGCCACATTTTGCTTGAGAATTCCC
>JAEUIN010000365.1 GCA_016793115.1 Planctomycetaceae bacterium
AGGGGGGAAGAATTCCAGCTAGTCGATCGCCGCTTCGATCGCCGCCGCCACCTGCTTGCCGAGCAGTTCGTAACCTTCGGCGTTGGGATGCACATCGTCGGGCTTCATCACGCGCTCCACGTGCGGCGTGAGCGTACTGAAAAGATCGTCGATGGCGATGTCGTGCTTCTTCATCACGGCCGCAGCGATGCGGTTGCGTTCGACGATGGCGGCAGGCATCGAAGGGCCGTCCTTCGTGCCGGCGGGGACCGGGGTCGTACTGGCCCAGATGATCTTGGCTCCGGTCCTCTTCAGGCGGTCGACGAGTTGCTCCAACCGCTGCTCGTAGTCGGCCGGCGGCGTCCTGCGGTCGTGGATGCCGAAGTTAAAGTGGATGACGTCCCACTTGCCGTCACCTAGCCAAACGTCGAGTTTCTTGAGGCCGTTGGAGGTCGGGCCGCAGTTCTCCGGAGCCTTGTGGACATTCGCTTTGCCGGCCAGCGCCTTGCGCGTCGGCAGCGTATAGCCGCCGGAGATCGAATCGCCGATGAGCAGGACGCGCGGCAGCTTGGGGTCGTCCTGCACGAAGTCCCAGCAGGAAGAGCGACCCTGCACCATCAGGCGTTTGTGAATCGGCAGATAGAAGCTGCCGAGATTCTCTTGCAACGTCCGCTCCCAAGCCTGGCGATCGGCGGGGAGCGTGGCGACCAGTGCCTCGTACTTCGCGGCGATCGCGGCATCTTCGGCCGCTTTCTTCGCCGCGGCCTCCTGAGCGTTGGTGGGTTCGGTGGCGGCCGGAGGCGGACTCTTCTGCTGGGCGGCGGCGGAACTGCAGAGTAGGCCAACCGTGCCGAGCATCAACAGCACGTAGGGGCGGTAGAAGGTATTCATCGTGATCGGTTCCTCGATGGGGAGTCGAATTCTCCGCAGACGGCTTCTGCCGTCGCACGGCCTGATTTTTGTTTTAGCAGCATCTCCGGGCGGCAAGGCGATCGCAATAGGTGCCTTGCCGGAACGAGCGCGATTGAAGCTAAACGATCGAGGGCGGCCGGCCAAGCTATCGCGATCTTCCGTGCACGCTCGCTCGCGTGAACTTGATCTATATCGACGACGAGAAGCTGAAATAGGTTTGAGTCGCCGCGTTCGTATTCGCCTCATCACTCCTTCGCTGCGTTGCGGCGGAGTTCGACTTTTCGGCAAGTGATGCGTTTGTTGGAGGGCATAAAGACCAACAATGCGTCGTCGTCGAGTCCGACCATCGACGTGTTGCCGCCGCTCGTCGTCGACACGACATGGGCCTCGCTCCAACTCCGCCCGGTTCCGTCGGTCGATAGATAAAGGCGACACCCGAGTTTCGTGTGTGCGGTGAGCAGCGTTAACACACCGTTGGGAAGCAACAGCAAACTCGGGAGCTTGCCGGCCACGGGACGTTTCTCGTCGCCGACCAGCAGTCGCTCGACGGGCGACCACGAACGGCCGTCGTCGGAAGATCGCGTCGTAACCAGCGAGGCTAGCTCGCTGCTCCCGGTTCGAACTACGGCCAGCAACGACCCATCGGAGGTTCGCGTCACGGCGTTTTCGAGCCACGGAGTCGTAACGGCGACACCGGCCGAGCGAATCGCCGATACGATCGCCGGCGTTCCACGCAGCGTCCAAGTCGTCCCGCGATCAGCGGATTCCAGCAGCAGCGCGCGATGCCCGGCGGGGCTCCAGGCATAGGCCGGCATGAGCCATATTCCCCGACGGTCGGCCAGCAAGTGCGGTAGTGGGCGCGCGATGACGCCGGCCTCAGGAGGATAGCTAATCACGGCATCGTCGACGTCCCAGGTCCGACCTTCATCGCGCGAGCGACCGACGACATAGGCGTCGGCGGGCGCGTTCGGTCCGTCGGGAAAGGCCCGTAGCTTGGGATCGGGCAAGCGGCGAATACCGAAGGCGACCAGCGTTCCGTCGGGTGCTCGATCTTGCCAAAGGTCGATCATGCCGGCGATCGGACGATCATCGGCGGCTTGCTGCCAGGTTGCGCCGTCGTCCGTCGAACGACTGCAACCCGTTCCCGCCGTCGCGCCGAAATCGTCGGGGTGATTCGGGTAGATCAACTCGATGCCGCGTTGACCGTCGACGCGAACGACGGACGCCCAGCCGGCTCCGGTAATGCCGGTGCGCTCGACGACGGTCGTGATCGGGCCGAGACGAACATCGATCGTCTCATCCGCTCTCGCGGCCGTCGTTGCCGAAGCGAAAACGCCGAGCGCGCCGACCACGGATATTATCGAATTCGGCCAAGTCATGTTGCGTACTCTATGCTGAAGGCGGTTCAGTCGCCGACGCCGGATGATTGTTTGCCGCATCGACGACGGTTATCGTAGCTCACCGGCGATCGACATTCATGCGTCGGGCCTCACGACGGTTCGGCCGTCTTGCTTCCTCGCCGTGTCTCGTCCGTCGTCGATTAGTCGTCGTTTTACCGTCGAGGAAAAGCTCATGCGATTTCGTTTCGTCTTCGGGTTGATCGTCGCGGCGTCGCTCGCCGTGATCGGACAGGCCGACGACGACCTAACCGTTCTCAAGGCTTCGCCCGAGGCGGGGCCGCCCGATCAGTTGTTAGAGCGGGCTCTGCTGGCCGAAGTGCGTCGTTGCGACCAGCGTCGTCGCGAAGCCCTAGACAAGGCTATCGTCAGCGAAGCGGCGTGCGGTGAGTGGCAGCGCCGGCGACGCGAGTATTTTCTTGAGGTCATCGGCGGCTTGCCCGAGCGCACGCCGCTCAATGCGCAGATCGTCGGCGTGTTGCCGGGCCGCGGTTATCGCGTTGAGAAGATCGTGCTCGAAACGCGCCCGGGCTTTCATCTGACGGCGAATTTCTACTTGCCCGATGCTCCGCCTCCTTGGCCGGCCGTGCTCGTGGCGTGCGGACATAGTCACGACGGCAAAGCGGTCGGACAGTATCAACTCGTGTGTCGACTGTTGGCGCGGCACGGCTTGGCGGCCATTTGCTACGACCCGATCGGCCAGGGTGAGCGATATCAGATTCTCGATCCGCAAGGACGGCGCACCGTTTTCGAAGACGGGCCGCACGTGGCGACGCCGCATCCGCACGCGCGGCTGCTGTGCACGACCGAGCATACGATGATGGCGCTGGGATGCGCGCTGCTGGGAACCAACGTCGCCCAGTATCGAATCTGGGACGGGATGCGCGTCGTCGATTATTTGCAAAGCCGACCGGACGTGATCGCCGACAAGATCGGCTGCACCGGAAACTCGGGCGGCGGAACCGAAACGGCGTATC
>JAEUIN010000376.1 GCA_016793115.1 Planctomycetaceae bacterium
GAACTTGTGATCGTGGCAGCGAGCACAGCCGATCGTAAGGCCAAGCCAGACGGTGCCGGTCGTCTCCGTGCGGTCCATCACGTTCTCGACGCGCGTCTCCTCCGCGATGCGCCCCCCCTCGCCGTTGAACATATGGTTGCGGTTGAACCCGGTCGCCAACTTCTGATCGAGCGTGGCATTGGGGAGCAAGTCGCCGGCCAGTTGTTCGACGGTGAACTGGTCGTACGGCATGTTGGCGTTGATCGCGCGGACGACCCAATCGCGCCAGGGCCACATCGTGCGCTCGGGGTCCCCTTGATAGCCGTTGGTGTCGGCATAGCGGGCCGCGTCGAGCCAGTCCCAGGCCCAGCGTTCGCCGTAGCGCGGCGAAGCAAGCAACTTGTCGACGGCCCTCTCGTAGGCTTGTGGCGAGTTGTCCAAAAGATACGCGTCGAGTTCCGCGGGCGTCGGCGGCAGGCCGGTCAGGTCGAGCGAGACGCGGCGCAAGATCGTCGCCTTGTCGGCCTCGGGCGACGGCCGCAGGTTCTCCGCTTCCAATCGCGCAAGGATGAAGGCATCGATCTCATTGCGCGGCCAGGCCGAGAGTTGCACTTTCGGCAGCGGCGAGAGTTGCGGCGATTCGAACGCCCAGTGCTTGCCCCACGCCGCGCCCTCGTCGATCCAGCGGCGGACGAGTTCGATCTGCTCCTTGGTCACCGTGCGATTGGAATCCGGCGGCGGCATCCGCTCGTCCGGGTCGTCGGTCGTTAGTCGTCGCAAGAGTTCGCTGGCCGCGCTCTTTCCCGGCTGCAGCACGCCGTGCTTGATCGCCGCGTCGCGATCGTCCAATCGCAGGTCGGCTTCGCGATGCTTCGGATCGGGCCCGTGGCAGTGAAAGCAGTTGTCGCTGAGGATCGGCAGAATATCGCGACTGAAACGGACCGGCTCGGCGGCGACGCACGGCCGTGCCAGGCTCCAAACTGCGGCCATCCAAGCCAGTACGCAACATGGTCGAATCACGAACAAGCTCCGGGGCGGGACGGCGTGGCAAGATGCGGCTGCGGGCTGTTTTCTAGTATAGCTGAACCACCATAAGCCGCAGCAATGCGCCTTGCCGAACCGGAACGCCGATTGCACTACGGGCGAGATTGCGGCGGCGATAAAGATCGTCGCCCCTTGATATGACATGCGGTGCTGGGATCGAATACCGTGCAGCAAACATCTTGAGGTCGCGGCCATGTCGGGTTCGGCGGAGCCATTCATCTTGAACGAGCACCTGAAGAAACTGTATCGCGACGTTCGGCATCGCATAAGCGATTTGCTGCGACGGCGACCGCTGCGGATCGTCGAAGTTGCCGTGGCCTGCGGAGTGCTGGCCGCCGCGTCGCTGTTTCTCACGCTCGCCGACGAGATCACCGAAGGGGCGACGTTTCGCCTCGACGAGATTCTGTTGAAGGCGTTTCGCGATCCGGCTGATCCTTCGCGTACGATCGGGCCGCGCTGGCTGGAAGACGTCGTGCTCGACGCCACGGCTTTAGGGAGCGGCTTCGTGCTGGCGATCGTCGTCGCCGTGTCGGCCGGCTTTCTCTTCATGGAAAAGCAGCGCCGCGTGGCGACCCTGATGCTGATCACGACCTGCAGCGGGGCGCTATTGTCCATCGGGCTGAAGTTGATCTTTGCGCGGCCGCGGCCGATCATCGTGCCGCACCTGAGGCACGTGAGCAGTATGAGTTTTCCCAGCGGCCATGCGATGGCCTCGGCCGTGGTGTATCTCACGCTCGGCGTGATGTTCATGAAGGCCGTCCGTAGCCGGCAGTCGAAAGCGTTCTGCATGTTGGTCGCGGTCTCGCTGACGCTGCTGGTCGGTAGCACGCGGGTTTACCTTGGCGTGCACTACCCGACGGACGTGCTCGGCGGCTGGCTCGCCGGCATGGCTTGGGCGTCGTTTTGCTGGATCGTCGGACAAATGATCCCGAGCCGACCGATCCCGGAACGGAGCGACGAACCGGCGCGGCATACGACGTGAGGCCCGTTGGCAAAAGCCGCGTCACCCGATACGCGTGAAACCACACATTGAATCTTGCGAACTGAATTGAATGTCCGCTAGTCTCTACAAAATCGAACTTCAAGCATTGATATATAGCGCTCGGTTATTTGAAAGATGTCATGCGCGTGTTGGCCATCGGCGACATCCACGGCTGCTTCACGGCTCTTGAAACACTAGCCGGCTTCGTACCATTTGGCGACAAAGATCGGATCGTTACGCTCGGCGACTACGTTAACCGCGGACCAGATACTCGATCGGTCATCGAATGGATGCTGGCAAATCACGCGACACGTGATCTGATTCCGCTACGCGGGAATCATGAGCTGATGATGTCGGCTGCACGCCGCTCCTCTCGCCACTATGACGAATGGCTTCAATGCGGCGGACAGGCGACCCTAGACTCCTATGCGCCTTTCGGAACAGCATCTGTAGACGACATACCCAAAGCGCACTGGAAGTTTCTCGATGAAGCTTGCAGGCCGTATTTCGAAACAAAGTCGCATTTCTTCGTGCATGCAAACGTGTATCCGGATTGTTCGCTCGAAGAACAACCGGATTACATGCTCTTTTGGGAGCATTATCGCGGTGGACGACCGCATGAGTCCGGAAAGATCATGGTCTGCGGTCACACACCACAACACGACGGGATCCCAAAGGACTACGGACACGCAATTTGCATTGATACGGCCGCGCACGCAGGTGGTTGGCTGACGTGCCTTGACGTGACCAGCAGAAAGTATTGGCAAGCAAACGAGAAACGGGAAACGCGAACCGGCCGCTTGTTTTGAAGCTGAGACGTCATGAGTGCCGTGCCGCCGGCGAGAAAGTCAAGGAAGTTTTTGGCCACGCAGATTTTCGCAGCGAAATCAAGGGCGTTTTTGGCCGGCAAGTAGGGCGCCGCTTCGCAGCGGCAAAGGACTTTGCACAAGCTAGGCAACAGCCGACATCCGTGCGGTGATCTGTCGGGCGCCGCCGTCACGGAGCGACGGCCAACCTCACGGCCGGCCAAAATGTGATTGGAATCATCGGCCCGGATTTGGGATATTACGTGATGCGCCGATCTGCGCTTTCAGCTTCGCCGACGCATTAGCCGCCGGGGGCAAGACGCGGAATTTCAATGAAAGTAACTGCCAATTACTAGCCCCGAAGCGCAAGCGAGGGGGCATCGCTTTTTTAAGCTTATCAGCACTGAAACAACAATCTCCACAGCATTGGCCCCGGCATGAATTACCGAGGGCTAAGGTCGCCCCACATGCAACTCCATAGCAAACCTTTAGACGACGCAGCCCTCATCCGCGGCTTCGCCGCACCATCTCCCGGCGAG
>JAEUIN010000072.1 GCA_016793115.1 Planctomycetaceae bacterium
GAACTTGACTTCGCGACCGTTGGCGTCGAGACACTGAATGGCCAGGTGCTCGGGCGCAACTCCTTCACGGCTAAAGACTTGCACCGTCAGACCGGCTTCGTCTTCCAGCTTGGCCAATTCCCGCCGCTTGCGGTTGTTGAGGTAGTGGGCCACCTCGTCCGCCACGGTCACGGAGACCCGGCTCACGCCATCCTCTTGCGAAGCCAGCATCAAGGCGCGAATCACCTCGATCGCCATGCTCTCCGACGTCTTCACGAAGCCCGTTCCATTGCAGTTGGGGCAGTTGTCGAACACGCTCCGCTTGATGCTCGGGCGGATACGCTGCCGCGTCATTTCCACCAGGCCGAACGGGCTGGTGCGGAGGATCTTCGTGCGCGCCCGGTCGCGCTTCACGGCGTCGCGCAGCGCTCGCTCGACTCCGCGACGATGCCGTTCCTTGCGCATGTCGATGAAGTCGTTGACGATCACGCCGCCGAGATCGCGGAGGCGAATCTGGCGGGCGATTTCTTTCGCCGCCAGCAGGTTCATCTGGTAGGCCGTTTCTTCGGCGTTGTTGTCCGCGCGGAAGTTACCGCTGTTGACGTCGATCGCCACCAGCGCTTCGGTCTGGTCGATGACGATGCTGCCCCCTTGCTTGAGCGGCACCTTGCGTTGATGAATCCGGGCGATCTCGTCGTCGAGGTTGTACTTATGGAAAAGCGGTTCGCGCCCTTCATAGAGATGCAACCGGCTGGCGTAGCGCGGCATCACGATCTGTAAGAACTCCTTGGCCCGCTCATAGGCCGTCGGCTCGTCGATTTGAATAGCGTCGACGTCGGCGGTGAAGATGTCGCGAATCGTGCGGATGACGATGTCGCTTTCTTCGTAGATGCAGCAGGGGCCTTCTTCCTTTTTCAGGCGGCGGACGATCACCTTCCAGAGCCGCAGCAGGTAGGCCAAATCGCGCGAGATTTCCTTCTTCGTCCGATCGACGCCGGCCGTGCGGACGATGAAGCCGAGACCCTTGGGCGGGTTGAGCTCGAGCATGATGTCGCGGAGCGTGCGGCGGGCCTGTTCGTCTTCGATTTTGCGCGAGACGCCCACCCGGCCGAGCGCCGGCATCAGCACCACGTAGCGGCCCGGAATGCTGACGTACGTCGAGAGGGTCGGCCCTTTCGTGCCGATGCCTTCCTTGATCACCTGCACGAGCACTTCGTCGCCGCGGCGGAGAATGTCTTGAATCGGCGGCTTTACGCGGGGCCGAGCCCCGGGACGCGGCCCGCGCGGCCGGCGGCGGGCCGGAGCGCCGCCGTGCGACTCGGAACCGGCGGCGACCGGTTCGTCGCCGTCGCCGTGATCGTCGTCGCCGTCATCGACGTCGTCGTCGGCCATGTCGTAGCGGCGATAGTCGGGATCGTCGAGCGGCTTGGTCGGGTCGAGGCCGCCTTGGCGATAGTATTGCGGTTCGATGTCGCTGATGTGCAGGAAGCCGTTGCGGCCGACGCCGAAATCGACGAACGCGGCTTGAATGCTCGGCTCGAGGTTGACGACCTTGCCCTTGTAGATGTTGCCGACGTAGTTGTTCTGGCTCGAGCGCTCGATGTAGAGTTCTTCGAGTTGATTGTCTTCAATGATCGCGATCCGGCATTCTTCCGACTGCGAGACGTTGATCAGCATTTCTTGTTTCATGGAGCAAACTTTCCGTTCCGGCTAGGTGTGAGTACGCACCGCCGCCCGCGCCCTGAGGCGCAACCGCGGACGGAGACGAATTCGCGAGCGACGCCGCGCCGGCTCATCCGGAGACCTCCACGCGGGTGCGCGTGAGCAGCACGCCCGCCTGTTCGAGGTCGGTGAGATGGAGCCAAGCGAGCAAGTCGCGCGGGCGAACGGCTCCCCCTTGTCCGAGCGTCAGGCGCATCCGGAGCGCGCCGTCGGCCAATTCCAGCTTTTGCACGGTGGCGGGCAGCCGCTCCGGGCAAGGCTTGGCGTCGGCGACGGGTGCAGCGACGGCCGTCGCCGCGGCGACGGGCGCGGCATCGACTTGCGATGCGGCGTCCGAGCGAGGCTCGACCGAGGGTGCGGCGGCGGACGTCGATTCCTGGGCCGACGACGATGCGGACGCCGCAACGCTTGCGGCCTCCGCCTCGCGCCAACGCTCGATCCGCTCCGCCACGGCCGCCGTGCGGTCGTCGGGGATGCGGATCTCGTATTCGGCGGCCTGCGGTTGCGAGAACCGCAGGCCTGCGGGGATGCGTTCGCAGGAGTTGATTGCGATGCCGAGCGGTGCGCGGGCGTTGAGCGCCGCGACCAACTCGGCCGGTTCGTAATCTTGCTCCATTTCCAACTCGACGACCTCGTCGAGTCCGCGGATGCCGACCGCCAGCGCCGAAGGAAAATGAATCTTCGGTCGCTTGTGGAAACCTTCGGTTTGCGCGGGCCGGAGTTCGGCGCGGCGCAACAAACGTTCCCACACGCGCAGCAGGTCGTGATGACCGAGCAGGCGTTGGTCGAGCTCTTTGCGGAAGCGAATGCGTACTTTGGGACGAACCATGGAGACTGGTTCCGTCGACCGCGCCGCCGATGGCGCGGTCGACCTACTAAGTGATTTCGTAACGACGATTTCTCGAACTAACACGATCGCCGGTCGCGCGAGCCGTTCGGCGCGCCTTGCGATTTAGCGATCGTCGTGCGATTCGGGCAGAACCTTCTTCAATTCCTCCTTTAGGAAATTGCGAATATTGCGAGCGTTCTCCATCGTCAGAGCCCGCGCCGCCGTGGCGCGGCACTGTTCGACGGTGACGCTGCGAATGACTCGTTTGATTTCGTAGACGGCGCTGGGCGGCACGCTCAAGCAGCGCAGGCCCAGCCCCAACAACAACATGGTGTAAGTGGTGCTGCCGCTCATCTGCCCGCACAGGCTGACGGGCAGGTTGCGGCGCTCGGCGGCGCGGATCGTCATGTCGATCAACCGCAGCAGCGCGGGATCGGACGAACTATACAAATCGGCGACGTCTTTATTGCCGCGGTCGACGGCGAGCGTGTATTGGATGAGGTCGTTCGTGCCGATAGACAGGAAGTCGACTTCTTCGACGAATTGATCGAGCATAATGACGGCCGACGGGACTTCGACCATCATGCCGACCTTGACGTTGCGCGAGAACGGCAGGCCGCTTTCCACCAGATCGTCGACCACGTCGGCCAAGATCATCTTCGCTTGGCGCAGCTCGTGGAGCGACGAAATCAACGGAAACATGATGTGGACTTCGCCGAGCGCCGCCGCGCGGAGCAAAGCCCGCAACTGCGTTTTGAACAGCGGCACGTTGCGGAGCGAGAGGCGAATGCTGCGCAGCCCGAGCGGGCTCGAATCTTGGCTGCCGTTGCCTCCCCAGAGTTTGTCGGCTCCGAGGTCGAGCGTGCGGATGACGACCGGCCGGCCTTGCATCGCCTGCACGACGTCGGCATAGGCCTTGTAGTGGTCTTCTTCGCCGGGCACGGCGTCGCTGCCGAGATAGAGAAACTCGGTGCGATAAAGGCCGATGCCGTCGACGGCGCGCTCCAAGCAATGCGGCGCCTCGCTGGGGAACTCGATGTTGCCCATGAGATGAATGCGCGTGCCGTCGAGCGTCTCGGCGGGAACGTCGCGCAGTTCTTCAAGCTTTTCGTGGCGGCGCCGCTCTTGCTCGACTTCGAAGCGATAGCGGGCGATCGTCTCTTCGTCGGGCTGGAGGATCACGAGGCCCGAGTTGCCGTCGACGATCACCAAGTCGCCGCCGGAGACGTCGTTCAAGAACGGCCCGGTGCCGACGACGGCGGGAATCTCCATGCCTTCGGCGACGATCGCCGTGTGGCCGGCCGCGCCGCCGATTTCCGTGACGAAGCCCATCACGAAGCGGCGATCGAGGGCCGCGGTTTCGCTGGGCGTGAGGTTGTAGGCGAGAATCAGAACCGGCGAGGTCAAGTTCGAGAGCTCCTCGCGCGGCTTGCCCAAGAGCACGCGGAGCAAGCGGCGCTCGATGTCGACGATGTCGTTGGAGCGCTCGGCGAGGAAGCTACTTTCGAGCGACTGGAACACGCGCGCGTAGCGACGGAGCACACGGCTGACGGCGTATTCCGGCGAGTAGTGCCGGACGCGGATCGACTCGTCCAACTCGGCCCGGAGCCGGGCGTCGCCCAACATCTGCAGGTGGGCGTCGAAGATGGCGGCATACTGCGGACCGAGCTCGCGGGCGACGGTGTCGCGGTGGCTTTCCGTCTGGGCGCGGGTTTCTTCGAAGGCCCGGTTCAGCCGGTCGAGCTCGCTGTCGACCGCGTCGCGCGCGACGAAGCGGCGGGGGATGCGAAATCCCTCGTTGTCCAACACGAACGCTTCGCCGACGGCGACGCCGGGCGAAACCGCGATGCCTTGCAGCTTCTGCATCCGCTTCCTTCGCGGCGCACGGCGTGCGGGAGTACGACGCAACGCGATGCCGCGCGGGCCAATCGGGGGAAGACCCGATGTTCGGCCGTTCGCGGAGTGCGCCGTCGTCTCGACCGCGGGCAGGCGTCGACGGACGATCGGCTTAGCGATCGTGCGCGGCGCCCCGTGCTCCGGTTCGTAATGTGTTTTCGCGGCGATCGACGCGGCCTGGCCCCGACGGCTCGGCTCGTGCGGGCGATCGCTTCACTCTGGTCTCAAACTCTATTCGGGCGTTGTACGGGCTGTTCGGGCGTCGGCTCGGGGAGAGCGCCGCGGGGCGGGTCACTCCTCGACGTCGACGTAGGAGTCGAGGAACTCGGCCAAGGCGGCGACCGCCGCTTCGGCGTCGTCGCCGCGACACTCCACGACGATCTCGTCGCCGCACTTCGCGGCCAACGTCAGCAGCGAGAGCATGCTGCGACCGTCGCTGCGGGCGGAATCCTTCACGACCTCGATCTGACACTTGTAGCGATGCGCAAGCTTCACGAACTGGCTCCACGGCCGCAAATGCAGGCCGTTGGCCGGTTTCACCTTGTAGCGCCGCGTCGCGACGGGGACATCGCTCATCGCTACGAAACGAATTGATTGTTGTCCGCTTCATCCAGCAATTGCAGGATTTGCTCGGCGGTGGTGGCGTTCTTGAGGAACTTGCAGAAAGAATCGTCGCGCAGTTGCCGCGACACGTTCTCGAGCGCTCGCAAGTGGTCGCTCGGGCGATCGTGGGGCGAAATGAGCATGAAGAAGAGGTACACTTTTTCGCCGTCGAGGCTGTCGAAATCGACCCCGTCGTGGCTCACCGCGACCGCGCCGACGAGCTTCTTGACGCTCGTGTGCTTGGTGTGCGGGACGGCGACGCCGCGGCCGATGCCGGTGCTTCCCAATTCCTCGCGCTTCAGAATGGCCTTCACGATCCCTTCTTGTTCGGCAACTTCGAGCTTGCCCGCGTCGATCAGCGATTGCACCATCGCGCGGATCACGCCTTCTTTCGTGTCGGCGGAGAGGTCGGCGGTGACCGCTTGCCGCTCCACGAAGTCGGAGAACTTCATTCCACACTCCTCAGATCATGTCGTTCGCCGGCCGGCACTCAGATCGAACCGGCCGGGCGTTGATGAGTTCACGTCGTATCAATCGGGGGCCCGACCGCACGCGGCGGCCGGACTTAATATTCGAAATACTATTCCGCTTCGCCGGTTTGCTCGGCCGCTTGCTGACGCAGGCCGGGACCGCGATGCTCTTGGACTTTCTCTTTATACTTCCGCAGCTGTTGTTCCAGCTTGTGGATCACGCCGTCGACGGCCGTCATGAATTCGCCGTCGGACTCTTTGGCCACGAAGTCGTGCTTGTGTTCGGCGTTGACGCGGAGTTCGACTTCCGTGTGCGTCGAGTCTTGGAGATCGACCGTAAGTTCGACTTCCGTAAGACGTTCGAACAGCCGGGTGAGCTTCTCCAGCTTCGCTCTCAGCTTTTCTTGGGTCGCTTCGCTTAAATGGCCGTGGCGGGCCGAAATCTTGATCTGCACCGATGACGTCTCTGCTGCGGGAAGGGGAGACGGGCGCAAGTCCCGTCGGGTACTGCGATTTCGAAGTCGGTCATTCTAGTGCCGGGGCCGATTCTCCACAACGACCGGCGTTCTAGGCGAGGGGGTAAATCGTTGCCGGCATAGACTTTATCGCAACATTTGTCGGTTTGCCGCGACGGACTGTCGTCGACCGCGCGGCGGCTGTCGCCGATCTCGGTAGGGGCGTGCGCTAGGAAAGCTGGGCAATCTCTCGTTCCAACGCTTTGCGGTAGCGGAAGTGATCGACTTCCAGCCGATGTCGCTCCGAATCGAGGTAGCGGGCTCCGCCGCTCAGGTCGGCAGCGGTTCGCTTTCGCGATCGAAATGCTTCGGCCTCGGGTCGGCGGCCCGCGATCGCGCGCAGGTATCGAGCGACGAGTTCCGCCTGCCGGCCGACGAGGCCGAACTGCCCGCTGTCGGGCTGGATCAGGCCGACGACGAACAGGTCGTCGCGCTCGGGGTGGAACACGTTGAGATAAAGTCGCGGCTTGCCGTCGCGCCAGTTAAGCAACGCGCGATCGAGGAACGGGAACGAAATCTTGTAGCCCGTCGCGTAGATAATCAGATCGACCAATTCGTGCGAACCGTCTGCGAAGCGGACTTGGTCGCCGCAAAGCTCGGCGACATCGGGCTTGGGCGCGATGCGGCCGTGCGCCAGATAGTAGAAGAGTTGCTGATTGATGATCGGGTGCGATTCAAACAACTTGTGATCAGGCTTACGCAGCCCATAGCGACCGGGCGGACCGAACGCGGTTCGCTCGATGATCGTCGCCAGGCCGCGGCGGATGAATTGGGGGACGCGCCACTCAAGCAGGTTTTCATTCAGCCGATCGATCGGTGCGCCGCGCCAAAACTTCGGCAGGTAGTGGTAGCCGCGGCGCGTGCTGTGAAACGTGCGCTCCGCGTGCTGGGCCGCTTCGACGGCGATGTCGCACCCGGAGTTGCCGGCCCCGACGACGAGCACCCGCCGGCCGGCGAAAATCTCGGGCGTCTTGTAGTCGGCGGAGTGAAGTTGCGTGCCGTGAAACGCACCGGCGATCGTCGGCCGCCGCGGGTCCCAGTTGTGACCGTTGGCGACGACCAGCCCGCGATAGAGTCGCGTGGCGCCGCCGGCGAGGCGCACGGACCACTTCGCATCGCCGACTTCTTGCACGTTTTCGATCGTTTGGCCGAACTCGATTCGGTCGTATAAGCCGAAGCGGCGCGCGTACGCGCGCAGATACTCGAAGATTTGTTTGTGGTGCGGATACGGCGGGTACTCCCGGGGCATGGGGAAGTCGGCGTATTCCGTAAGCCGTTTGGAGCTGATGGTGTGCGTCGAGGCGTACACGCGGCTGAAGGGGCGGCCGTAGTACCAATTGCCGCCGACGTCGTCTTCGCGCTCCAGGCAATCGAACGAAATGCCGGCTTCGGCGAACGCCTTGGCCGCCGCCAAGCCGGACGAGCCGGCCCCTACGATGCAAAACTTGTCGGAACGATCGTCGATCATTCCATCATTCTAATTCGCCGCGGAGATTCGACACAGAGGACGAAGGCTTCACCACAGGGGCACGGAGGACGCTGAGAAATGCAGACAGACAGTCTTCTCGTTCTCGGGCGGCCGAAAAACTGAGAAAAGAATCGAATCGGAACGTCAGCTCTGCTCCCTTCCTCTCTGTGTTCTCGGTGCCTCCGTTGTGAAATATCACTCCGCATGCGGCGGGCGAACTTCCCATTTCTCGCCGAAGAAATCCGCCTCGGCGATCTTGCCGGGCCGGACCGCGTCGGGCTTCTGTCGCAAATCGACGACGGCCCAATCGGGCAGCATCGGAACCTGGCGGGCGTTGTTGAGATACGCGTACTCGCGGAACGTGAAGGAGCTGTTAGTCACCACGTAGCGGTCCGGGTTCAACGGATTCGGATAGATCTGAATCGGTGCGTGATGCGCGGCGTCGTAAGTTCGCTTGTTCGCGGTCCCCTCGCCGACGACGAGTTGCTCGCCCACGTAACGCAGCGGCAACTTTTCGGCGATCTTGGCCCACACGCTGTTGGCTTGGTCGTCGCCCCAGAGCACGAGGTTCGCGCCGGCGATGTCGGCTTCTGTGATGTCTTTATCGAGCTTCACGCGCGCCTGCCCGCGGAAGTGCCGCCGCCAATGTTCGACGGCCCGCTCCAGTTCGGCCTTGCTCCAGGCGTCGACAAGTTCGTTGCGACATTTGCCGCTCGGCTTCACGAAGATGAACGAGTCCATGAAGGCGTCGTCGATCGGGCCTTGCAGGCCATGACGCTTGACGAGGCCTTCGACGGGAGCGGGGCCGACTTTCCAGGTCTTGCCTTCTTTGTGGAACTGGACGCGGAAGCTCCGATCTGTCTGATGTCGCACTGTTGCGACTTCCTGCTCGTCGACGAAGAACACGGCTTCGCCTTTGAGCAGCTTGAGATCGGGAGTCGTTCCGGGCGGATATTCGAGCGTGAACGCGGCGACGTTCGACGTCCAAAAATGATCCACGCCCGTGTCGTCGATCCTTGCCGGCTCCCAGTGGCGTTCGAGCGCGTCAATCGTGAGGTGATCGCAGCGATTGTATCTGAGCGTGTAAGTCGTGAATGGCCCCGGCCAACCGCGTTGCGAACGTCCCAATTCGACGATGTCCGTCATGCGTCGATCGACCTTATCGCGCGCTTTAGGTTCGTACGAATGCGCGGTCTTGGGCCCGATGATATGCGTAAGTTCGATATCGTAACGCTTGAGCGCTTCAGCCATGATATCGGCCGCCTGTTTCTGTCGGTCGATTTCTCCCGAGTAGGCTACCGTCGGGCAGTGCTGTAGATTGCCGGCCCAATCCGTGCAGTCGTAAAGATGCCACAGTTTCCGCTCGTACCACGTCGGGTTGAGTTCTTCGTTTTGGAACTTCTTGAGGAAGTCGGGCGTCTCGCTGAAGCCTGCTCCGGGATTGGCGGCGGCCCACAGCGTCGGGTGATGCACGGCCAAGTGCCAAGTCGACGCGCCTCCCATGGAAAAGCCGCGCACGCTAATTCGGTCGTCGTCGATCTTGTAGCGCCGCTGCACGCTCGCGAGCGCTTCGAACACGTCGGTCTCGCCGGCGAACTTGTTGGCGTTCGAATAGCGGCCGTAGGGATGCAGCACGATCGTGTCTTCCGGCGCGAAGATGCCGATCTGCTTCCGTCGCTGCTGCAGGAAGTTCACTTCGCTCAGCGTTTCACCGCGGCCGTGAAACCAAAAGTCGAGCCGCCAGCGGTGTGGGCCCGACGTATAGCTTTCTGGAACGACGAGCCCGTACGGCTGCACGGAGCCGTCGATCTTGGAGACGTAGCCGCGCACGACCAGTCCGGTTTGCGTCGTCCAGGGCGATCGGCCTGCGGCGAGCTCTTTGGCCCGCTGTTTCCCTTCGGCCAGGAGTTCGAGCGCCGCACCGGTTTCTTTGATGTCGAAAAATTCTTGATAAGCGAGCGCCGTGCGCACCGCTTCGCCGTAGATACGAACGTCGGGCAACAGCTCCTGCACTTTGGCATCTTTGCTCTTCGCCAGCGGCGCGATCAGATCGTCGAGTTCCTTGAGCGACGCCTCCAACTCCGCCTTGCGCTCGGCCGGCAGTTCGACGCCGAGCTTGGGAATCCGACGCACCGAATTGGGATGATTATCGGCCGGGCCGTCGCCGCGCACGGGCGCTAGCGCGAACATGGCTAACGAGATAAAACAACAGAAGCGGGCGGCGACGACGCGCATGGCGGGCGATCTCCGGTGCAAACTCAGAAGGCGATTGAGGCGGGAGCGAACGAGCGGGCGAAACGGCAAACGTAACTTGCCGCCGACGCGGAAGCTAGGAGTCCGGCGCCGTGGGGGGCGGTTTGTCGTACGAGTTCCACGTCGCTCGGGCATGCGCTGAGCGCGATTTAGGGGCCTTGCGCGAATCCGCTCACGCGGTCAAAATCAAGGCCCGCAAGACAGGCGAAATCGCGAGAAATCCGCCGGCCGAGAACCGGCCCTTGATAACGCGGCTCGCGAGTTCTAACGTGGCGGTGCGAGATTCTCGGTCGGCGGCGTCGCGAAGGAAGCGACGGCACCGTTAACGGTGCGAAGAACGGAAGCGAGCACACGACTGTTTTGTTGCGCAAGCCGCGCATCGATTTCGGCGATAGATGCGCGGATTTAAGTAAGACAAAAGAGGTGCGCATCAATCGCTCGAATCGATGCGCACCGATTCAAGTCCCTCGACCACCAGCGCCGAACGTCGAACGACCGGCGCCCAACGACTTTCACTTATGACCGATTTCTTGAACCGCATCCATCAAGGCGACTGCGTCGCCGGTATGAACTCGCTCCCCGAAGGATGCGTCGATCTCGCGTTCGCGGACCCGCCGTTCAACATCGGCTACAAGTACGACGTGTACGACGATCGCCGCGAACATCAGCACTACATCGATTGGTCGCGCGAGTGGATCGCCGCCGTGTATCGCGCGCTCAAGCCGAACGGCACGTTTTGGCTGGCGATCGGCGATGAGTACGCCGCCGAACTCAAACTCGCGAGCCAAGACATCGGCTTCACGTGCCGCAGTTGGGTCGTCTGGTACTACACGTTCGGCGTCAACTGCGTGAACAAGTTCACCCGCTCGCACGCCCACTTGTTCTACTTCGTGAAAGACCCGAACAACTTCACGTTCCGGGGCGAGGCCGCGGAGAATCGCATCCCGTCGGCGCGACAGCTCGTGTACAACGACGCCCGCGCGAACCCGCACGGCCGGCTTCCCGACGACACGTGGATTCTGCGCCCGCAAGACATGGCCGACTGCTTCACGGCCGAAGAAGACACTTGGTATTTCCCACGCGTCGCCGGCACGTTCAAAGAGCGGGCCGGCTTTCACGGCTGTCAGATGCCCGAGCAATTGCTCGGGCGGATCATTCGCTGCTGCTCGCACGAGGGCGACGTCGTGCTCGATCCGTTCTCGGGGAGTGCGACGACCTTGGTGACGGCCAAGAAGCTCGGTCGTCAATTCTTGGGCTTCGAGCTTTCGGAAGACTACGCCGCGCGCGGCGGCGAGCGCGCGGCGGCGGCCGAGGTCGGCGCGCCGCTCGTCGGCTCGGCCGATCCCACCCGTAGCGCGCCGGCCACGCCCGGCGAGCGCGGCAAGCGAGCCCGTCCGCCGGTCGCCGGAGCGCCCCAGCCGGCGCAGCAAGAGATGCCGCCGGCAAGCGATGCGGACCGTTCGGAGGGGGAAGCCCTAGCGACCGCCGCGCCGCCGCAGTCGGACGAAGGCGCGCGGACGGACGTCGCGGCGGAAGTCGTAGCCGGCGAGCAGGCCGAGCCGAAGAACGCCGCGCTGACGATTGTCGAGGCCAAGAGCGCCGATCCGCAAGCGACGCTAGTCGAGGCGTTTCGTCGCTCCTGCGGCGGGTACTCGCCCGACCGATTGATCACCGACCCGAAGCTGCAAGCGGCGTTTGTCGAGCATTGCCGGTTGCTGGAAATCCCGGGCGACGCCAAGGCGTGGAACCATGCGCTGCTGAAACTTCGCAAAGCGGGCAAACTCGCGGCCGTGCCGACGACGCAGCGCACGGAAATGAGCTGGGAGGACTGCGAATCGTTTCTTGCCGCAGCCGAGATCGCGGCCGCCGCAGTCTTAAGCGAGCGCGCCGACATCGGGCTCGACGAAGTGTTTTGCGATCCCGCCCTCGCCGCGACGTTTGACAAGGCGGCGACGCGGCTCGGCGGCTCCAAGCAACTCTTCGCCTATCGCTGGACGGCGATGAAGCTGCGCAAGGAGGCCAAGCAACTGCGCGACCGCGGCCAAGAACTACGTCGCACCGAACTGGCGTTCGGCACTCCGGTGTCGGCCGCGCGAGCGCGTTGGTGGAAGCAATTCCCGACGGAGCCGGGCTTGTTTCTGGTGCTCGATCCCGAAGGGAATCGGCGCTACGTCGGCGCAGCGCTGAATTTGCGAGCGCGGATGGAAAAGCTCCTTACCCCGACGAAGCTCGCACAGTTCGTGCGCTCGCGCGACGTGCGCGTCGCCGTGCTGCCGCTCGCCGTGTCGTTCGTCGATCTGCTCGCGCTCGCGCAACTCGCCGCGGGCCGCGCGCGTTCGCCGCTCAATTGGCATCCGGCCGCCGGCGTATCCGATCGCGACGTCGCCGAGGCCTCGACGGCTCAGCCGGAGAAAGCACGCCGCGCGCGCCGCTTGCAGACGGCCTAATCGTTACAAGACATCAACGGCTCCGTCAGTTTGTCGCCCCTCCGGTAGCTCCGTTTCGCCGACTTTTCCGCGGCTCGGGTTGCCTGTGCTCAGGCAGGTGAACACAATGTCGTAAGGCGGAATTCTTCGCCTCTCCGCCGCTCGGCGGACATCTCTCCGACGGCCGGGGCAGATTTCATGACTCCGTTGTTTCGCTCGACAGTCGCGCCGGAAGTCGAAGCCGCACGGGCTAAATACCCGTGGATGATCGCCGCCTATCTGTCGTTCGGCTTGGCGCTCCTCGTTATTCTTAGCATCGCCGCCTGGGGCGCATCGGTCGATTTCGAAGAGGCGCGGGCCAGCTTGCTCCGCGCAGAAGTGAATCGTCTTCGTTCGCACGCCGTGCGAAGCGTCATTCGGTTGCAAGACCTGATGAGCTTCGAAGAGAAGAACGAAGGGAAGGTCATTGGGCTCGACTCGCCTGAAGTCAATCGGTTTCTCAACGAACAGTGGCAGCGCCACATTCCGGAAGATCCTTCCCGTTCCTACGCCGCCTTGACGGATAAGCACGGCAAGATCCTCGTTCACTATCGCCCCGAACTCGTCGGCGGCCGGCTCGATGGAAATTGGGCGACGCGCTCGGTTCCCGAAGCCGGCGAAGACGTCGTGGAAACGTCCGATTCGCGACTGACCGGCGACGGCTCGCGGGCGCTTGACGTGATGATTCCGGTCTTAAGAGATTCTAAGGAGATCGGCACTTATCACTCCGGCTTCAAGCAAAGCTGGTTCGATGAACAACTGAGCTTGAAACGCCGCGCCACGACGTTGCGCTGGGGCGTCGCCTTCGTCATCATCTCCGTCGTGACGATTCTGGCGGGCGTATCACTGCTGCACGTGGCCCGCCGTTTGTCCAGCTTGCAAGGAGTGGTTGCGATGGGACATGTGCAGCGGCTGGCCGATCTCGGCGCGCTGGCCGGCGGCATCGCCCACGAGGTGCGCAACCCGATGAATGCGATTCGCCTGAATTTGCACGTCATCAAGAAGTTGACTTCGCAGGGGCGTTTCGACGACCACACCGAATCGGTGATGGACGAAACGATTCGCGAAATGGAGCGCGTCGACGGACTGCTGCGTACGATGTTGGAATATGCGCGACCGGCGCTGAGCTCGCAGGAGACGGTCGATCTCGCGTCGGAAGTTCGCTCGGTCGTCAATTTCTTGAGCCCGCTCTTGGAGCGCGAGCGGATGCGCATCACGACGGTGTTCGGCCATGAGAAGTTGTTGGTGCGCGCCGATCGCGGGCAGATCCGGCAGATCGCGTTGAACCTGATCAAAAATGCCATGGAGGCCGTCGGGATCGACGGCCGCATCGAGGTGCGCTGTGCCTCGGCAGGCGACGAGGTGGAGTTGGTCGTGGCCGACGAAGGTCCCGGCGTGCCGCTCGATCGTCAGAACCGGATCTTCGATCCGTTCTTCTCGACCAAGGAGATCGGCACGGGGCTGGGGCTGACGCTCGTCAAGCGCTACGTCGAATCTTCGGGCGGATCGATCACCTATCGCGACGCCATTCGAGGCGGCGCGGAATTCACCGTTCGTCTGCCGTCCGCGGCGACTGCCGTTGTGGAGTGCGGAACCGCGGAGAGTTTCGGAGAAGACGCCGCCGTTCCGGCTGCGAGCGCGCCGTCGCCGCCGCCCGCCGCACCCCATTCAGAACCGCACAATACGCCCCTGGAAGTTTAGGAGACTCGTATGAGCCGAGTATTATCTAATATGCCGCACAACATCGCCGCCTCGGAAGCCAAAGCCGCCGGACGTCGGCCGCTGATTCTTGTCGTGGAAGACGGCCCGGCCGAGCGGGAAGCGCTGGCCCGGGTGCTGCGCCTCGAAGATTATCAAGTGCTCACGGCACGCAACCCCGAGCACGCGCTCACGCTGCTCGATCAGCCGGTCTCGCTCGTCATCAGCGACTTGAAGATGGGCGTACGGAGCGGCATCGATCTGCTACGCGCCTGGACGAGTCGTCGACCGGAGACGCCGTTCATTATCGTGACCGCCTACGGCGACGTCGAATCGGCGGTGACGGCGATGAAACTCGGCGCGTGCGATTTCCTCACCAAGCCGATCGATCCCACGCGACTGTTGGAACTCGTCAACAAATGTTGGGAAGCTCCGGCCACGGTCGGAGCGCCGACGGCGTCGGCCGCGGGCCCCGCCGGCGTCGACGTGCGGTTCGATGTCGAGCGGATGGTCGGCGTGAGCGCGCCGATTCGCCGCGTGCGCGATCAGATTCGGCGTGTCGCACCTTCGGATAGCACCGTGTTGCTCTTGGGCGAATCGGGTACCGGGAAGGAACTCGCGGCCGAGGCCGTGCACGCGCATAGCTCGCGGGCGAACAAGCCGCTCGTGGTCGTCAACATGGCGGCCGTGCCGGAGTCGCTCGTCGAGAGCGAACTGTTCGGCCACGTGAAAGGAGCCTTCACCGGCGCGGGAGCCGATCGGCCGGGGCGCTTCGAAATCGCCGACGGCGGCACGCTCTTCATCGACGAAGTCGGCGACTTCCCCTTGTCGCTGCAAGCGAAGTTGTTGCGCGCCTTGGAAACGCGGGTGATTCAGCGCGTCGGCGGCAACGACGACCGTGCGGTCAACGTGCGGCTCGTCGCCGCGACGAGTCGCAACGTGCGCGAGATGGTTCGTGAAGGCCGCTTCCGCGAAGATCTCTACTACCGGCTGAACGTCGTCACGATCGAGATTCCGCCGCTTCGCGAACGTCGCGAAGATATTCCGCTGTTGATCGAGCACTTTGCCCGCGGCATCGCGAAGCCGCTCGGCAAGCCGACCCCGACGTTCCACTCCGATCTGAAGGGCTTCCTCATCAGCTACGATTGGCCGGGGAACATCCGCGAGCTGCGCAACAGCTTGGAAAGCATGATCGTGCTCTCGCGCTCGAACGAACTGACGCTGGAAGACCTGCCGCCGAATTTGGCGAGCGTCGCCGGAGAAGCCGGGCAGGTGGCGAGCGACGAGTCGTCGGCCGCCGACGATCTCCAACTCTCGCGGTTGGAAAAATCGGTTATCCTACAGACGCTCAAGCGCATGGAGGGGAATCGCACCAAGGCGGCCGAGGCCCTGGGAATCTCGGTCCGCACGCTGCAACGCCGGCTGAAGGAGTGGGGCGGCGATTTCTAATCGCGCTCCCGTCGATCGGCCCCGGCCGGCTATAATCTCGGCGGCGGCAAACCGCGGCGCGTCACCCGCGGCGGTTTGCCGGCATCGAACGCTGTGAGCGTTTCGCTGCGTCGACTTTCCGCAACGCCGGGGGTTCATTGATGATACTGCGAATTGCGGCCGCGATCGTGCTGGCGCTGGGCGCCATGTCGGCCGCGTTGTGGGCCGCGCTGTCGTATCTTCCCGCAGTGCCTGCGGTCGACGATTGCGTCGCTTCCGTTTCGGGCAACTTCCAGGAGCCGCGTATGATTCAAGCCAAAATCGCCGACTCGAAGAGCGGCAAAGTGGAACAGGCCACATTTGGAGCCGGCTGTTTTTGGGGCGTCGAGGCGACGTTTCGGGCGACGCCGGGCGTACTGAGCACCAGGGTCGGCTTTGCCGGCGGGCGAACCGAAAACCCGACCTATGAAGACGTCTGCTACACGAATACGAACCACGCCGAAGTGGTGCATCTGGAGTTCGATCCGGAGGAGATTTCGTATCGCAAGCTGGTCGACATCTTCTTCGCGAACCACAACCCGACGACGCTGAATCGCCAAGGGCCCGACGTCGGCTCGCAGTACCGCTCGGTCGTCTTTTATCACGGCGACGCCCAAAAGACCGTGGCCGAGGAGGCCAAGCGGCAACTCGGCGAGAGCGGTAAATGGGGCGATCGGCCGATCGTGACCCAGGTCGCACCGTTCACGCAGTTCTATCCGGCGGAAGAGTACCACCAGCAATACCTCGAAAAGCGAGGCAAGACGCACTGCCATTGATGGCGCCGGCATGCTCGCGACGGCGAACGGGAGGAGACGTCTTGTGCCGCGGCGCACGGCTGCGGTACAAGATGGCCCCCTCTCCTCTGCTCATATCTTGCGAGGCGGCCGCCTGAGCGCGGTCGATGTCGTTATGAATCGTCGCACGCTGCTGACGCGGTGCGCCGCGCTCCTGGCCGGCGGTTTCCTCTTTCATGCCGGTCGGACATCGCAGGCCGCGCCGCCCGTCCTGGGCAGCGGCATCAGCGGGCTCACCTACAAGCAAGAGCTTGAAAAAGGTCTCAAGGCCCGCCGCCCCACCGACTTCACGTTCATCTCCAGCGTGGTCACCAAGGTGGAGAACGGACAACTCCCGCAGCAAGTCGTCAACGAAACGTTCGACTACGCGCGCCGCCAGAGCAACCAATACCCGTTCATCTACTTTCAGTTCGCGATTCGCAAACGAGCTCAAAAGCTGGGCGTCGCGCTGTAGCAAGGCCGTCGTCGTTCTAGGGCGGCGTCGGCCGATCGCTCAGCAAGTAAGCCAGCAAGTGTCGCAACTCGTCGGGCGTCTTGACCAAGCCCTGCGGCATGGGAGAGAGCGTCGTCGTCGTTCGCTCGTCAATTTGAGTGCGCTTCAGCTTGCGGCGCGACGCGTCGGGCAGCAGGAGTTCGAGTTCGTCGGCCGTTTCCGCCGTCACGAGCCCGGTGAGCGTGAGTCCGTCGTCGGTCGTGAACTGTTGAGCGCGAAACGGCTCGGCGACTTGCCGACTCGGCAGCAGGATCGATTCGACCAAGTGTGGAACCTGAAATCGTCGCTTGGCCTCGAACAAACTCGGAGCGCCGGCCGACTTCTGGTCGGGCACGATCGCATGGCACTTCGCGCACCCGAGCGTGCCGAACAGTCGCCGCCCCTCGCCCGCATTGCCGTGCGCGGCCTCAACCGTCCAGTTCGGCGCAAGAAATTCCTCGCCGATCGGCTGCGCGCCGCCGGAGGTCGCCGCTTCGCGCAACCGGGCGGCCAATTCGGCCGAGCCGAGCTTTTCCGGCAGCGACAGCTCGATCGCGGTCGCCGCCTGTAACCGTATGCGAAGCTTGGCATCGGGCAAGGCTTGAACGCGCAGTAGGATTTCGTTTCCGCCGGGTTGTATGTCGACCACCCACGATGCGGCATCCGGAAGTTTGTCCGCCGCGAGTTGGCTGTTCACATAGAGTTCGGCCGGTCCGGCATGAGCGACCGAGAGCAGCGCCTGTTGTCGGGCCGAACAGGCGGCTCGAAACGTGACGTACCAACTCGCCGGGCTCGCCGCAATCGTGGTCGTCGAAGTCAAGCGGAGTCCGTCGCCGTCGGATTTCGCTTCCTGCCAAGTCCGCGCCGCGGCGCCCGTGCCGTAGCTCGCCGTCAGGTCGAGAGTCGCGTGTTCCGGAATGTGCTTCCGATTGAAGCCTTCGCCGCCGTCGTCGAACGGACCGGCGATCCACGCCTGCCGGACGACGGATTGCGGCCCTGCGGCGAGCCGCTTCAGTTGAATTTCACGACGGGTTTGGGCGACCAACGGCTCGCTCCGAGAGTCGTTCAGCAGCGACAGATAGAATGCGGCCTGCAGGCGCACGGAGTCGGTCGGGTCGGCGAGCATCGCGACGAGCACGGCAAAGAGCTTCTCTTGTTCTTTGGTGTGAGGCGCCGCGGCCCAGCGCTGCGCCATCGTGTAGCTGCCGACGCGGGCCAAATCGGCCAAGTCGACCTCGTCGTCGGAGCCCCAGAACTGTTGCTTTCGTTTGAAGAACGAACTCTCCTTTTGATAGAAGAGCGAAAGCTCCGGCGGAGGCACGTCGTCGACCGCGGGCCGCGTCAGCCGCTCGCCGATTTGCACGACTTGCCGTCGTTTTGCGCCCTCATCCGCGGTGGGCGAGTAGTTCGCAGCTTCTAAGTCGTCGAACAAATCATAAGACTTAAATGCGAGTTCGCCCTCGGTATCGGCCCGGTTCGTTTCGCGGGCTCCCTTTGCGCCCATGCGTCCGTCGGTCGGCCGCACGACATAGAGATCGCTCGCACAGTAAGGCGCCGCCATGTTGCCGGACATGTACAACGCCGTGACGAACAACTCGCCGCGCGAGCCGACGGCGACGCCGACCGGCCGGCAGTTTTCGTCGCCGGTCAGAACCGTTTCTTCGACGGCGCGGAACTGACGATCGTTATTTAGTTGCGGGCGATACGCGGTCACGGCGTGTCGATCCCAGCGGCACATCAACAACCGATCTGCAAGCGACGGCAGTTGCGGCGCCGCGCCGTAAAACGTGAGATCGCACGGCACGCCGCGGCCGAGGTCGCACACCGGCTCGTTCAGGTCGAGCCGATCGGGGCTTTTCGACGCCATCCATCCGCGCGGCCAGCCGAAGTCGATTCCTTCGTAGGCGACATGCAGAAGCTTGGCCGGCGCGTAGAGATCGGCCCTGCCTTCGTGGTCGTTGTCGTTGGTGAACAGATTCCAATCGCGATCGAACGCCAGCCCGACCGGCCCGCGCAATCCGGTGGCGACGACGTCGACTTGGCCCGTCGCGACGTGGAACCGGAGGACGGCGCCCTGCCCCGTGTACGGCGTTTCCCGCCATTCCGAGCCGACCTTGGAGAGCCGCGGCGCGGAAGAATCGCCGATCGCCGGCGCTCCCGGCTCACCGGGCGAGCCTTTGCCCGATCCCTTGCTATAGAGCACCCAATGTCCCCAATGGTCGGGTCGATTCCAATCCCCGTAACCCAGCCATGGATCGCCGTGCGTGATGTAAAGATCGCCGAACTTGCCCCACACTAAGCAATGGAAGCTCACATGCAGGTCGAGCGGCAGGCCCCAGAGGACTCGATTCGGCTTCAAGCCGACGCGACGCACGCGCCCCTGCGGCACCCGATACAGCGCGTTCGACGTCAGCACGAAGAGATCGTCGTCGAGAAACTCCAGCCCAATGATGATCGAGTCTTGCGGAAACCGCAGGATTTCCCGGCGGGGTGCGAAGCCGCCGTCGGGGCGGGCTTCGAAGACGAACACGCCTTCGCGCCCACCGACGAACACATGCCCGTCGCGGTCGACCTTCACGCCCATGTAAACCTGATCCGGTGAGCGGTCGAGGAGTATGACCTTTAAACCGGGATCGACCGACTTGAGATGCACGCCCGGCGGCGGGATCGGCGACTTCGGCGTCGCAGCCGCCGGCGTTACCGCGCGCTTCGCCGTGTTCTTGAAGTGGGAGAGATCGGCGACTTCCGCCGCGTCGCTCTTGCCGAATTGCCAGAGACCGAGCGTAAGCTTGTCGATCGCTCGTTCGATCGGCGGCCGCGGCGGCGCGTTCGAATCGCCGCGACTCAACCGCAACACATCGACGACTCCGTCGCAGCCGATCGTACCTTCGACAAGGCGGCCGACGGCCAACTGGCCCGGCGAGTCCGTCGCGGCCGAGGATTTCGTCGTCGCGATCATTTCCTCGCCCGCCGCCCGGCCGTCGACGAACAGCCGCACTCGATCCGCAGCGTAAGTCACGAGGATTTCGTGCGGCTTACCGTCGCAAACGTCGACTTGGCTTCGTACATGATCCGGTTTGCGCCCCGGCAAGTAGACGGCCGCCGCACCGGTCTGCGGAAACGTGAACACTTCCCAGTGCAGCGGCGAGCGTTTTTCGTTGCAGGCCGCGAGGATGTTGTAATGCGACTTCGAGCGGAGCGTCGCACGGAGTTCGATGGTGAGCGGCGTCGCTTGATACTCCGTCCGGCCGGCGATCGAGTAGCCGGTTTGAGCCGCCGAAGTCGCGGTCGCCGCGGTTTTTGGACCGGGAACCGGCGTGCGCGGCGTCGGCTTCGGGCCGGCCGGCTTCCCGTCGAGTTGCGGCAGCTGCCAATCGAGCCCGTCGAGGTTGTCTTGCAGGCGGGCTTCGGCGTCGTCTTGCGTGTGGCCAAGAATGCCGATCGGACCGCGGTAGCCGCTCTCGCGAACGACTTTCAGCAGTTTGAGATCGAGTTCCCCTTGGCCGAGTTGCAGGATTTTTTGGCCGCGTTGATCACCGTTCGGATTCATGCCGTTGAGATTTAGGCAGAGCAAATGCGGCAAAGTCTTTCGCAAGATTTCCGCGAGTCGTTCGACATGAGCATGTCCGTGATGAAAATTGTAGACGATGCCGACGTTAGGAAGTTTGAGCTCGTCGATGATCGCCAGCTGATTCTCCGGTTCGCCGAACCAGCCGCCGTGATTGTAGAGCCCGACTTTCAGGCCTTGAGCCGCGGCCGCTTCGGCCAGCGGTCGAATGCGCGCCGCTTCTTCTGCGACGCGCCGACGCTGTTCTTCCGGCGATTTCGTCGGCTCTCCGCCGCCGGTAATCCAGAGTTGCGGATGAACATCGTGCTTTTTGCAGAGCGCGAGAATGTGTTTCGCTTCGTCGTTTAAGGCCCGCGGAAACCACCACGCGTCGAGGCTCACGCCGTGTCGCTTCGCGGCTTCGATCTCGGCCTCGAACGTCGGCACGTGCTCGGCGCGGTAGTCGTAAGCGAAGTGCTTGAACCCGAGCTTTTCGAGCATCGCCGCCCGCTCTTCCGGGCCGCGTTTTTTTGCGTCGAACGGCACGATGCACCAAGCGACGAGATTGTCGCGACGAAACACGTCGTACGTCGCCGGTTCCGCGGCTTCGGCCTGCACGGCGAGGCAAACGGCCGTCCATGCCGTAAGCATAAGGATCGTTGCTTGCCGCAAAATGCGCCTCATCGCGTCACCTCCGCTTCCGTCGCGTAAAGCTCGTCGAGCACCGCCGCTAGGCGATTCTGGATATGGCCTGCCATCGCCTTGCGGGCCGCGGTCGGTCGGCGGGCTTCGAGCGCCGCGAGTATTTCCTCATGCTCGGCGAGCGCGGCCCCGAGATTGGCGTCGTTGCCCGTCAAGCGACAGAAGCAGCGAACCAAGCGACGATAGCGGGCGATGTCGTCTTGGAGGCGACGATTGTCGGCGGCCGCCGCGACGGCGTCGTGGAATTTCAAATCGAACTCGATCGCGCGGGCCGCCCAATCGACTCCGCGCTTCGGCTTCGACAGCTTCGCGATTTCTTGCCGCAATGCGGCGAGCGCTTCTTTCGGCAATCGCGTCGCCGCGCGTTCGGCGGCCGCGGCCTCGAGTTGTTCGCGCATTTCATACACTTCGACGACGTCGCGTCGACCCAGTCGGGCTACCCGCGGCCGACAATTCGGCACTTGTTCGACGAGCCCGTCGTGCGTGAGCCGCTGCAAGGCTTCGGTGACCGGGGTGCGACTCACTTGGAATCGATCGGCGAGTGCCACGGCGCTCAACTCTTCTCCCGCAGCGAGTTGCCCGCGGAGAATCGCTTCCAGGAGCGTCTCATAGGCGGCGTCGGCCAGCGAGGTTCGCTTCAGCCCTCCGTCGGTCAGTATGGTCGACATGGTCTCGTGATCCTTGTTGCTGAAAGCAAACGGAAAGGCGCGCCGACTTTTGACTTCGGCAACGATCTCGGCGACGATCGCTTGACGATCTGGACACCGGGGCGTCTATTTATTGCATGTTGCATCCTGCATGCAGGATGGAGCATACGCCCTGCGGCCCGCTTTCTCAACCCAATTCCCATGACGCTCTCCTACACGATTCGCAAGTTCACCGCCTCCGGCTTGGAACTGGCGTATTCGCGCTCCCTCCCGGCCGCGCCTGCCGCCTCGCTCGCCTTCTTTCATGGCGTGCTGCGAACCGGCGAAATCTTCTCGCCGCTCACGGCACACTTGCACGCCCGCTACGAACTGCGGCAGCTCGACCAACGCGGCCACGGCGCTTCAAGCCGAGCCGAGCGCTATCTCGTCGTCGATTTCGTCGCCGACGCCGTGGCTTGGCTCCGTGAGGAAATCCGGCATCCCGTCGTGCTCTACGGCCACTCGCTCGGCGCCATGGTCGCCGCTGCGGCCGCGGCGCAATGCCCCGAGTTGGTGCGGGCCTGCGTCTTGGAAGATCCGCCGTTTCGCACGCTCGGCGCCCACATCGGCGCTTCGAACTTCCACGATTACTTCGCTCAGGTTCAACAGGCGATTGCCGAACCCGGCACGACCCGCGAACTCGCGATCCGGCTCGGCGAGATCACCTTTCACGATCCCGCGACCGCCGGCTTGCGGCGGATGCGCGAAGTGCGCGACGGCGTTTCACTGCGCTTATTGGCAAGTTCGCTCCGCCGTCTCGATCCGCGCGTGCTTGAGCCGCTCGTCGGCGGGCGTTGGCTCGAAGGATACGACGAAGAACGGACGTTCGCCGCCATCCGCTGCCCGGTGCTGCTGTTGCAAGCCGACCTTACCCAAGGCGGCATGCTCATCGACGACGATGTCGCCCTGTTTCGCCGATTGGTCGACGACGTCACATTGATTCGTATGCCGGGCGTCGGCCATATGATGCACTGGCATCGCACGCAAGAAATCGCCAACCTCGTCACGGGCTTCGTCGATTCACTCGATCCCGCCGAATAGCCAGCCGCACGCTTCCTGTCTCCGACCGTCGGAAAACCAAGGTCGCACACTATGAAAACAACAACGGGTACGACCGTCGTTCGCAACGGCAAGCTCGTCGACGGTCGAGGCGGCGCTCCGATCGTCGATGCGGCGCTCGTCGTCGAAGACGGAAAGATTCGCTACGCGGGCCCGGCGCGCGCGGCGCCGCAAGTCGCTCCCGACGCACGACAGATCGACGCCCGCGGCGGCACGATCATGCCGGGCCTCGTCGAAGCCCACTTTCATCCGACGTACTTCAACGTCGCCGCGCTCGAAGACCTCGACATTAAGTATCCGGTCGAATACGTGACGCTGTTGGCCGCGAGCAATGCGAAGCTGGCGCTCGAGTGCGGCTACACGTCGGCCCGCAGCGGCGGCAGCTTGTTCAATATCGACGTTTGGCTCAAGAAAGCGATTGAGGAAGGCGTCGCCGTCGGTCCCCGCTTGGCGGCCAGCGGTCGCGAAATCTGCGGTGCGGCCGGCCTAATGGATTGGAACCCCGATTTTCGCAAGATCGGCATGGAAGGTTTGGTGCTCATCGTCAACGGCCCGGACGAAGCCCGCGCCGCGGTTCGTAAACTCGTGAAAGACGGCGTCGAGTGGATCAAGACGTATCCGACCGGTGACGCGGCGGCCCCGGAGGTGAACGATCATCACACGCTCTGCATGACGTTTGAAGAGATGTACGCCGTCGTGCAGACGGCCCATAACCATGGTCTTAAGGTGACTGGCCACTGCCGCGCGACGGAAGGCATTAAAAACGCGCTACGCGCCGGCTACGATGCGATCGAGCACGGCACCTTCATGGACGACGAAGCGCTGGAACTGCTGCTTAAGCGCGACGTGCCTTGTGTACCGGCTCTGTATTTTGAATGGGCTTCGGTCGAGCGCGGGCCGGAGTTCAAGATGAGTCAAAAGGTCATCGACGGCCACAAAGAAACGCTGGAAGGAGGCGCGGAAAGTGTGCGACGAATCCTCCGCGCCGGCGGACGACTCGGCATGGGGGGCGACTACGGCTTCGCTTGGAACCCGCACGGCGATTATGCCCGCGAGCTGAGTTTCTTCGTCGAATATGTCGGGTTTACGCCGCTCGAAGTGCTCACCTGCGCGACGAAGACCGGCGCGGAAATCCTCGGCCGCGGCGAAGAACTCGGCACGCTCGAAGCGGGAAAAATAGCCGACGTGCTCGTCGTCGACGGCGACGTCGCGGCCGACATTCGCCTGCTGCAAGATCGCGACAAGTTCATCGCCGTCGTGCAAGGGGGAGCGATACGGGCCGGCCGACTTGCCCAGCCGGCAAGTCGCTGAGCGCGTCGCGCTTACTCGCAACCGTGCGAAATGGAGGCTAGCAGTGCGCCGCAACCAAGCCGGCGCATTCCCGCAAGTGTTCCACTCGGCGCGCGAAGGTCGACTCGAACGTGTGGTCGCGAGCGAAGTCCCACGCTTTGAGCGAGAGTTTGGCCAGTTGCTCGCGATCGGCATGCAAACGGGCTACGGCCGCGGCCAGCAAGGCGAAGTCTTCCAGCGGAGCGCTGCGGCCGCCGCCGGACAATTGCATCAATCCGTGCCAGGCTTCGTTGGCGTAGCCGACGATCGGCACGCCGCAGGCCATCGTCTCAAGATAGGTGCACGACGGGTCGCCCTGCACGTGCGGACACACGAACAGATCGATTTCGTTTTGTAGCAACGGAACGAGGCGATGTTTGAAGTCCAAGTTGCCGCGAAACTGCACTTCGCCCCAGAGTTCATAGCGCGAGAACGCCATCCGCATCGCGTCTTCCAGATCGCCGGCGCCGCAGATCGCCAGCGTGAACGGAATCCCCAGCCGGCGAAGTTCGGCCGCGAATAGAGGCAAATGATCGGCCCCTTTCATGGCGATCAGCCGGCCCGAGAATGCCAGGCGCAACGGTGCTCCCTGCAGCATTTGGGCGAGGCGCAGTTGTAGCTGCTCCTCATCGGAGAGCAGCTCCGCGGTCGTGCGAGTGTCGAAGTAGAGCAGAGTCGCCGCATTGAGCGTGCGATACGCGTCGTAGGTCGGCATTCCGTTGCATTGCACGCCGGCGGCCCGTCGCACGCTCGTGACATTGGCGCGTTCTTGACCACGCTCCCACCAGATGCGTCGCCAACGGCGCAGCGGGTTGCTTTCTTCGGCCGTCGCGATTTGGCAGCGCGTCTGAAGCGTGTATTCGGTGTTGACGACGTACGGGGTGCCGAGGTTAGCGCAGAGCGTCGCAAAGTGGTTCTGTCGATGATCCGTGCCGCCGAGCGCCACGGCCGACTCGCGCAAATGGTCGTTGATCCGCGGATCGCGAAATGAAACGACCTCAAGTTCGAACGGCAAGGCGGCGGGCACGACGGCGACGTTGTCGAGATTATTCGAAGTCGCGTCGGCCGGTTCAAGTACGGCCCGGACCGGGCCGTCCCACGATTTGACGTATTCCGTCATGCCGTCGACGAACTTCTGCGTGACGACGACGCGGCCGTCGTCTTTGGCGACCGCCTTGAGCGACGGCAACACGAGGAGTCGTCGGCTGTCGCTCATTTTTCAATTCCGAAGTCGTCGGCGCGGAGAGTCGTTACGACCGCTACGTTCGGCGCCGCCCTCATCGCGGGCGTGTCATGGTGTGCCGTAGGAGCGCAGCGGTGCTCACTTGATCTACAGGAAACATAGCTGCGATTCGCCGACCGGAGAAAAAAATAGTAGATACCCGATGGAGCATTCCATTTTGCGGACATCCGCAAGGCGGCGAACGGAGTTCGTGCGCTCGGCGATCGTTCGCATTTCGGTCGGCGCGGCTTTATGTCGCGCGTGCAGGAATGTTTCATCGCGGTCGCGGCGCGTTCGAATCAGCGCACGCCGAGATTCGCGTCCACCACCACATTGAAGAGGCCTCGCATGCTGCCGCAACTACAGCGCTTCCGTTGTTTTCTCATCGGTTCGGAAACGCTGCTCATCGAATGCGCCGAAACGCTACTCAAGCAGGGGCATGAGATTCTCGGCGTCGTCACGGGCGCGAAGAAAGTCGCGCAGTGGGCTCATAGCCGCGGTCTGCGAACGCTCGATGCCGGCGGCGACTATCGCGCGACGCTCGCCGAGCAGCCGTTCGATTACCTCTTCAGCATAACCCATTTAGCGATCATTCCCGCCGATGTGCTCGCTCTGCCGACCAAGGGTGCGATCAATTTTCATGACGGGCCGCTTCCGTTCTATTCTGGGTTGAATACGCCCGTCTGGGCTCTGCTGGAGCGGGCCGCGGAATACGCCATCACCTGGCATTGGATGACCGCGGGGATCGACGCCGGCGACGTGCTCGTTCAGAAGCCGGTCGATATCGCCGCCGACGATACCGCCCTTTCGCTTAATACGAAGTGCTTCCAAGCCGGCATCGAGTCGTTCGGTGAGCTCGTCGGCTTGCTCATGGCGGGCGGATTAACGCCGCGCCCGCAGGACCACTCTCGGCGGCGCTATTTCGGCAAGCACGATCGACCGGTCGCCGCAGGGCTACTCGATTGGAACCGTCCGGCCGACGAGTTACAGACGCTCGTACGCGCGTTGAACCACGGCCGCTATCGTAACCCCATCGGTTCGGCAAAACTGCGTCTCGGCGGCAAATTGTTCGTGGTCGATACGGCGATTGCAGGCGCAGAGGGGACATCCGCGCCGCCCGGCGTCGTCGTCTCTCTTGACGAGCGGTCGATTCACGTCGCGACCGGTGCAGGCGTGCTCGAGCTGCGGGGCTTTCGCACGACGTGCGGACGCGAAATCGGCGTCGCCGAATTTGTCGCGACTCACGGCCTGGAAGTTGGCGCGCGATTCGATCCGTCGTCGAGCGAAGAATCGCTCGCGCTCACCGAATTGCAAAAGCTCCTGGCAAAGCACGAAGAGTATTGGGTGTCGCGATTGTCGCACCTTGACGCGGCCGCGGTGCCGTATCACGGCGACGACGCTCCGGCTGCGACTCCGGTGTTTTCCTCGGCTCGGCAGATCTTGCCGGCCGACTTCGCGGTGAAGTTCGCAGAGTGCGACGCGGCCGAAGCCGTCGTTTGCGCTCTGGCGGCGTACCTGGCCCGAGTCGGCGAGAAGACATCGTTCGACGTGGGCTTTGCCGATGCGGCCGTTCATTCGCTCATGGGCGATCCGCTGACGACCGGCTGGACCGCCGCCTTCGTGCCGTTGCGTCTCGACGTCGATCCTTCGCAGTCGCTCACCGAGACGATTCGCGACAACGCTCGCCGATTCGCCGAAGTACGAAAGCGCAAGACATATTTTCACGACGCGCTCGGCCGTTACCCGGAACTCCATGAACGCCCCGAAATCGCCGTCGGCCGACATCTGCCGATCGTCGTCGATTGCCGTGACGACGTCGAGTCTTACGTACCTGCGGCCGGTACGTCGCTCAGCGTCGTCGTCTCGCCGGCGCAAGGCGTCGTTCGCTGGGTCTACGATTCTGCGTCGCTCTCGTCGGCGGCGTTTTCCACGATTCGCTTGCAATTCGCCAACTTTCTCGCCGGCATCGCCGCCGATCCGCAAACTCCGCTTGCGCAGATCGAACTGCTTTCGCCGACCGAGCGACAGTTGATCTTGCGCGATTGGAACGCGACTTCAGTCGACTATCGCCGCGACGCCGTGATCCACCGACTCTTCGAAGAGCAGGCGGCGCGCACGCCCGATGCGGCCGCCGTGACCTTTGAAAATCGTCGCCTCACGTATGCTCAGCTCAATCGCCGCGCGAATCGCTTAGCCGCTTATTTGCGCTCGCTCGGCGTCGGCCCCGATGCGATGGTCGGCATTCATTTGGAACGCAGCGAGAATCTGGTGACGGCGATGCTCGCCGTGCTCAAAGCCGGCGGCGCGTATTTGCCGCTCGACCCGAACTATCCGGCCGAGCGAATTACGTTCATGATCGACGACGCCCAAGCGCCGGTGATCATCACGGAGAACGAAACAATAGACCGCCTGCCGCGGAATCACGCGCAGGTCGTCAATCTCGACGCTGACGGGCCGGTGATCGGCCGTTGCGATGCGCATGACGTCGCCTCGTCGTCGGCGGCGAATAATCTGGCCTACGTGATTTACACCTCGGGCTCGACCGGCAAGCCGAAGGGAGTGATGATCGAACATCGCAACGCGGTCAACTTCTTCGTGGGCATGGATGCCGTGCTGGGGTACAAGCCGGGCGTTTCGCCTCCGGGCGTGTGGCCGGCGGTCACGAGTCTCTCGTTCGACATCCACGTACTCGAATTGTTGTGGACGCTCACGCGCGGCTTCGAAGTGGTCGTACATCGCGACCGCGAGCGCATCGCGGCACAGCCGCGGAGCGGCGGCCGTGCGCAGCATGCCGCACAGCCGATGGACTTCAGTCTGTTCTACTTCTCGGCCGACTCGGAAGAGCACGCCTCGAACAAATATCGTCTGCTGCTCGAAGGGGCGAAGTGGGCCGACGAGCATAAGTTCTCCGCCGTTTGGACTCCGGAACGCCATTTTCATTCGTTCGGCGGACTCTATCCCAACCCGGCCGTCACCGGGGCCGCGATCGCGGCGATTACGAAGCACGTACAGATTCGCGCGGGTAGCGTCGTCGTGCCGCTGCATCATCCGATTCGCGTCGCGGAAGAGTGGCAGATCGTCGACAACCTGTCGAACGGTCGTGTGGGCGTTTCCGTCGCCGCCGGGTGGCAGCCGAACGACTTCGTGTTGATGCCGGAGAACTACAAAGACGCCAAAGCGGCGATGTTCCGCGACACCGAGATCATCAAGCGGCTCTGGCGCGGCGAGACGGTCGAGTTTGCGGGAGCGACCGGTAAGCCGCTCGCCGTTCAGACGTTGCCGCGTCCGATTCAAAAGGAATTGCCGGTATGGGTGACGACGGCCGGCAACCTCGAAACATACATCCAAGCCGGGCGGATCGGCGCCCATGTGCTCACGCACTTGCTTGGACAATCGGTCGAAGAGTTGGCGCCGAAGATCGCCGCGTATCGGCAGGCCCGCGCCGAAGCCGGCTACGATCCCCATGCGGGCATCGTGTCGCTGATGTTGCATACGTTCGTCGGTCCTGACGAAGCACACGTGCGCGCAACGGTGCGCGGCCCGTTGAAGGCGTACCTCGGCACGTCGCTCTCGTTGCTGAAACAATTCGCGTGGGCGTTTCCCGCCTTCAAGCGTAAAACGGAGATGAGCGGCGACAAAGGAGACGACTTCGCCTCGCTCACGCCGGAGGAGAACGACGCCCTGCTTGAATTCGCCTTCGAGCGCTATTACGAAACGAGCGGCCTCTTCGGCGACTCGACGCGTTGCCTGGAGATGGTCGATCGTCTGAAAGGAATCGGCGTCGACGATATCGCCTGCCTGATCGACTTCGGCATCGCGACGGAGACCGTGATCGAGCACCTGCCTTATTTGAATGCGGTGCGCGAGCAAGCCAATTTGGGCGCCGCCGCGGCGGCGCAGGGAAGCGACGTTCGCGCCGGAAGCGACGACCCGTTCGCCGACGACGTCACGATCGTCGATGACGAGCAAGACTACTCGCTGGCGGCGTTGTTGCGACGTCGCCGAGCGACGCACTTCCAGTGCACGCCGTCGCTCGCTCGGATGTTGCTCTCGACGGAGGAAGGACGCGCAGCCGTTCGCGGCTTGCAACGATTCTGCATCGGCGGCGAGGCTCTGCCCGTCGATTTGGCCCGCGATATAACGGGGCTGCTGAGCGGCAAGCTCATCAATATGTACGGGCCGACCGAAACGACCGTCTGGTCGTCGAGCCATGTTGTCGAGGCTCCGAGCGGGCCGATCCCGATCGGCCGGCCGATGGCCAACACGCAACTCTACATTCTCGACGGCCGCCGCAAGCCGGTTCCGGTCGGCGTGTCGGGGGAACTGTATATCGCAGGCGACGGCGTAACGCGCGGCTACTTGAACCGTGCGGAATTGACGGCGGAACGTTTTGTGTCCGATCCGTTCGCGGCGACCGTCGGGGCGCGGATGTATCGTACCGGCGACTTGGTTCGCTATCGGGCCGACGGCGTGGTCGAGTTTCTGGGGCGGACGGATCACCAAGTGAAGATTCGCGGCCACCGCATCGAACTCGGCGAGATCGAGACTCGTTTGACGGATCATTCACATGTCCGACAGTGCGTAGTCATGCCGCGTGAGCCTGCCCCGGGCGACGTGCGTCTCGTGGCGTACTTCGTCGCCGACGGAGCCGTACCGGCCGACGCCGATTTGCGCGATCAT
Source organism: Planctomycetaceae bacterium (assembly GCA_016793115.1). Taxonomy (GTDB): domain Bacteria; phylum Planctomycetota; class Planctomycetia; order Pirellulales; family PNKZ01; genus PNKZ01. The sequence continues at coordinate 29,857 of JAEUIN010000072.1, forward strand.
GTGCGGGCGAAACTGCCGGAGTACATGGTTCCGTCGCACTTCGTCGCGCTCGGAGAACTGCCGCTGACGCCCAACGGCAAAATCGATCGTAAGGCGCTGCCGGCCCTGGAGCTTGCACCGGCGGCTTCGACTGCGGAGTTCGTCGCGCCGGAAAATGAGATCGAACAGAAGATCGCGGCGCTTTGGCAAGATTTGCTGGGGCGAGAGCAGATCGGCGTCGACGACAACTTCTTCGACCTCGGCGGCCACTCGCTCCTGGTCGTCCGCATGCATCGCCAGCTATCGCAGGCCGTCTCGGTTCCCGTCGCGCTGACGGATCTCTTCCGGTTCCCGACGATTCGCACGTTGGCGGCGCACTTGGGGGGCGGAGCGAGCAGCGACGCCGTCGACGACGGCGCCGACCGCGCGAAGCAGCGACGCGAATTGATGCAACGCCGGCGGACTGCGCGGCGCTAATGCAGGAAGCGGCGACGCGTCCTCAACTTTGATCGACATCTTGGAATTGTAAACTGTGACGAACGAGCGCATGAGTTTGGCATTAGATCGGCAAGAATCGGAAATCGACGTGGCACCTAACGACATCGCAGTCGTCGGACTGGCGCTGCACGTGCCGGGCGCCGAAAATCCCGCGGCGTTTTGGCGCAATCTGCGCGACGGCGTCGAATCCGTTCGTACGTTCACGAACGATGAGCTGATCGCCGCGGGAGTGTCGGCCGAGTCGCTGGAGAACCCCAACTACGTCAAGTCCGGCGTGGTGCTCGATAATCTGGAAATGTTCGACGCCGAGTTCTTTGGTCTCAGTCCGAAGGAAGCGGCGATTATGGACCCGCAGCATCGCCACTTTCTCGAGTGCGCTTGGGAAGCTCTCGAAAGCGCCGGTCATCCGCCGGAGCGGTTCGACGGTCGCATCGGCGTCTTCGCCGGTTGCGGCATGGGTGCCTATTTCACGCAGAACCTGCTCTCGAACCCGGAGCTCGTGCAGTCGGTCGGGATGTTCCTTTTGCGTCATACGGGGAACGACAAAGACTTTCTCGCGACGCGCGTCTCCTATTGCTTGAACCTGACCGGGCCGAGCGTCAACATCCAAACGGCTTGTTCGACTTCGCTGGTCGCCGTTCACACGGCTTGCCAAAGCTTGCTGAGCGGTGAGTGCGATATGGCGCTCGCCGGCGGCGTGACCATCGAGCTTCCGCACCGTCACGGCTACCTCTATAAGAAAAACGAAATACTCTCCCCCGACGGACATTGCCGGGCCTTCGATCATCGCTCCAAAGGAACGATCTTCGGTAGCGGAGCGGGCGTCGCCGTGTTGCGACGTTTGGAGGACGCGCTGCGCGACGGCGACGCGATCTACGCCGTCGTGAAGGGCTCGGCCGTGAACAACGACGGTGCGAGCAAAATCGGCTACTTCGCACCGAGCGTCGACGGTCAGTCCGCGGCGATGGCCGAAGCGCTGGCCGTGGCCGACGTCGCCGCCGATACGGTCGGCTACGTCGAATGCCACGGCACCGGTACGCCGATCGGCGATCCGATCGAGATCGCCGCGCTGACGCAAGCGTATCGACAATCGACCGAACGCACCGGCTACTGCGCAGTCGGTTCGGTGAAAACGAACATCGGCCACTTAGACACCGCGGCGGGCGTGGTCGGCTTGGCCAAAGCGGCGCTCGCTCTTGAAAACCGGCAATTGCCGCCGAGCTTGAATTACGAAGCGCCGAATCCGTCGATCGACTTCGCGAGCAGTCCGTTCAAGGTCAACGACAAGCTTCAAGATTGGCCTGCGGCCGAATCGCCGCGTCGCGCGGCGGTCAACTCCTTGGGCGTCGGCGGAACCAACGCTCACGTCGTGCTCGAAGAAGCGCCGACGCGCAAGCCGACGACTCCGAGCCGGCGTCCGTATCAATTGTTGGCGCTTTCGGCCCGCAATCGCGCGGCGCTCGAGGAAGCGTCGCAGCGCCTCGCCCGCCATCTGCGCGAGAATCCGCACGAGAATCTGGCCGACGTCGCTTACACGCTCTTGCATGGCCGCAAGAAATTCGACGTGCGTCGCGTGGTCGCCGCGCGTGACGGGGCCGAGGCCGCGGCTCTGCTCGAATCGGGCGACGCCGCTCGCGTGTTCACGCAGAAAGCGAGCGACACGAAGGCCTCGTTGGTGTTCATGTTTCCCGGCGGGGGAGCTCAGTATCCGCGCATGGGGCGCGATCTCTACGAAGCGGAGCCCGTATTCAAGCAGTGGATCGACCGCGGATTTGCGTGGCTGGAAGGAAAGCTCGACGTCGACCTGCGGAGCCTATGGTTTGCTCCGCCCGAGCGCGACGAAGAACTCCGCGGTACTTGGGAACGCCCCTCGATTCAGCTCCCGGCGATCTATCTCTGCGAATATGCGCTCGCGCAGCTTTGGACGGAGTGGGGCGTGAAACCTGCGGCCCTAATCGGTCATAGCCTCGGTGAGAACACGGCCGCGGCGCTTGCCGGAGTTTTCTCTTTTGAGGACGGCCTCGGGCTGGTGGCGCTCCGCGGTAAGTTGTTCGAACGCGTCACGCCGGGCGGCATGGTCAGCGTGCCGCTCGCCCCGGAGGCGATCGCGCCTTGGCTCGGCGAACACCTTGATTTGGCGACCGTGAACGGGCCGGAGTTCTGCACCGTGTCCGGGCCGACGGCCGCGCTCGACGATCTGCTCATGCGGCTCGCCAAAGACGGTATTGAGGCGAAACGCGTGCCGATCAACATCGCGGCTCATTCGCGCCTGTTGGAGCCGATCCTCGCCGATTTCGAAGCGTATCTACGAAAGATTCGGCTCAACAAGCCGACGTTGCCGCTGATCTCCAATCGGTCCGGCCGATGGCTCACCGAGGCGCAAGCGACCGACCCTCGCTATTGGGTCGAGCACCTGCGAAATACGGTTCGTTTCGCCGACGGGATAGGCACGCTGCTGGAAACTCCGGGCCGCGTGCTCTTGGAAGTAGGTCCCGGCAAGACGTTGTCGTCGCTCGCGCGACAGCATCGCGCGCTGAATCCGAACCAGCTTGTCGCTTCATCGTTGCGCCATCCCAAAGAGGAAATCTCCGACGTCGCCTTCTTCATCAGCGCACTCGGGCGGCTTTGGTCGGCGGGCGTGGAGTTCGATGAAGGTCGCTTATGGGTCGGCGAAGAGCGGCGACGGGTTCGATTACCGACCTACGCGTTTCAACGCCAAGCCTACTGGATCGAGCCCGGTAAGCCGGCCGGCGAACGGCACGGCGCGGCCGCGACCCTATCGCGTTTGGAAAACGTCGACGACTGGTTTTCGCACCCGGTTTGGCGGCTGCGTGAATTGGAGTCGTCCGAAGTGGCGGCGGATCCGACCGTGTGGCTGGTGTTCCTCGACGATGCCGGTCTCGGCTCGGCTGTCGTCGAAAAGCTTCGCGCGGCCGGACATGAAGTGGCGACCGTGCGAACCGGCGACGCCTACGCACAACTCGGCGCTCAAGAGTATGTCCTATCGCCCGAACACGGCCGCGACGGCTACGACGCCCTCGTTCGCGATCTAACGGCGACGGGCAAAGTTCCCTCGCGCATCGTACACCTTTGGCTCACGACCTCGGACACTTCGCATCGGCCCGGCTCAAGCTTCTTTCATCGCACGCAAGAGCAAGGATTTTACAGCCTGCTCTTTCTAGCGCAAGCCGTTGAGGCCGAAAAATGGCCGCGGCCGCTGCATTTGACCGTCGTGACCAACGGGATGGAAAAAACGCGCGGTGAGTTGCTTCTCTACCCGGAGAAGGCCACGGTGCTCGGCCCGGTCGGCGTGATTCCGCGGGAACTCGACGGCACGAATTGCGTGGTAATCGACGTCGCGTTGCCGGTTGCGGCAAAGCTCGGGGTCGGCAAACGACGACGACGGAGTGACGCGCTTCTTATGCTCGCCGATCAACTGTTGCAGGAGTTGGAACAACCGACTGCGATATGTCGAAGGATCGCGTTGCGCGGCGAACGACGTTATGAACTCGGCTATGCCCGGCGCCGGCTCCCCGGCGGGAGCGCTGCGAAGGCCTCGAACGCAAATTCGCCGGATCTGTGTTCCGAGATTCGTCCGCATGGCGTCTACCTCATCACCGGCGGCTTCGGCGGTATCGGCTTGGTTGCGGCGGATCACTTGGCCCGCACGGCGAAAGCGAAACTCGTGCTTGTCGGTCGTTCGGCGTTGCCGCCGGCCGAGCAGTGGGACGCTTGGCTCAAGTCGCACAGCGACGCGAACTCCGTGAGCCGGCGAATTCGGCAGGTGCGCGAGCTAGAGTCGTACGGCGCGGAAGTGTTCGCCGCGGAAGCCGACGTCACCGACGTCGAGGAGATGCGGGCAATCGTCGCGGAGACGAAGCGCCGTTTTGGAGCTTGCCACGGCGTGATCCATGCCGCCGGAGTCTTAAACGACGGTCTCATCGCTCTCAAAACCCAGTCCGAAGCCGAAACGGTGTTCGCTCCTAAGGTTCATGGAGCCCTCGTGCTCGACGAAGTGCTCGCCGACGTTCCGCTCGACTTCTTCGTCGTCTTTTCGTCGACGAGCACCGTCACGACGCCGGTCGGGCAGGTCGATTACGTCGCGGCCAACGCGTTTCTCAACGCCTTCGCAGAAAGTCGCAATCGGGCCGGGCGTCGGGTGGTCGCCCTGAACTGGGGGATCTGGAACGAAGTCGGCATGGCGGCTCAAGCCTTGTCGAAGTCGGCCGCGCGCGGCGAATCGCTCGAGGAAGTGCCGGCGGCGCATCCCTTGTTCGATTATCGCCTCGGCGGTCTGCACGACCGGCGCGTCGAACTCGTCGGTCGCCACAGCGTCGCGACGCATTGGGTTTACGACGAGCATCGGACATCGTCCGGACAAGCCGTGCTGCCGGGTACGGGGTATTTGGAATTGGCCCGCGCGGCGCTCGCCGAATTGGACGAGTCGCGCTGGTTCGAGATTCACGACTTATTCTTCTTAAGTCCGCTTTCCATCGACGACGACGCGTCGCGCGACGTGACCGTGGCGCTGGTGCGCGAAGAAAGCGGTTACACGATGGAAGTGCTGGGGCGGCCGGCTCGCGATCGCGCATCGGCGCCGCAGACGCATGCCGTGGCCCGGCTCGTCGCCGGCGAGCGGACGACGCCGGCTCGACTCGATTTGGCCGCTCTCCGCGGCCGTTGCCGCACTGTGAGATACGCCCAGGCGGGGACGGCGTTGCATACCCGCCAGGAAGACCATCTCCGCTTCGGGCCGCGCTGGAGCGTTTTGCGTTCCACGGCCTACGGCAGTGCGGAAGCTTTTGCTGAATTGTCGTTGTCGGAGCAGTTCTACGGTGACTTGAGCCGCTACGCGCTCCATCCGGCGCTTATGGATTTGGCGACCGGCTTCGCCATGGACCTGATCGCCGGCTACGAAGGCTGCCGAGACCTCTGGGTGCCGGTGTCGTACAAACGGGTGACATTCCTTGCGCCGCTCACGCCGCAGATCGTGAGTTGGGTCCGCGGTCGAACGGAGAACTCGGTCGACGCCGGCTTTGCGACGTTCGACGTGACGATCGCCGACGCCGACGGCAACGTGCTGGTGCAAGTGGAAGAATTCACGATCAAGCGCCTTACAGAATCCGACGCGTTCGGCCGATCGCAGCCCAAGGCTCCGCCGCTTCGGGCCGACGTCGAGTTCGAGGCCGACGACGCACCGTCGCCCGCGGAGGCGGCGCTCCGAGCTAACTTGCGCAACGGCATTCGGCCTCTGGAAGGGATCGAAGCGCTGATTCGCGTGCTGAATTCCCGGAGCGGCGACGCGCAGCTCATCGTGTCGTCGCTCGACTTGAAGCAACTCATTCGTCAGGCCGAGGAGACGGTCGTTCCGAAGGCCGTCGAAGCGGGAGCAAAGTTCGCGCGTCCGCAACTCGACGGCGAGTTGGTCGAACCGCGCGACAATCTGGAGCGAGCGCTGGTTGGGATTTGGCAGGAACTACTCGGCGTGTCCACCATCGGCGTTCGCGACAGCTTCTTCGACCTCGGCGGGCACTCTCTCATCGCCGTTCGCGTGTTCGCGCAAATCAAGAAGATGTTCCAAGTGGAACTGCCGATTTCCGTACTATTCGCCGCCCCGACGATCGAAGGCTGTGCCAATCTCTTGAGAGCCGAGATCGGCGACGTGGACTCCACCGCTCCGACCGACGCCGAAGCGGCCGCGGCGAAGCATCATGCACGATACACTCATCTCGTGCCGATGCACGAAGGGGGCGGCGGCAAGAAACCGCCGCTGTTCATCGTCGCCGGCATGTTCGGCAACATTCTCAATCTGCGCCACTTGGCGCATCTCATCGGCAACGACCGTCCCTGCTACGGCTTGCAGGCCCGCGGTCTTTACGGAGAACACGAGCCGCATGCGACGTTTGAAGAAGCGGCGGCGGACTATTTGAAAGAGATGCGCACCGTGCAGCCGCGGGGGCCGTACTTAGTGGCCGGCTTCTCGGGCGGCGGCATTTCCGCCTATGAGATCGCTCGGCAACTGCGCCGCGACGGAGAACAGGTCCTGTTTCTCGGCATGCTCGACACGCCGCTGCCGCGCAGTGAACAACTGACGACGCGCGATCGCCTGCGAATCCAATGGCAACGATTCGCGCGCGAGAAACACCGGTACGTCTGGAATTTCGTCGCGGGACGCGTGAAATGGGAGTGGGAACAGTTGCGAAAGCGACTCTTCGGCGTCGTCGAGCCGGCCGCGGCCGAAGCGCAGTTTCGCTCGGCGACGATCGAACAAGCGTTTCGTGCCGCTTGTGATATCTATCAGCCGCCCGAGTATGACGGCAAATTGTGGTTATTCCGACCCCAGCTCCGACCGACGCACGTCTTCGGTCCGGACCGAATGATCAACGCCGATCGGCGCTTCATCTACCACGACAACGGCTGGTCGCGCCACGTCTCCGACGTCGAAGTTCAGGTCGTGCCGGGGGATCACGACAGCATGGTCTTGGAACCGAACGTTCGCGTGCTCGGCGCGCGACTTCGTAAAGCGATCGAACAAGCGGAAGCCGACTTTAAGACGCGACGCAACGCGGTTTCGTCGTCGCTCACGGTCGTCGAACGCGCGAACCACGAACAACTCGCGGAGATCGGATCATGAACGAATCCAACACGTCGTCGTTGAATTCGGTGCCTGAGTTCTGGCTTCCCGGCCTCGCCGAGCCGGCTGGGGCCGTGCCCCCGCGCCGACGCATCTTGATCGGCAAGCCGGGCCTCGACGGTCATGACCGCGGGGCGAAATATGTGGCCCAGATCCTCCGCGACGCCGGGCATGAAGTGATTTACACGGGGATTCGCCGCACACCGGAGCAAATCGTCGCCGCCGCCGTGCAGGAAGACGTCGATGCGATCGGCCTCAGCCTGCTGTCGGGAGCGCACAACGAACTGTTCGCTCGAGTTTTGGAACTGCTGCGCGAGCGCGAGGCCGGGGATATCGTCGTGTTCGGCGGAGGCGTGATCCCCGCCGAGGACATTGAACGATTGCTGGCTCTCGGCGTGCGTGCGATCTTCACGCCCGGGACGCCGGCCGACGAGATCGTCACGAGCGTCAATGAACTCTTGCTTGAGCGGCGTCGAGCATGAGCCGCGACGTGGCCCAACTAGTCGCAGCCGTCCGCGGCGCGTCGGAAGCGGCGCGTACGCGCGCCGCCGGCCGACTCATGACGGCGCTCGCGGACCGCACGAAAGCCGTCGGGGAATTGCTCGCCGTGCTGAATGCGCGGGAACTGCCGCGGCCGGGCTATGTCTTGGGAATTACCGGAGCTCCCGGTGCCGGCAAGTCGACGCTTGTCGACGCGCTCGTCGCTCGGTTACTCAAGCGTGCGGCAAACATGCGCATCGCCGTCGCAGCCGTCGATCCGACTTCACCGTTC
>JAEUIN010000087.1 GCA_016793115.1 Planctomycetaceae bacterium
GCCCCGTTCTCAAACTCGGTGCCGACGATCCCCGCGGTCGGAAATCCCAGCCCGTCGCGATAGAAGGCGACGGCCCGCTCCAAATCGGCCACAGTCAGCGTCAGTAGCGTGATGTGCGGATTCATGATGCTTCGTCGCAACAGCTCGGCGCCACCGCAGTCGCTAAGGTCCGCAAATAGGCGTCGTCGACCTTCAACCCGTGCGGCGGCAAGCCGGTTCGCTCATTCACGGCCCGAGCCTCGACGATCGCCTTCTCCATCGCCTCCGCCTCCGACTCGGCGACGACGTCGACGAACAGCGAAATATCGCTCATGCCGGCGGCACAGCCGGTGACGTTGGTAAACCAAATGCGAAACGAGCGATTCATCGGCCGCGACCATGGGTAGGCGTATCGACTCGCGTCGATCGTACCATGTTCAGCAGCGAGATTCGCCGAGCAGGTACTGGGAGTACGCCACATCCAACCAGCGGTCGAACTTGAAGCCGACCTCTCGAAGGACGCCGATCGATCGGAATCCCAGCGACTCCTGCAGCGCCAAGCTGGCCGTCTGTTCGGTGCACGCGCCGCCGACGATCGTGTGATGCCCCAGCAACTTGGCCCGCTCGATGAGATCGCTCAACAGGGCCCGGCCGGCGCCCCGACGATGCGAATCATGGCGAATGTAGACGGAAGCTTCGACCGTGCGGGCGTAGGCTCCCCGCAGATTCCACGGCGACAGCGAGGCCCAACCGATGACTTGCCCCGCCGCTTCCGCAACCGTCACCGGATGCGCGGCCGATCGATTGCGAAACCACGCCGATCGCGACTCGACGGTGTCCGGCTCCAGCTGAAACGTGCACGTCGAACGCTCGACGTAATAGTTGTAAATCTCGCGAATCGCCGCGAGATCCGCTTCCGTCGCCGCACGAATGGTGAAATCCATCGGAGAAACATCTCCCCTGAAAAGGCCGACCGCACGACCGAGATCGCGGCGGGTGGTTCGGCCTTCGCTCGCTTAGCACCAGTCAGGACGAGATCAAGGCTTCAATGAATCGGCGGCTGAAACTGCCGGCCTGACATGCTTCGCCCATTGAGTCAGCGATTCGACGTCTTGCATTTCTTTTGAGGCGATTTGAATGCTGAAGCCATGCTTCGTAAAGAAGATGAGTTGACGGGTGTGCAACGTCACGCCGGCGGAGTTCGCAAATGTCGCGTCCGCTTGCAAAGTTTCGGCGAAGTTCGTTTGCTCGAGGTCCGGTATGGCGTCTTTCACTCGGTTAAAGCCCCCCGCTCTTAACGCCTCGAACAAACCATTGATGTAGCCCTTTGTCGCAGCGATCCGCGCAGCCTTGGTGGAGCGATCGATCGAGGTCTCCACGGTGATGACGACATTACTTCCGGCACCTTCCGGAAGCACAAGGATTCGATATCCCACCGGCTTCCCGTCCGCTTCGACCGGTCGCTTGGTAACAGTGTAACCTTCCGGCGGCTCGGGCATGGAAAGCAGAACGGTCTGTTCGGCGACCGTCTTCTTCGCGACGGTCTCATCGGCTCCGGCGGCATTCGCGTCATGCAAGAACGACGGTGCGATACTCAACAGATATCCGGCAAACGCAGTCTGGACTAATCGAGTGGTCTGCATGTCGCTCCTTTCAAATGCCGAACGTAAAAGATCATCTACCAAAGCGGCGGCGGTTGGATTGACGTCGGCACGATTCTATTCGCGGCTTCGGTCGGGTGCAGCATCTTGTTCGGCCGCTAGCCGCCCTGATTCGGAACTCGATTAACGTAGTTCGGAAAACTGCACCTCCGTTTCCTCCCTCCCACGATACCGCTGCTCTATTGAACGAGCCAGGAATTCGCCGCCGACAAAGAATTTTCAACCCGCTCATCATCGCATATGCCGAGCCCGCCCCGGAGTGCGCGGACCTACCGCGACTCCCGGCTGTGTTGTCGAATCCCAACGGGATTCCGAAGACAAGACTAGCGACGAATAGCGAGCGGCGGGGTTTATCCCCGCCGTCTGCTACGGTCCTGAAACCTGCTCAAACGGCCGCAGCCGCCTCCTCGCCTCACACTCTTTCGAAAAAAAGAGCCGCTGCCGAACAAGCGGCAGCGGCTCTTGGACGTTTCCGTTTTGGACGGCGCTCTTAGAGCATT
>JAEUIN010000178.1 GCA_016793115.1 Planctomycetaceae bacterium
GTAACCCGCCAATCGCAGGGCCGCCGGTTGCGGAAACCTGGGGTTCGGCACGACCAAGAGCGGTCGCGCGCCGAGCGTCGTCGTCCGGTCGATCAGTTCCAACATGTTCGCCGCATACTCGGCCGGGCCGCGTGCCGCGCGTCCTTCGGGAGGCAAAGCGTCGTTCAGCCCGATGTTCAGCACCACCCAATCCGGGTCGTGCGCCGTGACCATGCGATGATAGCGGCGGAGCAAATAGCCACTGTCGGCGCCGTCGAGCGCGTTGCAAAGTACTTCCGCCTGCACGCCGCGTTCGCGCAGCCGTTCGGTGACGAGGCAAACATATGACAAGCCGCCGCCGAGGCCGAACCCGGCCGTCACCGAATCTCCGACGAACAGTACCCGAACGTTCCGCGGCATATCCATCACCTGCGTTTCGTCGACGAGCGAATTAAAGCGGCTTGGTTGCGAAGCAAATTCAGAACCAAACGTCCCGGAATTCTTACGCGGCGGAAAGGGCAAAAGTTCGCGGTGGGCCGCCGGACGAGCAAGGTTCAATAGCTTCGCGTGCCGGCAAGGCCCTCGCTTCGGATTCTAGAGCGTTTCGTTCGCGAAAGTCACGAACAAAACAATCTGTTTTTCGTGAACCGTTAAACTGCGCAAGTCGTAGTGGTCGCGCCGCTGCCGGCATGGTCAAGTCACGGCCGGGTCGATGCTTCGCTCGATCGCAATCATGAGACGATCGATTTCATCCGCGGAAATCGCCAACGGTGGGAAGATGACGAGCGTATTCCCCAACGGACGGATGAGCACCCCGTGGCGGCGCGCTTCGACGCAGGCCCGATACCCGCGACGCTCACCCCAGGCGAAGGGTTCGCCCGTCGCGCGGTCGCGGACCAGCTCGATGCCGCGAATGAGCCCCCGGCCGCGGATGTTGCCGACGTGCGGATGTGCGGCGATGCGGGCCAAGTGTTCTTCAATCCGCGCGATCTTGGCCGGCAGTTGCTCGAGCACACGATCCTCGGCGAAGACATCAAGCGATGCCAGCGCCACGGCCGCGCCGAGTGGGTTCCCGCAATAGGTATGACCGTGATAGAACTGCCGCGACGACTCGTACGGCCCCAGGAACGCGGCGAAGATTTCTTCGGTCGCCAACGTCGCGGCGAGCGGCAAGTAGCCTCCGGTCAGACCTTTCGCTAAGCAGAGCAAATCGGGAGAGACGTTCTCTTGCTCACAGGCGAACATCCGCCCGGTCCGGCCGAACCCGACGGCGACTTCGTCGGCGATAAGCAGGACATCGTAACGGCGGGTCAGTTCGCGCAGCCCGCGCAAATAGCCGGGCGGGTGCGTGACGATTCCCGCCGCACATTGAATGAGCGGCTCGATCACCACGGCGGCGATTCGCTCATGTTCACGCCGCAACAACTCTTCGGCCTGCGCCAGATAAAAGTCGCAAGCCGTCTCGTTCGTCACGCCCGGCGGCAAGCGATACGTCTGCGGCGCCGGAAGTCGCAACGTTTCAAACAGTAGCGGCGCGAACATGGCATGAAATCGCTCGACGCCGCCGACGCTCACGGCCCCCAGCGTGTCGCCGTGGTAGCCGTCGGTGAAAGCGACGTAAGCCGACTTTCGCGGTCGTGGGTCGGTGCGCTGCCGCCAATACTGAAAC
>JAEUIN010000036.1 GCA_016793115.1 Planctomycetaceae bacterium
GCCGCGATCGTCATGTGCACGCTCAGCGTCGTCGTGGATTTGGGCCGCCCGGATCGGTTTTGGCACTTGATTCCCGGGATCGGCAAGTTCAACTGGCCGATCTCCATGCTGACCTGGGACGTGATCGTGCTTAACGGCTACCTCGTCATCAATGCTCACATCGTCGGCTATTTGTTGTATATGAAGTATCTCAGGCGCAAACCGAACCCGCGGTGGTACGTACCGTTCGTGTTTCTTTCGATCCTCTGGGCCATCAGTATTCACACGGTCACCGCATTTCTCTATTGCGGCATGGGCGGGCGTCCATTTTGGAACACGGCGCTGTTGGCGCCGCGATTTCTTGCGTCGGCCTTCGTCAGCGGCCCGGCCTTCATCTTGCTCGCCCTACGTGTACTTCGTTTGACGACGCGCATGAACTGGTCCCCGCGACCGGCCCGAACCCTCGTGCAAATCATCCGTATTGCGGCGGCCATCAACCTGCTGATGCTTGCCAGCGAAATCTTTACGCTCTTCTATACCGGCGGCAGTCACGCCGCCTCGGCTCAGTACCTGTTTTTCGGCACCCACGGTCATTACGGACTCGTACCCTGGATTTGGTCGGCGATCGGCCTAAATGTCGTGGGTACGGCGCTGTTTTTTTCCCCCGATTCGCTGCTGCGAGGCTGGATACGCCCTGCGGCCTGCGTGCTATGCATCGTGGGGATCTGGATCGAGAAAGGTATGGGGCTGATCATTCCCGGCTTTATTCCCTCGACGCTGCATGAGATCGTCGAGTACGCGCCAAGTCTGTTGGAATGGAAGATCACCGCCGGAATCTGGGCCTTCGGACTGTTGATTCTCACGGTGTTGCTCAAACTAATCGCCGCCGTGTTTGCCGGCGAAATCCGCGAGGATTCCTTTCAAACTTAAAGCGGCGGCTTTGGATCGGTTGATTGACGCGAAGCCGCTCCTTCGACGATCGCGCACCTTCGCCAAATGACGGCGGAAGGCCGCGGAGGTAAACCATGACTCCCTATGGAAAAATGTCGCAAACCGCCATCGCGGCGCTCAGTTGTCTGGCCGAACATTCGGGCGGAAAGGCTCCAACCTACCTCGGCTCGACCGAGATTGCTCGTCTCCGTAACCTCACCAATCCCGCAGTTCGCAAAGTGATGACGACGTTGTCGCAAGCGGCGCTCGTCGCGAGCGTACCCGGTCCCGGCGGCGGTTTCGTGCTCGCCAGACCGCCTCGTGAAATCACACTACTCGCCATCGTCAGTCTCTTTGAACGTGTGGATCAGAGCCTGAATTGCCCCTTCGGCCCGAACTGGTGCGGTAACGGCCCGCAATGTCCGTTGCACGAGGACATCGCCGCGCTTCGGGAGCAAGCCGACAAGTTCCTGCGTAAGCACACGCTTGCGGATTTTCTACCGTGCGGCAGCCGCGTTCGAAATCCGCAACCGATTGAATAGCCGATGCTCGCACTTCGCCGTCACACGATTCCCCGACACCCAAATGAAATTACTCGTCCTCGAACTCTTCCTCGCGCTCGGATGGGCGGCCACTTCCCTCGCCCAAGTCACGGTCGAGGAGTTTACGCTCCACGACGCCAAACGCGATCGGAACATGGAGTGTAGAGCCTACTTCCCAACGACCGGCGAGAAGCTGCCCCTCATCGTCTTCTCCCACGGATTCGGGGCGGATCGCTCCGCCTTTTCCCCGATTGCCAAGCATTGGGCGGAGCACGGATACGTGGTCATCGTCCCCTCCTATTGGGACGGTTCCGGCAAAAGCAAAGGCAAGGGCGACCCACTGCCGGCGGGCAGTCTCCAGGCCCTCATGAAACACTCCACACTGAAGACCGAAAATCGGGTTCGTGACCTCACGTTTATTCTGGACGCGGTGGAGCACATTGAGACCGCAGTGCCGGCTTTGACGAGGCGTATCGACACGAGCCGAGTGGGCGTCGCTGGCCACTCGCTGGGAGCTTACACGGCCATGCTCGTCGGCGGAGTGACCGCCGACATCGGCGACCAGAAACTGCGCAGCTTTCACGACCCGCGAGTTCGCTGCATCCTCCCCATCTCCGGCCAAGGGACTGGCCAGCAGGGGCTCACTCCTTCCAGTTGGTCGGCTTTGGCTATCCCGATGCTCACCATCACCGGTTCCCTCGACAAAGGTGCCGGAGGACAGGGACCCGAATGGAAGAAAGAGCCTTTCGATCTCAGCCCTCCCGGCGACAAGTTCTTCGTGTTCATCGACGGCGCCAATCATGTTTCATTCGGAGGCACCGGGGCCGACGCAATTACCGCTGTCGTCAAGGCAACCACCAGTTCGTTCTGGGACGCCTACCTCAAGGATTCCCCGGCAGCGAAAGCGGCTTTGAAAAATGCCTCAGTCCTGGAGTCGTGGAAACCTGCTGCACGCATTTCCTGCAAATGACCGCAACAGCGAACCATGCGCGCTGCAGCGAACTCCTCCTCCCACCATTCTATGAAACACCCTTCGATCCCGCTAACCTTGGTTCCCTTGCTTCTCACCATGGCCTGTGAACCTGTTCAGGCCGAGACTGCCCTTCACTGGCCGCTGGAAGCTTCCAAATCCGCCGGCTTGCACATCCACGGCCAAGCGGAAACGGTCGCCGGAGCGGCGGCCAAGGCGTTGAAGCTGGATGGCCGCTCCGTCATCGAGCTGGCGGACTCTGCGCATCTCAACGCTAGTGCCCAAGGCTTCACCTTCACGGTATGGTGCAATCCGTTTCTGCTGTCTGGCGAGCAGCGCATGATCAAGGCCAAGAACCGCTACAGCAAAGGCGAACGCCAGTGGGGTGTCATGATGGATAGCGATGGCAAGTTCCGCCTCTATGTGCAGCAAGGCGGATGGCAGAGGGCGACCGCGAAAACTGAGCCAAAGGCTGGACACTGGTATCAGCTCGGCGTCGTGCTGCGGGAAAAGACGGCAGAACTCTGGGTCAACGGTGTGCTGGAAGGCCGCGCGGATACGGACGCCCCGGTAACAACCCCATGTTCAGCCTCGACGACGGCGCGACGTGGACGCACCACCAAGTCATCAGCGCCGAGATGGGCTTCAACTACGCCAGCGTCGTGGAAGCCCACCCCGGCCGCCTGCTCATTCTCCTCGACGCGCCGAAGCTGCACGCGGTTTATGTGGACGTGGAGCGCGTGAAGCCGTAAGGCCAGTCTTTGAAGGAAACTGAAACTACTCATGAAACACCGTCCTTCTTTGTCGGCTGCTTTCTTGCTCCGCAGCGCCCTCGCCTTCGCACTGCTGGCTGCGCCGCATCTGACTTCTTCCCTGTCGGCTCAGGAAACGCCGTTGCAAAATACTCAGCGTTTGCCGCTCGATGTGCTGGTGATTGCGCCCCATCCCGATGACGAGGTAATCGGATGTGCGGGCATCATCCTTCAGGCGCTGGAGCAGCATCGACGGGTGGGGGTGGTCGTGATCACCAGCGGCGACGGCTATCCCGCCATCGCGGCGGCCGTCGGCAAAAAGAACAAGGACGAGCTGACGCCGGATGATTTTCTCAAAGCCGGGGCTCTGCGCCAGTCGCACTCGGTGCGGGCGATGGCGAGGCTGGGGTTGCCGAAGGAGGAGCTGACGTTCCTCGGCTATCCCGACTCGGGCTTGGAAAAAATCCACACGATGAACGGCAGCGCCCTGTTCTTGCAGTTGTTCACCCGGAGGAGCGAAACGTATGGTGTGACCGTGCCGGACTATCATTCCATCAGGCACGGCAAACCTGCGCCTTATCTTAAGGCGAACGTGGTGGGTGACATCGCGGAGATGATTCGCGAGCGTCAGCCCAAGGAGATCTACGTCACGCATGAAGGCGACACGCATGGCGATCATCGTGCCGCCTTTTGGTATGTCCGCGATGCCGTGCGCACTGCCAATTTTCAAGGCGACTTCTTCACTTACGTCGTCCACGGCGCACCGCCTCCACAGCCACCCGACCGCCGCCTGATTCTCAGTAAAACGCAGATGGAAACCAAACGAGCGGCGCTCATCGACCATCAGCAGGACACCTCGCCTGTTCACGACCGCCTCGCGGATGAATACATGAAGCCTGAGGAGTTGTTCTGGAGGGTGAGCGTGGCGCCTGCTCCGGCCGTGCAGGATGTCTTCCGCGCTGACAAACTC
Organism: Planctomycetaceae bacterium; assembly: GCA_016793115.1. Lineage (GTDB taxonomy): Bacteria > Planctomycetota > Planctomycetia > Pirellulales > PNKZ01 > PNKZ01. The sequence goes on from JAEUIN010000036.1 coordinate 4,144, forward strand.
GCCGAGATGGACGCGGTAATTGACGACGCGATCAATGCATCACAGATCGTCGGTGCGGCGGCGTGGGTGGAGCGCAATGGCGTCTCGCATCACAAGGCTTTCGGTCATCGCACGCTGAAGCCGGGAGTCGAACCAATGACCGAGGACACCCTCTTCGACGTGGCCTCGGTGACAAAAGCCGTCGCCGCAGCCAGTGCGGCTATGCTGTGCGTCGAACGCGGCTTGATGCAGCTCGATGACCCCGTGTCGAAGCATCTGCCTGAGTTCACGGGTGAGGGGCGCGAGAAAATCACGATTCGACAGCTTCTCCTGCACAGCTCGGGCTTGCCCGTGAATTTGAATTCCACCTTGCCGCCCTTTGGCTCTCACGCGGACGCCCTGGCCCAGGCCTGCCGCACGAAGCTGTTGTTCGAGCCGGGCACGGCCTTCTCCTACAGCAGCGCCGGCACGATGGTGCTCGGTGGCATGATCGAGCGGGTCACGGGCAGGAAGTTCGATGAGTTCTGCACGACCGAAATCTTCAAGCCGCTGGGCATGAACGACACGGTGTTCCGGCCGGCCGGTGATCGGCTAAAGCGTGTCGCACCAACCGACTTTCCGGAACGCGGAAAGGTGAATGACACGGTGGCTCGTCTCGTCGGCGGAGTGGCGGCGCATGCCTCGCTCTTCACCACCACGGCGGACCTGGCGCGCTTTGCCCGGATGATGTTGAACCGCGGCGAGCTCAACGGAGTGCGCGTTTTCAAGTCCGAAACCGTCAAGCTCTTCACCAGCGTGCAAAGCCCGCCCGGCCTCACTAGCCCTGATGCGAAGAACCTGCCCGTGCAGCGCGGCCTCGGATGGGACATCCACACGCCCTATCGCACACCGCCGCACGACTACTCGCTCGCGCGTGGCGCGCTGTTCCCCATCGGCAGCTATGGTCACACCGGTTGGACCGGGCAGATGCTCTGGATCGATCCCTTCTCACGGACCTTCGTGATCTTTCTCTGCAACCGCTACGGCCCCGAAGGCAAGGAGACGCAACCCGCAGTGTATCAACTCCATCATCGCATCTCCACGCTCGCTGCCGAAGCGGTGAAGGGCTTTGATTTCAAGAACGTGCCAGGTGCGCTGCCGAATCACACGGTCCTTCAAGCCACCAAAGAAAAGCCGCTCATCAACAGCCTGGACATGAAGTTTGTGCCAGTGCCGGGGACGCAGATCTTGATGTGTATTCATGAGACACGCCGCGCTGACTTTGCAGCCTATGCCGCGCTGCATCCCGAGACGGATTCGTCTTGGAAAAATGTAATCTTCGATGGTCAACCCGTCGGCGCTCAGGAAGACGAACCCGCTGTGAACGTGAGCTGGGACGCTGCGCAGGCATTTTGCCAATGGCTGAGCCAAAAGGAAGGCCGGCGCTACCGGTTGCCCACGGATCGCGAGTGGAGCATCGCCTTGGGCATCGGGGATCGTGAGCCCACGACAGGCGCGACACCCGAGAGCCTGAGCGGGAAGCTGAAGGACGAATATCCATGGGGCAATGCTTGGCCGCCGGTCAAAGGCGCGGGCAACTTTGCGGATGAAGACTGCCATCGTAAATGCCCGTCCGAAAAGACGATGGAAGGTTATGCAGACGGATTTCCCACGACATCACCCGTGATGAGCTTTCCGCCCAATGCCCTCGGCATCTACGACCTCAGCGGCAGTGTGTGGGAGTGGTGCGAAGACTTTATGAATGCCACGAAGACCCAGCACGTTCTGCGTGGAGGCTCCTGGGGCACCAGCGCCCGGAATGCGCTCCTGTCCTCCTTCCGAGGAGGCCAGCTCTCCACCCGCATCTGGCGCTGCGATGGCTTCCGCTGCGTGCTCGTGGTGGAGCCTTGATCCGTCGTCCGAAACGCCCCATGAATCAGTTCCTCACCATCCTGACAGCCTGCCTGTTCCTCTGCGCCCAAATCCACGCCGCCGACTTGCCAGCGCAGCAGCCGCTCAAAGACTTCCGCCGCGTCGTCATCGCCGATGACGCGAATGCGGTGCGGCGCGCAGCGGAGGAGGAACTCGCGAACTACTCGGGGCAAATCGTGGGGCAAAAGATGGAGGTGCTCGCGTTGAGCAAGCTCTCAGCGGATGCGCCGGGGCTGACGTTCTTGGTCGGCGATGGCGCGGCGGCGCGGGCGCTCGGCAAGACGATCGAGGAATACGAGAAACGGACTGACAACACTAGCGCCCTCCTGGCAAAGTGTCTGCGGACCTTTCGTGCGAAAAGGGTGGACGCACTGAAACTGAAGCACGATACGCCCCCGACGTCGGGGACCTACCCGACACCGTGATGTCTGGAGACGTGGGTGAGTTCGGGTGGCCAACGACGTGAAGTCGGGGACGGCAACGTCCGCCTGCAGCAGTCGTACCAGCGTTTGACCGAGAACTTCGGTCTGCCGATATCCGCTTGAGAGCGTCGGCATCTCTGAAGAGAATAAGGTTCATGAATTCGTCAACAAGAGCATTACGAGTCGGCTCTGAAGACACCATTGTCTTCGGACCTCGCCCGCCGTTCACGGTAAACGGTTTCGGTCTCAGCGATCGCGGCCAAAAGCGCGATTCCAACGAAGATCACTTTGCCGTCGCTGAGTTAGTGCGAACGCTACGAGTTCATCACACTAGTCTTCCCCAATTGGGAACGAGCCTCAGCGCCCATCGGGGCTATGTGATACTGATCGCCGACGGCGTGGGCGGCAGCAATGCGGGAGAAGTCGCCAGCGGCCTCAGCGTATCGACGATTGAAGACTTCATGCTGAACTCGCTCAAGCGTTTCTCCAACTTACAAGCAGGCGAGGAACAAGAGGCGTTGTGTGCCTTACAAGAGGCTCTCTGCGAAGCAGATTCGCGGATCTTCGAGGAAACCGACGAGCATCCCGAGTGGCGAGGCATGGGCACCACGCTGACGATGGCGTTTGCCGTGAATTGGCGCCTGTTCATGGCCCATGCCGGAGATAGTCGCTCCTATTTATTCTCAGGCGGCCGGCTGCAACAACTTACTCAAGACCACACGATGACGGCCGATATGGCTCGCCGGGGACTTCTGCCGCCGGAGAAAGTAGCCGGACACCCTTGGCGGCATGTGGTCACCAACGCGCTGGGCGGCACGTCGCCGGGAGTGCAAGTCGAATTGCACAGCCTCGATCTGCATCCCGACGACGTGCTAATGCTTTGTTCCGACGGTCTCACCGAAATGATACCCGACGTAGAAATCGCCGCCATTCTGCAGGCGTAGCAAGATCCCAAGGCAGGATGCGCGCGACTTATCGCCGAGGCTAATAGCCGGGGAGGCAAAGACAACATCACCGTGATCGTGACGCGGGTAAGTCCGAAGTCTTGATCATAGATCCAGTAACGAGAAGCAGCCTGCCGCTTCGTGAGCGGTTAGCGATAATACTCCATCACCGCCGCCGCGATTCCCGTTCGTGTCGTCAGATAGGGAAACAGCTGCACGCCGGAACCGGCACTCGCGCCGCGGAGTTCCAATCTGCCTTGTGTTTCGACGATGTGCATCGCGCTGTTGGTCAGGCTTTCTGCGATCTGATTCGCCTCGTCAACGGTCAGCCGCCGCTCGACTGCGGACAAGGGAGCGCCTCCCGTAGCGAGCAACTGCCGCTCGTACTCAATCGCCTCGGCGAGCTTGTTGGTATCCAGCAAACGGGCAGTCATCCATTCGCGGAGCCGGCATAACTCAGCCTCCTGCACGTCACGTTCGACGTCGGCATGTCCGTAGTTTTGATCGTCAACCATCGCTGCATCTCCTTCGCATGGAGCCCGTCACGCAATTAAGTGATCGTACTCGGAACTGCGCAAAGATTACGAATTCCACAGAAGCATTCCTTGCCGTGGCACGGGCAGCCGCAAGTGTGCCGGATCGGATCACCAGCCACCCGTTCAGAGAGTTGAATAGACGCAAATCGCACACGCAGCCGGCTCACGCAAGCGGACATTCATACGCCGGCGGCTAATTCGCAGCGATGAACGGGTTCGGGCGGGAACTGGCTACCGGCCACCATGGTTAATGGACCAGCTGAGGGATACCGATGTTGCCGACCATCAGGAGCGTGGTATGGAACCACGGCTCGGCCGTTTCTGGAGGAGGAAGAAAGGAGTTTATTACCGCCTATCGCGGAATCGCCTCCCAGAGGTCGCGTACGCAGCAATGTGGTGGGGCCGGCAGGCAACGAACGTTCGCCCTTACGGTTTGCCGCCACATGGATGCCCGGGCAACAAGTTCTGGGGCAAGCGACCGACCTAGCTCTGGGCTGATTGCAAGCGAATCTTGCGCTGCCCGTGCGGATCGCTCCCGACGGCCGTTGGATTTGGCTCGCGAATTCCGGTCTCGAACTCTTGCAGATTGACACTGGAGCGATCTTGCCCGATTCGCTAGTTGCCGTCCCGGCAGAACTTTGAAAACTCAGCTTCGGGAACTTCGCCCGACCCCGAGCTTCCGCTGCCGTAGGTCGTGGAGCCGCAACATGGATCGCAGGCTCGGCTGCTCGAAATTCGCATTTCACGCCTAGCAGGACGGCAAGCACGTCGTACTCGCACGTCCGAACTAAATTTCGATTTACGTTCATCGTTGAGCTCGGCTTTCTTGGATAGGAATGCGAATGACCAGGCCTACAACGCGAGGTTTGGATCCCGCGTCTTTGAAAAACCCCATATGGCAATTGATGCACCCGCCGGACAGCGGAATGGGCGCGGCCCGCGAATAAACTCCTTGTTCAATCTGTTCGTGGAACGGTTTGCCGGAGCCGAGTACCTCGGCCGCTTGCTTTTCAAACTCGGTGCGCGGCGCGTGGGAGACGCTCATCGGCGGCGTATTGACCGAAATCCATCGCGCCTCGATCTTCACCTCGTCAGCAATCTGACTGAACACGTCTTCCATCGCTCGCGCCGGTAACACGGCACGGTTCGCTTGAAAGTAGTGGTCGTGCATCACGTCTAAGGTTGCAGTGTAAACCCGATGCAAGAGCTAAGCTCGATCGCGGGCGACTTGCACGGTGACGGGATCAGCGGCGACTGTCTCAGTGAGGTTCTCGCCGGCGGCCCAGGCGGCGTACAACGCAGTGACGATCACGATCGTCGTCGAAACGATGGGGCAACTTGCAATTCTCACAGCAGGACTCCCAACGGCGTTATCGCGAATAATGTCAAGCGAGCTCAACACCCCCCTTCGAGGACACAGCAAGCACTCTTATTTCGGCAGCAGCAGGGTAACCAGGAGCGACGAGTTCTCGATTCCCTTCACCGCATGGGACTCGTTCGCGGCCAAGTAAAGTAACTGCCCGGGAATAAGTTCTTGCGTTTTTCCAGCGAAGGTAAAGTCGACACGGCCTTTTAGGCATTGCACGGTGATTTTGCCCGGCGCTTTGTGCGACGGAATCTCTTTGCCTGCGGGAAGGACCAACCGGATTAACTCCAACTCCTCAGTTTTGACGAGGGCCGTCGTCTTGAAATTGCCCAGGGCAGCTCCCAGTGGTAACTGTATGACTTCGCCCACTTTCGCATGCCGCATCGCCATGATTACATTTTCTTGAAAGGTTGACCGGTTTTTAGACCGGCGACGAACAGCACCAGCGCTACGGCACTGAGGAAAAAAATCGTGTCGCCGGGGACGCGCATCCACCGCAGGTTTTGCATGAGCGGCGTCTGCATGAACTCACTGCTGCGAGCATACCAGTAGCCGTGATCCACGGAGGCCAACGTTTGCATCAGCCCAACCGGTAGCAGGCTCAGCACGCACATTGCCATCAGCCCGCCGTTGAGCGACCAGAACGAAAACCGGAGCAAGCCATCTTTCCATTGCACGCCGAGAAGCAGAACTCGTAGACAGAGCAACATCATGCCGATCCCCAGCATTCTGTAGGGGCCGGATGCTACCGAAGCGCAGCGGCTTAACGCACTGAACAATCAAACAACGACCTCCCAAACTTCACTATCACCGCCCTACCCTCCTCCCAATTCTGCAGCTCCGTCCGGCCGGACGCCTTCCTCGGCGTGAAGCTGTGGTTGCCGTCCGGCAACCAATGAACCTGGATCGCCGATGACAGTTCGTACGCCGCCACTTCGCACTTGTTGCCGAACGCGTCCCGCACGCCCTGCACGATCAACGTCGGCGTCTTCAAATCGCGCAGATGCTCAACCCGTAGCCGCTCCGGCTTACCTGCAGGGCGGAACGGGTACCCCAAGCAGACCAGTCCCGCCACGCCAGCCTCATCGGCCACAAGACTCGCGATCCTGCCGCCCATCGACTTGCCGCCAATGACAAGGTTCTTGGCACCGAGCTGCTCGATCACAGCTAGCCAAGTTGCTCGCAGTATTGGCTCACGATCCGGCGGTCGTTGTTTGCCAGTCTGCCGACGCTGAGCCATGTATGGGAACTCGAACCGCACAACACGGAATCCGGCAGCGGCCAATCCCTCGGCGAAAAACGTCATGATCGGCGTGTCCATGCCGGCACCTGCCCCGTGAGCCAACACGATGGTCACTGGGGCGAGGGTTGGGCCGTCGATGAGTAACACGATTGTTTCGGACATTGAGAACGCCTGTGTTGCGGGAGTCTCTCGACCTCAGGCTCACGATCGTGAGTCAAAGAGCCGCCCTTGACCTCGCCCCCAACCTTGATCCAGTTGGAATGTTAACGAACTAGGGAATTCAGCGGGGCATGCCCCGCTGAATTCCGCGCGAACTCGAGCGGCGTCCGATGGCCCAAGGCACCATGCGGACGCACCCGATTGTAGTCTTCCCTCCCGGCCTTGGTCAGCCGTCGAGCCTCGTCCAACGACGAGAACCAATGCTGGTTCAAACACTCCTCGCGCAACCGCCCGTTGAACGACTCGATGAACGCGTTATCCGTGAGCTTTCCCGGGCGGCTTGTAAACGCCGCATGCCGGAGGCTTTCAGAACACGCCCGACTGTAGCAGAGTGTAGTTAATTCCACGGAATCGCACGGAATCGGCCGCAATCCGACGAAATCCGCAAAGGACGGCATTTGCCGTGAAATACGCGTGTTCCTCGCAGGAAATGTAAGTTTCATCGCCGGGCAATTACTTATCGTCGGCCATGATGAGGATGATGTTGGGCCGCGGCGTGTTCCGCGCCGGCGCGTCCGCGAAAAGAGGAATCGACAACGGTGAAAGAACGACGAGCGTCATCCCAATTGGGAGCCAAACACGAAATAACGTAAGTATCGTCGCAATATGGGTACGGAAAGAGTTCGGCATTGGAAGGCTCGCCAAGAGAAAATGGCTTCGGACGTCTCGAATTTAGACGAGAAACCGCCCCATAATATCGGGAGAAATCCCTGGCCGGTCAAACCAACCTGCGGCGACTCTGACTAGCGAGGCACAACCGGAGCGGCGTGCGGCGACGGCGATCATCGTCGAAATAAGCCAACGGCGTAACGGGCGACGCCAAAGCCGAGCGGCAAGCTTGAACGACTTACTTCTTGGCGCCGAGGCGATAGATTCGCAGGTTGCCGTCGGCGTGAGCGACCGCGACATCCTTACCGTCGGGAGACAAGTCCATGTCGCGGGCCGTGTCCGGAAGTTTAAATTTGAAGAACTCGGCTTCGGCGCCGGGTTTGAAGAAATAGAGAAAGCCGCCCTGTCCGCCGCCGGCCGCACCGACCCAGTAGCCGCCGGGATGCCATACGACGCCCCAGGCGGTACCGTTCACTTTCTCTTTGCCGACGTGAGTCACCAACTGTTTGCCGTCGGCAAAGTTCAAGACCACCCAAGCGGCGTTGCCGATACCGGCGAACGCGTTGGTGACGTTTGTGATTCCGCCGGCCGCCAAAAGTTTGCCGCCGTCACCGAAGGCAAGGCTACGTGCGCCGCCGATGTCGGCGCGGAATTGCGTGTCGTACTTATAGATCGCAGCGGCGGCGAACTCGCGGACGGCGGCAAGTTCAAGCGGCTTGCCCGACCTGCTCGCGACGACAGAGCCGAGATCCCAAACTTTGCAGGCCGCCTTGAGATCGGCCGATACAATCCAGCCGTCCCTGGGATGAAATGCGAGATTGTAGACGTGCGCGTCGTGACCTGCGGCGACGCCGAGCAAACGCCCGTCGGCCGAATTCCATAATTTCACTAAGCGGTCATTGCCCGCGGTAGCGATCAGTTTACCGTCGCGGCTCACGGCGACGGCGCGAATCCAACCGTCATGAGCGGCGACGGTTTTCAACGGCGCAGGCTTTTCGGCCGCGGTGTCCCACCAAAGGAGTCGCCCGTCGTAACCGCCGGTGAACGTCGTGCGGCCGTCGGGCGTAAACGCGATCGCCCGACACCAACTCTCGTGCCCGATGAGCGGCGTCATTTGACCGTCGCTCACGCGAATTCGCTGCACCGCGTAGTCTTCGGTGCCTGCGAACACGAACTTTCCGCTCGGGTCGTAGCGGCAGGCCGTGAGGGGACGCGCGTATTTCCACGCACTCACCATGTGAACCAGCGTAGGATCGATCGCAGCCTCCGGCTTGGTCGCAGTCTGCGTCTGCGCGGCGGTCTCGTTCTTCGCCTTGCCGGGGGATTTCTTCGCCCCGTCCGACTTCGCATCGACGGCTTTCTTGGTCGAGGCGGTTTTCTGTTTGTCGTCCGCCATTACGCCAACAGCTCCTTGATCGGGCCTTTCGAGGGATCGGCGACGGGATATTTGCGACCGGCGATGTTGAACGAATCGGTCGAGTCGATGCCGACGGCCTGCAGATACGTGTGGAATAAGTGGCCGTGGTCGACCTCTCGGTCCGCGACCGCGGTGCCGTTGGCGTTCGTCTTCCCGATGACGGCGCCGGCTTGTAGGCCGGCGCCTCCGAGGCAAACGCTCCAGGCGGTTCCCCAGTGGTCGCGCCCATAGCGGCTATTGATCTTCGGGGTCCGTCCAAACTCCGACATCACGACGATCAGCGTGTCCTTGAGGAGGCCGCGATCATGGAGATCGGCCACCAGCGTGGCGAACGGTCGGTCGAACTCGCCGAGTTGCTCGATATGGTAGTCGAAGTTTTCGAAGTGCGTGTCATAGTTAGAGTGGTTAACTTGCACGAACGGAACGCCCTTCTCAAGCAACCTGCGCGCGAGCAAGCAATGTTGGCCGAACTCGTGCGCCCCATAGCGCTGCTGATCGCGGGCCGGTTCTTTCGTGACGTCGAACACGTCGCGCTCGGCCATGAGTTGCCGAGCTTGCTCGTAGCTATAGGTGTAGGCGTCGGTGTCGGCCGTGCGCCGTTTGCCGGCGAATCGATCGTTGGCCAGCCGACGAAACTCCTGGCGTCGTTCTTCGCTCGACAGGGAGAGCGCAGCGGGGAGTTCCGAGTGTTGCGGAGCCTTGCCGTCTTCCAATGTGACGCTGCTATAGCGAGGTCCGAGGAATGCGCCGCTGGAGCGGCTGCTGCCGGCACCGCGAATGAGGATGTGTCCGGGGAGCGGAAATCTCTCCGGTGTGAGTTGCTTGGCGATGATCGCTCCGAGATGCGGATGCGGCGCTCCCATGTCATTATGGCCGGTTTGCATCTGAACGGCGCCGGTACCGTGGCTGCCGTTTTTGGTGTTGATGCTGCGCACCAGACTTAGGTGGTGCATCTGCTTGGCGGTGTAGGGAAGTAATTCGCAGATTTGCATGCCGGGCACACTGGTCGCAATCGGGCGAAACGGGCCGCCGGTGTCGGTGTTCGGCTTCGGATCCCAGGATTCAAGCTGACTTACGCCGCCGTGCAGGAAGATCGTAAGAATTCTCTTCTGGGACTTACGCATCTCGTTTGCGACGGCGGGCGAGAGCCAACTCGCGTCGCCCGGAACGCCGCCCCCGATCGCGAGCGCACCGAGGCCCACTCCGGCGGCACTGCGCAAGAATGAGCGGCGCGAAAGCCCGTGTTCAAGTGTTCGGCATGAATAGTCGCAGCGCATGGCCTTCTCCCGCGGAGGAGCGTTAGTGATTGAAGCGAAATTCGCTGCTGGAAAGCAGCGCCCACAACATTTCTTGCACGGCGGCGGCCTTGTCTTTTTCGCGGCCCTTCAAGAAGTTTGCGACATCGGCTTGTTCGACGCCTGTCGCGGGGCGGGTGAACACGGTCAGATACATTTCGTCGGCGATTCGAGCCAAATCCTTCTCGGCGATGAGGCGAGCCGTGAGATTGTCCGCTCGCGGCGTCAACCAGCCGTCGATCACGCCGCCGTTGCCGATGAAGAGCGCTTGATTGAGCGTCGCCGAGAAGTCGCCGCCGGTCGCCTCGCCATACAACTCGACGAAGCGGGAATAGTTGCTCTTCAGCGGATCAAAGGTCTGCCGATCGATCCACATCGACTCCATGCGAGGTCGGTCGTCACCGCTCAGCTTTGTCAATTCTTTCGGCGGAGTCTTCTTCAGCGTCGCCAAGGCTTTGCTTTCCGCGATGGCCACCAAGCCGGTCGCCTGGAGCATGCTTGCCGCGAATGCTTCCGGCGAAAGCGGCTTGAGCAGCGGCACGTCGCCTTGTTCGGTCCAACGTGACAGCAGAGAGTCCCAGGCTCGCGTCGCTGCGCTTCTATCTGACGTGGAGAGCTTCTCAAATGCCGCGATCTTTTTTGCTTCTTCGATCCGGCGCTCGCGAGCCCGCAAGAGAGTCCGGATTCGCCGCACTTCCGCCAACGCTTTGTCCTTGGCCGCGTCGTTCTTCTGCTTGTGCGCCTCAGCGACTCTGGATTCCGCAGCTTTTAACTCCGCGGCCAGTTTAGTGCTCTCCGCATTCCAGGCGACGAGGCGTTGCGACGCCTGTCCACGCTGCAACGCGGTCGCATCGGGCAGGAGGAACGACGTTTGATAGGTCCGAGTTAATACGAGTGCGCGCAGTAACTTGCGGATGTCGTAGCCGTCGTCGCGAAACGTTCGCGTCAGCAAGTCGAGCACAGCCGGATAGGTGGGCGGGTTCTCGGGATGGATGAAGTCGACGGGGTGCACAAGACCGCGACCAAACGCATGAGCCCAGAGCCGGTTTACGGCGTTGCGTGCGAAGAGTTCACCGCCGTCTTCGGTCGCGGCCTTAGCCAAGAGGATCCGACGCGAATGCTTCGGTACCGGCTTTTCGCCCTTATCTGGCTTGACGAGATATTCTTCCCCTTTTTTCACTATGGGTTCGCTCAATTCGGGGCCGCGCGGCAGTCGCGGCGAAACTCGATCGCTGGCCTCGCCGGTAAAGACCGATTTGAAACTTGCTTCGCCTTCGCCTTTTTCGGCGATGACTTTGCCTTTGGTCTTCTTGTCGGTATGCAGATAGGTGCGGCTGACCAGCGCATAGAGTCCGTAGTAGTCGCCGATCGTGTAGTCGTCGATCGTCGGATGGTCGTGGCACTGGTTGCACTGCATATCCATGCCAAAGAACATACGGCCGATATCGCGAGTTATTTGATTCGGCTCGCAGTCGCGGTCGTGGAAAAACTTTGATGCCGGTCGGAGTTCCGGCGTCTGATCATCGGCCAAGAGAATCTCGCGGACCAGAACGTTGTACGGTTTGTTCGCGACCAGCGAGTGATATAGATAGTCGTACCATTCGGAAGCTTTCACGATCTTGTCGCCGCGCCGCTCCGACCACATCACGTCGAGCGTTGTGGCCATGTGGCGGGCGAAACGTGGGCTGGCGAGAATTCGGTCGACGAGCCGTTCGCGCTTGTCGGGCGAGCTGTCGGCCAAGAACTCCCGGGCTTCGTCGACCGAAGGAATGATGCCGTGCAGATCCAGCGTAACGCGTCGCAGAAACTCGGCGTCGTCGGCGGGAGCACCCAACGGCGCCAGCCGCTCCGCGGCCAGCAATCTATCGATTTCCACAGATAGCGACGCGGCCGCCACCGACGTCGGTTTGATCGGTCCCGAGGCTTTATCGGCCGCCGAAACTTCCAACGCTGCCAATAGCCAAGTCAACGCAACAAACGCCGACGACAGCACGGCGCGGGGCGACGTACGCACGGTGAAAACGTGGGGCACGGCGTGTCCTCCACGAACGCAAACAGGTGGGAAAAGACGAGGCGAGCAGAGCAGGCGGGCGAGCAATCGGCGGGAGGTCGATCTTAGGTGGGCGATTTCGACGCACTTTCGGTGCATCGAAATCTCTTGATACGTTAACGCCCGTTGCTTCAGGGGTCAACGCAAATTTCGCTCGATTGCCGTGCGGTCCCGGTGACGTAGAACGCTTTGTGCCGCTCCTGCTGTTCGGGACGGTATTGAGACTACGAGATCGCGTGCGACTCGATGCGTTCGGTGGCCCGATTATCGGCCCACCTCGCCGCCGATTCGCGCGCGCAAATATGCGACGATGTCCGCCGTCGTCTCCAGTTGGCCGTAATCGGCTTCGGGGATTTCGACGCCGAGGTGTTTGTTGAGCGCGATCAGGAATTGAAGAAAGTCGTAAGAATCAATTTCGAGCGCTTCGCGGATTTTTTGCGTCGGCTGCAACGCCGACGGATCGGCGTCGGGAGCTACGCGTCGCAGCGCCGTGAAGACAGTTTCTTGCAGACTTCGGTCGTCGACGTTCATAGCGATTCCGGTGTTTGAAGGCGGCGATTGAGCGCTTCGAGAAACTGTGCTCCGCGACGGCCGTCGCTCGCTCGATGGTCGGCGGCTAGCGTCGCATCGAGAATCGGGCGGACGACGACCGCGTCGTTCTCCGCCCAGGGACGCCGTGCAATCTTGCCGAATCCGACCAGTGCGACTTGCGGCGGGTAGATGACGCCGAACACCGTTTCGACTCCCAGGTCGCCGAGATTAGTGAGCGTTATCGTGGCATCGGTCACTTCCGAACTGCGCAAACGACCGACCCGTGCGCGAGGAATGAGATCGTGCAGTGCGGCCATGATTTCGTCGAGCGATTTCTTGTCGGTGTCGTGAAGGGCGGGGGCTACAAGTCCGCCCCCTTTCATGGCGATTGCAAGCCCGATGTGAACGCGCTCCGCCGGTTGATGCCGGCCGTCGATCCAGAATCCATTGAGTTCGGGTACGTCGACAAGTGCGGCGGCGACCGCCTTGATCTGCAGCACGGCGGGCAACATCCGCTCCGCAAGCGATCTGCTGCGGTTCGCCTCCTCAAGCCACGCAAGGGCGCGTGTCATGTCGATCGACGTTTTGAGATAGTAGTGCGGTATCTCACGTTTCGATCTCGACATCGCGGCCGCGATCGCTCGGCGCATCCGCTCGCGACCGTCGTCGGGCGCTTTCACGGATTGCGGCGGGGCGGCCTGTGCGGCCAGTCGTTCGACGTCGGCCAATTCAACGACGCTTCCCGGTTGCGAAGGCATGAGCTTGGAGAGATCCAAGCCCAATTCGGCGGCACGGCGGCGGGCGACCGGCGTGATCTTCAATCGCGTAGCCGACTCCGCCTCGTGAGCTTGCGTCGCAGTCGGCGGAGGTCCGGAAGTTATGGACGATGAATCAAGTTGGGGCGCCGCTTGAAGCGGCGGCGGTGCTGAGGCCGTCGGACGCGCCTCTCCCTCGGAACGAATTACCGCCAGAACCGCACCGACGGGAAGTTTTTGGCCCGGCTGAGCGACGAGTCGATCGACGACGCCCGGATCAAAACACTCGACTTCGATGACGCCCTTATCGGTCTCGATTTCCGCCACGACCTGCCCGCGCGCGACAATGTCGCCGGGGCCGATCTTCCAGGCGACAAGCGTTCCCTCGGCCATGTCGGCGCCCAAGCTGGGAAGCAGAAATTCAGCCATGTGTCGTCACCAAATTGCGGATCGCCTGGGCGATCGTATCCGACTGCGGCAATGCGGCCTGCTCAAGATGTTTCGCATATGGCATCGGCACTTCCGCCCCGCAAAGCCTGGCGGGGGGCGCATCGAGGTCGTAGAAGGCCTGTTCGACGATGCGGGCCGTGAGCTCCGCCGAGATACCGCCGCTCCGCCAACCGTCGTCGACGATCAGCACACGATGAGTTTTCGCGACGGATTGCCGAATCGCAGCGTCGTCCAGCGGCCGAAGAACGCGCAGATCGACGACTTCAACCTCGATCCCTTCGGCCGCCACGGTCTCGGCCGCGGCGAGCGATTTATGTAATCCGGCACCATAGGTGAGAAGTGTGGCGTCGCGCCCGCTCCGACGAACTCGAGCGTGCGCGATGTCGAAAGGCGGCGCTTCCAAAGGTAGTTCACCTTCAAGTGGATAGAGAGTTTGATTCTCGAAGATGAGAACCGGATCCGGCTCTCGCAACGCCGCGCCGAGCATGTAGCGGGCGTCTTCAATCGTCGCCGGGGTGAGGATTGTGAGGCCGGGGATATGGGCGTACCAGCCTTCGAGGCTATGAGAGTGCTGGGCGGCGAGTTGTTTCCCTCCGCCGGTCGCCATGCGAATGACGAGCGGCACATTGAACTGTCCGCCCGACATGTGCAACAGCGTCGCCGCCGTATTCATGATCTGGTCAAGGGCTAGGAGGCTGAAATTGACCGTCATGATTTCCACGATCGGCCGCATTCCGCCGAGTGCGGCGCCGATGCCGGCTCCGACGAATGCGGACTCGGCCAGCGGCGTATCGCGAATCCGCTCCGGACCGAATTCTTCCAGCAAGCCGCGGCTCACCGCAAAGCAGCCGCCGTAGTGCCCGACGTCTTCACCCATGAGGAACACGCGGGAATCGCTACGCAGTGCCTCACGGATCGCTTCCCGCACGGCGTCTCGATAGGTGGTTTTATGCGTTGCGGCGGAACTCATCTCGTCGCCCTCTCCGAATGGACGAACCGAGTGAGATCGGCGACCGGCTCCCAAGAACCCGCTTCGGCAAAAGCTACTGCCTCCTCCACTTCGCGATCTGCGCGTGTTTCAGCGTCGCTTAAGTCCGCGTCGGCAAGTATGCCGGTCTCTTTCATTCGTTGCATAAACAGCAAGATCGGGTCGCGTTTTTTCCATTCGGCGACTTCTTGCTTCGGGCGGTATAGTTCGGCATCGAACATGGAGTGTGCCCGAAAGCGATAGGTGCGGCATTCGAGCAGGAATGGTCGGCCGTTACGAACGGCTTCGACGGACCGGCGAGCCGCGTCGGCGACGGCCAGCACGTCCATGCCGTCGGCAGCGGCAGCGGCAACTCCATAGGCATCGGCCTTGCGGGCGATATCGGTCATCGATTCGGAGATGTTCAGCGACGTGCCCATCGCATAGAGGTTATTTTCGCAGACGAACAAGACCGGCAGGCTCCAGAGCGCGGCGAGATTCATCGACTCGTGAAACTCACCCTCGGCGACGGCCCCTTCGCCAAAAAAGCACGCCGTGACGTTGCGACGACCGCGCAACTTGTCGGCGAGCGCCAAGCCGACGGCGACGGGCAGTCCTCCGGCGACGATGGCATTGCCGCCGTAAAACCGAGTCGCCGCATCGAAGATGTGCATCGATCCGCCGCGGCCGCGAGCGCAACCTTGCTGCTTGCCGTACATTTCCGCCATGATCGCGCCGGGCGCTACGCCCCGGGCCAAGGCTTGGCCGTGTTCACGATAAGTGGCCAGGACGGCATCGTCGGCCCGCAATTGCTCCATCACCCCCGCCGCCACGGCTTCTTCGCCGATATAGAGATGCATGAAGCCGCGGATTTTTTGCGCGCCATATAACTCAACGCACTTTTCCTCGAACCTTCGGATGCGCACCATCTGCCAAAGCAAGCGGAGCGCGCGATCGCGGTCGCAGCCCATGTCGTCGGTCATCCGTCGGTCTCCAGCGTCGAAAGATCGCCCTCGGGCAGACCGAGTTCGCGGGCCTTCAAGAGGCGGCGCATCACCTTGCCGCTGCGCGTCTTGGGGAGATTGTCGACAAAGCTGATCTCCTTCGGCGCCACCGCGGGGCCGAGTCGCTTGCGTCCGAAGCCCAGCAGGTCGAACTGTAAGGTTTCGCTCGGCGTGAACGATTGCTTGAGGACGACGAACGCTTTGACGACTTGCCCGACGAGCGGGTCGGGCTTGCCAATTACGCCGGCCTCGGCCACGGCGGGATGCTCCATGAGGGCGCTTTCGACTTCAAACGGCCCGACCATGTGTCCTGAGGTTTTGATGATGTCGTCGCTGCGACCGACAAACCAAAAGTAGCCGTCGGCATCGCGACGGGCCAAGTCGCCGCTGAGATACCAATCGCCGACGAAGCACCGATGATAGCGATCTTCATCGTGCAGGTAGCCGCGAAACATGGAAGGCCAGCCGCGTCGCAGCGCTAGTTCTCCTTCGACGCCCGGCTCTTGAACGACTTCGACGACGTCGGCGGAGCGGCGGACGATCGCGGCGTCGATTCCCGGCAACGGTCGGCCCATGGAACCGGGGCGAACGTCCATGGCGGCGTAATTCGCAACCATGATTCCGCCGGTTTCGGTTTGCCACCAATTGTCGTGAATCGGCATGCCCAGGGCTTCGACGCCCCAAACCACGGCTTCCGGATTCAGCGGTTCGCCGACGCTCAACACCAGTCGCAGGGCACTCAGGTCGTACTGTTCGCGAGGTCGACCAGGAATCCGCATGAGTCGGCGAACGGCCGTCGGTGCCGTGTACCAGACGGTGACACGCTGATCTTGCAGCAGTCGATACCAGCGAGCAGCGTAGAAATCTGCTTCATCGACTATGTTTGTTACGCCGTGCAGGAGCGGTGCGAAGATGCCGTACGACGTGCCCGTGACCCAACCGGGATCGGCCGTACACCAGAAGACGTCGTCGGAATGAAAATCGAGCACGTACTTGCCCGTGGCGTAGTGCGTCAGCGCCGCTTCGTGGACGTGAATCGCTCCTTTCGGCATTCCGGTCGTGCCGCTGGTGAAGTGCAGCAAGGCCATGTCGTCGCTCGACGTCGCCGGCACGTCAAATATTTCGTTTGCCGCCGCAAATGCCTTAGGCCACGACAAGACGTTCTGCGAGAGGTCGTCGGCCGAATCAACGAGCAGAATTTTGTTCAACTGCGGAAGTCGGTCGAGCAGGCCGGCGATTTTTTTCTCGTAGGCCGCGACGTTGGTCACTAAGACCTTCGCGTCGCCGCGATGGAGGCGTTGCCAGATCGGCTCGGGTCCGAATTGTGAGAACAGGGGGCAGAATACCGAGGTGTTCTTCAAAGCGCCCAGAGCCGTAAAATACAACTCCGGAACGCGCCCCAACAGTGAAAACACTCGCTCGCCTTTTCCGACGCCGAGAGTGCGCAACACGTTTGCGGCGCGATTGCTCGCCGCGGCCAAGTCCGCGAATGTAAAGTCTCGAACTTGGGAATCTTTGCCCAACCAGCGCAGAGCGAGCTTGCTGCGGCCAGTGCTTGCCAGATGACGATCAACCGCGAGCTGCGCCAGGTTCCAGTATTTCGAGGCCGACGATCCGGTAAGTTCCTTCCGGATCTCATCCCAGGAGAATGCAACGCGCGATGCGTCGTATTCGGCCAGATGCGGCCTGATGCGAAACGTCGTCGTCGCTTTATGAATAGTTTCCAATGGAGTCGGCTCTCGCGAATCCAATGATTAGAACCCCAATAGATTTTGCAAATCACATGCCTCGCTCGGCGGAACGAACAAGCCGCTGCGTTTCGGGGGACGTTAGGTACGAGATCGGACAATCTACGAAGAGTTTCCCGTACGGAGTTAGGCGATACGGTGTCGGGTGCTATTCGCTCGAGCCTTTGGCGAAGGTGCGAATTCGCACTTCCGGCGGCGTAATCGCACACTCGGCGGTATGGCGAACGCCGGCTCCGATGAGTTGGCGACGCCCGTCGCCTCAGCAAATTCGCGGTAGCGGCGCGCCGTTGGGTTCAAGCAACGGTTGTTCTTGTCCGGAAAATCGACGAACGACGACCGGCGTGACGCCCGTTTCGCGCACGACGCCGATAATGGCCGCTCGCCGATGCAGTTCAACGCTCCGGAGCGCGGCGAGTGCTTGCTCGGCTTGTTTCGGAGCAACTGCGGCTAGGAACGTTCCCTCATTGGCGATACTTAGCGGATCGAGACCGAGCAGTTCGGCGACACCGCGGACTTCGGCGCCGATGGGCACTTGCGACTCGTCGACGAGCAGGGTACGACCGGAATCCTGGGCCCATTCGTGCAGAACGGCAGCCACTCCTCCTCTCGTCGCGTCGCGCAGCGCACGAGGCTGAATGCCTGCTGCGTACAGCGCTTCGATCGCTTCCGATAAATGCCCGCAATCACTCCGCGGCGGCGGATCGAATCTAAGCTGTTCGCGCGCGGACAAGACTGCGATACCGTGGCGGCCGATCGGACCGCTAACGAGGATCGCATCGCCGATTTGGAGCGTACTTGGACCGGGCGGTGAGGGAGTTCGCAACTCTCCGAGGCCGGTCGTCGTGAGAAACATGCCGTCGGCCGCGCCTCGCGGGACGACCTTAGTATCGCCCGCGATGATCTTGACGTCGCACCGTCGGACGGCGAAAGCGATTCGATCCACGACGGCATCGAGCGTTGAGAGCGGGAGGCCTTCTTCCAGAATCATGGAAAGCGACAGCCACAGCGGCCGCGCGCCGCGCATCAGTAGGTCGTTCACGGTGCCATAAACCGCCAGCGACCCGATGTCGCCGCCCGGAAAAAAGAGCGGTGAGACGACGAACGAGTCGGTCGACAAGACCGGCGCACCGGCGAGCGCGGGAAGCACGGCGGCGTCCTCCCAGGCGGGGAGACCCGCGGGATTGAGTCGTGGAAAGATATGTTCTTCCAAGAGGCGGCGCGTGGCTCGTCCCCCTTCACCATGAGCCAACACGACGCGCCCCGTTTCGTCGTCGCGAGGGAACGGGCAACCGGAAGCATCGAAAAGGCTCATCGGTCGGTTTCTCGGCAGGCGTCGATCATAGTGAGCGGATGCGGAGTGTGATAGCGATAGTAGGCGGCGCAGGCTCCTTCCGCCGAAACCATCGGCGCGCCGAGCGGATGTTCCGGCGTGCACTCCTTACCGAATGCCGGACAC
Source organism: Planctomycetaceae bacterium (assembly GCA_016793115.1). GTDB lineage: Bacteria > Planctomycetota > Planctomycetia > Pirellulales > PNKZ01 > PNKZ01. Next base: position 23,046 of record JAEUIN010000036.1, read on the forward strand.
TGGGGCGGCCGAATCCGGCCGCTCAGCACCGCGCCGCTTCGGCAGCGATCGTCGTCAGTCGTCACAGATGTTCCAAGAGCGAAGCGGTGTCGGGCGTCGAATGTTTGCCATTCGTCGCGCAGTCTTAGCCCACCTTGGGGCATCGTGCCGAGTCCGCGCCACACTTGATCGCAAGGCTCGTAGACGGCGTCGACAAACTGCCCTGCGACGACGTTACCTTCCGGTCGAACGCACCGACCGTAGCGGTTTTCGACCTCGAAGCGACGCTCTTCAAGTTGTCGGATGCAGGCGGCGATGCCGGTCGCTAAGTCGAGCGGTTCGAAGCCGGTCACCACGATCGGCACATGATGCCGACGACACAACTCTTCATAGGATTGATAGCCCGACACGGTGCAAACGTGCCCCGCCGCGAGAAATGCCTGCACTTGATTTTGCGGCTCGCGGAGAATGGCTTCCATCGCCGGTTCGACGCGAACATGAGCCGTGAGCAACGAGAAGTTTTTGACGTTGCATTGCGCGGCCTGCCGCACGGCCAACGCCGTCGTCGGAGCGGTCGTTTCAAAACCGACCGCCAAGAAGACGATCTCGCGCTGCGGGTGTGCGATCGCCGTCGCTAGCGCATCGAGCGGTGAGTATACGGCCCGCACGGTCCCGCCGATCGCCCGCGCGTCGGCCAAGCTTTGCTTACTCCCCGGCACGCGAAGCATATCGCCGAATGTCGTGAGGATGACTTCCGGCCGCAGCGAAAGCGCAACTGCCTGATCAATGGCCTCGGCGCTTGTCACGCAGACCGGGCAACCGGGCCCGTGTAGCAATTCGACGACGTCGGCCAGCGCCTCGTCGATTCCCCATTTCAAGAGTCCGTGCGTTTGCCCTCCGCAAATTTCCATGATCGTCCAACGTCGTGTCGCCCGCCGACGAACGGCGGCGAGCAATTCGGTCAGCGCCGGGGCATCGCGATATTCATCGACGTACTTCATGAGTCGCGTTCTTCGACCGGGGGGGCGGTAGGTTCGCCGAGGTTGCGTAACTCGAGCAAAGTACGTTCGGCTTGTCTTGCGTCGATGACGGCAATCGCGACTCCGGCGTGAACGAGCACGTAGTCGCCGACCCGTGCTTGGGGAACACATGCTAGGTGACATTCACGGCGAACGCCCTCAAACTCGATCCAACCTCGTGCGAGCAATGGATCGTGATCGACCCATTCGACCACTCGGCCCGGCACCGCTAAGCACATGGCCGTCTCCTTAGGATTTCCTTGAAAGTCGTGCTGCGGCGACGGCCAACTGTCCGGCGGCTAATCCGCAATCGCCCGGCGGCAAAATCGAGGGACGGAGCCAGCCGGCCGGCCTGTTGATCAAGCGTTCCGCCAATAACTCCGCGAGCATGCCATTCTGAAACACGCCTCCCGATGTGACCAGCGGCAAGTCCGGGTGCGCTTCGGCAAGGGTAACCGCAGCGTCGGCGATCGCCCGATGGAAACGCATCGCCATAGCTCCGGGAGAAGTTCCGCGCAAAACGTCGGCGGCAACCTCGCGCACGAGCGGTCGCCAATCGAGTTCGCCGCTCTTGTGTTCCCACGGGAGTTGATAAGCTCCGCCTGCCGTCCGATCGCAGGCTTCTTCTAGAAGTATTGCCGGACGTCCTTCGTAATCGGTGCGGGCGATTCCTAAGGTGAGTGCGGCT
>JAEUIN010000039.1 GCA_016793115.1 Planctomycetaceae bacterium
CCGCTCCTCTTGCTGGACGGCCATAAACAGCCGCGGCATCAGCGGGAAGTTGAAGCACATCTGGCATTCGTCGTCATCGCCGAAATAGGCGGCCGTTTCGTCGGGCCATTGATTGGCTTCGGCCAACAGCATTCGGCCGGGAAAGTGCTCGTCGATGTGGGCGCGGAGTTCCTTAAGGAAACCGTGCGTTTCCGGCAGGCTCTCGCCGTTGGTACCGTCGCGTTCGTAAAGGTAGGGAATCGCGTCGAGGCGGACGCCGTCGATCCCCATGCCGAACCAATAGTCGACAATGTCGAGCACCGTCTGGCGTACGACCGGGTTGTCGAAGTTCAAATCCGGCTGGTGCGAGTAGAAGCGATGCCAATAGTACTGCTGGGCCAACGGATCCCAGGTCCAATTCGACGGCTCGAAGTCTTGGAAAATGATCCGCACTTCGGGATACCGGTCCGACGTATCGGACCAGACGTAGAAATCGCGCTCGGGGCTCCCCTTCGGCGCGCGGCGGGCCCGTTGAAACCAAGCGTGCTGGTCGGAAGTGTGATTGATGACAAGTTCACTGATGACGCTCAGGCCGAGTTGATGAGCCGCGTCGAGAAAACGTTTGAAGTCGTCGAGCGACCCGTACATCGGGTTGACGTTCATATAGTCGGCGATGTCGTAACCTTCGTCGCGCAAGGGCGAAGGATAAAACGGCAACAGCCAGACCGCCGTGACGCCGAGCGAGGCGACGTAGTCGAGTTTCGCGGTGAGGCCGGCGAAGTCGCCGATGCCGTCGCCGTTGGAGTCGAAAAACGAGCGGACGTGCAATTGATAGATGACGGCGTCTTTGTACCAGTCGAGCGGTCGGGCCAACTCGCCGCCGCCGGCAATACGCGGGTCAGTCACCGCTTTGCGATTTGCGCTCTGATCGTCCGATGTGTCGCCGGCAGTCAAGGTGTCGGGCTTCATGATGCTTCGTCCTGGGCGTCGGTGAGTACGGCGATGGGGAATCGTGTGGAGATTCTTGCCATGGCGAGTCGGTCCGACGGCGGCGTGAATTCCTCACCGGTGAAAACATGGCGAAATGTGCGGCCTGCCGCGCCTGGTATTTCGATTTCGGCGTCGGTCCAAGCGTGTTCGGCCTGGTCGCAGAGTTCGGTAACGTCGTCGAGTTCGGCATCGCCGGCCAGCTTAAGCCAGCGGCGCGGCACGGCCACGACGATTTGCGGCGGAGCGGCAGGCGCAGCGTCTGAATCGGTGTTCGTCGACCTCTCGGTCGAGCCGACGCCGGCCGCACGCCACGCAAAGGCCGCGAGCCGGTCGGACTGTAGGCCGCTAACGCTAAGCGGCAGATATTCTCCGGATTCGAAGAGCGAAGCGTAGCGGCGTCGCAAGCCGAGCAGTCGCCAGACGACGAACAGCTTGAGGCGATCGTCGTGCGGTCGGCGCGCCAATTCGGCGGCGAACTCGGCCCGTTGTTCGACGCGCGTATTCCAGCCGGCTTGCACTTGTTCCAACAGTGCGCGGCGGCGAGCATAGTCGACCGGGCGGCGATTGTCGGGGTCGACCAAGCTGAAGTCCCACAGTTCCTGACCTTGGTAAATGTCCGGGACGCCGGGGCACAGCAACTTGAGCACGGTTTGCGAAAGGGCCGTGTAGTAGCCCGCCGCGGCGATCCGTTTATGGAACGCCGCGAAGTGCGTCAGAAACCGGTTCTCACGGCCACCGCCGAGGCATTGCGCCACGAATTGCCGCACCGCTTGATCGTACTCGGCGTTGGGGTTGATCCAGCTGGTGCGCTGCTTCGCCTCGCGCGTGGCCTTCTCCATGTAGAGTTGCAGACGTTCGATGAGCGATTCACGTTGGGCGTCTTTAAGTGCGCCGCCGGGCCAAACGCCGAGCAAGTTCTGGTAGAAGAGATATTCGTCGGCAGGCGCGGGAGCCGGAGCTCCGTCGACTTCCTGCTTCCAGGCCCGTGTCAGGCGGCTCCAACGATTGACGGCCGCGCTCCACTGCTTGGGTATTTCCGAGAGCACGTCGATGCGCGCCCGCACGTCTTCGGTGCGTTTGGTGTCATGAGTCGTGGTGGTCAGCAGGCCGCGACGCTGCCGGAGCGCACGATGCGAGTTCTGCGCATGAAAACTGGAGATTCCGCAGACGGCCGACGTCGGCTCGCCGCCGACTTCGTTGGCCGAAGCGAGCGGTGAGTAGACATAGAACGCCGTATCCTCGACTCCTTTCGCCATGACGGGGCTCGTCACTTGCTGGAACTTGCCGGCAAACTCTTCCCGCGCGCGAATGTGCGCTTCGCTGAGGCCGGGC
>JAEUIN010000302.1 GCA_016793115.1 Planctomycetaceae bacterium
GCGGGGCGGCTCATGGCGGGATCCTTCCAAAGTTGTCGCGGCCGGGGGACGGCCTTAGGGCGGGGGCTACGCGCAAGCGACGTAGTTCCTTTGGATTATCTTCCGTGCCAAAGGAAAAATCAACAGAATCTCATGGGTTGCGGCCGCCCGGCAGACTCTATGAAATCCGGCGGCGGCGGTCATCCGTCTACGGCTGCCGCACGAAGCTGAATTCCAAACCCCGCTCCGACATGTGAAAGATGCGATAGCCTCGGTCGCGGAGCAATTGCACGGCGCGCTCCGTCGCCGGAACCCCGATGCCGGGGAAATGATGATGGAACTCCAGCAGCAACTGGCGTGGCGCGATGCCCGAGGCGAGAAAGTCGTCGAGGGCCGCGTATTCGCCTCCCTCGATATCGATCTTCAGCACGTCGATTTCGCGATGGCCGAGTTTGGCCATGAGCGTGCCGAGGCGACACACCGGGGCCTCGACTTGTTCCCCCGTCGGCGCTTCGCTCGGGGGTTTTGCGTTGGAGGCGCCGGCTCGTTCGTGGGCGGGCCGGAAGTTGAACCGGCTGCCGCGCCCGGGGAGCGTAAACGTGAGCGTGCCGTCGTGGCCGGCGAGTCCGACGGCCTGAAAGTTCAGTTGCGGCGGAAGATTCTGACGGGCCACCCAAGCGACGCTCGCCGGCGTCGGGTCGAAGGCCCAGACCGAGAGGCCAAACCGATCGATCATCGCCAGTTCCCAGGCGAGGTTGTCGCCGACGCCGAACGAGTACACGACGCTCGCCGCCGAAAGCGGCTCCGGCCAGACCGTCCACACGCCGGAGCGATCGCCGGCCGTGAACGTCTTTAAATCCAACTCAGGTCGAATGCCGCGGCTCGTGAGTTTGCGGCGGCGAAAGTAATTCTTGAGCGAGCGCAGCATCACCGGAATCCGTCCGTGGAAAGTGAACGACGATCTATTCTTGTTCGGCGGGCTTTTCGGCCGGGGCATCCGTGCGAAACGGCGAGGCGGGCAGACCGGCTTGGTTGAAGAGATTGCAGACCGGGAAATCGGCCCAGCCGTAGCGGACGGCCGTCGGCTTCTCAAGCCCTTCGGCCGTCACAACGACCGACTCTCCCTCGATCACGGCCTCGGCCGGAACGAACTTGCCGTCTTCGCCGGCGATCGTGAAACCGGTCAGCTTCGCCGCCTTATCTTTGGATGCAGTGTCCTTTGTCGTCGAGGCGGGCAATACCGCTTTGCGAATGCCGGAGAGCGAGGTACCGGTTTCCGATTTGCCCGGCCCCGCCTGAAGGCCGCCGCCGACATGGTCGAAGTCGACGACGATCGTATTCTTGATGACGTTGTGCCCCTTATAGACCGGGCCGGAATATTCGACCGACTCGCCATACGCCAAGGCTCGGGCCGCCAGCGCCAAGCGATCGCCGACCGGTTCCTTATCGTCGGGAGTGAGCGTCTGCGCGTTGCCGTGGTCGGTCGTCACGACCATGGCCGTGCCGGGGGTCGCGAGCCAAGTCTTGAGCTGCGCTTCGCGGAGCGCCGCCCATTTGCTTTCGGGCGAGCCGATCAGCGGCTTATAGGGTGCAATCTGCACGAACAAAAACGGCAGCTCGGGCTGCTTCCAAGCGCGGCGCCAATCGGCGATGAGCGTCGAGAAGAGCCGCTGGTATTCGTCGGCCCGTTCGACGTTGTTCTCCCCCTGGTACCAAATGACGCCGCGCACCGTGAACCGCGAAATCGGCAGCAGCATGCCGTTGTAAAGCGTGCCGGGCGTCAGAACGTCCGTCCGATCCGGAAGGACGTCGTCGACGATGCGTTTCAACTCCGGATCCGCGGCGAGCGACTCGCGATCGGTCCAAGCTTCGGCGTTCGAGAGATAGTGAGCACAGTTAATGAGTCCGACCGGCACCTTGCGGGCACTTTGAATTTCGCGGCCGAAATAATAGCCGACTGCGGAAAAGTTAGCGATGGTCGCGGCATTGGCGCCGAACCAAGTCGGCTCGTTTTCCAGCCGCGGTTCGGCCGACGCTTCGCGCTCGACCGTATAAAAGTGCAGTGAACGATTCTCCGGCGCGATCATCGCCGTGGCCTTGCCGCGCGAGTTGAAGACGTTCCACTGCATGTTCGCCTGGCCGGCACAGACCCAAACTTCGCCGACGTAAACCTCGGGCACGGTCAGCGTCGTCGCGCCGCCGAGACGCAGATCGAACGGTCCGCCGGCTTCCAGCGGCTCGAGCGTCACTTCCCAGCGGCCGTCTTTGGCCACGGTCGACGCCTGCCGATTCTGAATGGCCACGACGACCTGCTCGCCGTCGTCGGCCTTGCCGAAGATGTTGACCGGCATCCCCTGTTGCAGCACGGCGTTGCGCGAGAACAGGCCGTCGAGCGTGACCTCGGCTTGCGCCGTCGTCGGCAGGGCGGCCCAGAGCCAGACAACGCAGAGCCAAGCGATGCCGACGCAAATATTGCCGATACGGAGCGCCCATCGACCCGGCGGCGACTTAAAATCCATCTCTCTAACTCCCTCGGCGACGAGACAAATCCACGCCCGGTTCCTAAAGTAAGGCGGCCCGGCGTGTACGCTGAGTTCCTGAAGCTGAAACCTTCATTCTGTCGAACGGCCCCCAGGTTGCAATTGTTAATCTGGGGCGGAATCGCGCGGCGGCGCTCCGGCGGATGGGCGGGAATCGATGACAAAACCCTTTGAGTCGAGGCTTTCCATGCTGCGAACCATCATCGCCGCCGGGCTGTTTGCGATCGTCAGCATCGGCACATGCAGTTCAACCTTCGCCAAATCGCCGCCGAACATTCTCTTCGCCATCGCCGACGATTGGGGCTACCCGCACGCGAGCGCCTATGGCTGCCCGTGGGTCACAACCCCGGCCTTCGATCGCGTGGCCCGCGACGGCATTCTCTTCACTCGCGCCTACACGCCCAACGCGAAGTGTGCCCCGTCGCGAGCCTGCCTACTGACGGGCCGTAACTCGTGGCAGCTTGAAGATGCGGCAAACCATCTCTGCTACTTCCCGGCGAAGTTCCGCACCTGGCCGGAAGCACTGACGGACGAAGGTTGGCACGTCGGCTACACGCGCAAAGGCTGGGGCCCCGGCGAGGCGAAAGATGCGTCGGGTAAGCCGCGACAGATGACCGGCAAACCGTACAACGCCCGCCGTGCCGATCCGCCGACGCCCGACATCTTGGCCGACGACTACGCCGGCAATTTCGACGACTTCTTAAATGCGGCGCCCGCAGAGAAGCCATGGTGCTTCTGGTACGGCTCCGTCGAACCGCACCGCAATTACGAATACGGCAGCGCCGGGCGACTCAACAATAAGAAGCCGTCCGACATCGACCGCGTCCCCGAATTCTGGCCCGACACCGAAACCGTCCGCAACGACATGCTCGACTACGGACTGGAGATCGAGCATTTCGACCGGCACCTCGGCCGCATGTTGGCGTCGCTCGAACGTCGCGGTCTGCTCGACAACACGCTGGTCATCGTCACCTCCGACCACGGCATGCCCTTCCCGCGCGGCAAGGGGAGCGCCTACGACACGTCGAACCATGTGCCGCTTTCCATCATGTGGAAGGCCGGCATCAACACGCCGGGCCGGACCGTCGACGACTACGTCAGCTTCATTGACGTTGCGGCGACGATCTTGGAACTCGCCGGCCTCGCGTGGGAAAAGTCGGGCCTGGCCCCGTCGCCGGGCCGGAGCCTCACGGAGATTTTCCGTTCCGAGAAAGCCGGCCGTGTGGTCCCCGAGCGCGATCACGTGCTCATAGGCATGGAGCGCCACGACATCGGACGCCCACACGATTGGGGCTACCCGATTCGCGGCATCGTCCGCAACGACGTGCTTTATCTGCATAACTTCGAACCGTCGCGCTGGCCGGCCTGCAACCCGGAGACCGGCTATCTTAACGTCGACCAAGGCCCGACGAAGACGCTCATTCTCGAAGCCCATCGTGCAAACAAAGCCGACCGCCACTGGGCCCTCTGCTTCGGCAAGCGCCCGGCCGACGAACTCTACCACTTGCGCGACGATCCGGATTGCGTGCGGAACTTGGCCGGTGAGTCGTCATCCGCTGCCGAAATGAACGAGCTTCGCGAACTGATGTTCGCCGAACTTCGCCGGCAAGACGACCCTCGGATGTTCGGCCGCGGGCATGTGTTCGACGAATACTTGCATTCCAATCCGGCTCATCGCGGCTTTTACGAGCGCTACATGAGCGGCGAGAAACTCAAAGCTGGCTGGGTGCTGCCGAGCGACTTTGAACCGAAGCCGCTCGATTGAGCGGCTTCGCACCGCCCGTGCGCGACCCATCCAACGACCCCTTCGGATGAATAGATATTCGCCGCGGGGTCTGGCATTCCGTCGGCCGCACATTTACTATTGGGCGCGACTGGATTCACTTCCCCGCCTCCCGCCCTTCCCGCCTGGAATCTGAGACTATGAAGCGATTTCTGTTCGGCACCATTCTCTGCGCCCTCGGCCTCGTAAACTTCGCGACCTCGCCGGCAGCATCGGCCGCCGACAACACGCCTCCCGAAGGCTTTCGCGCCCTCTTCAACGGCACCGACTTCACCGGCTGGCACGGCATGGGGCACTTCGACCCCAACAAGCTCGCCGCGATGACCGACGCCGAGCGGGCCGAGAAGCGTGCCAAAGATATGGAGGACCTCAAGGCGCACTGGAAGGTCGAAGGGGGCGAGCTCATCAACGACGGTCACGGCGTGTACCTCACCACCGACGAGCCGCTCGGGGATATTGAACTCTTCGTCGACTATAAAATGCTCCCCAAGGGGGACAGCGGCATTTATCTCCGCGCCACGCCCCAAGTGCAAATCTGGGACTACACCGATCCGGACAAATTCAAACATCGGGCCGAACTCGGCTCCGGCGGCCTCTGGAACAACACGGCTGGCAAGCCGGGCAAAGACCCGTTGGTCGTCGCCGACAAACCGCTGGGGGAATGGAACACGTTCCGCATTCGCCAAGTCGGCTCGCGCACCACGGTCTGGCTCAACAACAAGCTCGTCGTCGACAACGCCATTCTGGAAAACTTCTGGGACAAGTCGCGCAAGAGCCCGCTCTTGAAGTCGGGCCCCGTGCAATTGCAAACGCACGGTTCCGAGATTCGCTGGAAGAACATTTACGTCCGCGACATCCCGGCCTCGGAAGCCAACGAACTCTTGGCCAAGCCGGGCGAAGAAGGCTTCACGAACTTGGTCAACGGCGACAGCGACTTCACCGCCACCTGGAAGGGCCCGATCGAAAACTACGAATGCGTCGACGGCGTGATCCGCTGCAAGCCGGGCAAGGGTGGCACGGTCTATCATCCGACCGAACTCACTGATTTCGTCGCCCGCGTCGAGTTCAAGCTCCCGCCCGGCGGCAACAACGGCCTGGCCATCCGCTACGGCGGTGAAGGCAACCCGGCCTTCGACGGCATGACCGAATTGCAGGTGCTCGACGACGGCCACGAAAAGTACGCCAAGCTCGATCCGAAGCAAGCCCACGGTTCGGCCTACGGCATGGTGCCGGCCTATCGCGGCTACCTCCGTCCGGCCGGCGAGTGGAACTATGAAGAGGTCACCGTGAAGGGCTCGACCATCAAGGTCGAACTCAACGGTTACGTCATCCTCGACGCCGATCTCTCGACCGTCAAAGAAGAAGACTACATGAAGGGACACAAGCACCCGGGCAAGGATCGCACCAGCGGCTTCTTCGGTTTCGCCGGCCACGGCGACGCCGTCGAATTCCGCAACGTGCGCGTCAAGAAGCTGTAATCGCTTGTAAAAGTCTTAGCCCCCGGCAACTCGCCGGGGGCTTTCTTGTTTACGACTCCTTCTGCCAGGACCGCGTCCCATGCGTATCGTCGCGCGCCTCATTCCGGTTTGCCTCCTGTTCTCGGCCGTTTGCGTTTCCACCGCCCACGAAGGGCACGAACACGGCAAATCCTCCGACAAACCGGCGGCGGCCCGCTATCCAAACGGCATCCTGCTCCCCGCAATGGACGGCGCGAAACCCTGGTCGGACAAGCCGGTGCTCGACGATCCCGATCGGTTCCAAATCGCGATCATGACCGACAACACCGGCGGCCATCGCCCCGGCATTTGGATGAAAGCCGTCGAGCGGTTGAATCTACTGCGGCCGGCGTTCGTCATGTCGGTCGGCGATCTCATCGAAGGCTATTCGGAAGACCCGGCCGAACTCGAAGCCGAGTGGGCTGAATTCCTCGGCTTCATCGATCAGATGCAGATGCGGTTCTTCTTCGTCGCCGGAAATCACGACGTCAGCAACCCGACGGCCCATGCCTTATGGCGCAAAAAGTTCGGGGCCGAGTGGTATT
>JAEUIN010000308.1 GCA_016793115.1 Planctomycetaceae bacterium
CACTTCGGTGACGATGGCCACCTACACCTATCCGCAAAGCATCATCGACCTCGGCGATCCGGATGCCGGCGCCGCGCGGCTATTCCTGCATACGAGCGTCAACGGCGTCGACGAGTACCCAATTCGATATCTCGGCGCCAACCCGCTCACGACGCTGGTTCGCAACACGACCACGGTCACGAACAACGTGCTCGACAATCCGAATTTTCTCCAAATCCGCCCGCCGGTTTCCGTGCCGTGCATGGTGACCATGGGATCGCGCCGCGTCGGACTCAATATCTCCGAACCGCTGACGACGGGCGATTACTATCCCACGCCGACGACGACCAGCGCCGACTCCTGGCTACCAGGCCTGGTAGAGACCGACACCTACGCCGAAGTGATCGACCAGCCGTTTGATACGGCCGACGAAGCCGATCCGGGTCATAATCCCAACATTCACGTCGGTGGTCTTGAAGAAGTCGACCGTACGATGCTGAATTATAAATCCGTGTTCTTGCAGCGCCTCGCCGATCCCACGCGCGGTTGGGACCGCTGGAATAACCCATATCTGACGATCGATTGGATGCCGATCGACCTGACGATACTCAACGGCGAACCGCACTACGTCTATCAAGATCCGCCGCTCAGCGGCACTTGGAAGAAAGATCTCACGAAGGCGGCGCAGCTTGACGATCCGGCGAAGCAGCGACGGCTGACGAACTTGAAGCCGAAAGACGCGTCGCAGATACCTGCGACCGTGCTTCGCTTCGGATCGCGCCAGCGTGGCGCGCCACGCACTCCGTTCCGCGGTAACTTTTCATACTACGACCTTTGGTCGCAGCCCGACTGGCTCGACACTTCGGCGGATATGGATACGCGACCGCCGGTTACCGGTCCTGTTAAGGACAGCCAGGTAAAAGTCGTAAGAACCACCGCGACGGCGATTTTGACCGGCCCCTACTACAACGTCGCACCGGTCCGCTGGCAGGACCCGTTCGACCATACGTTCGGGTACCTGAACTTGCCGTACCATACGATGCGGGCACCGACGACGAACAGTCGGGGCTCCATCCCGGTGCAGCAGTCGACCAACTGGGTCACCGCCAACTCGAGTTTACAGGACGATTTCTCGAAGCCGTGGCTACGCATGTTCCCCGTGCGCGAGCCGATTCGACGCCCATTTGGCTTAAACGGTCAGACTAATCTTAATTCCGGATGGTTTACCGCTAGTGACCTGGGAGGCAATACGCGCTACATCGGTTCGCCACGAAGGCCGTTTAACTGGTTAACTTGGAACAACCGTCCCTTCGCAGGTGCCATGGAGTTGATGCTCGTACCCGCCTCTTCGCCGGGACGACTGCTACATGAGTACTCCATGCGTGAAACGACCGGCCCCACGGTTCCGAATGACAACAACCACAGCAACAACGCCAACGGCACATATGCCCAGAATTATGCGCCGTTCTCCCCGAGGCGTTCGGCCAATCATTATTTCCCGCCGATTGCCGCTCCGGCGAATGCGGTATCCAGCGGTCACTCGCAACCGTCTCCCAACTCGGCCTCGCCCGTTTACGCGGGCAGTTACATGTCGGGCTTCATCATAAAACCGCCGTTCGCCCACCTGCTGAACTTCTTCGAATCGCAAAACGCAGTGGGAGCCGGGATTCCATCTACCGGTTACGCGCCCAAACCGATCTCTTCAAACTTCTACCGCTTGTTTGAGTTCGTCACCGTACCGTCGCGTATGTCCGGGTCGCAGTCACCGCACTATTCGACGAACTTTAATGTCGCAACGCAGACGCCGTCGATACAGTCGCCCTATGAAGGGCGAGGGTTTCCTTTTACCGTGCCGTTTAACACCATCTCGGCCTATCGTGAGCCTGGAAAAGTAAACATCAACACGATTATTCCGCTGAACCCGAAGACGTTTACCCGCACGGAATCGTCCACAAACGCCTTCTATTACACGCAAAATTTCCGCAACGAAAGGCTCCGCGACGACGGGGCGAGCATTTGGCGGTCGCTGACCAATGATTTCCACCCCACGATTCGTTGGATGGGAAATACGAACGTCGACCTTCTCGACGGTGGTTTCGCTTCCGTCCCATTTAGCAGTTCCCATAACCAAACGGCGAAATCGAGGGCCCATCAGCGGCAGATGTCGACATCGACGGTGTCTACGAAGGCCGGTACGCGCGCAGGCTTTATGACCGCGGCCAACGACGTGACGTACTCTCCTTATTTCTTCAATCCGTCGGAAGATTTCGCCGCGAATTTCTATTCGGTGTTCGCGAGCATGTTCCGCGATAGCCCCAACGCCGATCCCCGCGGTCCCAACGGCGTATATGAGAACTGGCAGTATTGGAACGCGGTCACCGGCGCGATCTTTTCCGATGATCGCTTCGGCCAGCCGTTCTCCAACTACAACAGCCCTGCCGGTTTGTCGCGTCACGACGGCGCGCGGCCGACGATGTTCACCAATCCGTTCCGATCTTTCCTCGCCGACTTTTCGAACACGCCCCCCAACACGCCGTTTACGCCGCTGACGCCGAACACACCGCTCGATACGAATAAGCGCTTCTCCGCTTTTCAACTAGGCGGAGTCAACGTGCCGTTGCTCGCCGTTGACGCCACGCTATTGCGTCGAGCCGATACCTCGTGGAATCCTTGGTACAACGAGTGGTTGCCCGGCAACATTTCCGCCGCCGACCTGGGTGCTTCCGCGGCATCGGGAAACACGCCGACTAGCTCGCTCTATCGGCCGGCGCATATCGATCCGCGATTTGAT
>JAEUIN010000312.1 GCA_016793115.1 Planctomycetaceae bacterium
GTCAGAATGTCGATCGAACTCGTGGCCTCGTCGAGGATCAGAATTCGCGGATCCGCCAGCATCGCCCGGGCAAAGCAGAGCAACTGCCGCTGCCCCAGCGACAGGTTGCAGCCGTTTTCGCCGACATCGGTCTCAAAACCATGCGGCAGGCTTTCGACCAAGTCGAGACAATCGAGCCGCGCCACGGCCTCGCGCACGTCGTCGTCGTCGGCATCCGGTCGACCGATGCGAATGTTGTCCCTCACCGTGCCGGAAAACAAGAAATTCTGCTGCAACACGATGCCCAGCCGATGGTGCAGCACTTCGCTAGGAATGTCGCGGACGTCCATGCCGTCGACCGTCACCTTGCCCGTCGTCGGCAAGTAGAACTTGGCCACGAGATTGATGATCGACGTCTTACCGCTCCCTGTGTGCCCAACCAAAGCCACGGTCTGCCCCGGCTCGGCCGTGAACGAAACGTCGTGCAGAACCGGCACGCCCGCGTCGTATTCGAAGCCGACGCCGTCGAACTCGACCCGCCCCGCGAAATCGCTCGGCACAACTTTGGCGGCTTCCTCGCGCGCGTCTTCCCAATCAGGCTTGGTCTCCAACAGTTCCCGAATCCGCTCGGCGCCGGCCATCGCCGTGAGCGCGGCGTTGTACTGCTCGCCGAGTGCCAGAATCGGCTGAAACAGAATGTTCGCCAAGAAGAAAAACTGAATCAGGTGCCCGACCGGCATCTGAATCTCAGGGTTCAGTACCCGATACCCGCCCACGCCGAGCAGCAGCGCCAAGAAGATCTGGTTATTGAATTCCAGCAGCGGCAAGAAGCTACCGGACGTTCGCGCCGCCTTGATCGTGTACTGCGAATGGTCGTCGATCAGGTCGGCGAACCGCTCCGCGTTGACGTCTTGGCGGACGAAGCTTTGCGTGACTTCGATGCCGTTGATACTTTCGGCCAGCGACGACGTGATCCGGCTGAAACTCTCATGCACTTCGCGATGCACCTGGCTCAACCGCCGTCGGAAAATGAGATTGACGCACCAAAGCACCGGGGCGAGCAAAGCAACGACGCCGAACAGCGGCAGGTCGTACCAGGCCATCAAGGCCGCGGCGCCAAGAATCTGGCCCGAACCGACGATGCTCACGAAGAACACGTCTTGAATACCGGCTCGTACCGCTTCGACGTCGCTCGTCGTCCGGCTGATGATCCGGCCGAGCTTCGTGCGATTGAAGTAGCTCATCCGCAGCTTTTGCAAATGCCCGAAAATGGCGTTGCGCAGGTCCTGCACGACCGATTCGCCAAGTTCCAGCGCCAATCGCTGGCGATAGTGCAACGTCACGTTCGTAAACGCCGCCAGCGCCAAGTAACCCGCCACGCCCCAGGCCAGCCCGACGACGGAGCCGTGCGAGACCGGCCCTTCGATCACGCGCCCCAAAGTCCACGCGAGCAGCGGCAGCTGCATCGACCGCATGATGACGAAGCCGAACAGTCGGTTACGCTGCTTCGCGTGTGCGGCCGTGAACCCGTAGATCCAGGCCACGAGCGACCACTCCAGCGGCTTCGAAGCCGCATCGATCGGTTCGCCGTCGTTGGTCGTCGGCGCTCGCCAGGCGTTGGCATGTTTCAACGGTTTCGACGATGCGGGAGTCTGCGGAGCGGTCGCCATCACGAGGCCCTCCCCAGCGCTTCGGGATCGTTGAAATCGACCTGAATCCGCGCGGCCTTGCGATACGGCCCGGCCCGCTGCATCAACTCGTCGTGCGTTCCCATGTCGACGATCTTGCCGTCGTCGAGCACCACCACCAGATCGGCCCTGCGCAACATGCTCAACCGATGCGCGACGACGATCGTCGTCCGCCCCTGCATCGCCTGCTCCATCGCATCCAGTATCTCGTGCTCCGTCCGAGGGTCGACGGCCGCCGTCGGGTCGTCCATCAGCAAAATCGGCGGCGCGAGCAACAAGGCCCGCGCGATGGCGAGTCGCTGCCGTTGGCCGCCCGACAAGTTCGAACCACCCTCGCGCAGCTTCGTTTCGTATCGTTCCGGATACGCTTCGATGAACTCGTCGGCCGAGGCGATCGTCGCCGCCGTTTCGATTTGCTCCTCGGTCGCATCCGGCCGACCGAACGCGATGTTGGCCGCGATCGTATCGTTGAACAAGAAGCTCTCTTGAAACACGACGCCGATCGCCCGCCGCAGATCGTCGACGTCGTAACGTTTGAGGTCGACGCCGTCGAGCAGAATGCGGCCGGCCGTCGGGTCGTAGAACCGTGGAATGAGGCTCAGCAGCGTCGTCTTGCCCGCCCCCGTCGTACCGACCAGCGCGATGCACTGGCCCGGGCGAATGTCGAGTGAGATGTTTTCCAAAACCGGCGTCACGCCGTCGTAGGCAAACGACACGTTCTCGAACTTGAGCGCGCCGGTAATCTTCGGTTCCGGAACCGGATCCGCAGGCGAGCGGATTTCC
>JAEUIN010000322.1 GCA_016793115.1 Planctomycetaceae bacterium
CTTTGGAATTGAGCAGCGCCCATGCGACGTCTTGCCACGCCGCGCGGCGATCTTTGGCACTTTCGATATGCTCGACCATTGCCGCCCGCTCTTCTTTCGACGGCCGGCGGCTGAGCGCGTTCCAGTACAACGCGTCGAGCAACGAGCCCGTCGACTTGCCGGCTTCAATCCCGTCGTCAATCCTATTGCCCGGCCTCGTCAACATCTCGACCATGATCGGGCCGCCGATCAATTCGAACACTTGGCCCAGCGCAAAATCGGACGACCGTTCACACTCGCAAGAGAGCAATCGCTGCGGCTTGCCGAACTTCGTCAGAAATCGATTGGCCGGCTCAACGGGCTGCCGATCTTTAACAGGCCGCACGCCCGGAAGTTGTCCGGCTCGCATCCCCGCCGGATAGCCTTCAAATTTCAACGTCGTCCCGGTCACGCGCATCAACGAATCGAGCGTTTGCTCGGCGGTAAGCGAACGGACGATGGCGTGCGAATAGTTCACCTCGTCGTCGGAATTCGTAGAATTGACGGTTGACGCAGTTTGGTAGGCCCGCGACCGCATGATCGTGCGAATCAGCGGCTTCAGGCGAAAATCGCCCGTTACGAAATCCTTCGCCAGCGCGGCCAAGAGTTCCGGATGACTGGCCGGGTTCGTGGCCCGGAAATCATCGATCGGGTCGACGATCCCGCGCCCCATCAGATGAAACCAAACGCGGTTGACTTGCGACTGCGCGAAGAACGGATTCGCCTCGTCGCCGAGCCAATCGGCCAGGCCTTGCAGACGGTCGGCTTTTTCCGGCAGGTCGCTCTCCGCGCCGAGCATTCGCGGCGCCCGAGGCGCACCCGTGCGCGGGTCGTCGAAGTCTCCCTTCGTGCGTGCCACCACGACCTGCCGACCTTCAAACTGGATTTTGTCGTTCTTATCGTATTGCGTGTTCTCCAGCACCTTGTAACCGACGCGGGAGAACAGATTCGTCCAACTGTAGTAGTCGGTCTGCGTCCAGCGGTCGAACGGATGGTTGTGGCACTTGGCGCACTGCAGTCGCACGCCGAGAAACACTTGGGCCGTCGTCTCGGCCCGCAAGACGGGATCGCGTTGGGCTCGATAGTAAGCGGCGGCCGGCGAGGTGTACGTATCGCCGCGGCCGGAAACAACCTCCGCGGCAAACTCGTTCATCGGCCGATCTTGCTCGATCCAGCGGCGAATCCAGGCATGGAAATTCTGCACGCCCTTGCGGTCGAGCGTCTTTTCCTCCACCCGCAACAGGTCGGCATACTTGAGGGCCCAATAGTCGGCATACTCGGGTCGATCCAAAAGTTCGTCGATCAAACGGTCGCGCTTATCTGCTCGTTCGTCCTTCAAGAACTTCTCGGCTTCCGGGCCGCTGGGGACGAACCCGAGGAGGTCGAGGTACGCACGGCGGAGGAACGTTACATCGTCGCACGGTTCCGACGGAGCGATCCGCAGCTTGTCGAGCTTGGCTAGGATGTGCTCATCGATGTAGTTCACCGGCCGGACGTCCGGTTTCCGATAATCAGGTCGGCTCCGAACGAACGTCAATCGTACCGGCTGCTGCAGGTTGAGATAGCGGACGAGCACGGTCGACTCGCCGAACTCGCTGCGCTGCGCCAGCCCGTCGTGATTGACTTCAACGAGCTTGTTCGACGTCTCGTAGCAAGCAATCGTCGTGACGTCGCGCCGGCGGCCATCGGTAAATTCCGCTTCGGCCGTAAGTTGCACGCGGTCAACCGGTTCGTGGAGGAACTCGATCTGCGGGCGAACGACGAGCGACTTCAGTTGCGGCACTCGCCCGACATCGCTCTTGGCCCCGGCGGCGATCCAATCACGCAGCACACGATATTCAGAGGCGTCGACCTTGAAGCGTCGGCCCCCTTCGTGAGCTTGCCGCATCGTCGCTTTGAGCAACAGCAGACTTTGTTCCGGCTCCTGCAAGTTGACGCGACGCGAAAGCTGATCGTGTGTTAGGGCTAGGAAGTCGACATCGGGATCCTGACCGCGTAGCGATAGCTTGAAGCCCCCTTTGCCGTTGGCATTGCCGTGGCACGTTCCGAGGTTGCAGCCAGCCTTCGAGAGGGCGGGCATAACATCGAGCGTGAAGCTTGGCGGCGGCGAAGCATCCGCGGCCGAAAGTTCGCGATCGGCCGCGCCCGTCACGATCGCCGATATGGCCATGGCCGCGCAGAGCGACAGGCGGCGAGCCGGCAGGGGCGCAATAGTTTTGCCAACGTACGGCATGGCAACTGGCGGGAGGGAGGAACGAGGCCGGGGCGGGAGAAATCGACAGGCTCGGGCGGGGCTTCCATTGTATCGTCGTCCGACGAAAAACGGCAACCTTTGCAAATATCGTCGGCGCGGCCTAAATATGCTCAGCGGCCAACCAGCCGGTGCTGAAGGCCGCCTGGAAGTTGTAGCCGCCGATATAACCGTCGAGGTCCAGAATTTCGCCGGCCAGGTAAAGGCCCGGCACCAGTCGGCTTTCCATCGTGCGTGAATCGACTTCGTCCAGCGCCACACCGCCGGCGGTCACTTCGGCTTTCTCGAACCCGCGGCTGCCGCTGACAGGGATTCGCAACGCTTTAATCGCTGCGGCGACGCGCAGCCGTTCGGGCTTGCTCCACTCGGCGGCTCGGCGGTCCAGCGGCACCTCGGCTTGCGCGAAAACTTGCTCGGCCAACCGCCTCGGCAGCACCTCGGGCACAAGGCCGATCGCCAGACGTTTGCCGTCGCGCGCGGCGGCCGTCGCCAATTGCTCGGCGAGTGCGGTTTCGGAAATGTCGGGAAGGAAGTCGGCCGAGAGTTGCACGCTCCTCACATCGCCGGCCTTCGTTACCTCGCGGCTGACGTCGAGCGCCGCCGGTCCCGAAAGGCCGGTGTGGGTAAACAGCAGCGCGCTGCGACGCTCAATCAACACGCCAGGCGGTAAACTCTTGCGACCGTCGCGCCGCCCGCGCGGCTTCGCTTCGGCAAGCATGGCCGTGTCGGTCGTCACGACTCTTAACAACGTGTCGGGCATCGCGATGCCGGAGAGTTCGCGAACCCACGGTTCGGCGCTGGTCAGCGGCACGAGCGCCGGGCGCGGTCGACGAATCGTGTGCCCGAGCGCGGCGAGCCAAGCATAGCCGTCGCCCGTGGTGCCGCAGCCGGAGTAGCTCTTGCCGCCGACGGCCACGAGCAGTTTGCCGCACGTTAACGTGCGCGACGTTGTGACGACGCGAAACCCGCAAGTGGCGTCGGCCCTGCGTTCGACCGCGGTTACAGCTTCGCCGAGCACCATGTGAGCCCCGGTCCGCTGAACACGGCGCGTTAGCGCGTTGGCCACGTCGAGCGCACGGTCGCTGAGCGGAAAAACTTTGCCGGTGCCGGCTTCGACGTACGTCGGCACGCCCTCGGCGTGAAACAGTTCGACCGTTTCGCGCGGCCCAAGCGCCGCCAACGCCGAATGGAGAAACGGCCCGGCTGACCCAAACGCCTCAATGATCCCGCGGGCATCGCAATCGTGAGTCAGATTGCAACGCGTGCCGCCGGAGATCAGGATTTTCACGCCCGGCTTACGATTCTTCTCCAGCAGCAGCGTCTGGTTGCCAAGCTCCGCGGCCCGCGCAGCGGCCAACATTCCGGCGGCTCCGGCCCCGATGACGATCAATTCGTAGTGGTCCGGCTCGTTCAACGCGGCACGGGGATTGCTAACGGGGATTGCTAAGTTAAGCGGCTGCCCGAAGATGGAATCAACCATTTTGCCCCACGAAGCCTCGCGGCACTAGGACGTCGTCGCATCGACCATGCAACTTCCCAGCTACCTCACGGATTGGGTGCCCGATTGGTCGCCGTGGACCTGGTGCGCGATCGGCATCGTCGGTTTCTTCGGCAGCCTCGCGGCGTGTGCCGTCATTCTGCTGTTTGTGCCGAGGAACTATTTCGTCGAACATTCGAAGCCGAAGACCGTATGGCCGACGAGCGTCGGCGGGTGGATCTGGCGGATCGCGCGAAACCTAGCGGGGCTCGTCGTGCTGACGGCCGGCATCGTCATGATCTTCACGCCCGGCCAAGGCGTGATCTCCATTTTGCTGGGTTTGGCGCTGATGGACTTTCCGGGCAAGCATCGCATCGTTCGCAAGTTGCTCAGCAGCGGCAAAGTGCTCGGCGTCGCAAACCGCTGGCGAGCAAAGTTCGGCAAGCCGCCGCTGGAAGAGCCTGGCAAATAGCCGACGCTACGGCAGCACCCGTTCGATGCACATCGCCACGGCATTCCCGCCGCCGAGGCAGAGCGAGGCGACGCCGTATCGAACGCCGCGATCGTGCATCGCGTGCATGAGCGTGACGAGTACCCTAGCGCCGCTGGCCCCGATCGGGTGCCCGAGCGCGATCGCGCCCCCGTGGACGTTCACGCGGGCCAAATCTATGCCGAGTTCGCGAACATCGGCCAAGGCCTGTGACGCAAAGGCTTCGTTCAATTCAAAGAGATCGATGTCCGATAATTGCAGCCCGGCTTTGGCGACGCACTTTCGAACGGCTTCGACCGGGGCGATGAAAATCTCTTTCGGCGGAACGCCGCTTGTGGCGGAGGCCAAGATGCGAAATGCGTGTGCCGTCGGATACTCGTTGCGGAGTGATTCGCTTGCGACGATGACGGCGGCCGCACCGTCGCTAATCTGCGAAGCGTTACCGGCGGTGACCGTTCCGTCGGTTGCGAACGCCGGTTTCAGCCCGGCCAATCGTTCGAGCGTCGTGTCAGCCCGCGGGCCTTCGTCGACGGAGACGGTCGTCGTCGTTTTAGGCCCGACAATGGCGACCGGCACGATTTCGGCGTCGAAGCGTCCTTCGCCGCTCGCGCCAACCGCGCGGAGGTGGCTTTGCAGTGCGAAAGCATCTTGATCGGCACGGCTCACTCCGCGCGACGCCGCAATGTAGTCGGCCGAGTTGCCCATGGCCGTATTCTCGAAGGGACACCAGAGGCCATCGTGCAGCATGGCATCGAGGATTCGCTCGTGGCCGTATTTGAAACCGGTGCGACTGCCGACGAGCAAGTGCGGCGCGCGGCTCATGCTTTCCATGCCGCCTGCGACAATGCACGCCGCGTCCCCCGCGCGAATTGCCTGATCGGCCAGCATGACGGCCTTCAACCCCGAGCCGCAAACCTTATTCACCGTCACCGCGGCCACGGTCGGCGGCAATCCGGCCAGGAGCGCGGCTTGCCTCGCCGGCGCTTGCCCGACGCCGGCCTGTAGCACGTTGCCCATGATGACTTCGTCAACTTGAGCCGGCTCGACGTTCGCGCGCACGAGCGTCTCGCGAATGGCGATCGATCCCAACTGCGGCGCGGCAAGCGATGAAAGACCGCCGAGTAGTCTGCCGATCGGCGTTCGGCAACCGGCGATGAGATAGGAATGCATGTTCCGCCTGAAGGTTTCGCAAGAGATTTCGCGACGTCGGACGTCGCAACGACGCGAAGACAAGATGTCGCCGGAATTGTACGCATTTTCTCGACGCGCGGCGCGTCATGCGGCTCCTTGTGGCACTTGGGAGCCACACCTATAATCGCCGGTTCGCGTTGTCTCGGCTTCCGCGGGAAGTCGATCAGCGTGCCTGATTTCGATCACTCAGCTTCCGGTCGCGGCATGAAAATTCACGAGTATCAAGGGAAAGAAATCTTCCGCAAAGCCGGTGTCGCAGTGCCGCAAGGCTACGTGGCCCGCACGCCGCAGGAAGCGGCCGAGGCTTACAAGAAGCTCGGCGGTGCGATCGCCGTGGTAAAATCGCAGATTCACGCCGGCGGCCGAGGCAAAGGCACGCTCAAGGAGAACCCTTCGCAGCGCGGCGTGCAACTCGTGAAAAGCGCCGAAGAAGCCGCGAAGGTCGCCGAAGCCCTGCTCGGCAGCACGCTGGTGACCATTCAAACCGGCGAAGAAGGTAAGAAGGTCAATCAAGTGTTGGTCGAGGCCGGCTGCAACATCGACCGCGAGCTGTACCTCGGCATTGTCGTCGACCGCTCGGCCAAGGGCCCCGTGTTCATGGTCTCGCCCGATGGCGGCATGAACATCGAAGAGGTCGCCGAGAAAACTCCGGACCGGATCTTCCACGAAAGCTTCGACGTCGATTCCGGCCTGCAGCCGTATCAGGCTCGCAAACTCGCGACGCTGCTGGGGATTAAAGGCAAGTCGATCGGTACGGCCGACAAATTCTTCCGCGCCCTGTCGAAGATGTTTGTCGCCTACGACTGCAGCATGGTGGAGATCAACCCGCTGGTCGTGACGAAAGAAGGTGAACTCCTGGCGCTCGACGCCAAGGTAACCTTCGACGACAACGCCGGCTTCCGCCATCCGGACCTCGCCGAACTTCGCGACATGACGGAAGAAGAGCCCGCCGAAGTACGAGCCGCCGAATCGGGCCTGAGCTACGTCAAGCTCTCGGGCAACATCGGCTGCTTGGTCAATGGCGCCGGCCTAGCCATGAGCACGATGGACATCATCAAGCTCCACGGCGGTTTCCCGGCCAACTTCCTCGATGTCGGCGGCGGCGCCAACGTCGAGCAAGTCACGGAAGCGTTCCGCATCCTTCTGGCCGACAAAAACGTAAAGGCGGTCCTCGTCAACATTTTCGGCGGCATCATGCGCTGCACGACGATCGCCGGCGCGATTATCGAAGCCTACAAGCAAGTCGGCTTCAATGTCCCGCTGGTCGTGCGGCTTGAAGGGACGGAAGTCGCGGAAGGCCGCAAAATGCTGGCGGAAAGCGGCGTCGACATCATCGCCGCCGAAGGGCTCACCGACGCCGCCAAGAAAGTCGTCGCCGCCGCAGGCTAAGAAGCTTGTCCGTAGTCCGTTGTCAGTTGTCCGTGGCAAACGGACGCAGATACAACGGACAACGGACCACTGACAACTGACAAGAACCACTGACAACTGACGACTGTTATGAGCATTCTGATCAATCGCGACACGCGCGTTATCTGCCAAGGCATCACCGGCAAGGTCGGGCAGTTTCATACCAAGGGCTGCCTTGACTACGGCACGAAGATGGTCGGCGGCGTCACGCCCGGCCGCGGCGGCGAGCAGGTGCTCGGCCTTCCCGTCTTCGACACGGTCCGCGAAGCCGTCAAGCAAACCGGCGCCGAAGCCACGATGATCTTCGTCCCGCCGGCAGGTGCGGCCGATGCGATCCTCGAAGCGGCCGACGCCGGGATCAAGGTGATCATCGCCATCACCGAAGGCACTCCGGTCCTCGACATGGCTCGGGCCTATAAGATCGTCAAGCAAACGAAGAGCGTGCTCATCGGCCCCAACTGCCCGGGCGTCATCACGCCGGAAGAATGCAAGATCGGCATCATGCCGGGCTTCATTCACAAGAAGGGCCCGGTCGGGTTACTCAGCCGTTCGGGCACGCTGACCTACGAAGCCGCCTGGCAACTCTCGAACCTCGGCCTCGGTCAATCGACGGCCGTCGGCCTCGGCGGCGATCCGATCGTCGGCACCTCGCAAATCGAACTGCTCGAAATGTTCGAGAAAGACGGCGCAACGGAAGCGATCATGATGATCGGCGAAATCGGCGGTACGGCCGAAGAAGAGGCCGCCGCTTACATCAAGGCGCACGTGACGAAGCCGGTCGCCGCGTTTATCGCCGGAAGTGCCGCACCTCCGGGCAAGCGCATGGGCCACGCCGGTGCGATCATCTCCGGCGGCAAGGGCACCGCGGCCGAAAAGTTCGCGGCCTTGGAAGCGGCCGGCATTGAAACGGCCCGCAGCCCGGCCGACATGGGCGCCGCGCTCAAGCGGGCCATTGAGAAGAAGCGTTAAGCATCAACGCACTCCCAAAGTTCGGAGCCAGTCGCATGTCGCATCGCATTGCGTTGTTGATCTTGGTCGCCTTGTCGCTGGTCGCGGGTTGTGAAAAGAAGCCAAGCGGAGCCGGCGCCGGCTCCGCGAATGGTTCGGCGACGGGAAACTCTGCCGCCGTTGCAACATCGCCTGCTGCCGCAAATCCGAACATCGGCAAAGAGGTCGTGCTCTTCAACGGCAAGGACCTCACCGGCTGGGTCGTCACCGAATGCGAAACCGAGGTCAAAGACGGCGTGCTGCTGCTCAAGGCCGGCGAAGGTTGGATTCGGGCCGAAAAGCCGTACACGAACTTTGAGCTGTCGTGGGAATGCAAGAATCTCAAGAAAGAAGCGTACGATTCCGGCGTGCATTTCCGCGCCGAACTGCCGGCGCCGAAGGCCCACTGGCCGAAGAAATTTCAGGTCAATCTAAAGACCGACCAGGAGGGCAACCTTACGTCAGTCAAGAGTGCCGCCAGTACGGGTCTCTATAGGAACGGTGAGTGGAACAAGTTCGATCTCAAGGTCGTCGGCACCACGGCCGAACTCGCCATCAACGGCAAGCCGGCCTGGAAGACCGACGGCATCGACATGCCGACCGGCTACATCGGCCTGCAGTCCGAAGTGACGCTCGGCGGCCAGTTCGAATTCCGCAACATCAAGATCAAAGAGCTGCCGTAGAGTTATTCATTGGACTTCGTCGCCATCTAAAGCCCACGGACCTTTGGTCCGTGGGATCCGATGCTGGACGCAGCAATTGAATTTGCCGCCGGGTATCGCGCCCCAGGGAGCAAAGGTCCCTGGGCTTTAAGCCAGTCACACGCTACATTATCCGGCTCAAATCACCCAAATCATTGCCGCCTGTAGGAGCCCTCGCCTCATGGAACGTTCGCTCATTTTGTTCAAGCCCGATTGCGTGCAGCGTCGTCTCGTCGGCCGAATTCTGAGCCGCTTTGAAGACAAGGGGCTCAACGTCGTGGCCATGAAGCTGATGCACATCACGCCGGACTTGGCCAAGCAACACTACGCAGAGCACGTGCAAAAGGGCTGGTACCCGACGCTGGAGCAATTCATCACCGGCGGCCCGGTCGTCGCCGCCGTGCTGGAAGGCTTGGAAGTGATTCGCGTGGTTCGCGAAATGCTCGGCGCCACCAGCGGTTTGAAGGCCGCCCCCGGCACGATCCGCGGCGACTACAGCAGCAGCCGG
>JAEUIN010000044.1 GCA_016793115.1 Planctomycetaceae bacterium
CGCAACGACGACTTCTCGCTCGCCGACATGTATCAGATTTATACCGGCAAGAAACCCGCGACGCCGGGAGTGATTCAAGGAGGCGAAACACGCGAACTCATCGCAGCTCTGAAGTCGGAAGATTGGAAACGTCGCTTCGAAGAGGCCGCGAAACTGCTCAACAAAAAATGAAGCTACGGGCGCAACGAGCAATGAGCGGCTGGTGCTCGAAAAAGCGGACTACAGCTGCGAGTTGCACGAATTCCGCTAGCTTTCCCCGTCGTTTCCACCCATTTTTTGCCATACCAACCCGTATGAAAACCCTTCTCACACTCGCCGCAGCTTGGCTGACGCACTGACCGCCTCGGCAACCGAGATGCATGAGAATCCTTTCGCACTGCGCGGCACCGTCGAGAAAATGCCTATTCACGTGCGCATATTGAATGCGCCCGGCGGAGCAACGCGGAGCCGGGAATCTGTGGCTTCCGGTGGTCGCCACGGGCTCATTCTTTGCGCATACGTCAATAATGGGCTTCTAGCGTCGGCCCGGTGCTTCGCCGCCGACGCGGCACTCGGCGACAACGTGGTCGGTGCGGACCGTTCGCTTGGAATCGTTCGCGGTCGGCGAAACTGACTTCGTACGACGTGATGTGCTTCCTGGGGGACATGCGTAGGGAACAGGAATTGCCCCCTGCCTAAGGCACCCAGCCTTGTTTATGATATAAGCGTGGTTGATGGTGACTTGCTTGTTTTGCCATCCACCCGGGCCACATTCCTTCCCGCCTCCGGCCCACCCTCCTATGGCTAGCCCCCTCCGGAAAGCTATTTGCATCACCGCGCCGATTGGTTGCCTGCTTGGGGTCGCGTTGGTCGGTTGCGACCAAAGTCCGACCGACCAAACGGCGACCGTCAGCGAGACCGCGCCGCCGATCCGCGCCGAGGTTCTCACCGTCGAGCGCGCCGCTTGGCCCACGATCGTCCGCACACAGGGGAGCCTGTTTGCCGACGAGGTCGCCGTGGTCGGGGCTAAGGTCGCCGGGCGCATCTCCGAAGTCCATGTCGAACTGGGCGACGTGCTCAAGGCGGGCGACCCGTTGGTCACTTTGGATCAAGAGGAGTTCCGGCTGCAGGTCGCCCAAGCCGAGGCCCAATTGCAACAGGCGCGTGCGGCCGTCGGACTACAATCGGACGCTCCGATCGAGTCGCTCGACCCGGAAAAATCGCCCCCGGTTCGCCAAGCCAAAGCGGTGTGGGACGAAGCCCGCGCCAGGCGCGACCGAGCCAGGCAGTTGCACGGCACGAACGCGGTGACGCAGGCGGAGTTGGAGCAGGTCGAGGCCTCGGAGCAGGTGGCCGCCGCGCAGCATGCCTCGGCGATCAACGGCGTCAACGAGAAGATCGCTCTGATCGGCGTCCGCTCGGCCGAATTGTCGCTGGCTCGTCAGCGGCTGGCCGACGCGATCATTCCCGCGCCGTTTGACGGGGCGATCGAGGAGCGGCACGTGGCGCCGGGCGCCTTCGTGCAGATCGGCATGCCGATCGTCACGCTGGTGCGAAACACCCCGCTGCACTTTCGCGGCCGCATGCCCGAGCGGTATTCGCGCCGCTTGCAAGTCGGCCAGGAAGTGAGGCTGCAGGTGGAAGCCGTCGCCCGACCTCGCGTCGTGCACGTAACGCGGATCAGCCCGACGCTCGACCCCCTCAGCCGTTCGCTGTTGTTCGAGGCCCGTGTCGACAATGCCGACGGCCGGCTGTGGGCCGGCATCTTCGCCGAGGCGGACGTGATCATCAATTCCGACGCCGCGACGATCGTCGTGCCGGAATCGGCCCTGGCCGAGTTTGCCGGAGTGGAGAAGGTGTGGAAAGTCGTCGACGGCGCCGCCCGAGAGCAGATCGTGCTCACCGGCGAACGGCGCGACGGTCGGATCGAGGTCGTCGACGGACTCGTCCCCGGCGACGTGATTCTGGGCGACGCCGAGTTGGGCCGCGTGGCTCACGTCGATCCGATCGAGACGAGCGGGCCGCAAACGACCGAGGCCGGTCATGCCGACACCGAAGCGCAATCGAAGAGCGGTGCGGCGTGCGGCCGAGTGACACGATCCGGCGAACAAGAACAAGAAGGCATCTGATTCGGTGTATTGGCTGGCCGAAATCTGCGTCCGACGTCCCGTCTTCGCCATGATGATCATCCTGGCGCTGGTGGTTGCCGGCGGGGCGGCGTTCCTACAGTTGGGCATCGACCGCTTTCCCAACATGGACCTGCCCACGGTCCGCGTCCGCACGACCTACCCGGGCGCGGCGGCCGCGGAGGTGGAATCGGAGGTTTCGCAGATCATCGAGGACGCGGTGGCGACCGTGGCCGGCATCGACGAACTGCGATCGATCTCCAGCGACGACCTGTCGTACGTGCTGGTCTCGTTCAACCTGGATCGCGACATCGATGTCGCCGCCCAAGACGTGCGCGACGCCGTGGCCGGCGTCATGAACCGTCTTCCGCCGGGCATCGATCCACCTGTGGTCGGCAAAGAAGATACCGACTCGTCGCCGATCATGACGCTGGCCGTTTCCGGCCCGCGCTCGTCTACAGAGTTGTACCTGCTGGCCGATCGCTTCGTGAAGAACGTCATCGAGTCGGCGCCGGGCGTGGGGCAAGTGGCCATCGCCGGGGCGGCCGACCGCGCCGTGCAGGTGGACATCGACGCGCGGCGTCTGGCCGCATATCAACTGTCGATTCTGGACGTTCGCGACGCGCTGGTGCGACAGAACGCCGAGGTGCCCGGAGGCCGCGTCAACGAAGGAGTCCGCGAGCGCACGCTGCGGACGCTGGGCCGCGTGCCGCACGCGAGAAATTTCCCCGACTTGGTGATCAAGACGGTCAACGGAATTCCAGTGCGTTTGGAAGACGTGGGCGAGGCGC
Source organism: Planctomycetaceae bacterium (assembly GCA_016793115.1). Classification (GTDB taxonomy): domain Bacteria; phylum Planctomycetota; class Planctomycetia; order Pirellulales; family PNKZ01; genus PNKZ01. The sequence continues at coordinate 2,897 of JAEUIN010000044.1, forward strand.
GCGACGCCACGAAAGAGGTTCGCACGCTGGCCCGGCTGAACGGCGAACCGGCCGTGGTGCTGCAGGTGCAGCGGCAGTCGGGCGAGAACACAGTTCGCGTGATCGAGGCGGTTAAAGAGCGACTG
>JAEUIN010000045.1 GCA_016793115.1 Planctomycetaceae bacterium
GGGCGCGTCAACGCGTTTCTGGCGTTGATCACGGCGGCGGTCGTAGTGAGCCTGCTGGCCCCCGGCGATCCGGCGACGAAGATCACGCGGGTTGCGACGGCGTTCGGTACGACGGCCGGCAAGATCGGCATCGTGATCGCAACGGCCGCGATCATCGGCGAGTGCATGATGCTCAGCGGCGCGGCCGATCGCGTCGTACGAGCCTTCATGCATCTGCTCGGGGAAAAACACACGCCGTTGGCGCTGATGTCCAGCGGGTATGTGCTCAGCGTGCCGGTGTTTTTCGATACGGTCTTTTATTTGCTCGTCCCGCTAGCGCGGTCAATGTTCAGGCGGACGGGAGCGAACTTCTTGCTCTACCTGCTGGCGATCTGCGCAGGGGGCGCGGTGACGCACACCTTGGTGCCCCCCACTCCGGGCCCGCTGGCCATGGCCGCCGAGTTGCAGATAGAAATCGGGACGATGATGCTGGTCGGTGCGCTCGTCGGCATTCCGATGTCGCTCGCCGGCTTGCTGTTCGCGGCGTTTGTAAATCGCAAGATGCCGATCCCGTTGCGCCACGCCGCCTCCGAAGAACACGAACAACTGCGCGACGATCAACTGCCGAATCTGCTTTGGTCCGTATTGCCGGTGGCGCTGCCGGTCCTGATGATCTCGACCGATACGATTGTGAAAACGCTGGCCAAGGGTTACCCCGCCGCGTTGGCGACTCTTGATCGCTGGACCGGCGCGATGCCGGACGTGTCCTCCGGAACCGTCGGCTTCAGCGGGCGACTGGCGCAATGCACGGCCGTGGTGGGGGATGCGAACTTTGCGATGCTCGTCTCGCTGTTGATCGCCTTGATCGTGCTCAAGCGGCAACGCAAGTATACGGCCGTCAAATTGGCCGGCGTCATGGAATCGTCGCTGATGAGCGCGGGCGTCATTATTCTCATCACTTCGGCCGGCGGGGCGTTCGGCGCGATGCTCACCGAAGCCGACATCAAGCGGGCGATCGAAGGCATGTTTCTCGGCAGTCGGGTGTCCGGTATGTTGCTGTTGCTATTGGGCTTCGGCATCTCGGCGTTGTTTAAAGTCGCTCAAGGTTCAAGCACCGTCGCCATGATTACGACCGCCGGGATCATGAACGCTTTCGTCCCGGACGAGAGCGTCGCGACGTACAACGTCGTTTATCTGGCAACCGCGATCGGTTCCGGTTCGCTCGTCGGCTCATGGATGAACGACAGCGGCTTCTGGATCGTCACCAAGATGGGCGGCCTCACCGAGGTCGAGGGCCTGAAGACGTGGACGCCGCTGTTGGCGGTGCTCGGCGTCACCGGACTGCTTGTTACGCTGCTGTTGTCCCAAGTCTTTCCGCTCACGGTCATGCCCGCCTGAGGCACGACGCTCGAACCGAACAACCGCGTATTTCGGTCCCACGACCGCCGCCGAATCTCCGTTTTACTTGGACGCCGTAAACGCCGGGCGCTGCACGATTCACCCGGCGTTTACACCATGCCTCCGAAAATCCCGGCGGCAGAGCCGCCGTCCTTTCAAAAGCTCGTTCGGAAGGGCGCGGCTATCAAACACTGGAAATCACAAGGTCTCACGCGTTCGCGAGCGCTTCGGGTACGACATGACGCTCGTCGGTGCCGCGGGCCAACTTCCAACAGTGCTCGCCGGCCGCCGCAACAACTCTCGCATTCTTCCGGAAAAAGCCGCGACAAGTGAGGAGACTGCTCTCCTCGACTTAGAAGCATTTCGCGCAAGGAACGTTATGTCAGTACGTCCCGGATGATTTCCCCTCGGCTAATGGGGAGCGGACGACCTTGTCGATCGTGCAGGAGCGTGTCGGGCGAATAACCCAGGCAATGATAGACCGTAGCCCAAAGGTCGGCCGGGGTGACGGCGTCGCGCGCCGGCTCGGCACCGAGAGCGTTCGAAGCCCCGAAGACCGTGCCGCCGCGAATTCCGGCTCCGGCTAGGGCCAGCGAAAAGCAACGGCCCCAATGATCGCGTCCTGCATTGCGATTGATACGCGGCGAGCGTCCGAATTCGCCGGCCCACACAACCAATGTCTCGTCGAGCAAGCCGCGTTGTTCCAAGTCCTCCAGCAGCGCGGAATAGGTTTGATCCATCATCGGCATCAGCATGCCGCGGGCCTGCTTGTGATGATTGCCGTGGGTATCCCAACCGCTGCTCTCGAGTCCTTTGACTCGCGTCCAATTG
>JAEUIN010000359.1 GCA_016793115.1 Planctomycetaceae bacterium
AAACTGTGCGAGAAAGGCGCGACGGCCGGCCGCGATCGCTTCGGCCGCCTCGCCCGAATAATCGGCGAAGAAGAGAAACGGAGTCGTCGCCCCGAACTCTTGGCCTTGGAAGAAAAGCGGAGTCTGCGGCATCAGCAGCCAGAGCGCGGTCATCGTTCGGTAGCGGCCGGGGCTCGTCAACAAGTGAGCGCGGAGCCCTGCGCCGGAATTTGCCACCTGGTCGTGGTTCTGCAGGAAGCTGACGAACGCCGTGGCCGGGAAACCGACGGTCGGCGTGCCGCGCGGCTTGTTCTGCCATTGCGAACGCTGGCCCTGATACAAGAAGCCGAAGCGGGCCGAGGCGATCAGTTCCTCGACCGCGCCAAGATAGTCGGAGTAGTAGGCCGGGTTTTTGCTCGTCATGCGGACCATGGCCGAGTGGTGGAAGTCGTCGTTCCACAAGGCGTCGAGCCCGCTGCCGCCGCGTTTTGGCGCGCGGAGGTGGCTCACGTGTTGCGGCTCGTTCTCACCGATAAAGTACGTGCGCCGCCGACCCGCCGCCGCGCGGGCCGCATCGGTCGCTTCGCCGAGAATGTAGTTCGGCGAGGCGTCATAGACGCACTGCGTCGCGTCGAAGCGATAGCCGTCGAGGTGATATTCTTCGATCCAGTAGCGGGCATTGTCGATGAAGTAATCGCGCACCGGCTTGCCGCTTGCGCCTTCGAAGTTGATCGCGGAAGCCCATTCGTTGCTGTAGCGATCGGTGTAGTAGTCGGCGGAAAACTCGGAGAGGTAATTGTCGAAGTTGCCGAAGTGGTTGTAGACCACGTCGAGAATGACGCCGAGCCCTTCGGCATGGGCCCGATCGACGAAGCGGCGGAAGTCGTCGGGCTCGCCGTAGTTGCGCGTGGGGGCGAACATGAGCACGCCGTCGTATCCCCAACCGAACGTGCCCGGATAATCGGCCACGGGCATGACTTCCAGCACCGTGATGCCGAATTCGCGCAGCGCCTTGAGTTGCTCGGCCGCCGCGGCCCACGTGCCTTCGCGCGTGAACGTGCCGACATGCATTTCATAAATCACCGGACACACGGCCGTTACGCCGGGCCAGGCCTCGTCGGTCCAGGCAAACTTCGCGGGGTCGACCAACTGCGAAAGGCCCGCCGGTCCTTCCGGCTGAAAGCGCGAGGCGGGATCGGCGAACAAGCGATCATCGTCGTCGAGGCGAAAGCCGTAGCATTGGCCCGGCTCGACGTCGTCGATTTCCCCTTCAAAGTAGCCGTCGTCGGAGCGGCGCAGCTCCACGACCTGCGGCTCGACCGAAAGATCGCCGCGACGCAGCGGCCCGGCGTAGGAGCGATGGTTCCGCTTGCTGTTGTCGAACTGCGACGCCTCGAGCGGCAACACGCACACTTCGACGCGCTGCCGACGGGGCGCCCAGACGCGGAACGATGCGCGACGCGGACCGCAGAACTCGGCGCCGACGGCATAACGCCGCGCGGTCTGCGACTTCACGGGGCATTCGACCGACGAAAGTGGAGCGAGCATAAAGATGACGGGCCGTTGATGACGTGGAGGTATGTAAGCCGAGCCGGAATCGTCGGGTCGGCGGCCCTGTTCAGGGAGGGGCGACCGGCGGCGATTCCGGCTCATGGCAAATGACGCGATGTCCCGCAGGCTACGGCATGCGGTTGGGAGGCAACGGCTCTTCCGAGGGCTTCGTCAGGAAGCGTTCGTCGTGCGGATAGTCGCTGACGTTCTGCAGGCCGAAACCGGCGGTGCCGAACTCGGCGTCGGCGTGGCGACGATAATCGTCTTCCTCGCGGGCTTCCGCGCGATCCAACATGGGACGGTCGAGCGAGCCGCGATCGAAGTTCGTGGGATCGTCCGCACCGCCGTGAAGCGGATACACGGTCGGCTGCGGTTCGTGTTTCGCAGGACCGAAGTGCTGCTGCGAACCTTGTACGACGGCGGAAGGCTGCGACATGGTCACCGGTTCGCCCGGTTCGACGACGGTTTCCGCCGAAGCTTCGTGATCGAAATCATCGCGCGGGTAGTCGCGGTAGAGCCGATCGCTCCCGGCGACCTTCACGAGCTTGTTGTAAAGTCCCATAATCAAGAGCGGGGCCGCCCATTGGCCGACGAACAGGCTCAAGTGCCGGCGACCGGCCGCCATCAGGCCGAGCGACAAACCCATCGAGCCGCCGGCCGCCCAGAGAAACGTGTCCGACGGCAGCCGGGCCGTTTGGTTTTCAATGGCCCGAGCCACGCGCCCTTCGGCGTGCGACTCGGCTCGCGGCGTCGTCTGTTGCAGATCCAACATGGCTTAACTCCTTCAAAGCGTTTTTGAATTCCTAAAAGCGACGGACGCGAGCAGGTGTCGTCTAGCGTTTTGTCCAAGGACTTCGCACGTCGGCCCCCGGCATAAGCGCCGGGAGCCAAGGCTGCGCCTAGCAAATATCTAGGTCTTGCAACTATCGCAGAACTGTTTCACTTCCGTGGCCGCTTGCTCTTTGGCGTAACCGTAGCGCGATTGCAGCTTGCCTTCGAGTTCTTCGCGCTTGCCGTCGATGACGTCGAGGTCGTCGTCGGTGAGCTTGCCCCACTGCTGCTTGACTTGACCCTTGAACTCTTTCCAGTTGCCTTTGACTTGGTCCCAATTCATTGTTCGTCTCCTTCGACGTTGGCGGCGGCGTGAG
>JAEUIN010000368.1 GCA_016793115.1 Planctomycetaceae bacterium
GTCCGGAAGGTGTCTATTGCTTCTGGGTGACGCGTGAAGTGGATGAACCGTCGGAGGATCTTGACTTCCCGGAGGCGGCTGAATTGAAGTTTAAGCGCGAGAGTTGGAACCTGGGGTTGTCCGAAGAAACGCAAGAGCAATTGGACGACGAACTGCGCCGGTATCCTGAGGTGCACTATGTGCTGGTGATCGGAAATTCTCCGGACCGGGATTACGTCGCGGAATACCTCACGACCAAGTTTCCCGGCAAGGTCCAGGTCGATTCGGCCGTCGGATGGGAGGACACGGACATGTTCCGAGCGCTCGATGCGAAGTTCTATGAGCTGATCGGGGCCGACGTGAAAGTTACCGCGAAGCCGCGGAGCGTCGGTGCTGCCGTCAAGAAGTCGAAGCGCCCCAAAGCATCCAAGAAATGCTGCAACGCAATCCGGCCCGGCTGGAGAAGTCCGCAAAGGTCCTAAAGAAGAACTTGGAGAAGCACGGCGTCGAGGTCCTGGAACACTTTCCCGACCTGACGCTTAGCTGAAACAACTGGGTGCTATCAGGATGCGGACACTAAGAAGCCGGACGGGTTGAAAGCAATTCTTGGATGTGTCCGAGCGGCTGCAGTTGCTCGGAAAAAAGTTACTTCCGAGCCCGGTCCGCGGTCTAAACAGCTGCGGGCCGGGCTTCTTTTTTCACGACCAGCCAATCGCATGAGGTGGCCGTCTGTCGCTCATTTCTCTTCCATACGACGAGCAGCAGCAAACCATGTCTTAGTCAGCTCTTTCCAGCTCATTGTGAAAACCTTTTGTACACGGTGTTCCGGCTTGGACGGTTTATTCGGCGCGTAGCCGGTTTCCGATAACATGTCCAAATCGGCGGTGAGTTTGCCGCGTTCGATCTCTTTGTAGAACTCGTCCTTCGCTTCGTCGTCGACGTTCGTAAGGAAGGTTTCGTGCAACGGGTGCCTGGCTAACCGCAGTCCCAATACCGCCTCATTCGCCTCGGCTGTTGGTAAGGCCTTAGCAAATCGAAGATCGACGCCAAACTCGTCTTCCAGCGTTTTACGAATAGTCGTCGCTTCTCTTTCCGACACGCGGTAACCCGGCAGCCGCTCAAGCCGTGCGCTTTTTCGCGATGGTGCGAAGGCAAGCGAATTCGGCTCCCAAAGTAGCTCAGGAGTTACTCGCTCCTCGGCGTCGGAAACTTGTCGGTATAAACTTGCCGGTGGGACAACCTCCTCGACTTCCAACAAAAACTGGTCGGGAGGGTCTATCTCGCCGTCGACGTCGCTCGCACGGCGCCGCGTTGCAGGAAACTCGAAGTCGAAATACTCGAACTGGCGGCCGGATTGCGCATCGTCGAATGATGGTGAGGCTTGCCGTCGCGTTTGCTTGGAATTCAACTGACTCGCGTCAAAGAGTACCGCAAGGAAACCCTCGATGGGGTTGTCGGCTACGTTACTTCCTCGATTCTGCGACGCTTTCCCCGGGTTCTGCGTCGAAGCTCTGCAACGGAGAAGGAATGGTTGCGCCCCTCGCCTAAATTCCGCGGGGCTGGCCCATACCAACAACAGGATCTTCGCGAAGTTGTTTCGAATGAGGGTTCCTTCGCGCGGGTTCAAAATCTGTGCATAAATGCTTGCGCCATTAAGCTGGAGCCAGTCGGCCGGCTTCAGCTCGGAATCGGGAGCCGTGCGAATGGCGAGAAGCACCGCGATTTTCTCAAACTCAGAAGGAGCCGCAGTCGCGCAACCGACTTGATACCAGTCCTCAAAAAGTCCCTCATTGGCCGAGGTCGCGGCGTAGCACGCAGGACTATCGAATGCGGCGATGAGATGCTGGTTAACTTGATCTGCAATCGAAGTTCCGGCGCCCGTGAGATAGCTTCGAGCAAACGGCATTGCGACTCTTAACGAGGCTTCGGCGTTCCGGGGGTGGTGCTTATCGTTGCTGCTGGAATTCAACGAGTCGTCTACATCGAACCGTATCCAAAAAGCCTAGTAAACGAGCTCTATCCAGATTCGATCGAGGTTGATGCCGCGCACGTTCGAGACACGCACGTGAACTTTGAACCGTTTGTCGGCGTTGCACCGAGGCGATATCTCGATCTTTTCTCGTTAGGAGAGATGGAGCGCAAGGACAAACTGGGAAAAATCCGGGAATGGGACCGATCTATTGCGAGCCCGCGGCTGGGCGAGTACTCTTTCCGGACTAGCTTGATTAACGGCCGGACAGAATCGCGAGAATTTTTGACGTTCGCTAGCCAACTTTCTGCGATTGGATTTGTCGATAACACGGTGAGTCCCGAAACGTCGGCCCGCCTCAACCGGAGAGTTGGCGGCGCGCAACCTGCGGCAGCTAGAGCGCAACGAAAGCCCCCACGAGCGCGAAAGAGGTGATGACATGGAATACGTCAATCTCAACGCCAATTGGCTGGAACAGCAAATTCGTGAGACGCGAAGAGAGGTCGACCAATGGCCAGATTGGTTTAAGGAACAGCAGTCTGTAATGGCTACAGAAAATGCCACTTCCTCTACTCCACGTGCACAGCCGACTGCTCGTAGTGTGGACGACCAGCAGAAGTCGAAATAGTCTGCCGGTCGGCATCTCCTTGCCACAACTCCGATGTTGGATCGAAGTCGAGGTGCAGTGACCGGATTGGCCGTCGGTGACGCCCTTGGCGCCGCGGTGGAGTTCCAGCCGCAGGGCACTTTCGAGCCTGTGACCGACTATCGCGCCGGCGGGCCGCACGGCCTAGCGCCCGGAGAATGGACCGACGACACGAGCATGGCCCTGGCGTTGGCCGACAGCTTGGCCGCGGCCGGCTGGGATTTAGACGATCAAGCTCAGCGCTATGTTTCCTGGTGGCAAAACGGAGAGTATTCGGTCGTCGCTCGCTGCTTCGACATCGGCAACGCGACTCGGGCGGCCTTGTCGCACTTTATGCAGCACGGTGACGCTCGCCGTAGTGGCGACACGGCCGAGCACGCCAGCGGCAACGGCTCCATCATGCGGCTGGCCCCGGTGCCGATACGGTACTACGAATTGTTTCCAGACTCTGTCGAGGAGTTGGCGCGGCTGGCCGACGAATCCAGTCTTCCGACGCACGCCAGCGACCAGTGTCGATCGGCCTGCCGCTATATGGCGATCGTACTGGCAGGCCTAATGCATGGGCTCGATCGTGACGAGATCCTCGCGGCCGATTGGGCGCCGTTGCTTCAGCTACAGCGAGCCGCCGCGTTACACCCGGCCATTGCCGAAGTCGCCGCCGGAAGTTTTCGGTGCCGGCAGCCGCCGGATATCAATGGCTCAGGTTGGGTCGTCAAGAGCCTTGAGGCAGCGCTTTGGGCGTTTCATAAGGCCGAGAGCTTTGAAGACGCCGTGCTCGCCGCCGTGAATCTCGGCGACGACGCCGATACGACCGGTGCCGTCTGCGGTCAGTTTGCCGGGGCTTACTGGGCAGAATCAAGGATCCCTCAGCGCTGGCGTGACAGCTTGGCGAGACGAGACCTCATCGAGACGGCACTTCGGGGGATCGCGGGGTCCACGTGATGATCCGAAGACTGTGTCCCGGCAGCTACAAGACCGGCGTCAACGACGGCGAGGCCGTCTCATCTCGTCCCGACGGGAGCATCGCAAGGAAGTGGCCTCCGATTGACGACGATGGCGTCGGACCAGAGTCTGTTTGCCACTGTGAGCACTGGCGGCTACTTTGCATGAGCCCCTAGCCTTTAGTCTGGAGCCGTGCGATGGTGGTCGTTACGCCGAAGGTCATTTTCGACTTTGCGAGTTCACTCAACGAACTCTACGAGCACGCCTTACGGATCTCGTCACAAATGACCGCGTTGGGCATCAACGATCTCTCCGGCAGTAACTTGCACAACGCGGTGTATGCCTTCGATTCAATCAAGGCATTTCTCTGCGAAATCGACGACAAGGTGAAATCACATCCGTCGGCTGGTGGCCACTTTCCGCCATCAACGACTAGCGATATATGAGCATATGACGCCGATCAGGTAATCCGCGGCTGGCGGCGTGTATCGCGGGGACTGTGTGAGAAAGACGAAATCGAAAGGTCCGGTCGAACGATAGTCGAGGACATTTCGCAACAGAAATGGTATCGCTGGCTCTGTCGCTAATGGTGGAGCGTTTTCGCGTATCAATCCATGTTCATTCGTCGCACGATGCGTGAGTTCTAAGAAATCTTCGGTAGCTCCGTGATCATGCCGCAGCAGGCGGAGCGGAACATCGATGCTCTGAGTATTTAGCTCGAAATGATGGACGTAGACGATTTGCGAAAACCATCGAGCGGCGGCACCGAAAAGGAGCCAAGAACCCGGGTTGAGCCAGCCGGGGTCGCTTGGCGGCTCTTGTCGATCATCAACGGGTTTTGCCAGCCACTTGGTCTTTATGTTGTGACACGGCATAGCTCCCATGCCGACAATCCCCATATCGGCGTGTGCATCGGCATGGACAATTTCAAACGGAGTCCTAAGTTGCCCTTGGCGAATAAGATCCAATAGATGCCAGTAAAGCTCGTCGTGTTCTGTGAATAGGCGACCTGGCCTCGGAATACTTCGGTCTAAGCCGCATTGGGCTTCAAGGAAGTGGCGAACTCGGTCTTCCGTCCACGGCTCGTATTTGTCGTCTGCGGGGCGCTTCTCAGCCATCGACGGAATGTCGTAAAGAAACAGGTCGAGATCAATATCGAGGATTTTCATCGTGGTGCGCACTGTGTTTTGATCGTCCCGGAAAGCGCGTATTGAACGGCTGCGCTCTAGCCATGGACGTTATGATGCGGTCGGTTACGAGCTACCGTCGCTTCCGGGGCTTGTTCGCCCGTATCGGTCGGGGTCCGAGTCGTTGAGCTAGGCTATCAGCACGGCTATTAAGTTCCTCGATCGCGCTTTGCGCTTCGTCGAGCAAGTTTTGCCATTCGTCGCTGTCGGTTTTTCGTTGAACGCGCTTCGCACGGCGGCGGTCAGCTTCTGCGGCTGCAACTTCAACAAATCGCTCACAGTAACGAATCCAGTCCTTAGACAGCCTCGTGACTTCTCGCAGGGCCGACTTCGGCCCCAGTTCCGGCACCTTGCTGAGCTTCGCCCTTCGGATCGCGGACTTTCCGCTGATCTCTTGCACGATGAGACGGGCTTCCTGAGGCGTTAAACGCCCGCCGAGCCGTTCCTTTTTACGACGTGCTGCTTGGAGTTTTTTGATCACGGCCGGTCGATGTTCGGCGTCGGCATAGATCAAGTGATGCACGACGGCCCAGTTTAGGCCGTCGAGGCTCGAAAGTTCCCGCGGACGAATCGTCTCGCCGAAGCGCCGGCAGGCGTACAACGTGGTTTTGAACTTTTCGTTCTCGAAGATGTCGGCGGCATAGCCCTCGATCGACCGTTTCGACGACTTCGGCGCAAGATCGCGCAGCAATGTGCCGACGCCGTGATACCACGCCAGCGATGTGCTTCGAGTACGAGCGTACTGCTTCAGTTGCTTGAGCAGCGTGCGTTGTTGCGCCGGTGTCAGTTGCTTCGGTCTTTGCTCGCGTTTGGCCATAGCCCACAGAGTATTTCCCGCCCAAAGGGCCTGCCACCCGGCACCGACATTTGTCTGCCGGACCTCGTACTAACCATCGTTTCAGCGAGTATGATCGGCGGTATCGGAGAGTGGTGATGATCCTGCACGTCGACATGGACGCCTTCTATGCCTCGGTCGAGGAACGCGACGATCCTCGGCTGGTCGGCAAACCGGTGATCGTCGGCGGCACGGCCGAGGGCCGGGGCGTCGTAGCGGCGGCAAACTACGTCGCTCGAAAGTTCGGCATCCACAGCGCCATGCCGGCCGTCACGGCCCGGCGACTTTGTCCGCAGGCCGTCTTCCTGCCGGTCAGGATGAGCCACTACGCGGCCATCTCGCACCAAATTCGCGAGATCTTCGAGCAATACACGCCGCTGGTGGAACCGTTGTCGCTGGACGAGGCTTTTCTCGACGTCACCGGCAGCGAGCACCTCTTCGGCTCGGCGGCCGAGATTGCCCGCCGAATCAAGCAACAGATTCGCGACGAAGTACGGCTGGTGGCCTCCGTAGGCGTCGCTCCCAACAAGTTCTTGGCCAAGATCGCCAGCGACCTACGCAAGCCGGACGCTCTGGTCGTCGTGGAACCCGACAAAGTTCAAGGCTTCCTTGATCCGCTGCCTGTCGGACGGCTGTGGGGCGTCGGCAAGGTCACGAATCAAGTCTTCGAGCGCTACGGCATTCGAACCATCGGCCGGCTCCGAGAAGTGCCGCCGGAGACGCTCACGGAGCTGTTCGGATCCGCAGGCGAGCATTACTGGAAACTTGCCCACGGCATCGACGAACGTCGCGTGGTTCCCGACCGGGAGGCCAAGTCGATTTCGCACGAAACGACGTTCGCGCAAGACATCGACGCCCAGGAGTCGCTAAGGGCTGTACTGCTCGAACTCGTTGACCAAGTGGCCCGTCGGCTACGGCGCCACGGCTTGAAGGGGCGTACGGTCGAGCTGAAGGTGCGGTTTGCCGACTTCACGACGATCACGCGGTCGCAGGCGCTGGCTGAACGTAGCGACGTCACCGAAGAACTCGCTCAAGCTGCGGTCACGTTGCTGACTACTCGCCTGCCAGCCGGGCATCTGCCGGTACGACTCTTGGGCATGGGCGTCAGCGGCTTGCAGTCGCAGCCGACGCAGGGGCTATTGTTCGATGCCGAAGAGCGTCAGAAGCAGCGGCAACTCGACGACGTTGCCGACCGCATCAAGGAGCGCTTCGGCGGAGCCGCACTCGGCCGCGCGAGCAGCATGGCGAAAGGTGAGCGTCGAAAGTCGCGAGAGCCCTAGCGAGGCGTTTGTGCGTTGCAAAGAGAGCGTTGAAACGGCTCTTCAGCGGTACGAGTCCATCCCGTCGCTGCCCCGAACGTATCTCGCCGGGTATCACCGAAGGTATCACGGCGGCGATACCTCAAAAGGTATCACCGCCGCGACCTCGCAAGTCGTTGCCCAGAACGGGCTTAAAAAGTCGGGGCGACATGATTTGAACATGCGACCTCTACGTCCCGAACGTAGCGCTCTAGCCAGGCTGAGCTACGCCCCGATTTTGGGACTGCGCTATCGGGCTTTTTGCCAAAGCCGGATGCGCGCCTCACTTCGCTGCCCGAAGGCAATTCGTGAGAAGCGACTATTCTAGCTGGGGCGGCCGGCAGGTCAACGTCAACTAAGTCGTTCCGCTGACGCAACTTCCAATTCCTCGTTGGAATCGCGGCCGCCGCAGACAAGCCGACGCCCCCGGGAGAGGACGACCCATGAGTCGCTTACCGGTTCAGTCGAACACGTCTTTTTTCTCCAGCGGTCTCAATATCGCTAAGTCACCGAGACGACCTGTTGTCCATGCCTCCGAGAATAGTTTCGGCTCTATCTGTTCGATTAGGATTGGACTCGCGCGGTTCGGGTCGGTTTTGTTCTGCGGTTGCCAGGGCTGCGACTTCTCAACCAAGACGAGCAGGCTCATCGCGCTACGACCGTTCCGCCGCAGCCAATAAGCCGCTTCGGCATCGGGCTTCGAATTGCCGACGTCGAACCAGGATTTACTTCTCGATGACGATTCTTTTTCTCCATGGTTGGCAGTCCGTGCCCGGCGGTGTGAAGCCGAGCTACCTTGCCGCACACGGCCACACGGTCGTCAACCCGAAGCTCGACGACGACGACTTTTCCGCGGCCGTGGCCACGGCGCAACGCGAGTTCGATCGCATTCGCCCCGACGTCGTCGTCGGCTCCTCTCGCGGCGGCGCAGTCGCAATGAATCTCAATCGCGGCGAAACTCGTCTAGTGTTGCTCTGCCCGGCTTGGAAACGCTGGGGGACCTCCACGACGGCGCCGCAGGGAACCTTCGTGTTGCACTCGCGAGCCGACGATGTCATACCGTTTGCCGAGAGCGAGGAATTGGTAAGGTCGAGCGGATTGCCGGCCGGCGCTTTGATCGAAGTCGGAGTCGATCATCGATTGGCAGATCCCGAGCCTCTCGCGGCAATGCTCGCGGCTTGCGAAAACGGAGCCTGAACGTGTCGGAGCTCGTCGCCTATCACGAAGCCGGTCATGCGCTGGCGGCGTTTCTTCTCGACGGCGAGGTGCGCGTCGTGACGATTCAGCCCGACCGTGACGACGGACCACGCCGCGACGGCGACACGCAAGTGTTGTGGCGTCGTTCGCGCGACGGCGACAAAGCGTTCGCCGCCAAGACGATCGAAGTCAGCCTAGCCGGGCCGGTCGCCGAAATGCTCTACACGGGCGACGAACTTCATCCCGGAGCGGTCGATGAATGGTCCGCAGATTGGCGGGAAGCGTGGCGCGCCGGCGCTTTGTTGCATGCCGACGAGCGTCGTCGACTTCGCTATCTGGAAGATGTCGCAGTGAAGCTCTATCATCGCTTTCGCGGCGACGAGCATTGGGCCGCGCTGGCCGCCTTAGCCGACGAATTGCTTGCGCACGAAACGCTCGAATGGGATCAAGTCGAAGAGATCGTTGCTGAGTGGTTGCCCTAGTTTGCTACCGCGCTCGAACTCACAAAGGAAAGAACTGCCGATGACGGACTATCGCGAACCGCTTTTGCGGCCGCCCGGTGAAGGTCGCACCGTCGGCGTGGTCGGCGACGTTTACCGCTTCCTTGCCACCGGTGCCGAGACCGACGGGAAATACGCCATGTGGGAAGCGCTTGTGACGCCCGGTTCCGGGCCGCCGCCGCACCGTCACAGTCGCGAAGAAGAATCGTTCTACGTGTTGGAAGGGGAAATCACCTTCACCGTCGACGGCCGTGAAGTCAAAGCCGGCCCAGGCACGTTCGCCAACATGAACGTCGGTAGTTTGCACTCGTTCGGCAATCGGAGCGACAAGCCTGCAAGGATGATCATTTCGGTCGCACCGGCCGGCTTGGAACAGATGTTTTTTGAAACCGGCGTACCGCTTGAGCCGGGGGCGGAGTCTGCACCGCCGCCGTCGCCCGCAGAGATCGATCGACTATTGGCAGCCGCGCCGCGCTATGGCGTGGAGATTTTGCCGCTGCACTGAATCGTAGATTCGTACCACCTAGCAGGTCAGTCGCCAGATCTCCAAGGCTAGCAGCGCGACGAGCCCGCCGCCGGCGGCGCGATACTCGCGACTCTTACACCATTGTTGGAGCGTCCATCGGCCGGGTCGGTAGCTGTGCGGTCGAAAAGGCAGCAAGATCGGCGTCTGTGCGACATAGGCCTCCCACCGCGGGCCGTAAGCTTGGGCCAGCCGCCGCTCTTCACGCCGCATCGTCAGCAAGTAAATCAGCAAGATCGGACCGAAGATGACGAGAAAATCGTGCCAGTAACCGATCACCAAACAAAAGCCGGCCATCATCAAAAACGATCCGAAATACAGCGGATGCCGGCATAGCGAATAGGGGCCTTCCGTGGTTAAGTCGAACCCTTTGCGGAGCACGCCCGCAGCCCAACTGCGAACGCCCAAACCTGCGATCACCAACAACGGTCCCAGCAAACCACGCCAACTTGGGTCATCAAACCAGCCGTAGTTCGGCAGCGTCCAGAATAAAATGTCTTCCAGAATCAACGCGGCAATCAAGAGCGTCGAAATCTGCACGCGAAAGCGAACGAGAAAGTCCTCGATCAAAACACGAACCGAGCGTTCGAGGACTTTGGTAGTCATGCGGGGTGCGGCGAAGTGTGAGCAAATTAGAGTGAGACGGAGCACCGGCCGCGGTTTCTATCGACGGACTCGGCCTGCGGGATAACGCAACTTTCGGAACCCAGGCAGGAAAGCCGGAGCCGCGCCGCCGTCGCGATAAACAAGACGCCGGCGAACCAAGTCGGTAAGCTCCATGCCAGCGCCAACTCGCCGAACTGCTTACCGATGATGCCTTTGGCGATGAGCGGTCCGCAAATCAGTAACAAGACCGCGATCGCCTTCATCGATCGCTCGCGCTCGACGAGCGCTCGTCGCATCATGAGCCAGACCGGGAGTAGCACTGTGGCGTAGTGCGCTCGACTTGTCATCGGACTTAGCAGCAACATTAACGACAGGATCAGTGCGGCTTCTTCGGCGAACCGTTGCGGCTGCGACTCGCGCAGGCGCGCGACCGGCCGGCGGACCAACACGGCTGCCGCGACCGATAACAGCAAACCATAAGTGACGTAAACCGCGAAGCGCAGTTGCGGCAAGTCTACGGCAGCCAGCTTAGCGTGCCGCAATGCGACATTCGATGTCGGCAATCCGTAGCGAAAATAGCGTTGCCAACCGCCGGCGACGGATTGGTTTTGCAGCAGCCCGCTAAACCATGTTCCGGGCGGCACTTCGTGAGCGACGTCGAGAAACGTTTCCTTCCATTCGGCGAGATAATACGTAGAGGAGTTTCGCGGCGTAAGCACGTCGGGCAGGAAATTGAGCCCGACGGCGACCAGCGCAACCAGCGCGGCCGCTCGACGTTTGCCGACGAGGAATAACATCGGCACGAAGAGTAGGGGCGTGCACTTCATCGCCGCAGCCGCACCGATCGAGGCCGCGCCGCGTAGCGTGCTTCCATCTTGAAGCCAAGCCAATCCGGCGAACAAGAAGGCCGCTACGACCAAATCGAATTGCCGCGTCTCCAGCGGGCCGACGAGAAACCTTCCGCAGAGTAGCAGGGCGGCGGCAAAGGCCGCCAACTCGCGACCTTGCAAATGCGACCAGCTCGCGATTCCGACCAGCCGGCGGCTGCGATCCATCAGGACGCCTACGGCGATAATGTTGACCACGTACCAACACCCTAAGCCCACGAGCGGCGATGCCAGGGTAAACGGAATCGTGAGCAACGCCATCAGCGGCGGATAGGCGTAGGGGTGATCTTCGACGACATGAATTGCTTGCCCGGCGAGCATTCGGTTGGCGGCGCGCACGAAACAGCAGGCCCAATCGCTTTCCGCAGGTTCGCGCAGGAAGATCGGAGCGTACAGAGCGGCGCAGACGATGAGCGCGAGAGCAATCCGAACGCGTGAGGAATGTAAGAGCTGATAAGCCAAGATCGCTTCGCGGGGAGATCGTCGAATCAATTTGACCAACGACAAGTCAGGTGGGGGATGCTAAGGAACGATTAAAAATGAAACAACGCATCATCGCCCGGATTGCTGATTTGTAAAGTCGCATTGATCGCCGGTATTCCTTAGGCGATCACTATTGAGACATGATCTTCGTAGACTCGCGATGCAACTCCAAGGTGCATCAACAGACGGCGGTCTGCGAGTTGCAGTTCTCCCAGCTGGTCCCCGGATCTCACCTATTCCGGAGATACTCTCGTGAACGTGAGAGCATCCTCGTCCGTCTCCGCCGCGGACTTTTTGCCGCCTCGTTTCTCCCTTAAGAGCTTGCGCGCGGCCGCCGCGGAGTGCCGTGCTTGTCCGCTCTATAAAAACGCAACCCAAACGGTGTTTGGCCGCGGCGCCGCGAAGGCCCGCCTCATGATCGTCGGCGAAACGCCCGGCGACAAAGAAGACTTGGAAGGAGAGCCGTTTGTGGGACCGGCTGGTCGACTACTCGACGAAGCCCTCGCGGCGGCGCATACCGACCGAAAACAGGTGTATGTGACCAACGCGGTAAAGCATTTTAAATGGGAGCCCCGCGGCACTCGTCGCCTTCATAAAAAGCCGAGTGCTCGAGAGGAGTCCGCTTGTCGGCCTTGGCTCAAAGCCGAGTTCGAGGTTGTGCGCCCGCACGTCATCCTCTGCTTGGGCGCGACGGCGGCCCAAGCGCTTCTGGGCCGGAAGTTTCGCCTGACGCGCAGGCGGGGCGAAATTATGAGCGGCGAAGTCTGCGACCGAATCATCGCGACCTATCACCCTTCCGCGGTGCTTCGCGCACCGGACACCGCGGCTCGCCGTCAGATGCACGAAGCGCTCTTCGCCGACGTAAAGAAGGCCGTCGTCGCCTCGCACAAGTAACGATTTGCTCGACGAAACTTCGCAATCGGCATACGATTTCTCATCGCCGCCTTAGGTTTCAAGAGCCGCCCATGACGAACGTCTATTCCGATTCGGCGTTGATCGACGCCGCCGTCGCGCTTGCCGGCGCATTGCAGCGGAGAGCCGTCGAACTCCAGACCTCGGTTGAGCGTCGCCAGCAGGCCGAGCTCGATCGCATGCTGCAAAACCCGGCCGACAAGGCGACGCTCGTGCAGTTGACCGATCAAGCGTTTCGCTCGCCGTCGGCGGCCCGCACCGCGGAGCAGTTCACGCACATTCTCGACGTGCAAGGCATCCCACGATTCTTCAGCCCGTGGGATCAAGCACTCCTGCGCGGCTTTCAAACCTTCGGCGGCTGGTTACCGACGGTCACCGTGCCGCTCGTCAAAGCCCATCTGCAAAGTGAAACGGCCAATGTGGTATTGCCGGCCGAACCGGAGCTGCTGCGAGAGCATCTTGCGGCGCGAAGCGCCCAAGGCGTGCGGATGAACTTGAATTTCCTCGGCGAGTCGCTGCTCGGCGAGGAAGAGGCTCGCCGCCGCTTGAACAAATACCTCGAGGCCTTCCAAATGCCCGAGGTCGAAGTGCTCTCCGTGAAAATTTCGACGCTCGACTCGCAAATCTGGCCGATTGCCCGCGAGGCGACGCTCGCGCGGCTCTGCGATCGGCTCGAACTCCTTTATCGCCAATCGGCCCACACGTTTTACGACCGCGTCGACGGTCGTCGTGTGCCGAAATTTCTTTACCTCGACATGGAGGAATATCGCGATCTGCCGCTTACCGCCGAGGCGTTCATGCGCACGCTCGGCCGGCCGGGCCTCGAAAAAGTCTCCGCCGGCATCGCGTTGCAGGCCTACATTCCCGATTCGTTTCTCTGGCAGCAGCGGATCACGGCCTGGGCTCGCGCGCGGGTGGAACGCGGCGGGGCGGGCGTCACGGTTCGGATCGTTAAAGGAGCCAACATGGAAATGGAGCGCATCGACGCCGCGCTCCACGATTGGCCTCAGGCTCCGTATCGCACCAAGCTTGAGACCGACGCCAACTACAAACGGATGCTGCAGTATGCACTGCAACCGGAGCACTTGGCCGCCGTTCGCGTCGGAATCGCGTCGCATAACTTGTTCGACGTCGCCTACGGGCTGGTGCTGCTGGAGCGACTTCTCGCCCACGATCCGGCCCTGGCGGACCGCGTGCAGTTTGAGATGCTTGAGGGAATGGCGAATCATCAACGCCGTGCGCTGCTCGAACAAACGCGGCAATTGCTGCTCTATGCGCCGGCCTGCCGCAAGGAGGAGTTTCTCAACGCGATCGGCTATTTGATTCGCCGGCTCGACGAGAATACCGGGCCTGAGAACTTTCTCGGCCATGCGTTTCGGCTCGAAGTCGGCTCCGCCGACTGGCGGTTGCTCGAAGCCGGCTTTCGCAAGGCTTTCACCACTGCGATCGCCGAGGAGCCGCAACGTAAGCAGAACCGCGCGGCGGAACAATTCGTCGAACCGCGCCGCGAAATGCCGTGGAACGAATTTGACAATGAGCCCGACACCGATTGGTCGCTCCCGCACAATGCCGCGTGGGCCGACACGATCGTTGGGCGCGAGGCCACGCTTTCCGGCGCCGTCTTACCGCTGGTCGTCGCAGGTGAGGAGATCTTCGCCGGTACGGGCAATCGGCTCGAAGTGAAATCATGTCGCGATCCGTCGCACCCGACGCGCGAAGTCTGTCGCCATACGCAAGCCGACGACGCCGAAGTCGACGCCGCAGTCGAGTGCGCGAAGGCCGATCCCGACGGCTGGCGATCGCTCTCCGTCGACCGGCGAAGCGCCGTACTCGGACGCGTCGCCATGGAACTGCGCAAAGCGCGCGGCGATTTGCTTTGGGCGGCGTTGCGCGACGGCGGCAAGCTGCTCACCGAGGCCGATCCGGAAGTCAGCGAGGCGATCGACTTCGTCGAGTTCTATCGCGCGGCGGCGCGGCGTTGGTACGAACTTGGTACGCTCAAGGCGCAGCCTTGCGGCACCGTGGTCGTCGTGCCGCCGTGGAACTTTCCGCTCGCGATTCCTTGCGGCGGGGTCGCGGCGGCGCTCGCGGCCGGGAACACGGTGATCCTCAAACCGGCCGGTGAAACGGTGCTCGTCGCCTACGAGCTTTGCAAATGCTTCTGGCGCGGCGGCGTTTCCAAGAATACGCTGCAGTTCGTTCCGGGTCCCGGTTCGAGCGTCGGTAGCCGTCTCGTGAGCCACGCCGACACGTCGGCCGTCATTCTCACCGGCGGCACGGAGACGGCGATCCGCATGCTTGCGAAGTCGCCCGCCATGCGCTTGAGCGCGGAAACCGGCGGGAAGAACGCCACGATCGTCACCGAACTCTCGGATCGTGAGTTGGCGATCAAGCACGTGATTCATTCGGCTTTCAGCCACGGCGGGCAGAAATGTTCGGCGACCTCGCTCTTGCTGCTCGACGCCGAAGTGTACGACGACGCGAACTTCAAGCGGATGCTCTGTGACGCCGTGGAAAGCCTCGCCGTGGGGACGGCCGATGAACTTGCAAATCGCATGGGACCGCTGATCCATCAGCCTGCCGGAGCGCTTGAAGAGGCGCTGAAGACGCTGGAGCCCGGCGAGAGTTGGGCCGTGATGCCGCGGCAAGTCGGCGACAACCCGAATCTGTGGACGCCCGGGGTGAAGTACGGCGTGCGCCCGGGAAGCGTGACGCATCGCACGGAGTTTTTCGGCCCGGTGCTCGGCGTGATGCGCTACGAGCGTTTAAGCGAGGCGATCGAAATCGTCAATGCGACCGGCTACGGACTGACCAGCGCAATCCACAGCCTCGACGATCGCGAGATCGATCAGTGGAAGGCGGGTATTCACGCCGGCAATCTTTACATCAATCGCGGCACGACAGGCGCGATCGTGCTCCGTCAACCATTCGGCGGCATGGGGCTTTCCTCGGTCGGCCCCGGCATTAAAGCCGGCGGACCGAACTATGTCGCTTGTTTCATGGACTTCGCCGCTGCGGAAACGATATCGGCTTCGTCGGCGCCCATGGCGGGCAGGGTCGGGAGGGAGCGAGGCAACGCGGAACCCGCCGACGATCTCGAATTCGCCGCGCTTGCGGAACTCCTCAGCGACGACGCCGCAAAGAAAGCCTGCTTTCAGCAAGCCGTCGCGAGCTTCGACGCCGCTTGGCGCGACGAGTTTTCCCGCGAACACGATCATTTCCGCTTGCTCGGCCAAGACAACTTGCGCCGCTACCTGCCGTTCCGCGAGATCGTCGTCCGCGTCGTGCGGACCGATTCGATGTTTGAGACGCTGGCTCGCCTCGCCGCGGCGCGCGTGACCGGGGCGCGGGTCGTCGCCTCGTTCGCGTCCGACGTCGATTCTTCGTTGCTCGCCCGCATCGATCGCGCCACGGAGGCGTGGGCCGGCGGCATTGAGTTGCTAGAAGAAACCGATGCCGAGCTGATCGCGCATCTCGACCACGCGGCGACGGTGAGGGTTCGTTACGCGGCGCGCGACCGCGTGCCGCTCGACGTGCGTCGTGCGGCCGCCGAACGGGGCGCGTGGATCGCCGACGTGCCGGTCGTCGGCGAAGGCCTACTGGAATTGCTGTGGTATCTCCAAGAGCAGAGTATCTCTCACGATTATCACCGCTACGGCAATCTTGGCGTACGTGCCGAAGAGGAACGCCGACCGCTCGTCAAGTAACAACGGACCGCCTCGTGCCGTCGCTTAAATGCTCGCAGCTCGATGCGAACGCCCGATCCGCAAGATCGAACACGCCGGCAACGGCGTTGTGCGGCTGGTAGACTGATTTGGTGTCCGTACCGCCGACCGCTCCCGCCTCGCTTTCCGAACTTCTTCGGGTCTCGACTATGCCGGCGCATTTTTGGCTTCGCCGTTTGTATTGGGTTGCGGCGTTGGTACTCCCGGCCGTCGGCGTGTGTATCGACGTTGTGCGCGCGGCTGAAAACGAGAAGCCCTCCACGATGGAAGTCGAGAGCGCGAAGCTCTCGTTTAATCGTGACATCCGGCCGATTCTTTCCGAGGCCTGTTTTCGTTGCCATGGCCCCGACGCCGCGGCCCGCGCGGCCGAACTGCGCCTCGACTTGCGCGAGGGCGCAACGGCCGATCTCAGCGGGCATGCGGCCGTCGTGCCGGGCCGGCCGGAGCAAAGCGAACTGGTCACGCGCATCATGTCGACCGATCCCGACGTGCGGATGCCGCCGGCCGAGGCCGAACATCAACTTACCGATGATCAGGTCGCCAAACTTCGCCGGTGGATCGCCGAAGGAGCGGAGTACGAATCACATTGGTCGCTCCTACCGCCGGTGCGCCACGAGCCGCCGGCGATTCAAAACAAAGATTGGCCGCGCAACCCGATCGACAACTTCGTCGCTGGGCGGCTGGAGCGCGAAGGCCTCAAGCCTTCACCCGAAGCAAACAAAGTCGCACTGCTGCGCCGCCTGACGGTCGATCTGACCGGCCTGCCGCCGACGCCGCAAGAAATCGACGCCTTTCTCGCGGACCGGTCGCCGAATGTCTATGAAAAAGTCGTCGATCGATTGCTCGCTTCGCCGCGTTACGGAGAGCGGATGGCGTCGTTCTGGCTCGACGCGGCTCGCTACGCCGATACCAACGGCTACCAGAGCGACGGGAAACGGTTTATGTGGCGCTGGCGCGATTGGGTGATCGAGTCGTTTAATAAGAACCAGCCGTTCGACGAGTTCACCGTCGAGCAGTTGGCCGGCGATCTGTTGCCGAATCCTACGCTCGATCAGCTCATTGCGACCGGCTTCAATCGCAATCATCGCGGCAACGAAGAAGGGGGCATCATCGCGGAGGAGTTTCGCGTCGAGTATGTCGCGGATCGAGTGGAGACGACTTCGACCGTGTGGCTTGGGCTCACCGTAGGCTGTGCGCGTTGCCACGACCACAAATACGATCCGATCACCCAGAAAGACTTTTATCGATTGTTCGCCTTCTTCAACAATATCAACGAGCCCGGCAAGGCCGTGCGCGACAACAACTCGCCGCCGCTGATCAAAGCGCCGACGCGCGAGATGCAACACTCGCTCGCGGAAAAAGACCGTGCGATTCAAGCGGCTCACGCCGCCTGTGAGCGGGTCGAGCCGCAACTTCGGCGAGAGCAAGAAGCCTGGGAACGCGAGCTGGCACGAGGACCGACGTTCGAGTGGCCGATCAGAGACGCCTTAGTGTTGCATTATCCGCTCGACGGCCATCTGCAGCCGGCGAAACACGCCGCGCCGGGCGGGAAGCCGGCGACGTCGGCCGACGGGAAGGTGACGCCTGTCGTGCCGGCGGCGACGTTCGAAGGAGGCGTTTCGCCCTTTGCCGCGGGCATGCGCGGTCAGGCCGCGGAGTTCGACGGTAAGCGGCAGATCCGGATCGACGGCGCACCGGAGATCAGCGAAGCGACAAAGTACACGCTTGCCGCCTGGATCAAACCGGCCGTCGGCAAGGGACGCTCGGCGATCCTCGCGCGGGCCGACGCCGACAACTCTTATCTCGGCTATGCCCTCTTCTGGAACGACGGCAAACTGCAGTTCGATTTTGTCAACCGTATCGACGACGACGCGCTTAAGGTCGAAACCGCGGAGCGGTTGCAACCGGGGCGATGGTTGCATGTGGCCGCGACGTACGACGGTTCTCGCACTGCCCGCGGCATGACGATCTACGTCGACGGCGTCGCCGTGCGTTCGAAGATTTTAGCCGACACGTTGAGCAATCCGATCCGACCGGATGCGCCGCTGTTGATCGGTTCCTACGCAGGCGACGATCGCTTCCGCGGCACGATTGACGATGTGCGGCTTTACACGCGCGTGCTCGCCGCCGCCGAATTGGCGACGCTAGGCGGCGCCCGCACCCTCGATCAATCGGCGCGCACGCCGTCGGAGAAGCGCTCGCCGAGCGACAACGAAACGTTGCGCGCCTACTTCCTGCGATTTGTGGCGAAGGGAGCCGTGAAAAACGCTTACGATCGCCGCGCGGCCGCCGAAGCCGAACGCGCCGCGATGGAGGCGACGATTCCGACGACCATGGTCATGGAGGAGATGCCCGAGCCGCGTCCGACTTTCGTTCTCACTCGCGGGCAATACGACCTGCCGGGGGAGCGCGTATCGGCCGACGTGCCGGCAAGCCTGCCGGCGCTACCGAGCGACGCGCCGCGCAATCGTCTGGGCTTCGCGCGCTGGCTCGTCGACGGCAAGCACCCGCTCACGGCGCGCGTCGCCGTTAATCGCTTCTGGCAACTCTACTTCGGTCGCGGGCTCGTCGAGACGACCGAAGATTTCGGTTCGCAAGGACAATGGCCGACGCATCCCGAATTGCTCGATTGGTTGGCCGAGGAGTTCGTGCGCACCGGCTGGGACGTGAAGCGGCTGCAGAAGACGATCGTCTCGAGCGCGACCTATCGCCAGGATTCGTCGGTAACGCAGACGCTCGTTCAGCGCGATCCCGATAATCGCTGGCTGGCCCGCGGACCGCGATTCCGCTTGTCGGCCGAAGCGATACGCGATCAAGCCCTCGCCGTGAGCGGATTGCTGACGGAGA
>JAEUIN010000377.1 GCA_016793115.1 Planctomycetaceae bacterium
GCGGGTCGAAACCGATATCTTCCGCAGCGGCAACGGGGAGATTCATATCAACACTCCTTTCGCCTAAGCCGTCGCGGGCTTTGCCGTCGTCATGTCGAATTTATTCTGTTGCGACACATTCTGCCGCCGGAGCGTCGGCGAGTAATCGCAGGCGGCGATCGTCGTACCGTCGGCTTTGAACTCCAGCAAGCGCAACCAGCCGTCGCCGCCGTTAGGCTTCATTTGGAAATTGACGAGCACTTGGTGAACGTCGCGACCTTTCACCGTCTTCGTCACGGTCCGTCCAAGCCCGTCGCCGATCACATGGCCATTGAGGGTAAGAATGAAGTTCTCTTGCTTGCCGACGAGGGCATCCCAGAGTTGCTGGCCATCGAAGACGTCGTCGTTCGTGTTCATCGCAACCTTGTAGCGGTGCGGATTCCAATTCTGCTTCTCGCCGTACTTCTTCCAGTCGTATCGCGTTTCGTCGTAATACATGTAGGCGTGCGTGATCAGAATCGCTTCATGGTCGGCATGTTTCGCCGCCACTTCGTTGGCCCAGCGAACGACGTCGGCCCGTGGTCCGAACTCCAGCGAGAGCACCAGGAACTTCCGTCCGCCGGCCGTGAACGTGTGAAAGCAGTTCTCCATCCGCCCCGGCTCAGGGTCGTACGTCCCGCCGAAGTGCGGACTCGTACGAGCTTTCGCGATCGGAAAATAGTCGTTGTAGAGCGTCGTGCGGTCGCTGCAGCCGCCGCGTTCGCTGTAATCGTGATTGCCGAGCGTCATGAAGTACGGCACGACTCCGTCGAGTTTCGACATCGCGGCCTTGGCGACTTCCCACTCCGCCGGCACGTTGTGATTGGTCACGTCGCCCAACTGCAAGACGGCGGCGATCTTCCGCCGCTTCACGTTGGCGGCGATCCATTCCGTTTGCGCGTGAAATTGCTCGGGGAACTTTTCGCTGTAGTGCTGCACATCGGGCAGGACCACGACCGTAAACGAATCGTCGGCCGGCAGCGGCGGCTCGCCGTCGGCAAACACCGCATCGGCGTACGGATCGGCCTTCGGCTTCGCGGCGGGCTTCGTCGGCTTAACGGCGGCGGCAGGTTCGGCGGCGTTCAACGCGACGGGAGCGGCCAACCCGGCGGTTAGAGCGTAGGCGGCACCTTGCTGCAAAAGTGCGCGGCGACTGAGCGACATGGCGAGAAATCCTTCCGAGTTTGGCGGGCAGGGCGGATGCGGCGGGCGGGAGTCCATAACTTAGTCGGCCGCCCAACGCGAAGCAAACTTTGTCGAACACCGCCGGCTTGCGATTTGCAAAGTTCCGTCGCGCCGCCCGCACGGTGCATCGC
Organism: Planctomycetaceae bacterium; assembly: GCA_016793115.1. Classification (GTDB taxonomy): domain Bacteria; phylum Planctomycetota; class Planctomycetia; order Pirellulales; family PNKZ01; genus PNKZ01. The sequence continues at coordinate 1,335 of JAEUIN010000377.1, forward strand.
CGCGCGACGTTCGGCCCATCGTCATTTGCCCAACTCGTAGGAGACACCTCATGTTTCGCGCTTTACTACTGGCCGCCTTTTGCTTTGCCTCGTGCACCGTCGGACAAGCCGCCGAGTTGAAGAAGCTCGTCGTCAAATGTATTGAGAAGGCCGAGGCCACGCCGGATGACGTCTTCCTAGAATTCGTCGCCGACGGCAAGCCGATCGTCTTCGGGAAGGAACATCAGACGGGCACCTCGCGCGACAACACGCACAAGATGGCCGACGGCGACGTGCTGACACTCGATCCCGGGCACCCTCGCGCGGCTGAACTTCACGCAAATGCTCGTCATTAACATTAAGGACAAAGACATTACGCGCGACGAACCGATCGGCATGATGAAGCTTGCTCCGGGCGATATTAGCGAGACGTACGTCACCAAGGGGCAAGACGTGGGCGAGTTTGAGTATCACGTCGACTACAAGACGACGAAGTATCCGGCCCCACATACCGGAAATAAACTTCCGGCGAAAAAAGCGAAACGCCGTTGATCCGGCCAATGGCCTGGTTCAACGGCGTTTCGTCGTTTGAATTTTCGCGGACCTGCAGCTACGCGAACAGTATTCTACGCGCCCATCACGCCTTTCATCACGTTCATTTGCGATTGGGCCCGCTCTTCG
>JAEUIN010000393.1 GCA_016793115.1 Planctomycetaceae bacterium
CGCCAGGGGATTAACGAACGTCGTCGGCATCGCGTGGCCGGCGGCCTTGGCTTCCGAGCCTTTGACACGGCTGTCAAAGAAGCCGTCGGCGCCGAGCATGCCGGTCAGCGCCGCCGCGCCGAACCCGCCGCCGGTCTGCCAGAGAAACTCGCGCCGCGTTCGTCCGCAAAATTGTCGATCGTTCATGGCCTACTACTTTCAATCGGGCGAATTCAGTCGACGTAGAAAAACTCGTTCGTGTTCAGCATGAGCAAACAATACAGTTCCAGCGCCGCTTGAGGCGTCAGGCCGTCGGCGGCTTGAACTGCTGTAAGGAATTTTATGTCACCGTCTACTTCGTCCGCCGATGGATTGCGCTGGGCCGTGAGTTGTACGGCCCGGCGGATTTGCGCGGCTGTATCATTGGGTTGCTCACGGCCGAGCCGCTCCGCGAGGGCGCGAGCTTGTTCGTGAATGAAGTCACCGTTGAGCATACCGAGCGATTGGGTCGGTACGGTGGTCGTATAGCGAACCGCGCAGCTGCCGTCGGTGTCGGCTTGGTCGTGCATTGCCAGAATCGGCAACTGAAGAGATCGCTTCACATGCACATAGACGCTACGGCGGTTCGCATCTTCAGGCTTAACCGAAGTGGGCCAACCTTCGCCCGGCCGCGATTGCCCGGCCAGGACCTCTTTGGGAATCGGCGGATAAACACTCGGCCCGCCCAGCCTTAAGTCGATCGCCCCCGACGCCGCGAGTATCGAATCGCGTACTTCTTCCGCAGCTAGTCGCCGCGTGTTGGCCCGCCAAACAAGCATATTCCCCGGATCGCGGGCAAGTCCTTGCTCCGTGGCCGCGCTCGACATCCGGTACGTACTCGACAGCATCAGCAGCTTGTGCATCCGCTTCAGCTTCCACCCGCCGCGGACAAAGTCGACGGCAAGCCAATCGAGCAACTCCGGATGCGTCGGGAGTTCGCCGAGTTTGCCGAAATCGTTCGACGAGCCGACAAGTCCCTTTCCGAAATGGTACTGCCACAACCGGTTCACCATGACCCGCGCCGTCAGCGGATTCGCGTCGGCCGTCAACCACTCGGCTAGAGCCGCTCTGTAGCCCGCGACTTGCCGATCCTTCGATCCGACCACGGCGCCAGCCAATTGAAATCCGATCGGCGAAACGACTTCCGGCACTCCGGCCGTCACCAGATCGCCTTCCGCCTGCGGCAACCCGCGGAGAAGCACGTGCGTCGGCAGCGGCTTTCGCACGCCGACGGCCATGACGTCAATCCCCGGTTCGGCAACCGGCGACTTGCGGCTGGTGTCTAACTGGTTCGACAACAGGCTATAGCGATCGGCGGCTTCCGGCCCGAGCACGCGGGCACCGTGCTTCTTCACCAGATCGCTGATGGACTCGGCGGCGTCGACAGGTCGGACGTCGATGTACTGCCCGCCCCCAGTTTGCCGACAATGAACAGCTAACAGGTTTTCGCCGACCTTTAAGTGTTTGGCCGCCTCCTGACCTAGATCGAAACGTTCATACTTCACCGTGTGACCGGAACGTTCAAACACCCGTCGGCCATTGAGATAGATCTCGACATCTTCGTCGTGGTGCATGTCGACGGCGAACGTCTCCGGCAACGTGGCTACACGGAATGTCCGACGCAGCCAAATATCCTTGCCTCGCCATTCCGTACCGACTTCGGCGCCAGGCGTTCCTCGCGTACCGAAGCCCGCGGGGCCGCGCCGCCAGTTAGTATCGTCGAAACTCGGTTCGGCCCAGTTTCTGTCCGGCTTCTGCGTACGATAGGCCCAGGTTGTGCCGCCTTCGATCATCTCGCCCGGTTGGGCGTTATCGGTAAGCAGTCGCCGCGAGAAGCCGGGGCCGCTCCAAGCAAGCTGCAATTTCGGAACGTTGGCTTCGTTGAAAAAGTCGATGCGGATCGTCCGAAGTCCGGCCTTCAACAGCAATGTCGTAGTGGCTTCATGCACGCCCGCCGCAGGCTTGCGTAGAACGGATTTGCCGTCGATCCGTAAATCAAAACCTTCACGCATGTTCGCGATGAAAGTGTACGCACCATCCTGCGGCACGCGCAACTTGCCTTCGAGCACTAGTCCGAAGGCTTCCGCCCGCGAGGCCACAGCGAGAGTCAATCGAGTTCCGGGAATTTTGCCGGTCGTTTCCGCCTTGAGGGTATCGAACTCCGGCAGGCTCTTCCAAGAATCCCGATAGAGTCGATAACTGAGTTCGCTTAAGTCCCCGGTGTCGACTGCGGCGATATCAATTCCGTACGACGGCGCAGCAGCAACAAACTTTGCCTCGATCGCCGTAAGTTCGTTTTGCCAAGCGTTCTCATTTCGCACCTTACCGGCCTTCGCCTCGTCGTAAGCCGCTCGCTCCGCCGGCGTTGCGACGCGGCGCAGATTCTCGCGATTCATATCCGTCAGATCGCGAAAGCAATCGAGCAGCTTGTAATAGTCGCGCTGCAGAATCGGATCTTTCTTGTGGTCGTGGCAACGGGCACAGCCGACGCTCATTCCCAGCACTACACTACTCGTCGTCGAGACGATACCGTCCAAGATGTCGTACTTCGCCAGTTCGCGATCGGCCGGCTCATCATCCCACGTACCGAGCCGATAGTAACCAGTCGCCGTGAGCGACTCGGGGGTGACCTCCGGAAACAGATCGCCCGCCAACTGCTCGCGCAGGAACTGGTCGTACGGTTTGTCTCGGTTCAGCGACTCGATCACGTAGTCGCGATACCGCCAAGCGAAAGGCTTGGCTGAATCGCGTTCGTAGCCGTGCGATTCGGCATATCGCACTAAGTCGAGCCAGTGCCGACCCCACTTCTCGCCGTAATGCGGTGAAGCAAGTAGTCGATCGATCAATGCTTCGTAGGCCGCTTCGGAACCGGTACCTTGGCATGACTCCTCAAACGCTGCAACATCCTCCGGCGTCGGCGGTAAGCCAGTGAGGTCGTACGTCGCGCGCCGAATCAACGAACGGGCCGAGGCCGGCGACGTTGGCGCGAGGCCGCGCTCTTCTAATTTCCGTAAGATGAATGCATCGACGGGCGTGCGCACCCAAGCCGAGTCCTGAACTTCCGGCACGCGCGGTTCGACGACCGGTTGATAAGCCCAGAACTGGCGGTCTTCGGCCGTCACTCCGGTCGGCTTATGATGTCGCTGTGCGGCCGATGGTTCTCGCTCAAGCTCGGCGGGCCAAGGGAGTCCGTCGCGCACCCATTGTTCGAGGGCGGCGACGTCGGACGGAGCGATCTTACCGTTGGGCGGCATTTGCAGTTCATCGTATCGCACGGCCTTGAGCAACGAACTCTCTGCCGGGTTCGCTAAATCGACGGCCGGCCCAAGTTCGCCGCCGCGCAATACGGCGGCCCGCGACGTGAGGAAGAAGTTGCTCTCGACCTTCTCCTCCTCTCCGTGACACTTCACGCACTTCGCGGCCAAGATCGGCTGGATGCGATCGCGAAAAAACTGCAACTGCTCAGGCCGAAACTCGGGGCGGGCG
>JAEUIN010000407.1 GCA_016793115.1 Planctomycetaceae bacterium
AACACGCCTTCGAAGAGCACCGAGCTGAGGTAGCGTTCGCCGGAGTCGGGAAGCACGACGACGATCGTCTTGCCTTTGTACTCCGGCTGCTTGGCTAGGCGGCAGGCCACGGCCGCGGCCGCGCCGCAGGAGATGCCCGCCAGGATGCCTTCTTCCATCGTCAGCCGGCGGGCGTACGCCACGGCCTCTTCGTTCGACACTTGTTCCACCAAGTCGACGAGCGAGAGATCGAGCACGCCCGGCACGAACCCGGCGCCGATGCCTTGAATCTTATGCGGGCCCGGCTTCACCGGCTCGCCGTTGCGAGTTTGCGTGAGCACCGGGCTGGCCGTCGGTTCGACGGCGACCGAGGTGATCGCCTTTCCTTTGGTCTTTTTGATGTAGCGCGACACGCCGGTGATCGTACCGCCCGTGCCGACGCCGGCGACGAACACGTCGACCGCGCCGTCGGTGTCGTTCCAGATTTCCGGGCCGGTCGTCTCTTCGTGAATCTTCGGGTTGGCCGGATTCTTGAACTGTTGCAAGAGCACGTACTTATTGGGGTCTTTGGCGACGATCTCTTCCGCCTTGGCGATCGCGCCGTTCATGCCCTTCGGCCCTTCGGTGAGTTCCAGCTTCGCGCCGAAGGCGACGAGCAGCTTGCGGCGCTCGATGCTCATCGTCTCGGGCATCGTCAGCGTGAGGGGAATGCCGCGGGCCGCGGCGACGAACGCCAGAGCGATGCCCGTGTTGCCGCTGGTCGGTTCGACGAGTTCCTTGCCCGGGCCGAGCAGGCCGCGTTTTTCGGCGTCCCAAATCATCGCGGCGCCGATGCGGCATTTCACCGAGTAAGCCGGATTGCGACCTTCGATCTTGGCCAACACGGTCGCGCCGGCGCCGTCGGTCACGCGGTTGAGTTTGACGAGCGGCGTGCGACCGATCGACAGCGAGTTATCTTGGAACCAGTTGGACATGCGACAATCCTTTCGGAGTGGTGATGACGTCGACGTTCGCCGGCCGTTGGTGAACGAAAAGAGGCCGGCAGGCCGCCCGGCCTACCAGCCTCCGGTGTGCCGGTCAGCTTGTGATTGCGCCCGATTCTAGTGGGGCGCAAAGCGATTCGACAAGAGAGCTTCCGCGGAGCGCAACGTCGTCGGGGGAGGAAAATCGCGGATTCGCGCGTTGAGAAACGACGAAGCGGGTCGACCATGTTCGCTCCTACGCCGAGCATTCTCGCCGGTCAAACCGGTCCGTTTTCGTCGGGAGTGGTCGGCGAGCGACGGCAGGCGATTCCGGAAGCCGACAAACATTGATCAAGCCGGCTAGGGATGGCGCATGTCGTCCCGGTTGTGCGCGACTCCAGGGGACAAACCGTGGTCGGAAGGTCGCTGAGCCGACAGGCGACGGCGGCCGGCCGCTCCCAAGGTATAGGTTTTGCGAGGGCGAGTATCGCGGATTTCCGGGTGCGGATTCGGCCCTCCGAATGCTTCGTGCGTCCAACACATGACGTTAGATCGACCACCGTCGCGGGTAATCATCGAAGGCGTCGCGCCGGAAGTCGACGGCGGTCGGTTTCCCGCTAAACGGACGGTCGGCGAAAAGATCGTCGTCGAAGCCGATATTCACACCGACGGCCACGACCGCATTGCCGGCCGACTCCGGTTCCGCGCGGAAGGTGGGCAAGCGTGGACCGATGTTCCGCTGCAACCGCTCGTGAACGATCGTTGGCGGGCGTCGTTCGTCGCCACGACGATCGGGTTTTGGGAGTTCATGCTCGAGGCGTGGATCGATCGCTTCGGGTCGTGGCGCGGCGACCTGGCGAAGAAGACCGACGCCGGGCAAGACGTGACGAGCGAGTTGCTCGAAGGCGCGGCGCTGGTGCGCGAAGCGGCGTCGCGGGCCCAAGGCGACGAGCGCGATTGGCTGTTGCGACAAGCGGAAGCGATCGCGCGATCCGACGACGCCGCGCTGCGAGCGCGCGCGGGCCTCGACCCCACGCTGGCCGAGGTCGTCGCCCGCTATCCGGATCGCGAATCGGGAGTCGCATATGAAAGGCCGGTCCGCGTTCGCGTCGATCGCGAGCGGGCCCGCTATGGGGCCTGGTATGAACTCTTCCCGCGCTCCGCGGCCGACGGCGAGCGGCACGGCACGCTCGAAGACATCCGCCGTCGCTTGCCGTACATCGCGTCGATGGGTTTCGACGTGCTCTACCTGCCGCCGATTCATCCGATCGGACGGGCGTTTCGCAAAGGTCGCAACAACTCCTTGGAGACCGGGCCGGAGGATCCCGGGAGCCCCTGGGGCATCGGCTCCGAAGCCGGCGGCCATAAGGCGATCCACCCCGAGTTGGGAACCTTCGAGGACTTCGATGCGCTGCTGTCCGCGGCCGCTGCGCAGGGGATTGAAGTGGCGATGGATGTGGCGTTTCAATGCTCGCCCGATCATCCCTACGTGCGCGAGCATCCGGAGTGGTTTCGTCATCGGCCGGATGGAACGATCAAATACGCGGAGAATCCGCCCAAAAAATATCAGGACATCTATCCGCTCGACTTCGAGTGCGCGGACTGGCGCAGTCTGTGGAACGAATTGTTGAGCGTCGTGACGTTCTGGGCGGAACGAGGAGTGCGGATTTTTCGAGTCGATAATCCGCACACGAAGCCGTTTCGCTTTTGGGAATGGCTCATCGCGGAGATTCAAAAGCGATTCCCCGACGCCGTCTTTCTGGCAGAAGCATTCACGCGCCCGAAGGTGATGCGGTATTTGGCGAAGGCCGGGTTCACGCAGTCGTACACCTACTTCACTTGGCGGAACACCAAGAAGCAATTGATCGAATACTTCACCGAGCTGACGCAATCGGAAATGCGAAACTATTTCCGACCGAATCTGTTCGTGAACACTCCCGATATTCTTCCCGAGTACCTGCAATACGGCGGGCCGGCGGCGTTTCAGATTCGCTTGGTGCTGGCGGCGACTCTCGGCGCGACTTACGGCGTGTACGGGCCTTCTTATGAGAACCACGAAGCTCGGCCCGTGCGGCCCGGTAGTGAAGAGTATTTGGATTCCGAGAAGTATCAAATTCGCAAGTGGGACTGGGAAGCGCCGAACGTGTTTCGCGAGTTCATCGCGCGCGTCAACGCCGTGCGGCGCGACAATCCGGCGCTGCAAACCAACGACCGACTACGATTCTACGAGAGCGACAACGACCGGATCGTGTCTTACGGCAAGACGACCGAAGACCTCTCGAACATCATCATCACGGCGGTGAATACCGACCCGCATCACGTGCAAACCGGTTGGCTGTACGTGCCGTTGGAGGAACTCGGCATGAGCGAGAACGATTCGTATCAAGTTCACGACCTGATCACCGACGCGCGGTTTCTCTGGCACGGCTCGCGCAATTATGTGCATCTCGACCCGCGCAGCACGTCGGCCCACATCTTGCGACTGCGGAAACGTGTGAAGTCGGAACGCGACTTCGACTATTACTTTTGACGTAATTCGCCGGGATTGATTGCTTTTTCGGACGTGACCCCATGAACCGCGTGAACGCCGACGACGACGCAAAATGGCTCCGCTCGGCGGTGTTTTACATGTTGCCGATACGCTCGTTCTGCGACGGCGACGGCGACGGGATCGGCGATTTCCGCGGCCTCACCGAGCGTCTTACGTACATCCACGATTTGGGGGCGACGTGCCTCTGGTTGCTGCCGTTCTTTACGTCGCCCTGGCGCGACGAAGGATACGACGTCGCCGATTATCACGGCATCGATCCCTCCTTGGGAACGTTTGCCGACTTTGAGCGGTTCCTCGCCGCGGCGCACCGCCGCGGGCTGCGGGTCATGGCGGAGATTCCCGTCAATCACACGTCGATCGACCATCCGTGGTTTCGCGCGGCGCGCGTGAGCCCGCAGGGTTCCGCGCCGCGCGACTTCTACGTTTGGCGCGAGGACGCGCCGCAAGAGGCGGACGGCGCGTCGGACGCACGTTCGCATTGGACTTGGAGCGACGAGGCGGGCGCTTACTACTTTCATCGATTCGCCGCGCATCAGCCCGACTTAAACTACGACAACCCGCTCGTCGCGGACGAGATGGCCGGCATCTTGCGGTTTTGGGCGGCGCGCGGGCTCGACGGTTTGTGCCTGAACGGAGCCTCGGTTCTCTTCGAAGGGAACGACTCGTTAGACGGGCGCCGGCCGGAAACACGGACTCTCTTACGCAGGTTTCGCGAGGAGGTGCGCGCCGAGCGACCGGGCTGCGTGGTGCAGGCAGGCTTGAACGCCGCGCCGGCGGAGGCCGCTCGTTATTTCGACGACGCGCAGTGCGACTTGGTGCCTCACGTGCCGTTGGCTCAGAGCCTGTTCTTATCGTTGGCGCACGGCGGCGCTCGCCCGCTCAACGAGATGCTGCGGCGAACTCCGCCGGCGCCGGCAGGCCGCAACTGGGTGCTGTTGTTGCGCAATCACGACGAGCTACAAATCGACGGGACCGATGACGAGGATCGCGACGTCTTGCTGCGCCGCTTTGCGAGCGACGGAGCGCCGTCGGTGCGCGAAGGAGGCATCGCCCGCCGGCTGGCGCCGCTCGTGGGCAACGGCCGCGGCCGACTCGAATTGCTCCATCAGCTGCTGCTGGCGCTGCCGGGTGCGCCGCTGATTTATTACGGCGACGAAATCGGAATGGGAGACGACGCGCGGCTACCCGGACGCGCGGCCGTGCGAACGCCGATGCAATGGTCGGCCGATCACAATGCCGGCTTCTCGACCGCCGAGGCGGCCTCTCTGCACTTGCCGATCGTGGCCGACGCCGTCTATGGGCACGCCGCCGTGAACGTCGAGCGTCAACTTCGCGATCCCGATTCCCTCTTGAAACGCTTGCGAAGCCTCTTGGCATTGCGGGCCGATTCTCCCGCGCTCACGCAGGGCGATCTCGAACTCGTCGAGTGTTCTAATCGACATGTGTGCTCGTTTCTGCGGCGGACGGCGAGCGAGCAAATACTCGTCGCGGCGAACTTTGCGCCGACGCTGCAAGCCGTGGAATTGAATCTCGACCGGTACGACCGCTATCGGCCCGTCGAAGCGACCGGCGGCTCGACGCTGCCGCCCATCGCCGACGGCCGGCTGTTTCTTACGATGCCGCCGCACTCTTGTTTCTGGCTTAGATTGCGCGGCGCGGAGGAAGCGGAACTCCGCCAGCGAGCCCCGGTGCCGCTGGAGGAAATTCGCGAGATTCCCAGGCTCGTCGTCGACGAAGACGAAGCCGACGGCGGCTGGACGAGTTCCCTGTTGCGACGCTTGGAAACCGAAGTGCTGCCCCGTCATCTGGCCTCGCAGCGTTGGTTCGGCGGCAAGTCGCGGGCGATTCGCCGAGTGCGAGTACGCGACCAGAGCCGGCCGGCGGCGACGGAATCGGACGCTCGGTGGATTCTGCTCGAGGTCGAGTTCGCGGAAGGGAATGCCGATCTCTACGTGCTGCCGCTCGTCGTGTGCCGCGATCATGCGGCGCGGCAGATCCTGGAGGAATCGCGTTCCGGCGTCGTCGCGGTCTTGGAAAGCTCGAACCAGCGGCGAAGGCCCGCGCTGCTGCTCGATGCGTTGGCCGCGGCCGACTTCCGCCGCGGCCTATTAGACGCCTTTGCGCAGCAATCAGATTGGCCGCTCGACGGCGGGAGGATCCGCGCCCGGCCGACGGCCGCCTTCGAAGAGCTTTACACAGGGCAGAGCATCTCATCACGGCGAGGGCCGGCGACTTCAAGCAATTCGCTCGTGTTTTATGGTCGGCGCTGGCTCTTGAAGTTGTTTCGTAAGACGGAGAGCGGCATCAATCCGGACTTTGAAATCGGCCGATATCTCACCGAGGCGGCGGGCTTTCGACGGACACCGCGCGAAGGGGGCGTGCTCGAGTATGAACCGACCGGCGGCGAACCGGTGACGCTGGGGTTGCTGCAGGAACTCGTGCCGAATCAAGGGGACGGTTGGGAACACGCCCTCGCCGAAATCGGCCGCTACCTCTCGCGCGCCCACGAGCGCGGATTCGATGCTCACGACGTCGCTCTTGACGGACGATCGCTCGTTCAAATGTCGGAATCGTCGTTTCCCGGTCCGCTGATCATCGAATGTTTCGGTCCCTATTATGAGGCGGCGCTCACGCTCGGCAGACGGACGGCGGAACTCCATCTTGCGTTGGCGCGTTCGACGGAAGATGCGGCCTTCGCTCCCGAGCCTTTTACGCGCCGCGACTTGGCGGAACTCGCGGATCGAGTCGTTCGTCAGGCGGAACACGCGAGGGGGGCGCTCGAGCGGAGCGAGAATCTCGCCGACGACGTTCGCGCGGAAATTACGCGGCTTGTTCAAGTCGATCTCGAACCGTTGCGGCGCGAGATCGCGTCGGGCGATTGCCCCGCCGTATTGGTGAAAACGCGCTGCCACGGCGACTACCATCTGGGACAAGTGCTCTGCGTCGACGACGATTATTTCATCATCGATTTCGAAGGGGAGCCGGCTCGGAGCCTTGCCGAACGGCGTCAAAAAGGCTCGCCGCTGCGCGACGTCGCCGGCATGCTGCGCTCCTATCATTATGCGGCGTATGCCGGCTTGTTCGCGTTCTATCGCCGCCGGCCGGAACTCCGCGGCCGGCTCGACGATTGGTGCGAGTTGTGGCACCGCTGGTCGTCGGCGCTTTTCCTCCGGGCGTATCGCGACGCGGCGGCGGGCGCCGCATTCGTACCGCAAGCCTCCTCGGCCTTCGAACGCCTGCTCGACGCATTTCTGCTCGAAAAAGCGTTCTATGAACTGGCGTACGAACTGAACAACCGGCCCGACTGGGTCCGCATTCCGCTCCAAGGCATCTCGGCTCTTTTGTCCGCCCGCGCTGCGGCGACCACCTGACCTCGACGAACAATCATGAGCACCGACGCACTGACGGATTTTGATCTCCACCTTTGGTCCGAGGGGCGGCATCACCGCGCGTATCGCAAGTTGGGCGCGCACGTGGAGGCCGATCAAGGAGTCGTCGGCACCAAGTTTTGCGTCTGGGCTCCCAATGCGGCGCAGGTGTCCGTCATCGGCGACTTCAACGGCTGGAAGCGCGGCGAACATCCGATGCGGCTCGATAACTCCGGCGGGATCTGGGAGTGCTTTATTCCGCACGTCGCGGAAGGGACCGTTTACAAGTACGCGATTACCTCGCGCCGCGGCGACTTCCGCGTCGATAAGGCCGACCCGTACGGATTTGCCGCCGAGATTCGTCCGCACACCGCGTCGCGCACTTGTCGGCTCGACGATTACGTCTGGAGCGACGCCGCCTGGCTCACGAAACGCAAACCGGTTCAATCGCTTACCGCTCCGCTGTCGTTCTACGAAATGCATCTCGGTTCGTGGCGGCGCAAGCCGGAAGAAGGAAATCGCTGGTTGAGCTATCGCGAACTCGCGCAACCGGTCGCCGACTATGCGCACGAAATGGGCTTTACCCACGTCGAGCTTTTGCCCGTCATGGAGCATCCGTTCGACGGCTCGTGGGGCTATCAACCCGTCGGCTACTTCGCGCCCACGAGCCGCTTCGGCGGTCCCAAGGATTTCATGTATTTCATCGACGTGTTGCATCAAAACGACGTCGGCGTGATCTTGGATTGGGTGCCGGCCCACTTTCCGCGCGACGAACACGGCCTGGCCTATTTCGACGGCACGCATCTCTACGAGCATCCCGATCCGCACCGCGGCGAGCATAAGGATTGGGGAACGTTCATTTTCGATTTCGGCCGCCATGAGGTTCGCAATTTCCTCATCAGCAACGCCCTCTTTTGGCTCGACAAGTACCATGTCGACGGGTTGCGCGTCGACGCCGTCGCCTCGATGCTCTATCTCGACTACTCCCGCAAGCCGGGCGAATGGAGTCCCAACCGCTACGGCGGCCGCGAGAACCTTGAGGCGATTGATTTTCTGAGGCAGCTCAATGAAACCGTCGCGACGGAGTACCCGGACGTCCTCATGATTGCGGAAGAGTCGACGGCGTGGCCGCAAGTGTCGCGGCCGACGCATCTCGGCGGCCTCGGCTTCCACATGAAGTGGGACATGGGCTGGATGCACGACACGCTTGCCTATCTGAAGAACGATCCGCTCTACCGGCGCTATCACCACAATCAACTGACGTTTCGGCAGGTCTACGCCGGCAGCGAGAATTTCACGCTCCCGCTGTCGCACGACGAAGTCGTTTACGGCAAAGGCTCGCTGCTCAACAAAATGCCGGGCGACCGGTGGCAAAAGTTCGCCAACTTGCGCTTGCTGCTCGCGCTTCAGTACCTGCAAACGGGGAAGAAGCTTCTCTTCATGGGAGGAGAATTCGGCCAGGAACGCGAATGGAATCACGATTCGAGCCTCGATTGGCATCTCCTCGACGACGACATGCACCGCGGCCTGCGGCGCTTCGTACGCGATTTGAATACCGTGTATCGCGGCGAGCCGGCTCTGCACGAGTTCGATTGCCTCGGCCAAGGCTTCGAGTGGATCGACGCCAACGACTCGGAAGCGTCGGTCATCAGCTTCTTGCGGAAGGGGAGCCGCCCGGAGGCGTCGGCCGCAGCGGTCTTCAACTTCACCCCGAATCCGCAACACAACTATCGTGTCGGCGTACCGGTCGGCGGTGATTGGCAAGAACTTCTCAACAGCGACGCTCCGCTCTACGGCGGCAGCGGCCAAGGGAACATCGGCGGCGTTCGAGCCGCCCCCGTCTCCTGCCATGGCAGGCCTTATCTCTTGACCATCACTGTGCCGCCGCTGGGCGTCGTGCTCTTCAAGCCCGTTGCGCAGGCCTAACTATTCGCCGCCGACGCACGAGAGGCCGGCAGGCGTTGAAATCGCCGCGCCGTCGGCCTGCCCATTCATTGACGGGCACTTTCCGGCAGCCGATATTGAGCCGCATTCGCGCGTCGACCGTGAGCCGCCGCCCGGTCGCTTCTCATCCGCCGCTCAATTCAAGGCCGCCGAAAATGATTCCGAGTCCCAATTCTCTGAGCGGGCGATCGCCGTCGCTGCCGGCCGCGTGGATCCTCGCAGTCTTCGGTATCGCTCTATTTTCGAGTCGGGCGTACGCCGATCAGACCGCCGCGAAGTCGCCGCGGCCGAACGTCGTCGTCATTCTTTCCGACGACCAGGGTTACGGCGACGTCTCGGCGCACGGCAATCCGGTGCTCAAGACGCCGAATCTCGACAGGCTCCGCGGCGAGAGCATCCGGCTGACCGATTTCCATGTCGCCCCGATGTGCACGCCGACGCGCGGCGAGCTGCTCTCCGGTCGCGATTGCTTGAAGACCGGGTGCTCAAGCGTCTGCGCCGGGCGCGCCTTTTTGCCTCGCCGCGCAGTGACGATGCCCGAGGTGTTTCGCCGCGCCGGCTACCGCACCGGACACTTCGGGAAATGGCATCTCGGCGACAGCTACCCGAACTTGCCGCACCAGCGCGGGTTCGAGGAGACCGTGTATCACTTGGGCTGGGGCATCACGTCGATGGCCGATACTTGGCTCAACGATTGCTTCGACGGTCGCTTCTTTCACAACGGCACGCTGCAGAAATACCCGGGCTACTGCACCGACGTTTGGTTTCGACTGACGATGGACTACATGGCGGCGCGCAAGCAGGCCGACGAGCCGTGCTTTGTTTACTTACCGACCAACGCGCCGCACGGCCCGCACTGGGTCGACCCGAAATACAGCGCGCCGTACGGCAGACGGCCGATGGCCAACTTCTTCGGGATGATCGCCAACTTGGACGAAAACCTCGGCAAGTTCGATGCGTTTCTCCGCGAGCAGGGGCTCTACGAGAATACGATCGTCGTCTACTTCAACGATAACGGCGGCACGGCCGGAGTGCCGCTCTATAACGCCGGGATGCGCGGCCGCAAGACTCAGTATTACGACGGCGGCCACCGGGCGATGTGTTTTATCCGTTGGCCGGCCGGCGGTTTGGGGGAACCTCGCGACATCGCGGAGTTGACGCAAGTGCAAGACTTGTTTCCGACGCTGTGCGAACTCACCGGCATCGGCGCGCCGAGCGACGACGCGGGGAACGCGGCCGCGGTCGACGGCACGTCGCTCGCCGGATTGCTGCGCGGCACGCAGAAAGAATTGCCGGACCGCACGCTCGTCGTGCAATACGGGCAAAACCCGGAAAAGTGGCAGTCGTGCGTCTTGCGCGACAAGTGGCGCTTGGTTCACGGCACGGAACTGTACGACGTCGGCAGCGACTTAGCGCAGGAAAACGATGTGGCGAGTGCGCACCCGGAAGTCGTGAAGCAATTGCGCGAGCACTATGAATCGTGGTGGAGCGCGATCGAGCCGCGGTTGCAACAGTTCAGTCCGGTGAGCATCGGCGCGGCGGAGGAAAACCCGGTGACGCTTACGTCGGCCGATTGGACGAATGTGTATTGCGACAACATGAACGATCTACGAACCGGCAAAGCCGAGAATTCCAGCTGGCACTTGCTTGTGGAGCAGGACGGCGATTATGAGATTGAGCTGCGTCGTTGGCCGCGCGAGGCCGATGCGCCGCTCGCCGGACCGGTGCCGGACTTTCAGCCGCACGTCGGCAAGCCGCTCCCGCCGGGCCGGGCGTTGCCGGTGAAATCGGTGCGTCTGCGGATCGGCGGCGAAGCGGCTTCATCGTCGTCGCTGCTCGATGAATCACGTCCGATTAGTGAAAGCGACAAGCATGCGACGTTCCGCGTAAAGCTTCCCGCCGGGCGAACGACGATGCAATCGTGGCTGCTCGACGCCGAGGGCAAGCAACTCAGCGGAGCATACTTCGCTTATGTGACGAGAAAATGATCGCGGTTTTGAGACTTCAGAGAGATCGGCATCGGCGACCGGTTCGACGCGAATTGTGAATCGGCGTCGAATCTCGTTAGAATACGCCGCCTTCCTCCCTCCGCCTTCCTTCCCCCCCCCAACGCCATGTCTCGCGTTCGTCGCTCGATGCAGCTCTATGAACGAGCCAAGCAACTCATTCCCGGCGGCATGCAATTGGTCAGCCGTCGTCCGTCGCGCTATGCCGAAGGAGTGAGCCCGGTTTATGCGGCCCGCGGCAAAGGAGCGCGCATCTGGGACGTCGACGGCAACGAGTACATCGATTGGGCGAGCGGCATCGCGGCGATCATCTTGGGCTACTGCGATGAAGCGGTCGACGACGCGGTGCGCGCACAGATCGGCCGGGGCGTCAACTTCTCGATCAGCAGCGAACTGGAGATCGAGCTGGCCGAAGAGGTGACGAGGACGATTCCTTGCGCCGAGATGGTCCGCTACACGAAATGCGGCGGCGAGGCTTGCGCCGTCGCGGTCCGCATCGCGCGCGGCGCGACGGGGCGCGACGTCGTGCTCTTCTGCGGCTACCACGGCTGGAGCGATTGGTATCTGGCGGCAAATCTCGCGGGCGGCGACTCGCTCGGCGCACATCTCTTGCCCGGCATCGAGCCGATCGGCGTGCCCCAAGGGCTTCGAGGAACTTCGGTGCCGTTTCCGTACGGCGATCTCGCCGCGCTCGGCGAAACGCTCGATCGGCATAAAGGGAAAGTCGCGGCGATCATCATGGAGCCGCTGCGCTCGGAAGCGCCGCCGGACGGCTACTTGGCCGGCGTCGCCAAGCTCTGCCGCGAGCACGGCGCGATCTTGATCTTCGACGAGATCTCGGCCGGCTTCCGCTTCGGCATGGAAGCCGCGCAAGGTTATGTGGGCGTCACGCCCGACATGGCCGTGTTCGCTAAGAGCATTTCGAACGGCTATCCGATGGGCATGGTCGTCGGCCGACGCGACGTGATGGCCCCGGCCGCGCAGATGTTCATTTCCAGCACATACTGGAGCGACGCAATCGGCCTGACGGCGACGCTCACGACGATTCGCGAACTCCGCCGCCGGCGCACGGCCGAGTATCTTTGGGACTTCGGCGCAAAGCTGCAACGCCGCGTGAATGCGGCGGCGGAGGAAGTGGGCTATGGAGCACGGCTGACGGGGCTGCCGATCTACTCGCACGTCCACTTCCCGACGGACGACGGGCAGACGCGCAAACAACTCACGACGCTTTACATTCAAGAGATGGCGAAACGCGGCTGTCACGGTTACGCGTCGTTTTATCTCAACGGTGCGCAAGGCGACGCGGAGTTGGAGCAGACCGCGGCTGCGGCGCGCGAAGTGTTCGCCCTTTTGAAGCGCGGCACCGACGAGAATCGGCTCGGCGAACTGATCGAAGCGAAGCTGCAAAACGAACCGTTTCAACGGCTGGTGCGGTGACACAAACATGAAATGCCCCTTGGTCCTCAACGAAGTCGACGAGCGTATCTGGCGCGACGAACTTGAGGAGTACGTTCCGCAGCGCATTTACGACGTGCATTCGCACCTCTATCGCTTCGCGTTCAATCTCGACCCGAATCGCGACACCGGACCCTATAAAAAGTTCGTCGGCGAGCATTGGGTCGATGTGCCGGCCGAGTTGGCCGACGCTTGCGATGCGCTGCTGATGCCGGGCCGGAAGGTGAGCCGGCTGGCGTTCCCCTTTCCGTTTCCGTACCCGTGCGAATTTGCGGCGTCGAATGAGTGGGTCGCCCGCGAGACGGCGAAAGACGCAGCTTCGGCCTCGCTGATGCTCGCCCATCCGAAAATGAGCGACGAGGAGGCCGAGGCCGAGCTTGATCGCGGTGGGCACTTGGGATTCAAGCCGTATCGGTTTTATTCTGCGACGGGCGACGCCGTGAATTGCCGCATCACCGACTTTCTCCCCGAGCGGCTGATTGCGCTCGCCGATCGACGCGGCCTCATCGTAATGATGCACATCTCGAAGCGCGACGCGATCGCCGACGAGGAAAACCTGCGCGATTTAGAAGCGCTGTCGGCCAAGTATCCGCGCGTGAAGTGGATTCTCGCCCATTGTGCGCGAAGCTATTCGCATTGGGCGATCGAACGAGCCGCGCCGGTGCTGCGGAAGTTGCCGAACTTGTGGTACGACGTGTCGAGCGTTTGCGAGAGCGACGCGATCGACGCGCTCTTGCAGGCCGTGGGCGACGAGCGCGTGATGTACGGCAGCGACGACGTACCGGTCGGCGTGCTACGCGGGAAGTACGTCGCCTTCGGGTTCGCCTGGGCCTATCTTTCCGAAACGAACCAGTCGTTGAGCCTCGTGCATTGCGACGGCCGAATGACTTTCACTCGCTATGAGCAACTCCGAGCGATGCGCCGCGCGAGCCTGCGACTCGGCCAAACGAAGCAGCAAATCGAAGCGCTGTTTCACGACACCGCAGCCGGTTTGATAGAATCGGTGAGGAGCGGTCGCTGACAAGCTGTCTTCGCCCCGGCATCAAGTGAATAGGATTAAGACGTGCGGCCGCGGTAGCGCTCGCACTTAGAATTTGCTCGGCGTTACGCAGCGGCTTATCATGCACGTCCCGCCACGAAGGTCGTCGAGGAAGAGCATCATGCCCGTTTCCAGTCTCTCGTCTGGATCGCATCTCCCAATCTCCTCTTATCCCCTTATCTCTTTTCTGTGCGTCTGCCTTTCGGCGGCAAGTTTGCAGGCCGACGATTGGCCGCAATTTCGCGGACAAAACGCGTCGGGAGTGTCGACGGAAACCAATCCGCTGCCGACCGAGTTTTCATTTGAAGACAAAGTCGTCTGGTCGAAGAAGCTGGGGGACGGCATCGCCGGGCCGATCATCGTCGGCGATCGTTGCTACACGACGGCGATGAGCGGGGACGAGACGTTTAGCGTCATCGCCTACGACTCGGCGACCGGCGAAGAACTTTGGAAAAAGGATTTCGCGACCGGGAAGCTGCCGCGAATCACCCCGCCGAATAGCCATGCCTCGTCGACTCCCTGCGCCGATCGCGAACGGGTCTACGTTCACTTCAGCACGCTCGGCCTGCTCGCTCTCGACGCCGCCGACGGCAAGGAACTGTGGCGGTACAAGCTGCCGAAGCCGGCCTATCTCATGGACTGGGGCGCGGCGATGTCGCCGATCGTCTATCGCGACACGGTCTTTTTCTGCCAAGACGACGACCTCGCGCCGACGCTGTTTGCGATCAACGCCGCGACCGGGGAACTGCGCTGGCAGGTGGCCCGCGCCGAAATGCTCGCCGGCTACGCCGTGCCCGTGATTGTCGAAGCCGAAGGGCGGGCCGACGTCGTCATCGCCGGCTCCGGCAAATTGAAGGGCTACGACATCGCGACCGGCCGCGAAATCTGGACCTGCAACACGATGCCGCGCACGGTGATGACGTCGCCGGTCGTGCGCGACGGCGTCATTTATATCTCCGTGCAAAGCTACGGCGACGAGACCCGCACGCTCAAGTTTGCGTTGTTGGAGTGGCTCGACACGAATCAGAACGGTGAACTGACATCCGCCGAAGTGCCGAAGGAATTTCTGGAACGCTTCAAAGGCTCCGACAAAGACGGCGACGGCGTGCTGCGCGAGGCCGAACTCGACACCGCGTTTCAATCGCCCGACAACATGGTCGGCGGCGGCACGACGATTCAAGCGGTACGCGGCGGCGGCACGGGCGACGTGACGAAGACGCACGTGCTGTGGAACGTAAGTAACAAAAGCCCGTCGAATTTGTCGTCGCCCGTCGTGGTCGGCGATCAGCTGTTCGTCGTGAAGAAAGGGGGCATTTCAAGTTGCTTCGACACCGCGGCCGGCAAGACTTGCTGGGAACTGAAGCGGATTCGTTCGGCCGGCGATTTCTACGCGTCGCCGATCGCGGGCGACGGCAAGATCTACGTCACCGGCGAGAACGGCTTCATTACCGTGCTGAAGGCCGGCCCGGAACTCGACATCTTGGCCCGCAACGACATGGGCGACTCGATCATCGCGACCCCGGCGATCGCCGGCGGACGCATCTACGTGCGCACGAAGAACTCGCTGATTTGCGTCGGCGACAAATAGCCTCCGGTTGGATCATCTATGACTTACGTATTTCAGAGCCGGGAGCGACGGCGACCGGTTCGACTTTGGTTCGCCCGATGTCGCTCTCTCATAGTCGCGGCTCTGGCGCTGTTCGCCGCCGCGGCACCATCTGCCGCGCACGCCGGCGGGCCGTCGATCGACGTCGTCGTCGGCGCGCAAGCCGCACCTGTCGAGAAGTATGCGGCGGAGGAGTTGTCGGCGATTTTAAAGAAGTTGTTCGACGCCGAAGTTCGCATCGGCGACAAACTTCCGACTTCCGCCGACAACGTCATGCTGCTCGGCACGCAAGCCTCGCTGCCGGAAACGGGTCGCCTGCAAAACGCCTGGCCGGCGAGCGAGCGAGCGCACACGATTTTGAGTTGGAAGCTCGACGATCGGCCGGTGTTGGTGCTGTGCGGCGGAAGCCCGCGCGCCGTGTTGTGGGCCGTGTACGACTACGCTTATCGGCAAGGCATGCGCTCGTTCTTGTTCGACGATCTCTACCCGACGTCGCCCCCGAAATTCACCACGGCCGGATTCGACGTGAAGACCGAGGCGGCGACCGATCTGCGTTCCTGGCGACCGACGTTCGTTTCCGCGATCGACGAGGCGGCTTGGGGTCGCGACGACCTGTTGAAGCTGGTGCGGCAGGCGACGAAGCTGCGTGTGTCGCTCTTGGATCTTTCGGCCTTAAACACCGGAGCGACGACGACCACGCCCGTGTTGCCGATCTCGGTGAGCGGCGACGTCATGGGGCGGGCCGCGTTTAAGGGAGCGAAGGAGTTTGGAAATCCCGACTATGCCGCGGCGAACAGCCCGGCCGAAGTCACGGCGGCGGCGAAGAAGACTTGGGACGAAGTCCGGACCGAATGCGAGCGTCTGGGGTGGGAAGTCGTCGGCGCGCCGACGGCCGGCGTGAAGCTTTCGCAGATTTCGGTGTTGCCTAATGCGCATGCTGAGTTCTTGTTTCTTGTGCCGAGCGAGGCGAAGGCCCCGAACACGACGATCCCCGAAGCGGTTTATGCGGAGATGCTGACGCCCGTCTGCGGCGAAGAGGTGCATACGCGCGTGATGAAGGCGTTCGAGTTCGATGCCCAAGCCGCGGCCGCGGTGATCAAATACGATGCGGTGCTCGGCGCTCCGGGGCCGCTGATGCTCATGCGGCACTTCGAGAGCAACGAGCCGCCGCCGGCGTGGTGGGCCGACGTGCGAAAGAACTACCTCGACGCGATGAACGAAATGTATCGCGCCAACACGCGGGCCCGCGAAGGGGGCCGTGCGTTTACGCTCTACTATGCGCGCCGCTTCGAGTTCGGCTTCGAATATCTAAACGCCGTCGAGGCGATTCGCAACGCCGGGATCGCGAAGCGCAAGGGAGATGCCGAGGCGCAGATCGCCGAACTTGAGAAGGCGATCGACGCCGTGACGAACGCTTGCAATGCGATGGCCGCGGTCGCCCGCAACCAAAGCGACCGGGGCGTGATCGCGGTGATGAACGAATACGGCTACCGGCCGCTATTAAAGATGCTCGACGAAGCCGACGCGGCGGCGAACTAATACGAAGAACGGATTGTTTATGCAGCCGGCGAAGGTTTTGGCGGAGAAGGTGCGGCGCGGGGAGATCGTGACCGGGGTTTTGGCGACGGACCACGTCTGGACGGACCTCGTCGAGATTTGCCAGCGCTCCGGGCTCGACTACTTGATCGTCGACATGGAGCACGGCCCGCACGGTCCGGAACTGGTCGCTGAAGTCTGCGCGACGGGGCGGCGTCTCGGCTTCCCGGTGCTAATACGTCCGCGGGCGAACGACTACGCAAATCTCCGGCTCGCGATCGATCTGGGCTGTTGCGGATTCCTGTTGGCAAGCGTCGAGTCGGCGGCGGACCTCGACGTCGTCGCCGAGGCGATTCACTTGCCGCCGCGCGGACGTCGCCGGCCCGGCGGCGTGGGGAATCGCTGGGTGGAGAACTTTCGCTACCCGGCGTGGCGCGACGAAGTCGAAGAGCACTTCTTGGTGCTGCCGCAGATCGAGACGAAACGCGGGCTCGAAGCGGCCGACGCGATCGCCGGCCACGACGTGACGACGATGCTGGCCGTCGGCCCGTACGATCTGTCGGCCGAACTCGACGTGTGTGGCGTGATGGACGCGCCGGAACTCAAGACCGCGCTCGGGCGATTGCGCCGCGCGGCCGAGGCCGCGGGCAAGCCGATGTGGATGATCGGCGATGCGGCGTCGCTGGTCGCCGAAGGCTACACGTTTCTCTGTATCGGCGAACCCACCTGGATGCTCGCCGCGGCGATGAAGCAACAGATCGCGGCGGCGAAAGGGGCGACTCCACCGACGAAACCGACGAACTACACGGGCACATGACTTTCTTGCATCCGGAGAAGGGTGCTCAGGGGATAGGAGGAGAATGGGGGATGGGAGAATGGCGGAGGCGTTTAATAGCGACCTCTCTCGATTCCATCTCCTTTATCTCCTCTGCATCTCCCGATCTCCCTTTCCGGATGCTGTGCTAGAACAACTCCAGCAGCGGTTCGCCTTCGGCGAGGAGATTGAACACGCGACCGTCGGGGTCGCGGCCTTCGAGGTCTTCCACGCCCATCGCGTGGTACACCGTCTTGGCGATGTGCGCCGGCGTGATCGGCTTCTCGGCGGGGAATTCGGCCCGCTTGTCGGTCGTGCCGTAGGCTTGGCCGCCTTGGATGCCGCCGCCGGCCAGCACGATGCTCTGGCAATGCGTCCAGTGATCGCGGCCTGCGCCATTGACGCCGCCGGAGCGACGATCGCCGATCTTCGGCGTGCGGCCCATTTCGCTCGTGACTACGCACAAGGTTTCGTCGAGCAGCCCGCGCTCGTCGAGGTCGCCGATCAGAGCGGAGAAGGAACGATCGAACTCCGGCAGTAGATCGTCTTTGAGGCAGTTGAAGTTGTTGCCGTGGGTGTCCCAACTGCCGGCGCTCTTGCACTTGTTCGCCGTCTTCTCGTTGACCATCCAAAATACGGTGACGAACGGAACGCCCGCCTCGACCAAACGGCGCGCCGCCAACAGGCTCATGCCGTTGCAGGTTTCGCCGTAGCGCTCGCGCAGCTCTTTCGGCTCGCGCGCGACGTCGAAGGCCGAGGCCGCCGCGGAACCGCCGAGGAGCGACAAGGCCCGCTGCTGATGCTGCGACCAGAGTCGGCCGTCGGCCACGGTTTCGAATTCGCGGCGGGCCGCATCGAGCTTGCCGAGCAAATGTTGCCGCGAAGTGAGTCGCTGCGAATCGACGTCGCCGGCCAAGACCAAGGCCGGCGCTTCGAACTTGAGCGGTTTCTCGTTGCTGCCGTACACGTAGAGCGGATCGTGTTCCACGCCGAGCCGGGCCGCGAATTGGCCGGGGCGAGTGTAAGGGGCGCGGCTCGGCATGTAAGGAAGCGTGATCGCGTTGGGCAATCCGCCGCCGGCCGGCCGCCGCGACGCCACGACCGAGCCCATGTACGGCCAGTCGTTCGGCATCGGCGTCCGATTGTTGCCGAGCGAAAGAAACGACGGATCGGCCGCATGGCCGGTCAGGTTGTAATAGTAGCCGGCGTGGTGATCGTTGGTGTTCACCGTGCCGCGGAGCGAGCGGACGATCGCCAAGTGCTTGCCTTGCTTCGCGGTCAGCGGCAAGTGTTCGCCGATCGTCAGGCCGGGCGCCGAAGTGGCGATCGGGTTGAACGGGCCGCGGTATTCCAGCGGGGCCTCGGGCTTGAGGTCCCACATGTCGATATGCGATGAGCCGCCGCAGAGGAAGAACAAGATCGTGCTCTTCGCCCTACGTTTGGCTTGTGGCGACGACGCACCCTCGGTCGTCGAGCCGCGCGCCAAACGCGGCGCGCCGAATTGCAGTCCGGCGAAACCTGCGGTTGAAGCGACGAGAAACGCGCGGCGGCCGACGGGACCGGGGCAAGGGCCGAGAACGTGGGAGCGTTTCGTCATGGCGTGAAGTCTCGCGCGGCGGCTTGAAGGCGAGGACGGGCGATTGTGGCGGGCGGAAAGCAAGCGGAGGGAGGGCCTCTATCTTAATCGGCTCTAAAATCGTGCGGCAAGAGAAATGGTGGGTTAGACTGACGCGCCTTCGCTACGGTCGGGGAAGCCGCGAGTCGCCATTTCATCAAATTGTCGGGGTCGTATCGCATGAACGCCCATGGAATCGCGCGAGTATCGTTCGTTTGCCTCGCTTGGCTGTGCGCCGCGGCCGGTCCGGTCGGTCTCGCGGCGCAAGATCTCCTAGACCATTCGCAAGGCGAACTGGTCGGTGAAGTCACGACGACGACGGCGCTCCTGCAGTCGCGCCTGACCGCGGTGCGGGGTCCGCTGCTCGATTCGACGGGCGACGTACCCGGACGCGAAGGGGTGGCTTGTTTTGAATATGGGACGACGGCCGACCTGAAAGAGGCGCGGCGTACCGAGTGGCTTGAAGCGAGGGCCGATCGCGATTTCATCGTGCGCGCGCCACTTGCCGATCTCCGGCCGGCGACGCGCTACTACTACCGGCTCGTGTTCGGCGTCGAGCGCGAATTCACGGAGCCGGGCCCGACCCGCTCGTTCAAGACGTTACCGGCCGCCGACTCGACGGCCGAGCTTTCCTTTTGCATGGGGAGCTGCATGAACTACGCGCCGTTCATGTACGGCAAGAAAGGAGACGGCGTGGGCGCGGCCCCGGAGGAAGATCGCCGGCTTGGCTTTCCGGCGTTCGCGGCGATGAAGAAGCTTGCGCCCGACTTCTTCATCGGCACGGGCGACATCGTCTATTACGACAACCCCGCGAAGGGGGCCGCGGTGGACTTGCCGGAATTACGCAAGAAGTGGCATCAGCAGTTTCGGCTCCCGCGGCTCGTGGAGTTCTTTGCGCAGACGCCGGCCTATTGGTCGAAAGACGATCACGATTTTCGCTTCAACGACGCCGACTTAGGCGGCGGTAAGAAACCGACGCCGCAAACCGGGATCGAACTGTTTCGCGAACAGCTGCCGATCTTTCCCGCCGGCGACGTGACGACGCCGACCTATCGGACGCGCCGCGTTCATAAGCACCTGCAACTTTGGTTCACCGAGGGGCGCGATTACCGCTCCCCGAACGCGATGCCCGACGGGCCGCAAAAGTCGTTGTGGGGACCGGAGCAAAAAGCTTGGCTGATGAAGACGCTCGCCGAGAGCGACGCAACTTGGAAGGTAATCATCTCGCCGACGCCGATGGTCGGTCCGGATCGCAATTCGAAGAAGGACAACCACGCCAATCTGAACGGCTTTCGCTACGAAGCCGATGAGTTCTTCGCGTGGTTGCGAGCCAACGGCTTGGAGCGCAACACGATGACGTTGTGCGGCGACCGGCACTGGCAGTTCCACAGCATTCATCCGAGCGGCTTCGAGGAATTCGCTTGCGGCGCGCTCAACGATGAGAACGCGATTTCCGGCGTAAAGCCGGGGACGCCGACGAGCACCGATCCGGAAGGAATGATCAAGCAGCCGTTCTTGTACTCAAAACCGAGCGGCGGTTTTTTGCGCGTTATCGTCGCGGAAGAAGAGGCGCGGAAGCCGCGATTGGCGATCGAGTTTTACAACGACGAAGGGGAGCGGCTGTACGGCGTGGTCAAATAGGCGGCCTCGACGTCGAAGACGCCGCCCGCTTAGAACGGCGGCGGGCCGCGCTCGCCGCCCGGCGGCGGTCGTTGCAAGTGTTCGAGCATTCCTTCGAGACGTTGCGTCAGCTCCACGGCCGGCGGCGGAGGAGAAGCCGAGTTCACGAACTTGCGCAACGTCGCGATCGCCGCTTTCGCTTCCGTTTCCGCCATGCGGCCGCGATGGGTTTCGGCGAGATATTCCGCCAAGCCTTGACGCATTCGCGCGCCCCAGAAGGCGAACACGAAGACTTCGGGGGCTTGCTTCGTGAGCCTGTCGCAAAGTTCAATGCCGCGGCGATACGTGGCTTCGGTCTGGGGATCGCGGGCAAATCGCTGCATCGTCGCCAGTCGGTTCAAAATGTGCGTCTGCTCGCCCAAGTAGAGGGCCGTTTGCGGGTACTCGGTCGTTAGACGTTCGGAAATCGTGAGCGCCTCCTGCAATCGCTTGAGCGCCGCGTCGCGCTGGGCCGCGGGGATGCCGCGGGGGTGGAAATCCGAAAGCGCGGCGCTGAGTTCGAAGGCGTAGTCGGGCACCGTCGGGAACTCGGCGCACAGTTCGCGCAAGAGTTTGGCCGCCGCTTGGAAGTCGGGCGACTCCATATCGACCGCAGTCGGCGTTTGCGGTTTGGCACGCTCGCGACGGCAAAGCGCCAGCAGCAGACGGGTACGGCGATCGCTCGGTTGTTCGACGTGAAGCTTCGTGAGCTCTGCGAAAGCGGCGTCGAGGTGCGCGCGCCGCACCTTGGCGGCGGCCGCTTCCGCGGGCGTCGGCTCGGCCGGCGACTCGTCCTCGGGTCGCGGATGCGGCGGCCGTCCGAAGGGCGGTTCGAGCCCAAGGTCTTCCGGACGGAAACCGTCGAACGGCGGCGGTCCGCCGAAGTCGCCGAGAGGTCGCGGATGCGGCGGGCGGCCGTCCGGAGGGCCGTCGCCGTGCGGACGTTCTTGCGGTCGCCGATCTTCGTAGGCCAGGGAAAGATCGGCCCGCGCCAGTTCGCGCCGCGCCGCAAACGACGGCTTTTTCAAATCGCTCAGGCGGTCGAGGGCCTTGCCGTACGAGGCGCGGGCTTCGTCGTAGCGATCTTCGATCCGTTCCAGATCGCCGACGTCGCAATCGATCGCCGCGGTCGCGGTGACGAGCGCGTCGTCGTTCGGAGCTTCGTCGGCAAGCTGAGCTAACAGCGACGCCGAGCGATGCCACGCGGCGCGGGCCTCGTCGAAGCGGCCGAGCTTGGCTTCGATGAGTCCGATGCGGTGCATGGCCGAGGCCGCCTGGCGGCGAATCTGCGGATCGTCGCCTCGTTCGGCGGCCAGCTTCAGATAGAACGGCAACAACTCTTCGAGCGCCGCGGCGATTTGCGGCGAGACGTTGGGCACGCTCCGCGAGAGTGCGCCCGCGGAGAGTTCGGCGGTGGTGTCGCCGCCGGAGTTGCTCGCGGAAAACGCCCCGGTCGGTGCGAAGCGATCGAAGACGACGTCGAGCGCGGCCAGCGCCGTGGCCGAGGTCGATTCGGCGGAACGGCGCGAATCGCGTTCGCGGACGAGCGAGTCCGCCAAATCTTCGTTCAATTTCGCCGCGCGATAGTAGGCGACGAGCGACACTACGGTGAGCAACACGAGGGCCGCCGCCGCCGTCGCCAAAGCCGCCGCGGAAAGTCGGTTCCGCTTGCACCACCGCCAGACGCGCTCGGCATTCCCGACCTTGCGCGCGCGGATCGGCACGCCGTTGAGAAACCGATCGAGGTCGCTTGCCAACTCGCCGGCCGTCGCGTAGCGATCCTTCGGTTCGCGAGCCGTGGCCTTGGCGACGATCGTCTCGAAGTCGCGCGGCACGTCGGCCGCGACCGTGCGCAAGCGCGGCGGATCGTCGTTCGTGATCTTCTTCATCAACTCGGCGTTCGAGCGCGCGTCGAACGGCGACCGCCCGCTCACGGCTTCGAACAGCGCGACGCCGAGGCTGTAGACGTCGCCGCGGGCGTCGGACACGCCGTGGAAGCGCTCCGGCGGCATGTAGCGCAGCGTCCCGGTCACGTGCGTCGTGGCGGTCGCATCGGCTTCGAGCACTTGTGCGAGGCCGAAATCGGTGAGCCAAACATGATCGTGGCGATCAATGAGAATGTTGGCCGGCTTGACGTCGCGATGCAGAGTGCCTTGTTCGTGGGCGTATTGCAGGGCCGCGGCCGCGAACTTGCCGACTCGCGCCGCCTCGCTCGCCGAGGGACGGCGCTCGGCGTGCAACAGGCGGCGATCCCAACCGTCGCCGTCGATCAGTTGCATCACGTAGTAGTGCAATCCGTCGTCGTGGCCGACGCCGAAGACCGGCACGATGTTCGTGTGATGCAAGCCGGCGGCGATCTTTGCTTCTTGCTCAAAACGGGCGATGCGCCGTTCGTCGAGCAGCGTTTGTTTGGGAAGCACCTTAAGTGCGACGCCGCGCCCGAGCGATTCTTGGACCGCCTCATAGACGATGCCCATGCCGCCGCGGCCGATCTCGCGCACGATACGGTAGTCGCCGAGCACGGCGGGCACTTCGCCGAGCCGGAAGCCGGTCGAGCCGAAGGGATCGGAAGCCGATTTCGTTTGCTCGACGGCGACGATCGTCGGCAAGACTTCGTTGAGAACTTCGGCGAGTTGCGGAAACCGAGCCGCGTATTCGGCCGGCGTCGGCTGCTCGCCCGATCGCCAACGCCGAGTGAACTCCTCGACCGCGGCCTCGAAGAGGTCGTCGTCGTAGGCGGCGAGTGAATCGGCGGGGCTGCTCACGTTAGCGTACGAAGCTGTGCGTGTCGAAAAGTCCGGGCACGTGCTCCAGGGCGGTCTTCAGCCGTTCCAGTGCGCGAATGTAGCGTATGCTCGCCGCTTTCCGATCAATGCCGAGCACGGCGGCGACTTCCTTATTGGTGAGTTCTTCAAAGTGTCGAAGCGCGAGAATCTCGCGGTCGGTTTCGCTCATTTCCTCGATCGCTCGCGACACGGCCGCCGCCGATTCCGCTCGCATCACCGCGCCGCTGGGGCTGGTGAGCTTGCCGACCAAATGGAACGACAGCGAAGCCGACGTGCCCGGCGACGCCGCGGCCAGCGAACGCTCGCGGCCGGCGTCGCGCATTTGCGCGCCGAGGTGGCGACGATGCAGGTCGACGAGCGTCTGCCCGACGACGAGCCGCAACCAAAGGAACAAATCGATCGGTTGCGCCGTTCGAAACGCCTCGAGCCGGCGAACGGAATCGACGTAGACCTCTTGTAGCACATCGTCGGCGTCGACTCGGCCGCGCAAGCGCGGATCGAGCCGAAAACCGATCATGCGAGCCAAACGGGGCGCCGCTTCGGCGAAACACTCCGCGAAGGCCGCTTCGTCGCCGGCCAATACACGGGCCAATCGTTCGTCCGGCGACTGACTCGCCGCGGCGTCGTGATGAGAAACGGATTCGGCCATTGCGTGTCTACAAGAATTCTCCGGCGGCGTCGTTCTTCTCAATCATAGCCGATCCCGCCGGTCCGAAAGCACCGCTTTTGTGGGCTTTTCGCAAGCCGGCCGGGTTTTTTGCAGGCACGTGTAGACGCTCCCCGGCCGGCCCCGTTCCTCTCTTTAGCGAAATCGCTGCATCGGGGCGACGCAAGCGTCAGACCCGGCTTCGATTCAACTCGCTCGCTCGCCGTTCGGCGAACCGCATATCAGCGACATCTTCTCAGGCTTTTCGGTATGTCACCGCTTATGAACGCCCCCGATCGGCTCTCGCATCTCGTCTGCAACGACGAAGGCTTCATTTTCGATACCTCGACCGGCGAGAGCTACGTCGCCAATCCAGCCGCGATTCAGATTCTCCGCGGGCTGCAAGAAGGGCAGGAGGAACGCGACATCGTCGCCGACTTGACTCTGCGCTTCTTGGTGGAACTTGACGACGCACGCCGCGACGTCGCTGAATTCATCGGCCGACTCAAGCTCCTGCAGTTGATTTAGCATCGCTCTCCCGCGCCTTTTTCACTGAGCACGTTTTTATGATTCGACGTTCTGAGTTCATCGTCGGCGTGTCGGGCATTAATGCGGCCGACAATCCGGGGCCCGGGACCGGCGTCGCGAGGAGTTTGTTGGAAGATAGGCGACTCGGGGCTCGCGTCGTCGGCTTGGCCTATGACGCTTTGGAGCCGGGTATCTATATGGATTGGCTCTTCGAGCGGTCGTACACGCTGCCGTACCCTTCGAGCGGCGGTGAGGAGTTTGTCGCTCGGCTGCTCGAGATTCAGGCGGCGCACGGACTCGATTTCGTCGTGCCGAATCTCGACGTCGAGTTGCCGCTCTACATCAAGTATGCCGACGAACTCGCCGCGCACGGCATCGGCACCTTTTTGCCGACGATGAAGCAGTTTCGCCTCCGCGGCAAAGACAAGCTGCCGGAAATCGCTCAAGCGATCGGACTCGACGTACCCGAGACGTACGTCGTCGCCGGTGAAGACGCGCTGTATGAAGCGTGCGAGAAGATCGGCTATCCGGTCGTAGTGAAGGGAGCCTATTACTTGGCCCACACGGCTTACACTCCGCTGGAGGCCGCACAGCATTTTCGCTCGATCGCGGCCCAATGGGGCTATCCGGTCATCGTGCAACAGTTGGTGAAGGGGGAAGAGTTGAACTTGGTCGGCGTCGGCGACGGCCGCGGCGGCTCGCTCGGCTCGGTCGGCATGAAGAAGGTGTCGATCACGTCGCTGGGCAAAGTCTGGTCGGCCGTGACGCTCAAAAACCCGCTGCTTGCCGCGGCCGCCGAGCGTTTCACGGGCGGGCTGAATTGGCGCGGGCCGTACGAACTGGAGTGCATCTACGACGCCGAAGCGGAGAAGTTGTATCTCATCGAGATCAATCCGCGCTTCCCCGCGTGGTCGTATTTCGCGACCGGCGTGGGGGTCAACCTGCCGTCGCGAATGCTGCGTCATGCGCTGGACATGACTCTGGACGCGCCGGCAAGCTACGACGCCGGCCGGTTCTTCATGCGTTACACCTATGAGATGGTCACCGACATGCAACAGTTTCAGAACGTCGTGATGCGAGGAGAATCGGCATGAAGCGGCCCTATGAACGACCGTTCATCATGAAGCTCAAAAGCCGAATGATGAACAAGCACGGCTTGCCGGGCGCCGGCCGACGCGTGCGTAAAAACATCGAAGGCGCGGCGATCAACGACTTGGTCGAACGCTACGGCTCGCCGCTGTTCGTGTATTCCGAACGAGCTTTGCGACGCAAGTTCCGCCAAATGCACTCGGCGTTTGCGACGCGGTATCCGAACGTGACGTTCGGTTGGTCGTATAAGACAAACTATCTCAAGGCGATCTGCGCCATCATGCACCAAGAAGGCGCGGTGGCCGAGATCGTGTCGAAGATGGAGTTCGAAAAAACCAAGGCGCTGGGCGTGCCGGGCGATCGGGTGATCTTCAACGGCCCGCACAAGCCGCTGGAGACGCTGGCCGAAGCGGTCGTCGACGGAGCGACGATCAACATCGACCACTGCGACGAAATCAACGACTTGGAGCATGTCGCCGATCGGCTGGGACGCACGATCGACGTGGGTATCCGGCTCAATATGGACGTCGGCATCCATCCGCAATGGTCGCGGTTCGGCTTCAACCTGGAGTCGGGCCAAGCGATCGACGCCGTGAAGCGAATCTCACGCGGCGGCAAGCTCCGCGTGACCGGGCTGCATTGCCACCTCGGCACTTTCATTCTCGACGACACGGCCTACGCGCGGCAGGTCGAGAAGTTGGTCCGCTTCGCCTACGAGATCGAAAGCGCATTCGGATTCGCGATCGATTCGCTCGACGTGGGCGGCGGATTCCCCTCGCGCAGCAAATTGAAGGGGACTTACCTTGCGCCGGACGTGAGCGTTCCGAGCATCGACGACTATGCCGAGCAGATTTGCGGCGCGCTGCGGAATTCGCTGCGCCCCGGACATCTGCCGCGGCTGATCATCGAAGCCGGCCGGGCGATGGTCGACGAAGCGGGCTACTTGATCACGACCGTGCAGGCGGCGAAACGCTTGGCCGACGGTACACGGGCCTATGTGGCCGACGCCGGAATCAATCTGCTGTTCACGTCGTTTTGGTACAAGTTCAACGTTGAGCTCGATCGCGAAGTGTCGGGCGCGAACGAACCGAGCGTCGTCTACGGACCGATGTGCATGAACATCGACGCGATCGACGAGGGCGTGCAATTGCCTCCTTTGGAACGCGGGCACCGCCTGATCTTCTCGCCGGTCGGCGCCTACAACAACACGCAGTGGCTGCAGTTCATCGAGTATCGGCCCAACGTCGTGCTCGTCGCCGAATCGGGCGAGGTCGAACTGATTCGCGGTCGCGAAGACTTGAGCGACATCGAACGCCGCGAGGTGTTGCCTCCGCGGTTGGAATTGCAGAGCAGCGACGAAGGGAATTCCGACTGGCTCCGCTCGCAGGGCTAGCTTCACACGGTCGAACGTCCGAGTGCCGCCATGTTTCCACGCCTATTTCAATTTGCCCGGCGCACGCTCCAGGCATTACAAGGGATCATTCGCAGCTACGCGGAAATCTTCTTTCTGAGCAAAACCGCGGTGGGGTTCGTGCTCGTCGTCGGCACGTTGCTCAACTGGCGGATTGGGGCGGCGGGGTTGTTGTCCGTCGTTGCCGCGTATGCCTTTGCCCGGCTGACGCGGCTGGACGTCCGAACGCTGCAATCCGGCTACTACACCTACAACCCGCTGCTCGTCGGCCTCTCGCTCGGCGCCACGCTTGCCTGGTCGTGGTTGACCGCGCTGTTGATCGTCGTCGCGGGAATTCTCACATTTCTGCTCACCGCCGCGATCGTGCACGTGTTGCGGTTCTACTTCAACCTGCCGGCGTTGAGTCTGCCGTTCGTCGTCGGCAGCGCGATCGCGCACACAGCCGTGCTCCGGTATTCGACTTTGGCGCACAACGTGCGCACCGACTATCCGCTGTTCGCCGACGACGGCAACTTACCGCAGGTCGTCGTCGGGTTTTGTCGCTCGCTGGGGGCGATCGTGTTCGTGCCGAGCGTCGTCGTCGGCGGGTTGTTCGCGCTGCTGCTCTTGATTCGTTCGCGGATCCTGTTCGGCTTGGCCGTCGGCGGCTATTGCTTGGGGACGTTTTTGCGGGCCGAGTTGCTCGGCAGCGACACGCAAGCATTCCACGATATCTACGGATTCAACTTCATTCTCATCGGCATGGCCGTCGGCGGGGTATTTCTGGTCCCGTCGGGCACGAGCTTCCTCATCGCCGCGGCCGCGGTTTGCACGGCCATCGTGCTCGTCGACGCCGTTCAGGTGTTCGGCACATTCTTCGCCGTGCCTGCCTACACGTTGCCGTTCAATCTCGTGACACTTGGCGTGCTCTATGCGCTCGGCGTAAATCAGTATCCGGGGATCGCCAAAGTCATCGGCGCGACACCCGAGGAGACGATGGAGAACGACATCGCCGCAAAGCTGCGGTTCTCCGAAGCGGGCCGAACGCTGGAGCTCCCGTTCTACGGCGGGTGGACCGTGTGGCAGGGGTTCGACGATGAGTGGACGCATCAAGGTCCGTGGCGCTACTCGTACGATTTCGTCATCACCGACGCCGACGAAGAAACGTCGCAAGGCACGGGACAATTCTGCGGCGACTACTACTGCTACGGCAAACCGGTGCTCGCGCCTTGCCGCGGCCGCATCGTCAAGGTGGTCGACGACGTGCCCGACAATGCGATCGGCCGCGTCGACAAAGCCAGGAATTGGGGCAACCACGTCGTGATTCACGACGACCGCGGGTTCTATGTGGCTTTGGCGCATTTCGCGCCGGCTTCGATCGAGGTGCGGACCGGGGATCGCGTCGAGCCGGGGCGCCTGCTCGGGTTATGCGGCAACTCGGGTTATTCGCCGCAGCCGCATCTACATGTGCACGTGCAGGCGACCGAACAAATCGAAGCCGGAACGCTGCCGTTCAGCTTCGTGCGATTTCGCGAAGGGAACGTCGCCCGCGCACAGGCGCGGCCGACGAAGGGGGCCGTGGTCGAGCCCTTGGCGACGGATGAACGCCTGGCCGCCTCGATGGAATTCTTGCTCAACGACGTGTTGGCGTTCGATGTCGTGCGCGGCGGGCGAACGATCGGCGCCTTGAGCCTAGAAGTGAAGATGGCGCTCGACGGCACGCTCTATCTCGACGCGCCCGGCCGCGGCAAGCTCTACTTCGGCAAGCTCGACGGCACGTTCTATTTTTATCGCCAGGAAGGGCGCGACCCGTGGCTGGGCCTGTTCTTCGCCGCGCTGCCGCAGTTGCCGCTGGTGCGAATGGGGCGTTGCGAGTGGCGCGATTGGATCCCCGTCGGGCCGGCGACGCGCGGGCTGCGCCGCACGGCGGCGTGGTGCTTAGCGCCGTTCTACGCGCCCGCCGCCCGCACCGCGACGTCGCATCGCTTTGCGGCGACCGACGTCGTGGAAACGAAGCTGACATTGCCCTTGGGTTTGGGTGAACGAACCCTGCGAGTGGAACTCGACCGCGATTACGGCATCGCCGCCGTTCGCTCGGCGTCTTTAGAGTTGATCGTACGACGTCGCGACGATGAACCGAAAACCGCCGCCCGACGAACCGGTTTGGCACTGAGTCAAGAAAGGAGCTCGTCATGCGAGCCTGTCTGTTGTTCTTAATCGTTTCCCTAGCGGCCTCCGCGGTACGTGCCGACGACGTGCAAGAGGCCGTCGTCAAGTCGTATGAACTGGAAAAGGCGCAATCGTACGACGCCGCCGTGATGACGCTGACCGCGGTCCGGAAGCCGACCTATCTTGTCAATTTGCGGCTTGGTTGGCTGCACTATCTGCGCGGCGACTACACGACATCCAAGTCGTTCTATCAAGCGGCGATGCGGGCCGCGCCGAAGGCGATCGAGCCGCGGCTCGGCTACATGCTGCCGTTGATGGCCGAGGCTCGCTGGCTCGAAGTGGAGACGATCGCCAAGACGGTTTTGTCGATCGACTCGCGCCACTACACCGCGGCGCTTAGGCTCTCGACTGCGCTGCGCATGCAAGGGAAGTTCCGCCCGGCACGCGAGGTGAACGCCGGAATGTTGGAACTTTATCCGACCGACCTGAGCTTTCTCATCGAGCAACTGCTGGTGAGCGCGGCATTGCAGCAAAACGACGTCGCAACGCTGTGCGCCGCCGTGCTGAGCATCGATCCGGAGAACGTCACGGCCAAGGCCTACGCTTCGCCGAGCACGGCCCGGCGCAACTAGCGGCCGCGTTCGAGATCGGCCAAGCGCTGTCGGACGGCCGGGGCATCACGGCTGCCGTCGGAGTTCTCCAGAAAGGCGGCTTCGTTTTCCAAAGCCAACGCCAAGCCTTCGAAATCTCCTTCGGTCGTGTAGCGCTGCTGGGCGCTGCGCAAGTGGCGCAGGCCTGCGACTTTGTCGCCGTTCATCAGGTAGGCCACGCCGAGATCGGCTTCGGCTTCGGCGCGGCCCGGCCAGTCGGCGCCTTCCTTCTCGGTCGCTTTCTTGAGCAAGCCGAGCCCTTGGGCGAGTTGACCGTTCTTGAGGCGCAAACTGCCGAGCATGGCGAAGGCGGGCGGTGCGGCGCTCGATGTCTTGTCGCCTGCCAGCGAGACCAGAATTGCGGTCGCCGCACCGGTCTGTTCGAGTTGCAATAAAGCGCGCGCTTGTCGCAGCCGCAACCATTGCTGGGCCCGCGCCGTCGTCGCCGCCGACTCGGCGCGCTTGAACGAAACGAGCGCGGCTTGGGCGTGGCCGCGATTCAGATACCAACCGCCGATGGCGTTCCAGACCACGGTTTCGGCGAGCGCCGGATTCACCGGTTGATCGCCGGTGACGACGACCGAGGCGTCGGGAAGATCGAGTCCCGGCAGATAGTCGCTGCGATGCAGTTGGTGAACGACGTCGAGCGGCCAGGCGCGTTCGATCGGACGCATGTAGCCGAGCCGCTCCCAGAGGACGGGCTCGAACACGGGATGTTCGGCGATCAGAGTGCGACCGGCGAGGGCTACGGCGCGATCCCAGGTTTGGGCGGCGAGTTCGCCGTCGCCCGCGCGGCGCTGCGCGTCGCTCAAAAAGAGGAGTAAATAGGTGGATTGATAAGCGCTGACTCGCGCCGCGATCGCGATCGCCTGTTCGAGCGTCGCCGCGGCGACGTCGGGGCGCTCGTTCAGCAGTTGCACCGTGCCTTCGAGTTGCAACGCATCGATTTGGAGCAGCGGCGACTGCAACTGCTCGGCCAGACCGGCCAGGTTTTGCGAAAGGGCGTGCTCGACCTGTCCTTGAGCCAACGCGCTTTTGAAACGCTTGCGGGCCTCGCCGTAGGCTTGGAACTTGGCCGGATCCGCAAAGCGGGTCGCGGTGAGTTGCGTCCAGGTTTGAACGGCGTCGGGCGCCAGGCATTGCCGATCGTGAACGGCGGCGACAAGCTCGCCGACGGCCCGATTCTTCGTCGCGCCGTCGCTGCGGAGCCATTCGAGCACCGCGTCGGGATGCCGTTGCACGCAGCGCGCGGCGGATGTCAGCCGGTTCTGTGCGACGAGATCGGCGACGCGCGAAACCAGTTCGCCCGGCGCGAGTGAAACTTCCTGGCTATTGCCCAGGCTTTGGCCGACGACGTCAAGCTTCGGCGTTCCCTTTTTCTTTTCGTCTTTGTCCCCTTTAGGATTCAGCAGAGCTCCCCAGTCTTGCGGCGTGCTCGACGAAAAGCAGCCTGCCGAAGCTAGGACGCCGATCGATGCCAACAGCGCGACGAGGCAAGCCGGCGCGGCGCGGCGGTGGTGAGTCTGGACGAGGCTCATCTTAGTAAGTCTTCGGGTAGAGGCTGTGCAGCCGCAGGATTTGTTGGAGCTTGGTGTCGGGCGGATTGGCTCGCAAAACTTCCGGCGGATTGAAGCTGCCGAGCGTGCCGACGCCGTCGGGCGAATTGGGGTGCAAGCTCAAGTCGCGGAGCAAATCGCTGTTGAGCGCCGCCGATTCGGCCGGCGTGTTGAACACGTACGGTCGAATCATGATTACGAGCTCGGTCCGCGTCCGGTTCGTCTGTTGACGGCGGAAGAGATAGCCGACGACCGGCAGCTTGCCGAGCACCGGCACTTCTTCGCGAACGTCGAACAGGCCTTCTTGAATCAAGCCGCCGATGGCCACGGCAAGCCCGTCTTTGGCCACGATCGTGCCGCTGACGACGCGGGTGTCGAGCACGTCGATCGGCTGAGCGACTTGGTTTCCCTGAGCGTTGATCAGCGGGATCGTGGCTCCGGCGTTGATCACTTGCGAATTCTGTTGAGAGACGCGGAGCGTCACCGTGCGGTCGGCGTTGATATTGGGCGTCACCAGCAGGCCTTGGCCGACTTGCGTGAGCTGCGTTTGCGGCGACGGCTGAATCGAAGTCGTGCCGCCGACGTTGGCCACCGCGCCCGACTGCGTGTAGCCGACGACGAGCGGCACCTGTTGGCCGATGAAGATATGGCTGACTTCGTTATTGGCCGTGAGCAGGAGCGGCGTCGCGAGATTCGTCACCCGGTTGTTGTTTTCCAAGAGCTGAATGCGGGCCCGAAAGTTGGCATTGACGAATTGGAACGTCAAGTCGCGATCGGTCGGGCCGGCGTCGAGACCGGTGGGAAACGTGCTGCGGGGGAAACCGATGCCCGCTTGGCTGTTACGTCGGGCCGCGTCGGGCAAGATGTCCGTCGCCGGAGCGATGATGTTGCCGGCCGTGAACCCGGCGGCGACCGTCGAGCCGTCGGAGAATTCCCAGTCGAAGATCGACGTGAAGCGGTCGCCCAAGTCGAGTTCCATGACTTTGACTTCGAGCAGCACCAACGGCGTGGGCACGTCCAGCGTTTGGATCAGTTCACGGATGCGGGCCATGATCTGTTCGTCGCCGGTGCGGACGATCACTTGGTTGTTGCGGCGAATCACGGTGACGTAGATTCGCGCGCTGCGCGAACGCATCAATTCGTCGATTGTCGCCCGATCTTCCGCCGTGGCGTCGGCACGAGCTTGCTCGAGGCGTTGAATCTGTTCGGGCGTGAGTCCCTCGATCGGCTGAAATTGCTCGTTGGGGTCGAATGTTTGGCCGGGGCCGAAGCCTCCGGCGCCGCTGCCGCCGAACCCGGTCCCCGCGCCGAACCCGCCGCCGAATCCGCCGATGCCGCCGCCGCCGAACCCGCCGACGCCTCCGAATCCTCCGCCGCCGAACCCGCCGCCCGCGCCTGTGAACCCGCCGACGCCTCCTTGCACGCCGCCGACGCCGCCGTTGGCGCCGCCGCCCGTGAGGCCGGCCTGCTGATTGAACGCTTGGAGCAACGAGTAGCGGCTGAAACGCTGCTGGAGATCTTGGCTGGTGAGCGAGTCGCCCACCAGGAAGCTGCCGTAGTTGAGCTGGACGCGGTCGCCGAACAGGCTTTGCAGCGCGATCGCCACATCGACGGGATTAGGATAGAGCAGCGTAAAGACTTCGGTCTTCTCTTCACGGAAGCTGCCGAGATCGGCGTCGTACTCCTCCGTCGTGTAGATCCGCACGATGCCGGTACCGGTATCGCGGCGATAGAAAAGTCCGTGGGTCTTCGTGAGCGTGTCGATCGCCGTCATGGCGTCGATGTTCGGCAAATAAACCGAGATGAGCGTCGACGCGGCCGACGAGGAGGCCGCGAGTTTCAGTCCCGTCTGGTCGGACAGCACGCGGAGCGCTTCACCGAGCGGCATTTGCCGAAACTCGACCAGTTCGAGCAGCGGGCTCGACGGAACGATTTCGGTCGCGGCGCTCGAGGAAGGCGCTGCATTGTCCGGTATCCCGTCGATCGGCACCGAGCCTTCGCGGACCGTTTCACCGGAGAGCGCGGAAGCGGACCCGTCGGAGATTAGTTCGGCGGCGGGCAAGGGGAGCGGCTGCGACGTGAGCGATTCGCCGGCGGCGGGAAGCGGCGGCAGCGCGGGATCGGCGTCTTGCGCGAACAGAGTCGACGCGCCGACTAAGCCGGCAAGCAAACCGCCCAAGAGCAGCGGCGCGAGCTGGGCCGGTAGGTCGTTCTTTAGTCGTCCGTCCATGGACATAACCTTCTTCGCTCCGACGCTCATCCATGAGCGTCGACTTCGTTAGTGCAGCGTGATCGTTTGATTACGTTTCAAAACTTCAAGCTTCAGTTCCGTGGGTGAAAGCTCCACGACTTTGAGCTGCACCCCGGTGGGCAAGTCGGCCGTACCGGGTAGATGAATTTCCGAACCAAGCCGCACGGTGAGCGAGCGGCCGCCGACGTCGACCACTGCGACCGGCGGGCGGTCCTTGGTGAAGACGCGAGCGCGGATTTGCATTTCGGGGATCAAGGGCGCGGCCGGGGCGGCCGTCGTCTGCCGGCCGGCGTTTTGGTCGATCAAGTCGCGAATCGCAGGCCCGGGCACGGTCGGGTCGTTCAACGGACGCGCGCCTTGGGCCGAGCCGCGATTGTCCGGCGGCAGCGATAAGTCTTCCGGCCGCGGCGGTCGCGCCGCCGGAGGAGTCGGCGTCGGCGGCGGAGATGTCCGCGTCGGGGCAGGCGCCGCGCCGGACGGAACTTGTTGCGCGAAAAGCGAAACGGCGCTCAAGGCGACGACGCCTACGGCCGATAACAGGCGGCGAGCCGACATCTTAAGCTCCTCCGGCGCTGAACAACGCCATAAAGAAAGCGATGTAGACGAAACCGACGATGCCGCCGACGACGACGATGATGCACGGCTCGATGAGCGCGCTGAGCCGGCGAATCGCCGATTGGAGCTGAGCTTCATGGAACTTCGCCACCTCGTCGAGAACCTCGTCAATCGTCCCGGCCGATTCGCCGACGGCCACCATGCGGGCCAACATCGGCGTAAATGCATGGTCGGCCGCAAGCGGATCGGCTAGCGTGCCTCCTTGCATCACAGCCTGGCGCGCCGCGACGACGCGGCCTGCTAGGTAGCGATTGTTCAGGAGATCTTCTACGGTGCGGAGTCCTTCGAGCAACGTGATCCCGCTGCGAACCAGGATGCCGAGCGCTCGTGAGAACGAAGCCGTTCCGGCCAGGCGAAGCAAATTGCCGATGACAGGTATTCGCAACGCATGGCGGTCGACGGCTAAACGACCGAAGGGGCTGCAGTATAGGACGATCGATGCGACGGTCAATATCAACGCCCCGCCCACGATGTGCACCGCATGATTGCGGACCCAATCCGAAACGTCGACGAGCAACTGCGTCATTCCCGGCAGCTGCCGACCCATCCCTTCGAGGAACGTCTTCAGCTTCGGAATGACGCCGACGACCATGAACGCCGTGACGCCGAACGACGCCAGCAATACCAGCATGGGATAGGAGAGCGCGGTGATGAGGCTGTTGCGGAGCAAGCGGCGTCGCTCCAGCGTATCGGCGCCGCGCTCCATCGACACTTCCAGGCTCCCCGTTTGCTCGCCGACGCGCACTAGTTGCACCAGCAAGTTCGGGAAGCAGCCCACTTCCTGCATCGCCTCGGCAAAGCCGGCGCCTTCTTGAATGCGGGCGGCGATCCGCTCCCAGGCCCGCCGCAACGACGCGCGGTTCGCTTGCTTCGCCACGGCTTGCAACCCGGTCAGCAACGTGAGCCCGCCGCGCAGCATCACCGCCAGCTGCTTGCAACTGACTTCGATGTCGATCGAGCGGGGCGGCAGACGCTCCAGCGGATTGATCCGCTTCCACATTTCCTCGACGGTCAGTTCCGCCTCGCCGACGCGGACGTCGACCGGCATCCAGCCGCGCTGCCGCAAGCTCTGCACGGCCAAGGCCGGAGAAGCCGCTTCCAACTGCCCGGCATGCGGGCGACCGGCTGCGTCGCGAGCGCGAAACTGAAAAGTGGGCATGAGGATAGCTACGCGGAATTCGAAGCGATGAGCGAGGAGGCGGCTACCAGACGGTGACGGCCGAGAGCGCGTCGCGCGGCGTCGTCAGACCTTGCATGAGTTTTTCGAGGGTGTCGTCGGTCAAACGCGGCACTTTGTGTTCGCGGGTGTGGGCGATGATTTCGGCTTCTTCCGCGCCGTCGGCGATCTTGCGCGCCAGCGGTTCGTCGATCGGCAGCAGTTCGAAGACACCGAGTCGCCCGCAATAGCCCCGGTTGGCGCAGTACATGCACCCGACCGGTTCGTAGACGGTCGCGCCGACGGCCTCGGGGTGATCGAGGGCCAAGGCTTCTGCGGCGGTGAGTTCGCGCGGTTTGCGGCAGTGTTTGCAAAGCCTGCGAACCAAGCGTTGGGCCACGGCCAGCCGTACGGTCGCGGCCGTGAGATACCGATCGACGCCCATATCGCTCAAGCGCGTGATCACGCTCGCCGCGCTGTTCGTGTGCAGCGTGCTCAAGACGAGGTGACCGGTCAGCGACGCCTTGATGGCGACGTCGGCCGTTTCGCGGTCGCGAATTTCGCCGATCATCACGACGTCGGGATCGTGCCGCAAGACGCTCCGCAGCGCCTTCGAAAAACTCACTTTATCGGCCGAGTCGACCTCGACCTGCGCCACGCCTTGAATGCCGTACTCGATCGGATCTTCGATCGTGACGATGTTCCATTCGTCGTGCGCGATGAGCTTGCGCAGCGCCGCGTAGAGCGTCGTCGTTTTGCCGCTGCCGGTCGGTCCGGTCAGGAGGATCATGCCGTGCGGCTTGTTGATCGCGTCTTCGAAGGTGGACAAATCGCGGGCGTTCATGCCGAGCCGTTCGAGCGTCAGCGACTCGGTTTGCAAGGCCAGCAAACGCAGCGTCATGCGCTCGCCGTATTTCGTCGGCAACGTGGCGACGCGGATGTCGACCGCTTGGCCCGTCGGGCCGAACTTGTGGCTGAAGCGGCCGTCTTGCGGAGCGCGCTTTTCGGCGATGTCCATGCCGCCCAGCACTTTGAAGCGACTGACGAGACCGTTGTGCAGCGCGATCGGAAACTTGCGGTACTTCTCCAACTGCCCGTCGACGCGGAACCGCACCTGCATCGTTTCTTCGTACGGATCGATATGCACGTCGGACGCTTGCCGCACGATCGCGGCGTGCAGCAGTTCGTCGCACAGGCCGGTCGAGTCTTTCGAGTCGGCCTCGGCCGAGCGCGGGTCGATGCGGCCGCGCGTCGGCACGATCACAGCCGACGAGCCTTTGCCGTCGCCGTAGATGCGCGTCAGGGCGCGCTTCAGCGATTCCGGCTCCGCGCCTTGGGCTTGCACCGGTTGTTCGAACAACCGCTGCACGGCCTGCAGCGCACCGGAATCGGCTTCGTCGGCGCAAGCGACGAATACTTGTCCTTCGACGACGGCGAACGGCAGCACTTGGCGGCGCAGCGCGAGCGCCGGCGGAACGCGCAGCGCGCAGTTCGGGTCGACGCGCACTTGGTCCATGTCGAGCAGGTTCTTCGCGGCGCCGGAGCGCGCGTCGGGGGCGATGCTCATCGAAGGGCTCCGGTCGTTCGCAGGTGCGGGCCGCGCGGCGTCTGCAAGCGCGCGAGGCGTTCCATCACCAACGAGGGGTTGCGCGACATCGTCGAGGCGGTTTGTTCGGTGATCCAGCGCGTGTGGCAGAGTTGCGCGAGGCTTTCGTCGAGCGTCTGCATGCCCGCCGAAGAGCCGGCTTCCATCGCCGAATAGATTTGCGACGCTTTCCCGGTGGCGATCAAATTGTTCACCGCGCCGGTCGCGGTGAGCACTTCGCTGACCACGACGCGCCGCCGGCGGACGATGCCGTCGGCGCCTGCGCCGAGCAATCCGCGATCGCCGTCGGCCACGAGCAAATGTTGCGCGATGATCGCGCGCAAGACGAGCGAGAGTTGGCGGCGGACGCCGTTTTGTTCTTCGGCCGGAAACACCGAAGTCAGACGTTCGATCGTGCCGACGCAATCGCCGGCGTGGACCGTGGTGAACACGAGGTGGCCCGTTTCGGCCGCGGTGATCGCCGTGCGAATCGTGTTCAAATCACGGATTTCGCCCACGAGGATGACGTCGGGGTCTTGCCGCAACGAGGCGACCAGCGCGTCGTTGAAGCCGCCGGCGTCGAGCCCCACCTGGCGCTGATTCACCAGGCTCTGCGACGACTTGTGCAAATACTCGATGGGATCTTCGATCGTGACGATGTGGGCGCGTCGCGTTTGGTTGATTCGATCGATCAGCGTGGCGAGCGTCGTGCTTTTGCCCGCTCCGGTCGGCCCGGCGACGATCACCAAGCCGTCGGGCAGCGAGCACAGGTCGTACAGCGTTTCCGGCAGGCCGAGGTCGCCCAAAGTGCGGAACCGATCTTCCAAACGCCGCAGCGCGATCGAGAGCTGCGCCTGCCGGCGAAACACGTTGAAGCGAAAGCGGGTGCCGTCGGCGGCCGTGAGCGCGCCGTCGACCGAGCCGGTCGTGCCGAGCGTCGACATATCGAAGCCGCGGCAGAGAATCTCGGCCATGGCTTGAGTCATGTCGGCGTCGAGAATGCCCGCCGCCGTTTGCTGCTCCAGTACGCCGTGCACGCGCAAGTGAGCCGGCAACCCGGGCGCGATGTGCAGATCGGAGGCGTCTTTGGCGACGCAGTCGTTCATCAACGTCGCGAGCAAGCGCTCGGCGGCCGACGACGATTCGGCGGCGATCCGGTTTTCTTGGACTTCGGTGAGTTTCATAAATTCGCGACGTAGCGGCGTTAGATCCAAAGCAGCAGAGTCCAACTCCGCCAGTCGGTGTCGATCTTCGATTCCGACATCGTCAGACTGATCGGAATGACCGGCGATTCCGATTTGTGTAGCGTTTCCAACGTCGCCACGACGTCGGAATAGCGGCCGTAAAAGCGGATTTGCCAGAGTCGTTTGTCGCCGCGCGAATTCGTGCCGACGAGCTTCCGCACCGTTTCGTCGAACATCGGCGACAGTTGTCCCTCGCCCTCCAGCGGCGACTCTTCAAACGGGTACAGACCCTGGCTCCACAGCATCGCCGACAGCCGGCGCAAGGCCTGCGTGCGAATCACCGGCGGCGGGTTGCCCACCGCGGCGAGTTCGGCGCGCCGCTCGGCGAGGCGGGCCTTATCGGCCTTGAGTTCGTCTTGTTTCTTGCGCAGCTTTTCGAGTTCGACCAACTGCACGCCGACCGCTTCCGGCGGCAGGGCCGATAGCTCGGTCGCAGCCAAGTCGGCACGCGCCGCTTCCAGGTCTTTGTGGCGATTGAAGACCATGAAGTAGCCTGCGCCGATCAGAATCGTCGGCAGCAGCACGGCCAGCACGCGTTCACGAGCGGCTTTATCCATGGAAATACTCACGATCCATAAGGTGTCTCATCGCTCGCTTAGCGCTCCGCTCCGACCACGGTCCCTTGCAGCGGCGTCGGCTCACCGTCGACGCCGCCGGCCGGACCTTTCGGCACAGCGTGGTCATGCAGCCGGAGTTCGAAGGTCCAAGGCCCGCCGTCGTCCAGTTGGTTGCGGGCCGTCTGTTTGGGCGGATCGACCGTCCAGCCGAGACGCTGCAGATCGGTCGACATTCCTTCGGCCAGCACGCTGATGTGCTCCGGATGCATCGTGACGCCGGTCAGCTTCACTTCGCGGCCGGTGCCGTCGATACGTTGCAACACCCAGTCGTGATTCGAATCGTCGGCCAGGCGACGGAGCAATTCCGACAAGCGGCGGCGATGCGAATCAAACACCTCTTCCGCTTGCTTGACTTGGGCGGCGAGTTTGTCGCGCTCCGCCGAAGTCGTCTTCATGTCTTTCTCGATCGTCGCCGCCTGGGTCTTCATCAAGGCGATTTGTTGACCGGGCGCCGCGAGCCGCGTTTTCTCCGCGGCGATCGTCGAAAGCTCGCTTTCGATCCACCGCGTATGGCCGTAACAAACGCCGAGAGCCGCAATCGCGAGCACGACGGAAATCGCGGCGCGCTGCTGCTTAGAAAGCGGTTTAACTTCCGCCGGAACCACCGGCACGGCAGGCTCTTTCGCCGCCAGCGTGCGGTTCCAGGCCGCGAGCCAGCGCCGCAACACGGTTTCGTCCGACAACGTGAAGTATTCGTCGGCCGCGGCGTCGAGCGGCAAGCGGCCTTCGGCGACGAGCGCCGCCGCTTGGCCCGCACCGCTCTCGCGCTTCCAACTGTCGACCGCGTCGTACCAGCCGGCGGCGGAACCGGAATCGTCGACGCGGGCTCGCGTCACCACGCCTTCACGGGCGA
This sequence comes from Planctomycetaceae bacterium, assembly GCA_016793115.1. Classification (GTDB taxonomy): domain Bacteria; phylum Planctomycetota; class Planctomycetia; order Pirellulales; family PNKZ01; genus PNKZ01. The sequence continues at coordinate 39,670 of JAEUIN010000407.1, forward strand.
CGATCCGCAGCGTCGCGCCGGGCCAATACTCGACGCGCCCCGACAACACGGCCGGCGGTTGCTCTTCCAGCGTTTGCGGCACGCCGCCCGGGTGCAGCACGCCGGCAAGCCGGCCGCCGGCGGCGCGCACGGCGTCTTGAATCTGATCCCGTACCGCGGTCGGAATTTGGGTAATCCAATACAGCCGCTGTCCGGCCGTTTCCCCGAGCGACGTCGTCGCCGTGACCGACTCGAACGCGCTCATGTTCGAGAGCGGCTCGGCTTCGAAGGCCAGCGTTTGCAGCAGTTCGGCCGAACTCATGCCGTGCGTGGTCGTCGCGGCCACGCCGAGCGTGTGCGTCCAAGCGTCCGCCAACAGCACGAACGTGCGGCCCGGCTTGCGGCGCTCGGCCGCGAGCGCCATCTCGACGAGCGTCGCAGTTTCGTCGATATGCGGCCGCTCGCGAATCGCCAGCGCCGTCGGTTCCGCGGCCGTAGCGCCGGCGAAATCGGCGCGAATCAGCCGATCGCGAGTGACGACGACGAGCGTGGTGGACTTTTGCAGCACGATTAGTTTTCCGGATCCGCCGGCGCGCCGGATGTGGAAGTGTCTTGGAGTCGCAAATCGACCGTGAGCGTCGTTCCCGGCCGAACCATCAGGTCGACGCGGCATTTCTTCGTCGCCGTCTCCGCGACGAGCACCTTCGGGCCGATCGTCGGCAAGGCGAACCGATAGTGGTTCGTGCCGACGTCGAGTTGTTGCGTGTCGGCCCGAATGCCGTCGTTCTGGGCGACGTCGACGCTATACAGCTTCACCGTCACAGCTTCGCTCGGGGCCGACCAAGCCATGCCGTCGAACTGAAACACGTTGCCGCAAATTTCCGCCCCCTGATACGAATCGAGCGTGCCGCCCGCGCGGATCTGCGTTTGCAAGTCGGCGGCATACGGCGTGGTCCCGCCGGGCAACCCGTCGGCGCCGAGGCTCGCCACGCTGAGGCCCGTCGCGTCCGACGTGCCGACGAGCGGTCGATTCCAGCCGTCGAGCGGAACGGTCGCGCCGGCGGGCAATTGCAGGTAAGGGCCGCGCCAACCGCGCGAGAGTTGCACCGCGGCGTCGTCGCCGTCGGTCGCGAGTCCGAACGCCGGCAGCGCGCCCGGAGCGAGGAGTTCGTCGACGGTCGTCGGCAGTCGACCCATATCGGCCGCGAAACACACGGTCGTCGAAAACGCATCGGTCGCCGACGCCGGTTTGCCGACGACCGCGTCGCGTAAGTTGTTCAACGTCCGCTGGGTCGCCTCGACGCGCGCTTGCCGACCCACCGGCTCGAGCGACTGCACCGCGACGGTCGTGAGCACGGCCAAGGTCGTCAGCACGACGAGCATCTCGAGCAGCGTGAAGGCGAAGCGTTTCATCGAGTGAACTTCTGGTGAAGCGACCGGAGTCCGGGAATTTCTTTTTTTGCGGTTACGGGTTCGGATCGGCGTCCGTACGCACGAGCAGCACCAGATCGTCGCCGGAGTTCAAGCTGCCGTCGGTGTTGATCGCCCAAGTCGCATGATCGAGTTTCAAGTTCGGACCGGCCGAGACGAGATACTCCGACCGCAGCGCGGCCGCGCCGTGCGTGTAGTCGTACGTCACGAGCACGTACGGACTCCCCCACGGATCGAGCAGCGTTTGATCCCCCGCGTTGCCGTAGCTCGTCGTAAAACCGTAGTCGGCCCAGGTTCGCGCGTCGTTCGGGTTCTTCACCGAGCGCTGCGCCGTCGGCGTCGGATACTTGCCCGGGCTCGTCATCACATACGGGCCGTTCCAGCCGAGCCGCGTCTGATGGTCGTAATCGTTCAGCGCCGTATAGGGAGGCGTCGCCGTCGACACGTACGAGTTAGGATTCACGAACAAGAAATGGAGTTGCGGCAACGGCCGGGCGACCGCGCCGACCGTCTCGCTCGCGCGGGTCGTGTCGTCGGCCCGGGCCCGCGGCAAGTCCGTCATGTCTTGCAGATAGCGATTGGTGATGGCGTTGCGCAGGTCGTTGAGCGACGAGCGGGCCACGGTCTTGCGCGTCTCTTCCTGTTGGCTGCTCATGCCGGGCACGACCATGGCCGTGAGCACGGCGAGGATCGAGACGACCATGACGAGTTCGAGCAGCGTGAGGCCGGCGCGAGCGGCGAATTTCGTTCTCATGGCGGGAGCTTTCGCGGGCGACGAGGAAAGGAAAGATTTCATAGTAGTGACCGATTGCTTGCGATCAGTTCAGAGTTGATCGCGAATTGTTGTAGTTTTCGACGTTTTCCGTCCGCGACGAACCGTCGGGGAGCAGGCAGCCGAGAAACTTGGCCGGAAAACCGTCGGCCGCCGCCGCGCTTGTCGGCGGGATCATGAAGACGCACAACATGCGCGGGTAGTAGTTGAGCGGGTCGCTCGATTGCACGATCGGCGAGTCGGCGATCGTCGTCCCGCGCACGCTTGCCGACATTCCCAAGCCGAGCACGATGAATTGATTGTCGTAATCGGTACCCGGAGTCGGGGCGATGCCGAAGGCGTTGAAGAGCAAAGCGTCGACGGGCGTCGTCGTTTTGGCCAGAGTCGCGACGTTTCCTCCGACGGCGAGAGCGCGGCGCTGAGTGTGGCTCGCACTGGTCGGCATGGTCGCGGCCGTCGCGTCGAACACGTTGGCGACGCCGACGTCGTTGAGGCTTCGCAATTGCGCCTCGGTCAGCGGCGGCGCCGCGGCAAGCAGCGGCGTAAGCAGCGGATTGAGCTTGTCATGCAGCGAGCCGGTCGTCAGCAAGAGCGAATCCCAGTTGTCGGGGTATTTGTCGTAGCGCCCCTCGAACGCCCGCACGGCGCGGGCCACGTCGTCGGCCACCGTGGCGTTGGTCGCGGCGTTGGTCTGATGACCAAGGCCGGAAACCAGCGGCACGATCAAGCCGGAAAGCGCGACGAGAATCGTCAGCACGACGACGAGTTCAACGAGCGTGAGCCCGCGCGGCGCGCGACGGATTCGTCGAGCGGCGTACGAGTCGTCGCGTTGTGTTATGTGCGTGCGGTTCATGTGCGGCGCTCCCAAGCGGCGGAGAAGCGGCGAGCGACGGAGATCGCCGGTGCGTCTCCGTCGCCCCCGTTTGCTCCGGTTAGTTCGCCGTGACGTTCGAGCTGTTGTAACTGTCGATGTTCGAACGCAGGCTTGTGCCGTCGGGGAGGAAACTCCCGACGTATTGAGCCGGGAACGTCGAAGTCGCGCCGGCGGCGGGAATCATGAACACGCACAGGGCCCGAGCGTAGTACTGCGACGGGTTCGCCGATTGCACGAGCGGCACTTCCGAGAGCGTGGCTCCCTTGAGCGACGTCGGCCCGCCCAACCCGACCACGACGTACTCGTTCGCCCAGTTGCTCTTGAACTGGTTGACGTTGAACGCCTTGTCGATGAACGTGCTGCCGTGACCGGTCGGAACCGGGCTCTTGACGAGCGTCACCACTTGCACGCCGGTCGCGATGCCGCGATACACCGTGCTGTTGTCGCTCGGCGGCGCGACGCGCGCTTCGTCGGCGTCGTGCAAGCCGGTGATCTTGGCGTCTTTGAGGCTCTGTGCTTGCCCGGCGTCGAGCGTGGTGATCTGCAAAATCGGCCGGGTGACGTCGAGCGTCGTCGCCGTCGACTTCTGCAAGTTGGGATTCAGCTTGCTGAAAAAGTCGCTCGACGAGTTGAGCAGCGAGTCCCAACCGTTGAGTCGTTTGGTCGAATCGTTGCCGTAGCGGGCTTCGAACATCGTCACCGCCCGGTTCACCTCTTCGACCACGGCGGCGTTCGTCGCCGCGTTCGACTGTGAAGCGACGCCGCTCAGACGCGGCACGACCAGCGCCGCCAAAGCGGCGAGAATGACGAGGACGACGACAAGTTCCAACAGGGTCAAACCGGCGCGAACTTGGCGGCGCGAAAGGGAGCGCGGGAAAATCAAACGTAGCATAAATCGGATCCGTTAATTTTTGTGAATCGCTAAGTAAAACGTCGAGCGCTCGTCGGTGCGCGACGCGATTTGCGAATCGCGTGAACGAGCGGGCGAACGTCGCGCGGCGTCGAGAGCCCAAACGGGGCTCGGCGGCGCGGCGACGCTGCGGACGACGAATCAGGAGGATGCGAGCAGGCTCGCGTCCTAAGCGATTCGCGGCGGCGGATCCGGAGGAATGTCGACGGCCGAAGGCCATTGCAGCGCGGGGGCGGCCGCGATCGGCCGCACGACCTCGACCGTGGAGAGGAGCGCCGGAGCCGGCGGCGGCCCGACGCTGATCGGAACGTTGCACCACTCCGGAGCCGATTCGCCCCGGCAGCGCCGCACGTCGATGTAAGAAACCCAAGCGACTTTCGCCGCCGGAGCCGGCGTCGCCGCCGTTTCGCCGTGAGTTGCCGTTTCGCAGCAACTTACGGCGGCCTTCGGCTCCGGGCCGGCGGAGCAGCAAGATTTGGCGCCCGCCCGCGGAACAGACGAGCAGCACGCTTTCTTCACGGGCGACCGCGTATGCGCCGGCCGCGCTTCCGCGGCGGCGATCACATAAGCCGGCGGCGTCACTCCGTTGAGTCGAGCCCAGGCCAGCTTTTCTTCGTGCGAAAAGCAGCAGCACGACTTCCAACAACTTTCCGCCGACACGCAGCCGCAACGATGGGCTTGGCAAGGAAACGGCGTCGCGTCGCTGCCCGGTTTGACGACCGGCGCGGCCGCCGGGAGCGGAATGCCCAGCGCCAAGACGAGATAATTCGCCAGCGCAACGACGACCACGGCGCGGTGCGACCGCGAAGTCGGGCGACGGCGAGGCGAGGCGGGAAGCGACACGGGAAGAAACGTCGAGCGCGCGGAGACGCGAAACGGTGAAGCGGTTCAACCTAATCCAGACCGACGTCGACGTAAAGAATGTGCGGCGGCGACAAAACCGCCCGGCGCGCCGCGAAAGTGCCCGCCCAAAGAGTGGTCCTTCGGGGCCGCAATTCGCGGAAGCTCCGCGTCGATCGTCGAATTTATCGCGCTGAACCAGCGGCATGCCGAAAGGTTCCTCGACGACTTCGGTTCGGCCAAGGATCTTCGCGTCGCACGACTTTGCGGCCGCTAATCCTGCTGGGGAGAACAATCGACGTCGTTATTTTGGCGATTCAAAAACTTTGTTTTGAATCGCCATTGTGGCGGGGCACGTACAGGAATTCAATGTCTGATCAGCCCGGCTTCCTGCCGTGAAGTGGATCGCAGACAACGAGCGGCGTGATCGCGTCGAGTCACGCCGCTCGTTGTCGCCCAATGAAGAATGAGGGGTTCTTCATCCTCAAGGCGGCCATATTCGCACGGCATCGTGTGTGCGAGCCGACCGCCTTCAAATCGCAGATTTGCTCAAGCACGGAGCGATTGTCTCATCGGAAAGACGGGCTCTGCTATTGAGAATTAGTTTCAAAACTGGACTCATTGTAGTTTTCCAGTAGTTCGCGTCAAGCACGTTTGGGCGTCGGCATCCCGGTTTTCGCCCTTTGCTTGCCGTGCCTTTCGCGACTTGTTGGGATTGAACGCTAACCCTTTTTGCCGGCTACGATTACATGTTAAGCCGCTCTCTGGTCGCGGCGGTTTTTTGTTCGCCTGCGACCACTTTTCGCGCGTTGACTCCGCTAGGCTGCTGAGTATCATCAGCCATCTGTCGATATTTAGTCTCATTAACGGTTCGGCGATGATTTCGGTTTTCTCCGCGCTGCTGCTGTGTGCCGCGACCCTCGAGCCTACCTGGGCCGGATTTCGTGGCGACGGCACGAACGTCGCCGCCGTCGACAACCTGCCGCTCACCTGGAGCGACGAGCGGAACATCGCCTGGCAAACCCCGCTCGACGGTTACGGGCAATCGAGTCCCGTCGTCCTCGGCGGCCGGATCTTTCTCACCTCGATCGAGGGTAAGTCGAAGGGAGTCGGCGTCGTCGCTTGCTTCGACCTGAAGACCGGCAAGAAGCTATGGCGGGCGGAAGTCGCCGCCTCGCAACTTGTGCCCGACAGCGACATGGTCAGCCGCGGCGCTCCGACTCCCTGCGCCGATGCCGAGCGTGTCTACGCCTTCTTCGAAAGCGGCGACCTAGCCGCCTTCGATCACGCGGGCAAGCAACATTGGCTCCGCAGCCTCGTCAAGGAATACGGCGAGTACCAAGGCAACCATGGTCTCGGCGGCTCGCCCGCGCAATCGGCCGACGCGCTCTATTTGCTCGTCGATCACGACGGCCCTTCCTATCTGTTGTGCGTCGATAAGGCGACCGGCGCGAATCGCTGGAAGGTCGATCGCCAATCGAAAATCTCTTGGAGTTCGCCGGTCTACGTCGCCGGTCCGACGCCGCTCGTGGTCGTCAGCTCCAACGGCTCGGTGGAAGCCTACGCCGCTGCCGACGGCAAGCTCGTGTGGTCGCTCGACAAGCTCGAAGGCAACACGGTCGCCTCGCCGGCCTTGAGCGACGAACTGATCGTGATCGGGTCCAGCGACGTCGGCGAAACCACGGCCCTGCGCCGTGCTGTTACGGCGAGCGCTTCGGCCGCGCAGCCGGAAGTGCTGTGGAAGCTCCGAGGCGCGTCGGCCTCGTTCAGTTCGCCGCTCGTCTATCGCGGGCAGGTTTACGTCGTCAACAAATCAGGCGTCGCCGCGGCCGCGAAAGCCGCCGACGGTGAGATTCTCTGGACGGAGCGTTTGCCCGGCTCTTGTTGGGCCACGGCGATCGGCTCCGGCGAGCGGGTTTATTTCTTCGGTAAAGACGGCGTGACCACGGTGGTCGCCGTCGGTCCCCAGTTCGAACGCTTGGCCGAGAACAGTCTTTCGATTGAAGGACGAATCTACGGTGCGGCGGCGGTTCCCGGCGCGATCGTGCTGCGAACCGGACGGAAGCTTCTTTGTGTCGGCCAACCCTAAGCGGGAGCTTCGTTCGTGATGTTGGTTCCGTTTCTCTCTTTCAGCTTAGGATTTGCTTCTTATGCCGACTTCGACGATTCCCCGCGCGGCACGCCGCGTCTCCTGCGCTTGGCTTGCCGGCGCACTTTGCCTCGTGCTCTTCGCTGAGCCGGCCGTCGCGGCCAAGCCGGCGGCGAAACTGCCGCCGTTGCCCGAACCGATCGCCAGCTTCGGCGCGGTCGTCGCCGACGGTTGGCTCTACGTCTACAGCGGTCATACCGGCGAAGCGCACGCGCACTCGAAGCAAAACCTGTCGCAAAAGTTTCAGCGGCTCAACTTGAACGCGGCGAGCGAGTGGGAGGCGTTGCCCGTCGGCCCGGCTCTGCAAAGTCCGGCGCTCGTGGCTCACGACGGCGCGATCTACCGCATCGGCGGGCTCACCGCGCACAACAACTCGGGCGAAGCGGAGCAACTGGAATCGGTTCGCGACTTCGCGCGCTACGACGTGAAGGCGAAAAAGTGGACCGATCTGACGCCGCTCCCCGAAGGTCGTTCGTCGCACGACGCCGTCGTCGTCGGCGACAAGCTCTACGTCGTCGGCGGCTGGGATCTCGGCAAGGAGCGTAAGTGGCACAAGACCGCGCTGGTGTACGACTTCGCCAAGCCGGAAGCCGGCTGGACGAAGCTGCCCGAGCAAACGTTCGAGCGCCGTGCGATCGCCGTGGCCGCGCTCGACGGCAAGGTTTACGCCCTGGGCGGCATGACGTCGGCGAATAAGCCGTCGTCCGAGGTCACGTATTTCGACGTCGCCAAGAACGCTTGGGTCGAAGGCCCCGCGCTCCCCGCGACGATGGGCATGGCCGGCTTCGGCTGCGGCGCGATCGCCGCCGGCGGCAAGCTCTACGCCACGACCATGGACGGTTCGCTGTTTTGCCTGCAGCCCGACGGTTCCGCGTGGGACAAGCTCGGCACTTTGGAAGAGCCTCGCTTCCTGCATCGCTTAGTGCCGGCCGGCGACGACGGGCTGTTGGCCGTCGGCGGCGCGTCGCACACGATGGGGCATCTCGATTCGATCGAGCGGTTCTCGCCGGTCGAAGCGAAGTAGTCGTCATGACAATCGAGGGCAGCGTCATGACCGACGACCAAGATTTCGGAACGCCGGCGGACGACGCGAAGGCAAGTCCGCCGCCGCACTCCGTCAAGTTGTTTCGCTCGGAAGAGTTGTTCAGCGGCGAGAAGCTCGTCTACATCGAGCACGCCGGAGCGATCTATCGGCTGCAAATCACCTCGCGCGGAAAATTAATTCTGCAGAAGTGAAGCGAGTCGTTCGCCCCCGGCGCTTTCCCGCCGGGGGCAAACGGAACTCAACTATTTCAACAGCTTACGCACCGCTTCCAAGTCGACCTGCTCGCCGCTTTTGGGAAATGGGAACTTCGCAAGTTGCCATTCTTCGGTAAACGAGGCTTCCGCGCCGGCCGCCAAACGCTCGCGCGGCCCGATCGGTTCCAACTCCACGCGCGGGCCCTGCGGATACCAGACCGAGAGCGTCAAGCCGGCCGCTTCGTTGTACACGCGGTTCGCATCCGTCGCGAAACGCTTGATAAGCAGCAGGTCGCCCGGCATCAAATAGCCGAGCCGGCCGGCGTAGGAGTCGAAGCCAAGCTTCGGCTTGCGCGGCGCGCCGAGAATCTCCAGGAACCCTTCGCGCTCGCGAATCAGCGGGTCGACGTTGCGGACGTTGATCACCGCGGAGTCTTCATACATCGCGTACTTGCTCGGAAACCGGCTCGGCTCCGCGCCGAGCGGAATCAGCACGATCCCTTCGCCGTGCGAAAACGAGCGGCCCCAATGGCAAACGTCTTGCGGCGCTTCGCCGATGTTCTTCAGCGTTTGTTTGCAGCGCAAGATCGCGCTCGTCCGCGCCGGGTCGCCGTCGGTCGGCGCGAGCGTGAACGTGCGCACCACCTGCATGCCCGCCGCTTCATCACGCGGACTCGTCATCCGCACTTCGAACGAGCCGACGATCTCGGCCGTCCAATCGCCGCTCCAAATCCGCGGGTGCGGCTTCACCACGAGTTCCGGGCCATAGTCAAAGCGTCCGGCCGTGATCGCCGCCGGCTTCGCGCCCCGCCGCCACTGGAGTTCCTGCTCGTCGAGATAGAGCGACTGCGAACCCAAAAACCAGAACTGCAGCACGCGACCGCCGGCCTGCGGGCTCAGCAAAACGCCCGCATCGCCGATCCGCATCTCGACGCATTGGTCGTAGTTGCCGAAGGTCGTCTTGCGCGCCGGGACGTCCTCGGCGGCGGCGACTGCGCTGATCACGCCGCACAACACGAAAGTCGTAGCGCAACGGAGCGCCGCGCGAACGTCGAACGAATGCATAACCGCCTCCGAGAATGTTCCGGCGGCGAAACGCCGCGACGGCGGTGATTATAGACGTTCGCCGGACGTGGTCGAATCGCGGATCGCACCGTAGGGTGTGGTCGAGCGCAGCGAGGCCCACGCGGAATCAGCACGCTTCCCGCACGGGCCTCGCCGCGCTCGCCCGGCCCGACTACCCGGCCTTCGCCCGGTGCGGCGTTTTGCGGGCGGAAGCCTTCAAAAACCGCAGCAGCCTCTCTTCCGCGGCCTGGAGACCCGTGATCGACGTCTTGCCGCGCGAGCGCGCGGCCCCGAGGCGGACCTTGAGCGAACCGTCGGCGAAGCTTTCCAGCACGGCCGGATGAATGTAGCACTTCCGGCAAACCGCGACGGTGTTGCCCAACCGCGCCGCGGTCTGTTTGACCGCTTCTACGATTTGCTTGGGAATTCGCCGCGGCGCGTCGACCTCGGCGTTCAACAGCAAATCGGCGGCCAGGAGCGTTCCGGCCCAGGTGCGAAAGTCCTTCGCCGTAAAGTCGCGCCCGGTGATCTCGCGCAAATAGTCGTTTACGTCCGCCGACGTCACGAGCCGCACCTCGTCGTTCTCGTCGACGTATTCAAAGAGCCGGCGGCCGGGCAGGTCTTGGCAGCGGCGGACAATCGTCGCCAAGCGTCGGTCGGCGATTTCAATATCGTGCTCTTTGCCGCTCTTGCCGCGGAACTGAAAGCGGATGGTTTCGCCGCGCACTTTCGCATGGTGATTCCGAAACGACGTCAGTCCGTACGAGCCGTTTTCCTTGGCGTATTCCTCGTTGCCGATGCGGATGTACGTCGTTTCCAACAGCCGCACGATCGTCGCCAGCACGCGCTCGCGCGCGAGCCCGCGGCGCCCTAAGTCGCGGCGCACGCGTCGCCGCACTTTCGGCAACGCCGCGGCGAACTCGGCGAGCCGCTCATATTTATTCTCGTCGCGCACCTTGCGCCATCGGTCGTGGTAGCGGTATTGTTTCCGTCCCCGTTCGTCGCGCCCCGTGGCCTGCAAGTGGCCGACGGGCGAAGTGCAAACCCACACGTCGCGCCAGGCCGGCGGCAGCACCAAAGCACGGATGCGCTCAAGAGTCGCCGCGTCGCGCACGACCTTGCCCTCCGAATCGATGTAGTAGAACGACTTGCCGCGCTTGCGCCGCTGCAGGCCGGGTTCGTCGTCGCTGGAATAGCGCAGCGCCACGGCTTTCGCCGCCGCCATCGCTTCGGCCGTCTTCGGAAGCTCCGTCGCGCGGAGGATGCTTGTCTTGGTGCGACTCATACATTGCTCGGCGAAGTGAGGGACGCCCTCGGCTCGTCCCCCAGTGCTCAAGAGCGCAACGAAAAAGGGACCGGCGGGTCGGCCGCCAGTGCCACCGATGCAAGTACTGCGCCAAGAATCTACGCCGCGACCCAGCTCTGCCGGAGCAAACGCGTCGGCGGGTCGTCGCCGCGGAACTGCCAGTTCCACGACTGCGTTCCCATCATGCAGGTGAACATGTCGAACATCTGCCGGGGGTGGCGGAGCGCCGTGGGAATCGACCCGAACAGGATCTTGATCCCCGGCCAAGTGGGCAGCAGCTTTTGAATGCGCCGCAGCCACTCTTCGCTGGTCAGATGATAGTCGTAAGTGCCGTCGACCGTTTTCGTCAGGCGAAACAACCCGGCCGCGCAGCGCTCGAACTGCCCCATCGTCGGATAGTAGCCGCCGAAGCTCCGCGCGAGCCATGCCCAGTGCCAATCGTCGCTGCCGCGCTTGTGTCGCAGCGGACTGACCAGCAGCGCCCGCGGATCGGGCTCGCGCACGAAGTGGATGGTCGTGTTGATGAGTTTGCGGACCGGCGACGACGGATCGATCGCACGGCGAAAGATACCGAACATCTCGCGATAGATATTGTCGGTCCAGCCGCGCGCCGCCTCCTCCGGCTGCACGAAATGTTCGATCGGTCCGTTGGCGACGACGGCGTCGAACTGTCCGGCGTAGTCGTCGCCGAGCAGCTTGTAGTCTTGGCAACGAACGTCGAGACCCCGTTTGCGACACAGCGCCACTTGCTCGGGCGAGATCGTCACGCCGACGCCGTGCGCGCCGCGTCGGCGAACTTCGTCGAGCAGGTTGCCGTTGCCGCAGCCGACTTCGAGAATCCGCGTACCCGGCCCGCAATCGACTTCGTCGAGCACATAATTGATCTGGTTGAGCTGGGCTTGCTCATACGTCACCGTCGGATCGCCGTGATAGATTCCTTCGGTGTAGTCGAGCAGTCCGCACGCCGGAAAGAACTTGTCGAACACGCTGTAGCAGCTGACGACCGTCGGGGCGTGGGTCACGTAACGGGGCGGAGCGCTCGCGGGGGCTGGGGCGACAAGCGGCGGCTGCAAATCGGAGACGGCGGTAGTCATGCGTCGTTCGCTCCACTCGGGGTGATCGAAAGATCGAGGCGTCAACGGACTCAAGCGCGGCGACGCCGCGGCTGTTACCGACTGACTGAAGTGGACCCGTCCTTTCGCATTCTCGGCGTCGAGAGCGAGCCGAACAATGCGCCGGGGAGTGGGCAAACCGCGCGCCGCCGCGGAATTCGCCCACGGCCGATCTTCGACCGCGCAACAAAAAACCGGCGGCGAGTCACCAAAGGGACTCACCGCCGGTTTTTGCGAACGTCCGTGTTCTGACAGGCGCTGCGGCCGGCAGGGCCGCGAGCGATCCGTAGCTCTTAAGCCACGCGAGACTTAGCGACGCACGAGGCCGGCCGCGGCCGTGCGGAGCGTGCCGTTGCCGAAGCGACGGGTGCGGGTCGTGGTCGTAGCGACGACGGCGTCGGAAGCTTGGTCGGCATCCGCGGCCTTATTCGCGGCCGGCATCGGCGGAGCGACCGGAGCAGGGGCGGGAGCCGGTGCAACCCCGGTCGGCGCCGCTTGCGGCATCGCACAGCCGCCGGTTTGGCAACCCGACGTCGGGCAGCAGCCCGTATTGCAGGTCGAGCAACCGGTGTTGCACGACGAGCACTTACGACGGCCGAACAAGCGCGCTTGTGCCGACGAATCGTCGACGATCGCAGCCGCGCAAGCCAAACCCAACAAACCGATCACAATTTGACGAATCATGGAATCCTCCTCCTAGCAGTAACAATCCCGGTCCGTTCGCGGAACCGAAGGAGCGACGGCGATCGAGCCTCTCCGTGGGCTCGCAACCGCGTAGAATCGTCGCACCGAAGTGAACCGCTATTTTGCCGATCGCTCTGTGATCGGCAACCGATGCAGATTACCCAGCCGCCGGAGTCGAAAAGTTTTTTACGTTATTGCGCTTTCGTTATGAGAAGAGCGAGAAGCTGCGCAAGCGTCGGGCGGTATTGGTGGCCGGCCCATCAGTGCATGGAAATCGCTCTCTCAGCACTGGTGGACGAGCCACCAGTGGCACCCTCAGGCGAGCGTGTTAAGGCTTCGTCGCCAATTGATACTTGAGCCAAGCATGCAGCGAAGCGGCGATGCGGGCATAGCCGCTCGGGTTGGGATGCACGCCGTTGTTCGCCGGATAGCCGTCGGTCGGGTCGAGATCCAACTCCGTCGGCACGACGTAGATGCTTTCCGCTTCGCGGCCGGCGAAGTGCTCCAACTCCCGCTGCACGAGCCGATGCTGAATCCGCTTCCAATTCGCGCGGGTGTATTTGTCGCCGTAGTTGGCTTGGAAGGCCTCCTCGCGCGAGTTGGGGGGCGTCGTCAGGCAGACGGCAAGCTTCGCCTCCGGCGCGACTTTGTGAAACTCGGCGAGCAATAAGTCGGCCTGCTGAAAGACGCCGTCGATATGGGCGTCGAGCTTGGTCGGGTCGGCCGGCGGCGCGCCGAAGCAATCGTTGATCCCTAAGAGAAACGTGACGACGTCCGGTTTCCGCCCGCCGCACTTCTCGGCAATGTAGCGCCCGACGTCGAGCCGCGGCTTGCCGGCGGCGTCGGCGAACACAAACGGGCTGCTATGGATTCTTTTCTCCGGTTCCGGCTTCGGCGCGTAACGTTCGACGAAGGCCCGCCACGTCCAACCGCCGTAGCCTTCGTGCGCGACGCCCTCGGCGGCGTTCTTCGGTTTGTGCGTGCCGAGCATCGTCCATTTGGGATTGCCCGGCTGATTCAAGAGTCGCGCCCATTCGTTGGGGTAGTGCGTGGCGTGCGTGAGACTGTCGCCGACGATGAGCAGCGCCAATTCGCGGCCGGCTCCGGCGTCGGCCGGGGCGACATGCAACTCGGTCGTCGCTTCCGCGAGCGGCTTGCCTTGCGCGTCGCGCACGGCGACGTTCAAGCGATGCGTGCCGACGTCGCGCGCCGTCGGCTTGAGCGACCAATAACGCGGAAAGCCGGTACCCCAACGCGCCGCGGTCGAATCCGCAGTCGCGGCCGTCGGCGAAGCGGCGGGGCGGCCGATCGTGAACTTGTACTGCTCCGAATTCGTCGTGAGCACAAGGTTGTCGAAATCGATTCGCAGTTCCTGCCCGGCCACGGCGTAGATGCGCGGCGGCACGGTCAGTCGCAACTCATCGCCGGTCGACTTCGGCGGCGCGGCCGCGGCGCTCGTCGCACCGCAGAGCAGGGGAAGCAAGGCGACCAGCGCGGTCATGCTCAGACGAATCATAGATGTTTCCTCGTTGTGATCGGCGGCGCCGTTGGTGCGCCGCCCTTATTCCGGTTCGGCCCACACCCGGACTTCGTTCCCTTCGTCGATTTCCACGTGAATCACGTTCGGCCGGCAACAGACCGGACAATCTTCGACATACTCCTGGCTCTCGCCGGCCGACAAATCGAGCGGCACGACGATCTCCTCGCCGCAAGCGTCGCAAACGTAGCTCGCCTCATCACGCGGCGATTCGCGCTTGCGTCGCTTTTTGCGTTTCTTGTCGGGCATCACGGCCGCTTACTCAGTTGCGCTTTGGCTTCTTCCCACGTGAAGACGTCGTCAGGATTCTCTTCCATGTCCGCGATTCGCCTATCAAGTTCCAGTCTTTGCAGTCGAACGATTTCACATTCGCCGTGATTGTCGGAATGAGTCTCGTCGGTCGGATTAGTCATGACAATAGCTCCGATTTAGAACAAACTCATCTGTCCGCTCGTCTGTTGCGGCGGGCGGAAGAGCGAGTGGTCGTGCTCCGGTAGCCGGCGATCGAGCTTGAACTTGCGGACGAACAGCGCGAAAGTCTGTTGGATCTGTTCGGCGTAGGGGCCGGTGCCGCGTTGCCGCGTCCCCCATTCCGTTTGATAGAGCTTGCCGTCGCGCGTTTCCCGAATCAAGCCTTCGATCTTCGCGCGCCGGTCCGGGTAGTTGCGCTCGGCCCAGTCGAGAAAGATCGGCTTCACCGCGTGCGGCAGCCGCAGCAGCACGAACCCGGCCGAAGTCGCACCGGCGTCGGCTGCGGCTTCCAGAATCTTCGGCACCTCGTGGTCGGTCAGCCCGGGCACGATCGGCGCAACCATGACGTTGACCGGCACGCCGGCCGCGCTCAGCTTGCGAATCGCCGCGAGCTTCGCCGCCGGAGTCGAAGTCCGCGGCTCCAGCGTGCGGGCCACCTCGTGATCGAGCGTCGTCACGCTCAGGCTCACCGTAAGCAGTCGTTGCTCGGCCAGCGGCGCCAAAAGATCAAGGTCGCGCGCCAGGAGCGCATTCTTGGTGATGATGCTCGTGACCTGCCGCGCTTCGAGCATCACTTCGAGCACGCCGCGCGTCAGGCGAAAGTGCCGCTCGGCCGGCTGATAGCAATCGGTCACTCCGGACAGCGCGATCAGTTCGCCGCCGTTCCAACTCGGCTTGCTGAGTTCGCGGCGCAAGAGCTTCGCCGCGTCGAGCTTCACCATGATCTTGGTTTCGAAGTCGAGTCCGGCGTCGAAGCCGAGATATTCGTGGCCCGGCCGGGCGTAGCAATACGCGCAGCCGTGCTCGCAACCGCGGTACGGGTTGACGCTGTAGTTGAAGCCGACGTCGGGGCTGTCGTTCGTGGCGAGAATCGTTTGCGAGGCATCGACGAAAAACTGCGTCTTGATGCGCCGCTCGGGGGCGAGCAGTTCATCGTCGTCGGCGAGTTGCTCGAGATCGGCGTCGACGTGAATCTTCTCGAACCGGTTCGGCGGCGCCCCGCCGGCCCCGCGCCCGACCACGACATTGGGAAACGATTCCTTCATGCCGATATTCTATCGGGAAAGGCAAAAGTCAAAATGCAAAAGGCACGCCTCACCATTCGGCCGAGCAGGGCCCGCCTGCGGGGAGCAGTTCTTCCAGCGGACAGCCGGCGCAGAGCGGCTTGGTTTTGCAATGTTCCTTGCCGACTTTCACCAACAGCGCGTGGAATTCGTTCATAAGCGGCGCGTCGGCCGGCAGCCGACTTTCGAAGTAGTCTTGCAGGCCGTGGTAGTCGACGTCGAACTCGATCCAACCGTGCCGCGCGGCGACGCGCATCGCGTAGCCGTCGGCGACGAACTTCGGTACCTGGCCGACATAGAGCAAGATGCAGTCGGCCGTTTCCGGGCCGATGCCGTTGACGCCGAGCAGTTCTTCGCGGAGCGAGTGCGGATCGCCGGCGAACATCGCTTCGAGCGAGCCGTCGTAGCGCTCGGTGATGAGCCGCAACAAGTTGCGCAACCGCTTCGTCTTCACTTGGTAGTAGCCGGCCGGGCGAATCAACTCGGCGAGTTCTTCCGGCTCGAGTTGATAGAGTTTCTCCGGCGTCAAGACGCCCGCTTCGCGCAGATTGTCGATCGCTTTTTCGACGTTGCGCCAATTCGTGTTTTGCACGAGCACCGTGCCGACCAAAATCTCGAACGGGGTCTCGCCCGGCCACCAGCGTTGCGGGCCGTAACGCTCGAGCAAACGTTGAAACACTTCGCGCGGCGGCGTCGTCACGACGTCAAACCTCCGGAAATCAGCGACAAAACGAGGCGTTCGTCGTTGTACCATCTCGGCGTCCGGCGTTCATCCGTCGTCGCTTTGACGACGCCCGACGCGCGCTTGCAAGCGATCGAACGGCGCGGCAAATGCGCGTACCGTAAAAAATTTTTTCGCCGACACGGCGCGCCGCGACCGTGGTCGTCCACATCGCGCGCGGCTGCTAGCACGCGCGGCGCGCGACAAGTCGCGAGATGGATTGTTGCGCGGAAAAGTCAAGTCGCGTTCATGCCAAAATCCGCGCATCGGGAAAACACTCTTGGACCTGCTCGCCGCGAGTTTTATAATGCCCCCCGTCGTCGACCGCGGGATGTCTAAGACGACGCTGAAATCGCGAGGCCCGCCGCTCGCCCACTTCTGCGAATGGCTTTTCAGCGCGTCCGGTCGACTACTTCAAACAAACCAGCAAGGGTTGCCCTGTGCAGTCTGTTCGCCCGAAGATTGCGGAACTCGTGTTCCAACTCTATGGTCGCTCGCTCCATCCCGAACTCTTCGTAGTTCACGACTCCCGCAGCTTCGAGCGCGGCGACTATGCCGTGAAGATCGACGTGACCGGAGCGGGGCATGTGATCACCTGGCGCTACCATGGGCTCACGCTCACGGAAGTCGCCGCGACCTCGGCTCAGCCGCTGCCGCAGAAGCGTCGGCTGATCTCCTACAAGCTGCGCGGCGAGCGCACCGACCGGCTCGAGTGCAAAGGGGGCGTGACCTACCAGGTCGGCTTCCAGCTGGAAAAAGTCGAGCCCGAAATCTTCTGGGCCTTCCAGCAAGAGCTCACCCGCGATTCGCAACAGCGCGGGCTGCTCTACAGCTTCAACGGCGGCGGCCGCATGGCGCTGGGCGCGTTGAGCTTCATCGGCGTCGAATCGCGCAACCGCAGCTTGCTCGTGCAAGCGTTCCACACGTTTCCCGACGACTACGCGATCGTGAAGAGCCAATCGCTCTTCGAGATTCCGTAAGTCCGACTCCCCTCGCCCCAACGGCGAGAGGGGCTACGGGCGAGGGGCCGCGTGGGCAACGAGCCTTGTGCTACGCTTCGAGCGCCGCGCGAAACCGCGCGATCCGCTCCGGCAGCGGCGTCGGCGCAGGCAAGTGATACTCCGCCCCGACCGGACGCACGTAAAGCTGAATGAACCGCGGGCCCGGCAGCGCGAGCGTCTCGCCGGCCTTGCCTTGCCATTCGTCGAGGTCGACGAAGTGCCGCGTCGTGCGAAAGCCCGCCGCTTGCGCCATCGCGGCGAAGTCGCAGCCGCCGCCGCTTCGCTCGCGCTCCACCGCGCCGGCCGTGGCTTGCCCGCCGGTCACCTCATAGAGCCCGTTGTCGATCACGATCAAGGTGAGGTTCTTCGCGCCGGCGGCGACGATCGTCACCAGGGCGCCGAGGCTCATCAGCATCCCGCCGTCGCCGTTGAAACAGATCACCTCGCGCCGCGGCTGCGACAGCGCCAAGCCCAGCGCCAGCGCCGGCGCGTGCCCCATCGCCGACGGCAAGTATTGAAAGTCGAGCGGATGCTGCGACAGCTTCGGCCACTCGCGGGCCGAGCCCATCGTCGTCACCACGATCTCCTCGCGCCGCAACTTCGCGACGACCTCGAGCGCCGCCAAGAGCGGCATTCCGGCCGAAGGGCGGTGCTTCGCTCCCGAATCGTGTGACGGAGCGGGGGAGTGCGACATCGCTTAGCCCTTTCCTTCCGCCATGAGCACCACGCCCGACCGGCTCGCCGCGGCGCACGCCTCTAAATGCTCAAGCGCCGCCGGCAACTGCTCCGCGCGCTCCAGCAAAAAGTAGTCGATCGCCCAAGCTTTCAGCACCGGCTCGGCGAAGCGCTTGGCCGAGTCTTTCGATTCCGGCAAGAGATAACTGCGATGTCCGATCCAAGCCGTGAGCGGCAGTTGCAAATCGTAGAGCGCGTTGCGCAGCGAGTCGCCCGATTCAAACAACCCGGTCGTCTGCATGACGACGATCGGCCGCGCCCCGCCGATCTGCAACCCGGCCGCAATCGCCCACGCCTCCCCTTCGCGACACACTCGCACCAACTGCAACCGGGGCGCGGCTTCCAGCGCCTCCTCCCAAGTGCCGAGCGTCGAATCGGGGAGCCATACGACATGCGTCGCCCCCAACTGCGTGAACGCGGCGGCGATTTCAGGGCCGGTGAACATGGGGCGAGTTTTCGGTTTTTAGTTTTTGGTATCTAATTCAAACGAAACCAATCCCGCTTGTCCCTGCTCAACCCAGAGTAGAAACCAAAAACCCAAAACCCGCCGCGCGTCACCGCGCCGTGACCCACAAAAACGGCTTCCCGGCGTCGTCCAAGCGCACCTCGTGTTTCAAGCCCGCTTGAAACATCGTATGGTTCAGCACCGCTTCGTAGCCGATCTTCGCGAGCGGAATCTTCACCATCGCCTTGGAAGGATCGAGCTTCCGCACCACCAGCGCCTGCTCGTCGAAGAGCATCGGCAGCTTCAATCGCTCGGCGACGACTTGCATCAGCTGAGAAGCCGGCGTGTCGCTGATCTCCACGTTGCGCAGCGTGAACATCTCCGGCACGATCTCCGCGAGCGGCTTCTCCGGCGGCCAGCCGATCGGCCACACGTCCGTCGCCAAGTTCGACCGGGTCACATAATATTCCACTTTTCGCTCGGCCGTGAGTCGCGGCACGAACACCCACCCTTCGCGGCGCAGCACCGCCGCGGCCACGGTGCCGCAAGCCAACCCTTGCAATTCGCCCGGCACATTCTCCGCTCCGCCGAGTTGCTGCGCTACGCTCGGCTCGGCGACGATCGGTCCGCTCGTGCGCTTGCCGAGTTCGATCAGCACCGTGCGCAGCGGCACGCCCGCCGTCGAGAAGTCGACCGGCTTCGCCAAGTCTTGCGCCACGGCGTCGAGTTGCTCGGCCGACAACCCGAACGGCGGCGCTTTCTCCCCCGGCTTCCGCGGCGGGCCGCCGCTCTTGAGTTCGGCGATCCACTGCGCGAGCTTCCCGCGATCGCTCCGGCCGAACCGCGCGTGCGGCAACACCAGCTCGCGCCGCGCCGTGATCACGGCATACACCCGATAGCTCGGCGCATCGGCCGAACCGACGTTCTCCACGCCGAGCTTCCGCGCGGCGTTGGCGCTCCCGCCGAGCCGCAGCGAATCGACGCCGACGGCCGACAGCAACTCGTGCCAAGCCTGCAGCTCGGTCGACACGAAGCCCGGCTCGAGCGCGACTTCCATCTCCACGCGCGCCGCCCCGCGAACAACGGTCGGCTCGGCGACGGCGGCGAACCCGGCGACGACGAGCGCGGTAAGAATTCGCAGCGACATAGACCCACGCAAAAGTTAAAGCGGAGAAGCCTTAACGATTATAGCACGCGGAATTGGCGGAAACGCGGAAGTCGGAACGCTGAGCGATGAAGTGAATCGCCAAGCCGCAGGCTCGCCTGACTTCATCGCTCAGCGCTCCGCGTTCATCGCTTCGACCGGGTCCGTGGTGAAGTTGTTCCGGATTTGTCACAATGAGCGTTCAAACGAGTCCCTCGTGCTTTCTGGAGCCTCGCATGCCTCGTCCCGTCACGTTGTTCACCGGTCAGTGGGCCGATCTCTCGTTGGAAGTGCTCGCACGGAAAGCCGCGGAGTTCGGCTTCAACGGCCTTGAACTCGCCTGCTGGGGCGACCACTTCGATGTGCCCAAGGCCTTGAAAGACGATTCCTACTGCCGCAAGCAGCGCGATCTCTTGGAGCGACACGATCTGCAACTCCACGCCATCAGCACGCACTTGGTCGGCCAAGCCGTGCTCGACGTGATCGACGAGCGCCACAAAGCGATCCTCCCGCCGCATGTCTGGGGCGACGGCGATCCGGCCGGCGTCAATAAACGAGCCGCCGAAGAACTCAAACACACGGCCCGCGCCGCGCAGAAGCTCGGCGTCGACGTCGTCAACGGCTTCACCGGCTCCAGCATCTGGCATCTCTTGTATTCGTTCCCGCCCGTGCCGCAGCCGATGATCGACGCCGGCTACGAACTCCTCGCCGAGCGCTGGAACCCGATCCTCGACGTGTTCGCCGAGTGCGGCGTGCGTTTCGCGCTGGAAGTGCATCCGACGGAAATCGCCTTCGACATCTACAGCGCCGAGCGCGCCCTCGAAGCCCTCGGCCGGCGCGAAGAATTCGGCTTCAATTTCGATCCGAGCCATCTTCTTTGGCAAGGGATCGATCCGGTCGAATTCATCCGCGCGTTCCCCGACCGCATCTACCACGTGCACATCAAAGACGCGATCACGTCGCTCAACGGGCGGACCGGCATTCTTTCGAGCCACTTGAACTTCGGCGACCCGCGCCGCGGTTGGGACTTCCGCTCGCCGGGCCGCGGCGCGGTGAACTTCGAAGAAATCATCCGCGCGCTCAACCAGATCAACTACCAAGGCCCGCTCTCGGTGGAATGGGAAGACGTCGGCATGGACCGCGACCACGGCGCGCGTGAAGCCGCCGAGTTCGTCAAACGCTTAGACTTCGCCCCGAGCAAGCAGGCTTTTGATTCGGCGTTTGAGAAGAAGTAACCCTTCTCCCGCTGGGAGCCGTGTTTACTTCCTTCTCCCGCTGGGAGCTGTGTTGATTTCCTTCTCCCGCTGGGATAAGGGTGGCCCGCAGGGCCGGATGAGGGTCGCGCGGCGCAAAGTTTGGTATCGTGGTCGTCGCGACGTCGCAGCGCGAGAAGCCGGCCGCGCAGCGCCGCCGATTGATCCCCAGAGCCAACCGTCGCGCCGCGAGTCCCTCACCCGCCGCGACTCACGTCGCGTCGACCTCTCCCAGTGGGAGAGGTGTGCAGAAACCTTCTCCCGCTGGGAGCTGTGTTGATTTCCTTCTCCCGCTGGGAGAAGGTGGCCCGCAGGGCCGGATGAGGGTCGCGCTGTGCGACGTTTGGTATCGTGTACGCGACGACGGCGAGCAAGAGGAGCGAGCGCGATGGGGCCGACGTGCGAAGTCGTACTGGATGCGAACATCTCTCCCGCGCAACTCGATCTGATCGACGCCTACTTAGAGGCCCATGTCGAAATATTACAGAAGACGCGCAAAGGACGGCACTGGCAGGGATGGATCGACGAGCGACCGATCACGATTTCCGTGGACGACGCCACGAACGACGAACCGCCTTCTATTGGGCTCGCAGTAGGATGCAAGCATGCCGAGGACTATGCGCTGCTGATGCGTTTGTCGCGCGATTTGGCGAAGTTGGTCGGCGGCACGCCGACGCCGCCAATTAAGTAACAACATCGGATTGACGTTAGAAACGATTCGAACCCGCAGGGTTCGCAGAAAGTAGCCGGTGGTCAGCGCAGCGCCACCACCGGTGTCGGATCAAAAAAAAGGATGGAGCATCCCGGAGGGATGCGAGAGCGTCCGGGGATTGTTTCTCGCATCCCTCCGGGATGCAGGCGATGAAAAAGAACGCCTTTCCGGTGGTGTCGGCCTTCGGCCTCAACCACGGGCTACCTTCTGTGAACCCGACGGGTTCATCTCCATCGATCGCGGCGCTCTTTCTCTCCGCGCTCCGCATTCATCGCTTCCGCTCGCAATCCCCGCCCTCTTTCGCCCGATTGACGAAACCCCGCCTTCCTCCCAAAATAAACCGTTTCCTTTCCCGCGAAGTTCTTCCGCGAGTGTTGCCCGTGACGAATATCTTGTCGCAAGACGATCCCGAAGTTTGGTCGGCCATCGAGGCCGAAGAAGAGCGCCAAGCCGACGGGCTCGAGATGATCGCCAGCGAAAACTACACGAGCGCCGCCGTGCAGCAAGCCGTGGGGAGCGTGCTCACGAATAAGTACGCCGAAGGCTACCCCGGCCGGCGCTACTACGGCGGCTGCCAACACGTCGACGTCGTCGAAGACCTCGCCCGCAATCGCTTGAAGCAGTTGTTCGGCGCGGAGCACGTGAACGTGCAGCCCCACTCGGGCAGCCAGGCCAACATGGCCGTCTACGTGGCGACGATCAATCCGGGCGACACCGTGCTCGGGCTCGATCTGGCCCACGGCGGCCACCTCACGCACGGTATGGATCTGAATATCTCGGGCAAGCTCTACAAGTTCTTTCGCTACGGCGTGACGCGCGACACCAACCGTATCGACTTCGATCAGGTCGCCAAGCTCGCCCGCGATCACAAGCCGAAGATGATCGTCGCCGGCGCGAGCGCCTACCCGCGCGAGATTCCGCACGAGAAGTTCGCGGAGATCGCCCGCGAAGTCGGCGCGAAGTTGTTCGTCGACATGGCGCACTACGCCGGCCTCGTCGCCGCAGGCCTGCACAACAACCCGGTGCCGGTCGCCGACTTCGTCACCTCGACGACGCACAAGACGCTTCGCGGCCCGCGCGGCGGCATCACCATGTGCAAGGCCGACTACGCGAAGGACATCGATCGCACGGTGTTCCCCGGCATTCAGGGCGGTCCGCTGATGCACGTGATCGCCGGCAAGGCCGTGTGCTTCGGCGAGGCGCTCAAGCCGGAGTTCAAGCAATACGGCAAGCAAGTGATCGCCAACGCCAAGGCCTTGGCCGAGACGCTCTTGGCCGGCGGCGTCAAGCTCGCCTCCGGCGGCACCGACAACCATCTGATGCTGCTCGACGTGACGAGCGTCGGCACGACGGGCAAGATCGCCGAAGCCGCGCTCGGGCGGGCCGAAATCACCGTCAACAAGAACATGATTCCCTACGATGAACGCAAGCCGATGGACCCTTCCGGCATCCGCATCGGCACGCCGGCGTTGACGACGCGCGGCATGGGCGCCGACGAAATGAAGCGCATCGGCGGCTGGATTCTGGAGATCCTCAAGACTCCGGACGACGAAGCCTTGGCCGGCCGCATCCGCGGCGAAGTGAAGAGCCTCTGCGAGTCGTTCCCGGTCCCCGCGGCCAGAATCACCGTCGGCCAGTAACGCCTCGCCGAACCCGTTTAGCCGCCGGGCTCGCCCGGCGCGCCCTGCAAGGAACTCGCAGACATGGCCGAAGCTCAATCACGCAGCCGCATCCTGATCGCCGACGACAACGCCGTGAACGTGGAACTGCTCGAAGCGTTCCTCAGCGGCGCCGACTACGACATCGCGATCGCCGTCGACGGCAAAGACACGCTCGATAAGGTCGCGAGCTTCCGGCCGCACCTGATCTTGCTCGACGTCATGATGCCGAAGCTCTCCGGCTTCGAAGTCTGCAAGAAGCTCAAAGACGACCCGGCGACCAAGGAGATCATGATCCTCATGGTCACCGCCTTGAACGAACTCGGCGACATCGAGCGGGCCGTGCAGGCCGGCACCGACGACTTCCTCAGCAAGCCGGTCAACAAGCTGGAACTGACGAAGCGCGTCGACAACATGCTCAAACTGCGGCACGTGAGCGACGAACTCGAACGCTTGCGCCAATACATCTCCGGCATGGAAGACGCCGTCGGTCCGAAGAAGTAACGGCCGAGCGCGTCGCCTGCGTTCCGTCTTAGCGTTCTCCGTCTTAGCCCCCGTCACTTCATGCCGGGGGCAATTCGACGCGGCGGCAAAAATCGACTTCGCGTCTCTCTCCGTGATTGCCAAATGCGGATTCCCAATCTAAGTGCGTGTCTTGAAATGGGAGGGCGAGGCTCCCGCCGAGCCGCTTCTCGACGGCAAACGCACGACTCCAGACGGCTCGGCGGGAGCCTCGCCCTCCCGTCAACTCACGAAATCGAATTTGAAGACGCGTTCTAAGGTCCATTAAGCTACGAATAGCGCCGAAGCTCGGTGGTCGGCGGGGAAACCGGTGCGAAAGCGCCCACGCCCTTTTTTCCGGCCGAGCTTTGGCGCCTTTGTAACGAGGCAACGTACGCCGGTGCCTAGATTTCAAATCTCAAATTGCAAATGCTCGCTTCGATGTTGCTGCTGCTAGCCGCGACGACGTTCGCCGCCGCCGGTGAATTCAACGCCAAGGTCTCTCCCGGCCACGTCGCGCCGGCGTGGCCCGAGCTGCAAGACGCGGCCGGCAAGCCGCACTCATTTGCCGACTCCCTGGACACGAAGCTCACCGTCGTGGTCGTCACCGCGGCCGAGTGCCCGATCGCCTCGGCCTACGAAGATCGCTTAGTGAAGTTGGCCCACGAGTTCGCGCCGCGCGGAGTCCGGTTCGTCGCGGTGGAACTCAGCGAGCCGCCCCAAGCTGACGACGCCGATCAGAAAAAGTCGCCGCCGTATCCGCTTCTCTACGATCCCGCGCAGCGTCTCGGCCGCGACTACGGCGCCGTGGTGACGCCGACCGCGTTCGTGCTGCGACCCGATCGCCGCCTCGTGTATCTCGGCGCGATCGACGACGACTGGAACGACGCCGACGAAGTGAAGCACCGCTATCTGCGCGACGCCCTCGAAGCCGCGCTGGCCGGCCGCGAACCGAAGGTGCGAGAAACGAAGCCGGTCGGCTGCCCCATCGCCTATCGGTAGCTGCAACCCTGAACCCTCAACCCTGAACCCCGCACCGCGAACCCCCTCACCGTGTACCTCGGCATCGAAATCGGCGGCACCAAACTTCAGCTCGGCGTCGGGCCGGGCGACGGCACGTTGGTCGCCGAACCCGTTCGGTTGCCGGTCGATCGGGCCGGCGGCGCGGCCGGCATTCGTGCGGCGCTCGCCTCGGCCGCCCGTGAGTTGATCGCCAAGCACGACGTGCAAGCCGTCGGCATCGGCTTCGGCGGACCATGCGACGCGGCTCGCGGGCGCACGATCACCAGCCATCAGATCGCCGGCTGGGACGACTTTCCGCTCGTCGACTGGTGCCGCACCGAACTCGGCTTACCCTGCAAGCTCGGCAACGACGCCGACTTGGCCGCGCTGGCCGAAGCTAGGTTCGGGGCGGGGCGCGGCAATGACCCCGTGTTCTATGTGACCGTCGGCACGGGGATCGGCGGCGGGTTCGTGCGCGGCGGTCGTTTGTATCACGGCTACGGTCCGGCGGCCGCCGAGATCGGCCACCTGCGCCCCGGCCTGCTCGCCGACCCGCAGGCGACCGTGGAATCTATTTCGTCGGGCCTCGCCATCGAGCGGGCCGCCGCAGCGCTCGTGGGCGATTCGATCTTCAACGGGCCGATCTTCGCGAAAACCGGCGCGACGAAGCTCACGGCTCGCGAGCTTGCTTGGGCGGCGGAGCAGGGGCACGAGCCGTCGCAGGCGATCCTCTCGCGCGCGATCGACGTGCTCGGCTGGGCGCTCGCGCAAATGACGACGCTCCTCGCCCCGCAAGCGATCATCGTCGGCGGCGGCGTGGGGCTGTTGGGCGAAGCGGCCTTCTACAAGCCGCTCCGCGCGGCGACGGAGCGCTACGTCTTCCCGCCGCTCAAGGGGAGCTACGAAATCTTGCCGCCGGCGCTGGGCGAAGCGATGGTCGTCCACGGCGCGCTGGCCTTGGCGGCGGAGTAATACCGTCGGCTATTTCCTCGGCAACCCCTTGAGCTGATCGAGCGGCTGAGTGCGGAAGAAGTAGACCTTGGCGGCGATTTGCGGAAAGCGCTCGTCGATCATCACGGCGATCTTCGGTTTGTCGCCGGCTCGTGAAGGATCGCTCCCGAGGTCGGCGAGCGCTTCGCCGTTCTTCGCCGCAACGGTTTCGCCCCCCACCTGTAAGTTCGGTAAGTCGGACTTGCCGTCTTCGACGTCGAGTGCGACGGGCGCTTCGAAGACGCACTTCGCAGTCGGTCGCGCGGAGACTAGCAGCGGGTCGTGCGAGAGCAACGTGCCGACGATTCGAACCAGCGGCGTCATCTTGCCGTCGGCCGTCGTCGTGCGTCCGCGGATTTCCGTTTCCTCCTTTGGCGGCTCAAAGAGAAAAGCGGTGAGATCCCACCGCGTGAGCTTCGCTCCGGCGCGATATCGAAAGGGGAGCGTGCTCGACAAAACGGTGTTGGGCACCGCTCCCGGGGGCAGGTCGACTTCGCCGCCGTAGGCCTCGACGACGACCGGAGCTCCGATCGGGATGTCTTTGATCGCCATGCGTGCGAAGACCTTGGCCTCCGTCTTGCCCGGGACGGCCGTGAACGTCCTCTTGCCCGTCGCATCGCCGGTCGTAAACGAATTGCCGCGAATCGAGTCGAGCGTACCCGCTTTGACGGCGTAGACGATTTTTTGGCCGTGGCAGGGGGCGCCGACGGCCCACAGCACGGCGCAAACAGCAAGACGCGACACGTTCATGAAGACTCTCGCGACGACAAGAAAGCTGGGTGCGGCAGGCGGTCGAACGGCGGAATTCTAGCCTCTCGAAAGAGCGAATCAAGGCTGTGATTTGGCCGGCGTCGTCGCCGCGTAAACGCGGGCGTTTAGAGCAACTCCGTGAGCGTCGCAATACGCGGAGCGAGCTCCGGATGCCGGTCGCGGCGGTCGAGGAGGACGGCCGTGAGGCCTTCGGTGCGAGGACAGTGCAAGTCGTTGTCGACGTCGTCGCCGACGACGATCGTCGGATGATTGGTCAGACCAATTCTTTCACGGCAGCCCTGGAAAAAGGCCCCCGCAGGCTTGCGAAAGCCCAAACTGGAGGAAACGAAGACCCGCTCCGGCGGGACCACGGGGAGCAACTCGGCGACGATCGCGTAGAGCCTCCGATCGAAGTTCGAGGCGATCGCCACGGTATGGCCGCGGGCCGCGAGCGCGGCGAGCGTCGGCGCGGCGTCGTCGAAGGCCCGCCAGACCGAGGGCCGCGCGAAGTGGGTCCAAAGCTCGTCGAAGAGCCGCTCGGCGGCCGGGCCGCGGACGTCGTGAACCACGGCCGCGACGATGTTCCGCCACCGCTCGAACTCGCGGGCCTCGTCGGTGCGGAGGCCGTTGTGCCGGGCGTCGCGAGCCTCTTCGGCGGCGAACGCGGCGCGGAAGCCGCGCTCGATCTCCTCGCGAGCGAGCCGCGAGCCGCAGCGCACGCCGGCCGCGTAGTAAACGTCGGCCGGCGCAGGCTCGGGGTAAATGAGCGTGCCGACGGCGTCGAACAGGTACGCCGGCGCCGCGGTCGTCATCCCTTGGAAATCCGCAGCACGTCGTTCGTCAGCGCGAAGATCATCAGGCCGAGCAGACAAACTAGGCCGATCGTGTTCAAGAAGATCACGAGTCGTTCCGGCGGCGGGCGACGGAAGATGCCTTCGTAGATCAAGAGCACCATGTGGCCGCCGTCGAGCACGGGGAACGGCAGGAAGTTGAGCACCGCGAGATTGCAGCTCAGCATCATCAAGAACAGCAGCAGTTGTGCGAACCCGCCCGAAGCCGAATCGCCGGCTTGTTGGGCGATGGTGATGATGCCGCCCACGGCCTTCATCGGAATTTGCCCGATCCACATGGCGTGGATGAAGCGATAGACCTGCGTCATGGAATCGCGGGTGTCGGTGTAGGCGTAGCCGAAGGCCTGGCCGAGCGAATCGGCTTTGCGCTCGAACCGGTCGCCTTGAAAGAGGAGGCCGCGCTCGGGCAGGAATGCGGTCTTCGATTCCACGCTCTCGAGCGTGACCTTGCGGGAGCCGTCGCCGTCTTTCACGGTGAGCTCGATCTTGGTGTCGGGCCGGACGAGGGCGACGCCGTACGCGCACAGCGGCCAGTTGTTCGAGTCGTTGCCCGTCAGCTCGACGCTCTGCGCCTTCGGCTTGTCGCCGCTTTCGAGCGGCTTATCGCTCGGCACGGTGGCGAAGTGCAGCAGGACGTCGCCCGGCTTCAGCCCGGCCTTGGCGGCGGGGCCGTCGGTATCGACCGCGGCGACGATCGGCGGCACCGAGTAAGCGACGCCGAGGCTCGGCAGCGAGAGGTAGCCGAACGAGAGG
Organism: Planctomycetaceae bacterium; assembly: GCA_016793115.1. Taxonomy (GTDB): domain Bacteria; phylum Planctomycetota; class Planctomycetia; order Pirellulales; family PNKZ01; genus PNKZ01. The sequence goes on from JAEUIN010000407.1 coordinate 67,619, forward strand.
GGCGGCTCCGAGTAGTCGAAGGCCCGCGGCATGACGTCGAACGTCACCTCCCGCGGCTTGCCATCGACTTGGCGTTCGACGACCACCTTCCATTTCTTGTCCGGGGCGTCGGCCTGCTTGCGGCGAAAGCGTTCGCCGGCGGTGATCGGGTCGCCGAGCGGCTCGCCGTCGATCGTTTTGAGCGTGTCGCCGGGCACGATGCCGATTGCCGAGGCGGGGGAGTTGTCTTGCACGCCGACGACCGGTCCCCACTGCATTGTGAGGCCGAGCGTGCGGAGCGGGCGCGGCGCGACGGTGACCGCGACTTCCGTCGTCGGCGCGTCGGCCGCGGCTTTGCCGTCGCCGGAATCGGTCGTCGGCACCTTGCGGCGCACCGTGACTTTGATCGGCTTGTCGGCGTAGAGCGTCTGAGCGCGTAGCACGTCGGGGTAGCTGCGAATGATTTGATCTTCGATTTGCACGACCTCGTCGCCGGCTTCGAAACCGGGCGAAGCCGCGCGGGCCGGCGAACCCTCGACGGTCGGCTTCTCGCCGGTGCTCGATTTCGCCAGCGTCGTCAGTCGCGGGCCGGCGATGCCGAGCGACGGCGGATAATCGGGCCGCATCTTGCGCGGCTTGATGTTCTTGTCGAGCGTCGCCCCTTCACGCTCGATCTTCAGGTCGATCCCTTTATTGAGGTCGGCGAGCGCGACGTTCGAAGTCAGGTCGGGTTGGAAGCGGGGCTCGGGAATATCGTTGATTTGCTTGATCTTGTCGCCGACGTGCAGATCGCGCTCCCAAGCCACTCCGCCCGGCTGCAGACCGTGCACGGCCGTGGGCGTGAATTCTACGCCCATCAGATAGGCGGCGGTCGCGAAGAAAAACGCCGTGACGGCGTTTAAAATCACGCCGGCCGAAATGATCAGCATCCGCTCCGGAACCGATTGCGCCGGATAGCTGCGCGGATCCCAGACGGCGGCCGCTTCCGGATCGACCGGCTTCCCTTCGGCCGCCGCGGCGCGAGCTCGCTCCGCTTCCTCGGCCTGCTTGCCGGGGTTGTCCGTCTGGCCGAGCATATAGACGTAGCCGCCCAGCGGAATCGCGCCGAGGCCGTACTCCGTTTCGCCCCAGCGGAAGCGGAACAAGCGCAAACCGTAGGGGTCGAAGCCGATGTAGAACTTCTCGACTTTCACCCCGCAGAGCTTGGCCGCGGCGAAGTGGCCGAACTCATGGATGAGAATCACGAGGCCCAGAGCGAGGCAGCCCTGTGCCAAAAAGCCCCACCAGGCCCAATTGATGCCGGCGGCGAAGAGCGGCGTCAGCGCCGCGCCGAATGACAATTCCAAGTCGCTATCTCCTGACGAGCCCAGCGATCGAGCGCGATCAAGCGTTCGAGCGTCGGCTCCGTTTCAAAGGTGTGTTGGCCGACGACGCTCCGGCAGGCCGGAACGATGTCGGTGAATTTGATCTCGCCGGCCAAGAACAGCGCCACAGCCGCTTCGTTGGCCGCGTTGAGCACCGCGCCGGTCGTGCCGCCTGTGCGGGCCGCTTCCCAGCCCAATTCTAGGGCGGGAAATCGTTCGACGTCGGGGGGGGAGAACTCCCATTTGTGCATTTGCGACCAGTCCAGCTTCGTTGCAGGCCCTGCAACCCGTTCCGGGTACGTGAGCGCATACTGGATCGGCAACTTCATGTCGGGCGGGCTGAGTTGGGCGACGACGGAGCCGTCGACGTATTCGACCATCGAGTGGACGACCGATTGCGGGTGAACGACGACGCCGATCTGCTCCGCATCGAGCCCGAATAGCCAGCGGGCTTCGATGATCTCAAGCGCCTTATTCATCATCGTGGCCGAGTCGATCGTGATCTTGCGGCCCATGTTCCAGGTGGGGTGGGCCAGGGCGTCCGCAACGGTCACTTCGGCCAATTGTTCGTGAGTGTAGTTGCGAAACGGCCCGCCGCTGGCCGTGAGCACGATGCGGGCGACCTCGCCGGGTCGACCGGCACGGAGCGCTTGAAAGATCGCGCTATGCTCGCTGTCGACCGGGATGATCTGCGCTCGTCGCTCCGCGGCGAGCTTCGTGGCCAAGGTGCCCGCCATGACGAGCGTTTCTTTGTTCGCCAGTGCCACGGTTTTCCCGGCCTCGAGCGCGGCCCAGGTGCCCCACAAGCCGGCGCTGCCGACGATCGCCGTCAGCACGACGTCGACGTCGGCGTCGGCCGCCGCCCGAGCGATCGCTTCCGGGCCGATGAGCAATTCGCACTCCGTCGGCAGTTGAGCCCAATTCACTCCGCGGGCCGCCTCGGCGTCGGCGGCGACGACGTACTTCGGGCGAAACTCGCAGGCCTGGCGCAGCAACAGTTCGGTATTGGAAAACGCCGACAGCACGGTGGCGCGCAAGCGGCCTTGCGAGGCGGCGACGACCTCAAGCGCGTTGCGACCGATGCTCCCCGTCGAACCGAGCACGGCGACGTTCGTTGTCGAGCGAGTCATGCGGCGCTATGAAAAAGTCGTGGAAATACTCAGAGTGTCGCGGGCTGCGGTCCGCCGAACGGCGCCCGGACGCGCAACGAACTGAAAGTGCCGATCGCGACGCTTGCCTGTCTGAGCTGCCGGCCTGAGCTAATATCAAGCCTCTTCGCGACTTCCGCCGATTCCGTGGGCATTCTAGGTGGTCGGCGGAAACGCGACAACCCGCGTTCGACGTTTCGCCCGCCTATAGACGGCATGTTACAATAACAAGGTTCCGCTAAGATCCGCCGGTTTGTATATGGGTGCGGCACGTTTAGCGGTGTCAGCATTCTGTCCAAAATACCGGCTCGGTGTTTCCCGCCGGTTGCCGAACTCGAGCAATCAAGCGAACGCTCCCGTCGGATTCTCCCTCCATACGTCTCTGCGATATTCAGCATGGAAAATCAGCCCGAGAAGCGTCCGACTCCCCCCGAAAAGAAATCGTCGTCGCCGGGCGCTTCGTTCTTGGTTTGGGCGATCATCGCGTTGGCCGGGTTCTTCGCTTTTTCGTTTCTCTTGGTTCGCACCGGGCGTGAAGTCGAGATTCCCTATCTCGAACTCCTGGAACTGATCAAGCAGGGAAATCCCAAGGCCGACGTGGCGCTTCATACGCCCGTCGCTACGACGCCGGCTCCGCAAGCATCGCCGACCGCGACCGGTCCATCGACTTCCCAGGCCGGCGCTTCGGCGACGAAGACCCCGTCTGTCGCCGCCGCGCCGAGCGGGAGCGCGTCGGGAACCGCCGAGCGCGCCGTGAGCCCGGCGGTCGCGGCGCTGCGCAACAAACTTCGCTCGATCGACGTCGTTTCGGAAGACAAAGCGACCGGCAAGTCGCGCATCATTCGCTATAGCGACCTGGCCGACATCAAGGTCACGCCGATGGAAGTGACCGGCACCGTGACGGTCGAAGTCATTGAGAACGCGAAGTCGGGGACGCCCGAGCCGAACGTCGCCTTCCGCACCGGCCGGCTCGGCTTCGAAAACGACAACGGCGCCCTGATGCAGTTGCTCATCGCCAACGGTTTCCGCGACGTCAGCGCCGAAGGCGCCCCCAATCCGTGGCGCCAGTGGCTGCCGATGTTCATGGTCACCGGCATCATGATTCTCATCTTGCTGTTGGCGATGCGTCGGCTCAACGGCGCTGGTTCGCCGATGTCGTTCGGCCGCAGTCGCGGCAAGATGTACGCTCAGGAAGACATCGGCGTTACGTTTGAGGACGTCGCCGGGATCGACGAAGCGGTGGAAGAGCTGCGCGAAGTCGTCGAATTTCTCAAGTCGCCGGAAAAGTTCCAGCGGTTGGGCGCTCGCATTCCAAAGGGGGTGCTGCTCATCGGACCGCCGGGTACCGGCAAAACGTTGCTTGCAAAGGCGATCGCGGGCGAGGCGGGCGTGCCCTTCTTCAGCCTGTCGGGTTCCGACTTCGTCGAAATGTTCGTCGGCGTGGGTGCGGCCCGCGTCCGCGACATGTTTCAGCAAGCCGAAGCCAAGAGTCCCTGTATCATTTTCATCGACGAACTCGACGCGCTCGGCAAAACGCGCGGGGCGAATATCGTCGGCGGCAACGACGAACGCGAGCAAACGCTCAACGCCTTGCTCGTCGAAATGGACGGCTTCAGTTCCAACTCGGGCGTCATCGTGCTCGCCGCCACGAATCGTCCCGAAACGCTCGATCCGGCGCTCATGCGGCCGGGCCGCTTCGATCGCCAAGTCGTCGTCGATCGGCCCGACGTGCGCGGCCGCGAGAAGATTCTCAACGTCCACGTGCACGGCGTGAAACTCGACGAGACGGTCGATCTCAAGGTCGTCGCCAAGGTCACCTCCGGCCTCGCAGGCGCCGACTTGGCAAACCTGGTGAACGAGGCCGCGCTGCTCGCGGCCCGCAAGGGAAAGACGGCCGTCGGCATGGACGAGTTCAATGAAGGGATCGACCGCGTGACGGCGGGTATGGAAAAGAAGCATCGGGTGATTCAGGCCGACGAGAAGCAGCGGATGGCCTATCACGAATCGGGTCACGCTCTGGCGGCGATCTCATTGCCGAACACCGCGCCGGTGCATCGCGTGTCGATCATTCCGCGCGGCATCGGGGCTTTGGCCTCGGTCATCATGCGGCCGGAAGAAGATCGCTACATGACGACCCACGCCGAACTCGAAAGCTATCTGCAGATTCTGCTCGCCGGCACGATTACCGAAGAACTCATCTTCAACGACGTGTCGACGGGCGCGCAGAACGATTTGGAGCGGGCCTCGGGCATCGCTCGCAGCATGGTCATGGATTTCGGCATGAGCCGGTTGGGCCGCGTGACTTATCGCTCCAGCAGCCGATCGCCGTTTTTGGCCTCGAGCCGCGATATGGGGACCGATCACACGATCAGCGAGCACACGGCCCGCGAGATCGACGAGGAGGTGAAGCGCATCATCGAGGAAGCGACGGAACGAACCCGCCATATTCTTACGACGCGCAGAGCGGCGCTCGATGCGATCGCCGAAAAGGTGCTGGAAAAGGAAGTGATCGACGGGGCCGAATTGAAGCAGATCGTCGACGCCCATTCGCCCGGCCCGTGGCTCGTTCCCGGCACCGATAGCACGCGTCGTTACTCGTCGACCGCGCCTCGCGAAGTTCCGCCGGTCGCGCGCGACCTGCTCGACCCGCCCGATACGCGTGACCAAGCGTAAGGCGCTTTACACGCCTGTAGGGATCGCCCTCCGCGGCGTTCCACGCCGCTTTTACGTTGCGCTACGAACGAGCCCGAACACATCGACGTCGACCCCTTTCGCGCCGCAAACGTGATCCGGTCGTGATTCGTCGACGCCGAAGTCGTGCTCGGCCAAGAGATTCGACGACCACTTGGGGAGCGTCGCCGGGGCGACCTCGTACGGCGCGTGATGCACTTGGCCGGTGAATAAACGACTGCGCTTGTCGGCGGCGAACAGCAGATATCGTTCTACCAAGAAGAATTCAAACGTGCCGGGCTCCGTCGGTCGGCCGTCGGCGGCGACGGAATACGACAGTTCGCAGGTTCGACGTGAACTGTTTACTTGCGAGCGGTAGTCGATCGCTTCGTCGCGCGAAGTCGCCGTCATCCGCGCATGTCGATAAGGCAGATGAAAGAACGTGCGGGCCGCCCAGACGGCGATCGGTTGATTGCAGTCGAGCGAGTAGAACCAAACGCCGGCGCGGCCGCGCTCGTCGTGCACGTAGGTCCGAACGTTCAATTCGAGGAAGAACGAAACCCAGGGGATGGCGGGAAAGCCGCGCGGACGAATGTTGTGCATGTAAAAGGGTACGACGCCGACATACGCCGCGCCGTCGAACATGTCGACCTGCAGACCCGGCGGCAATGTCCGCTGAATCCGCTTCGGCTCGACTCTCCAATGCACGAACAGCAACTCGCGCCACGACTGATACATGGCCGGCGGGCCGGGCGGACGGCTCCGCGGACGTAGTCGATCGTCGAGTGTTGGGATCGGCATCGTTCCTCGCTCAGCGTTCCGAATTCATCGCTTCTTCGTCACGCGTCGCGGTGAACCGTGCCGGGCGTGAAGGCCGGCAGGCAGACCGCGATGTATTCGGCGCCGCCGGCGGCAGGCGTGCTGTATTGGATCCACTCGCCGGCGTGCGTAATGATCGCCTGACCGGCGGCGACGTCGAAGTCGCGGTCGCGCGTCTTCACGTGCAACGTGCCGCGGAGGACGACCGTGTATTCGTCGAATTCCGGCGTCTGGCCGGGTTCGACCCAACCGGCAGGGCTCGTCATCCGGGCGATGCTGACGCCTGCCGTGTCGCTGGCGACGCGTCCGATGAACTCCTCGATTTTCTTCGGCGGCGACCCGGCGGCTTCGACGATCCGCGGGCCGGAAATCAATCTCGGCATCGTGGCTTCTCCAGATAAGGTCCGACGGACTCACCGGACTATACGCTTGCGGCCGGCCAAAAACGAGCGTCGATTTTCGCTCGGCCGCACGCTAGTTTGCGGGGTGCGGAATCTTAGGGTGTGTCGAGCGCGGCGAGGCTCAATCGGAATGCGCGCCGGTCTGCGGCAAATTCTACGGAAGGCTTCAATCCGTCCTGCGAATACATGCGCAAACCGCGCATCTATTCCGCCGATTGATGCGCACATTTAAGTAAGACAATAGGGGTGCGCATCTATGGCCCAAATAGATGCGCACCGACCGCTTTGGAGAAGGAGCTTTTATGTCCGCCAAAGATGCCCGAATCGCGGTCCTTGACGTTGCTCGGCCCTGGATCGACAATCGAAAGTTCGTCCCGCCCCCACGGAAGCTTAACCGACGTCCTAAGACTTACTGCGTCGGATCGTAGCTCCCGCCATCGCACGTACCCTCCCGCACACCTTCGAACGGCACGCAGAGCATGGCCCGCAATCGCATTGGAATTTGGTTCATCGGCGCCAAAGGCGGCGTCGCCTCGACGGCCGTCGTCGGCCTGCTGGCCTTGAAGAAAGGCCTGACGCCGACGACGGCGCTCGTCAGCGAACTCCCGCTGTTTCAAAAGCTCGATCTGGTCGATTGGAAAGACTTGGTGCTGGGCGGTCACGAGATTCGCGACCTCTCGAGCTATGAAGAGGCGGCGCGGATGAACACCGAAAGCCGGGCCATCGACGCCGGGCTCATCGCCAAACTCAAGCCGGAACTCGACAAGCTCGACAAGGTGATCCGTCCCGGTACGGTGGCGAATTCCGGTTCGACGATCGAAGGCTTCGCGATGCCGGCGGCCAAGAAAAGTGAGACGCCGCGCGAGACGATCGATCGGCTGCAAGGCGATTTGAAGAAGTTCGCCGACGACAACAAGCTGGCGCACGTGATCGTCATCAACGTCGCATCGACGGAACCGCCGACGGACGCGGCGCAGTTTCCGACGAAGTGGAGCGAGCTTTCGAAGCTGCTCGACAAGCCGAAGAAATGCGCGTTGCCCGCGAGCTCGCTCTACGCGATCGCCGCGCTCGACCTCGGCTATTCGCATTTGAATTTCACGCCGTCGCTAGGCAGTTCGCTGCCGGCCATCGAAGAGCTGGCTCGCGAGCGCAAGACTCGTCATATGGGCTACGACGGCAAAACCGGTGAAACGCTGCTCAAGAGCGTGCTGGCGCCGATGTTCGCGCGGCGCAATTTGAAAGTGATGAGCTGGGTCGGGCACAACATCTTCGGCAACATGGACGGCAAGGTGCTTGACGACCCGGCCAATAAGAAGGCTAAGGTGACGAGCAAGGACCGCCTGCTCGGGCAGATTCTGGGTTATCCGCCGCAGACGCTTGTTTCCATCGAATACATTCAAAGTATGGGCGATTGGAAGACGGCCTGGGATCACATCCACTTCCAGGGTTTTCTCGGCACGCCGATGACGTTTCAATTCATTTGGCAAGGGTGCGACTCTTTGCTCGCCGCCCCGCTCGTGATCGACTTGGTTCGCTTCACAGAACGCGCCTGGCGCAACGGCGACACGGGCACGCTCACGTTTCTGGCCAGCTTCTTCAAGAGCCCGCTCGGCACGCCGGAGCACGACTTCACCGTGCAATTCCAAGAATTGGAGAAGTGGGCGGCGGGAGTAAAGTGAGAGCGGCCGACGATTAGGCCGCGCCCCCTTCGTCCTTGTTGAACGCCTTGAGCAGCTTACGCCCTTTGAACATCGCGTAGACCTCGCGCGGGCCGAACGCTCGCGAAGCGACCGGCAGCGAGAACCACTCGCTGTGGTCGTCGGCGATGACGATCACGCCCGGCCGGCCGTTGTGGACGGCGCTTGCCACGGCGAACTGTTCGCCGAAGAAGTGCCCCCAGATGGCGAGTTCGAGTTCTTCGTAGCCTTGGGTTTTCAAGACCCCGCTCACGCCGTTCCAGGCGTCTTGCTGGTCGGGCGAGAGATCTTCGGCGGTCGTCTCGTAGATGTCGGCGTGTTCGGAATCGAGCCCCGCGTAAAGTGCGTAGATGTCGCTCGGCGGCAGATCCTGAAGATCCACCTGCAACGCGTTCGTCGTCGGCCCGGTGAGCCCGACGCCGCCGATCGTCTTCGGCCCTCGTTGATACTCATAGACGAAGAGGAAGCACTCGACCGGATCGACGTAGCCGGGCCAATACTGCTTGGTGCGGTCGATCAGTTCCAAAGTATCGGGGGCGACACCGAAGCGGGTGGGCTGAGCCATCCAAGCCGCGAGATCCCCTTCGGCTCGGGCCTCGGGCGAGCGGAGCGATTCATCGACTTTATCCGTCGCGCCGAGCTCATCGAGATAATAGAGCGCGCGGGTTCGCACGACCGGTTCTTTCGCCAGCGACTTGAGCCGCTCGAACCCTTCTTCTTCGCCGAGGCGGGCCAAGGCGGCGGCCCCCTCGGTCTGAACTCGACGGTGGTGCAAGTCGAGCACCCGGCGAAGCTTACCGACGACGCTGCGATTGCCGGCCAGGGCTAAGGCGTCGCATAGGGAAACGACGAGCGTCACGGCCTCGTTCACCGTGCGGCTGAGTTCCTGCGGATTTGTTGCGTATTCCGCCGGGTTTTCTTCGATTTTTTGTAGTCGGGCCGCCAGCGAACCCAAGAGCGTCGCCAATTCGCCGGCGCGGGACTGGGCCGGATGTTCGGCGAGCACGCCGCGACGAACCAGGAAGTTCGCCAAGTCGAGGACGACCGGGGCGAGGGCCGCGCTAGAGAGCGCGTCGAACAACCTAGGAAAAAGAACTTCGCCCCCCGGCAGCGACGGACTCCGCGGTTGAAACAACGGCACCAAACTCATCACGGCTTGCCGCTCGTCCGTCGGCGGATCAGCGACGATAAGGTCGGCCAGCGCCGCCAATGCCGGTCGGTGACCGTCGACGGCGAGCGTCCTGAGGATAGGAAACCGTACGAGGCTCTCGCAGCCGGGAGTGCGATACCAATCGACAAGCCGAGAGACGGCCCGCTCCGAGAGCACATGGTGCTCGTCGCGCATAAGCCAGGGTTGCAGGGAATGCTGTAAAAACAGGGAAAAAACGTGCTCGCGGCCGTCGGCTTTGGGGGCGATCGCGTCGAGGAATTCATCGACTGCTTCGACGTCGCCGAGCTCGGTTTCGCGCAGCGTTTCACCGATCGCCGCACGCCGCTCCGAGTCGAGTTCGCCGTAACGCGGCAGGTCGGCGAGGAGCTTGTTCCACACGTCGTTGAGTTGTTCGTCGTTCATCATGTGGATTCTATCGTCGGCGAGCGTCGTCCGACACCGCTCGCGCGACGCTCGCTCATTGGGTGACGTCATCGTCGAGCTGACTTGAGCGAACTTCTCTTGACGCGCTTCCGCGTTTCTTGCTTCAATCAGCGCCGTCGGGTTCGCATGTCGCGAATTCGGCCAACAATCGTTGTGACGTGACGCACGTCGCACGGTCGTAGAGCACGCTCCGCAACGGTAGCCAGGGTGTTCGACCACGCGAGTCGACAAGGCTCAAGGCGACACGGAGGTCGTCCGTTGGAGCACGCGACACGGCCGGCTGTGTGCGACAAGTCTGCTCGGTTTTCCCTCCTCGGGTGTCTCGGGGGAAGCCGCTTTACAGTCTGCCGAGGCCCCAAGTTTATGGAAGGAATCTAGACCATGGCCGCTGCCAAGAAGCCCGCTGCGAAGAAGCCCGCCGCTAAGCCCGCCCCGTCGACCAAGACCAAGGGTCCGGCCAAGAAGGGCAAGAAGTAGTCCGCTTTCGCGGCTGCTTCTGAGAGAGATACAACGAGAGAGGCCGTCGGCCGACGCCATGAGCGTCGCCCGACGGCCTGTATTATTGCGCCGGCCCGAAGCCTTCCGATTTGACGAAATCTCAGTGGGCTGATAGGGTTACGTTAAGCGAGCGGCCGTGAAAGATGGAGGCCGCAACCCGAGTCGACCGACGCCTTCAGGCCATCCGCGAATCACTCGCGAGCCGCGCGTCGACTCTCTTGGCTTCGTCTTCCCGCCTCTCTACCCACTGCTTAGCTTTGACAAACAACGGACCCGACTCGCCCGACCCGAATCAACAACCCGGTGATCGTCCTTCGCGTCGCCGTCGTCGCGGCGGCCGCGGACGCCGCCGCGGCGCTCGTTCGCCGGAGGGACAGGCACGCGACGATCAAGCGCAAGAAGGTCGTCCGCCGCAGGGAAGTCCTCCGCAAAGCCGTTCTCCGCAATCGCGTCCTCAGTCGCAGCGCGACGTTGAGCGACCTGCCGGATCGAGCGGTGCGCCACGCGGCTATCTCGCGGCCGACGATCTCGACGACGATTTTGACGACGATTTTGACGACTTTGAAGATGCGCCGCCCGCGCAATCTCGTCCGCCCCAACGCTCGCAGCCTCCGCAAACGGGCGGACAACGGTCGCATTCGCGCGAAAGCCGCCCGCAGCAGGGCCGCCCGCAACAAGGCCGTCCCCAACAATCGCGTGGTCAGCGTCGTTCCGAACAAGGTGGAAGCGAGCAAGGCGATACGGGCGCGGGGCGCGGGCAACAGGGCCGTTCCCAGGAAGGACGTAAGCCGGAAGGTCGACGACAAGATGCGCCGCGGCAAGGCGGCCCCTCGCGTGGTCGTTCGCAACTGCCGCCGCATCCTGAGCACACCGGCCGCGAGCCTCCGATAAGTGATTGGCTTGATGACCTCGATCATGATTTGATCGACCACGACTTCGAAGAAGTCGAACCGACTTCGCCGCCGCCTCCTCGCTCACGAGATGCGCGACCGCCGCGTCCGCAACAAGGGGATCGAGAGAGCGGGCGTAAACCTCCTCAAGGGGAAGGAAATCGCCGCGCCGAAGGGCGTGCTCAGGAAGGTCGACGAGAAACTCGCCCACAGGGGCAGTCCCGTGCGCAAGGCGAATCGCGTCAAGGCGACAGCCGTTCCGACGCCGAGCCGCGGTCTCGCCGTGAGGCTCGCCCGCGTCCGGAGCGTCCTCCGCAACGCCGCGACGACCAAACTCCGCCCCGTACAGTTCACGACGACGTCGAACGCGATGTGCCCCCGCCGCCCGATGTTGAGTCGCGCCGCGCCGACGCTCCTGCCGGGCACCGTGAACGTGAGCCGCGTCGGGAACGAGGTGACCGAGAGGGACGTCGCGACCGCGATCGTGGTGGACGACGCGATAAGCGTGGCGGCCGCGACGATCGGTCGCGCCGCGAACCGGTCAGCGACTACGATCCGGATTTCGGCGACGAGCCGTCGCCGGAGAATTCCACGCGCCCGCGTCCCGAACGGACTGAAAAGACGTTTACCGGCGGTTTCTCGACGCTCGGCCTTTCCGACGTCACGATGGAAGCTCTCGCCCAGGCCGGCTATGAAGAGCCCTCGCCGATTCAGGCCGGTCTCATCCCGCGCGCCCTCGCCGGCGTCGACGTATTAGGCCAAGCTCGCACCGGGACGGGCAAAACGGCGTCGTTCGTGTTGCCGATCCTTGAGAAACTCGATCCGCACCACGCGCACGCCGCACCGCAAGCCATCGTCATGGTGCCGACGCGCGAACTGGCCGTGCAGGTGAAAGACGAATTCGAGAAGCTCTCGCATGGCCGCAAGGTGCATATCCTGGCCGTCTACGGCGGGAAGCCGATTCGCCAACAGGTCGAGAGACTCAAGCGCGGCGTCGAAGTCGTCGTCGGCACGCCGGGACGGGTGCTCGATCATCTTTCACGCGGCACGCTGATGCTGTCGTCGTTGAAGCTCGTCGTGCTCGACGAAGCCGACCGCATGCTCGACATCGGCTTTCGTCCCGACATCGAGAAGATTCTGCGGCAGTGTCCGCAGTCGCGGCAAACGCTGTTGCTCAGCGCCACGGTTCCGCCGCCGGTCGAGAAGTTGGCGAAGCGCTACATGCGCGATCCCGAAACGATGAACTTCTCGCCGACCGACGTCTCGGCCGATACGATCGAGCAGTTTTATTTCACGGTCGACGCCGATAAGAAATTCGACTTGCTCGTTAAGCTGCTGCAGCGCGAGAACCCGACTCAGTCGATTATTTTCTGCCGTACTAAGCGCGGTACTGAGAAGATTCACCACCACTTGGAGAAGCGCGTGGAAGGCTCGGCCTGCATCCACGGCGACTTGTCTCAGAGCGTGCGCGATCGCGTCATGGCCGCGTTCCGAGACGGGCGCGTGAAGCACCTTGTGGCGACCGACGTCGTCGGCCGCGGCATCGACGTAAGCAACATTTCACACATCATCAACTACGACGTGCCGGCTTTTTGCGACGACTACGTTCATCGCGTGGGACGCACCGGCCGTATGGGACGCGAAGGCGTCGCGTTCACATTCGTCACTCCCGAAGAGGGCGGCGAGTTGACGCGAATCGAAATCCGCATCGATAAGCTCCTTCAGCGCGACGAGATCGAAGGCTTCGAAGCCTCGAAGAAAGTGCGTCGGCTCGATCCGGAAGCGGCGCGGGCCGCGGCCGAGGCGGCCAGTACGAAGTACATCACGAGCGACGTCGGGTTCGGCGAAGAGCCGGAAGGGGGCCCGCCGAAGTCGCCGCCGAAGAAGAAGTACCGCCGAGCTCTATAGGGGAACGCCGAAAGTCCAAATGCATAACGCAAAATGAGAAACCGCCTAGTCGCGACTCGATCGTTTTGCTTTTGGACGTTTGCGTTTTGTCTCCCGATTGCCGCTGCCGGCGCAGTGCAAGACTTCGATCCGACTCGTGCGAAAGCCGGTGGGCTGCGCGAACTTGTCGGTCAGCATCTTACGCTCTACACCGATTTGCCTTCGTCGCCCTCGGTCGACGAGTTGCCGCAAGTGTTCGACGCCGCCGTGCCTCAGTGGGCTCGCTATTTCTGTGTCGACGAAGCCCGGCTCGCCGACTGGAGGATGCGCGGATTCCTGATCGTCGACAAAGAGCGTTTTCGCGCCGTCGGCGCCGTTCCCGACTCGTTGCCGAACTTCCCGCACGGCTATTCAGCCGGCTTCGACCTGTGGTTGTTCGATCAACCAAGCGACTATTATCGTCGCCATTTGCTGCTTCACGAGGGAACGCACGGCTTTATGAACACCGTGCTCGGCGGCTGCGGCGCGTCGTGGTATATGGAAGGCGTCGCCGAGTTCGCGGGCACTCATCGTTGGGCCGACGGCAAGCTGCAACTCGGTGTGATGCCGCGCTCCCGCGACGAGGTTCCGTATTGGGGCCGCATCGCCTCGATCAAAGCGGATGTCGCCGCAGGCAAAGTCCGCCGCTTCGGCGACCTCGTTAACGACTCCATCCGCGGCTTCGACGACGTCGGCTCCTATTCCTGGTGTTGGGCGCTGGCGACCTTTCTCGACGGACATCCGCGCTACCAGGCCCGCTTTCGCGAGCTGCAAAAGAGTGTGACGGAGCCGCAGTTCAACGCGATTGCGCGACGACTTTTTGCCGACGATTTGTCTCAGCTTAACGAAGAGTGGCTGATCTTCGTCAACGAATTAGAGTACGGCGCCGACGTCGGACGCGCCGCGATCCACTTTCAGCTCGGCCGGACGCTCGACCCGGCGGGAACGAAGATCGGAGTGGCCGTCGATCGGGGTTGGCAATCAAGCGGCGTTCGACTTGAAGCCGGCAAGACGTATCGCCTTCGCGCTTCGGGTCGCTATCGGATCGGCTCGTCGATCGTCGACGGAGTGACGAAGTCGTGGCCCTGCGAGGCGGGCGGAATCACGCTGCGCTACTATCGCGGAAGGCCGCTCGGCGAGTTGCTCACGGCCGTCGAGCCGGACGAACTTCCCCCCGGTGAGCTCCCGGCGATGTCGAAGCCGACGCCGATCGGCCTCGGGGCCGAACTCAAGCCGACCCGCTCCGGCACGCTCTATTTGCGGATCAACGAATCGAACGCCGACTTGGCCGATAACTCGGGCGCGCTGACCGTGGAGATCATGAGCATGAGCCGATAAATGCAAAGTTATTGCCCTGATAAGTGCCGGGAGGGCTATGGCGGGGATGCCGGCCTGCCAAGTGGTCTCCCGGTACAATTTCCGCATGAGTTCTAAGTGGATCGATCAGTCGCCGTCGTTGTTTGCCGAAGCCGAGGCCGCCGAGCGGATGAAGGCGGCCCCGTTGGCTGCTCGGATGCGACCGCGCTCGCTCGATGAGTTTGCCGGGCAGAAGCACTTTCTGGCCGAAGGAAAGCTTCTGCGGCGTCTCATCGCCGCCGACCGTCTCGGTTCGGTGATCTTCTATGGCCCACCGGGGACTGGAAAAACGACGCTTGCTCAGCTTCTGGCCGGCGCTACGAAATGCCGCTTTCAACAAGTCAACGCTGTAACGGCCGGCGTCAAGGACTTGCGAGAATTATTGGACGCGGCCCGCGACCGGCTTTCTGCCGGCGGGCAGCGCACGTTGCTTTTCGTCGACGAGATCCATCGCTTCAACAAGGCTCAGCAAGACGTGCTGCTGCCGGACGTGGAGGACGGCGGCATCGTCCTCGTCGGCGCGACGACGCAGAACCCGTTCTTCGCACTCACAAGTGCTCTCGTTAGTCGTAGTCGCGTGTTTGAATTCAAACCGCTCTCCCGCGAGGATATCAAGGGATTGTTGCGACGGGCTGCGACCGACGAATCGCGTGGGCTCGGTCGCTATCAAGTGCGGTTGCATGACGACGCCGTCGAGTTTCTCGCCGCGGTGTGCGACGGCGACGCTCGCCGCGCCCTTTCGGCACTCGAAGTCGGAGTGCTTTCGGCGACGCAGCGCCCCGTTGAATTCACCAAAGAGCTTGCCGAAGAGTCGATCCAAAAGAAGGCCATCGAATACGATCGCTCCGGCGACGCGCATTACGACGCCGCCAGTGCGCTGATCAAAAGTATCCGCGGCAGCGATCCCGATGCGGCCGTCTATTGGCTGGCCCGCATGCTCGAGGCGGGCGAAGACGTGCGGTTTCTCGCCCGACGGATCGTGATCTCCGCCAGCGAAGACATCGGCAATGCCGACCCGCAGGCCTTACCGCTGGCCGTGGCGGCGATGCAGTCGTGCGAGTTCGTCGGACTGCCGGAATGTCAATTACCGCTTGCGCAGGCGGTGACATATCTCGCCTGCGCGCCGAAATCGAATGCGGCGACGCTTGCCATCGGCGCCGCGCGAGCTGACGTCGTCGAAGGCCGCTTGCTGCCGGTGCCGGTTCATCTCCGCGATCGCCATTACGGCGGGGCGAGACGACTCGGTCATGGTGAAGGGTACGAGTATGCGCACGATGCGGAGGGGGGCGTCGCCGCGCAGGACTATCTCGGCGTCGATAAGACCTATTATCATCCTGTGCCCCGCGGTTTCGAAGCGGAGCTTGGCCGCCGCCTCGAAGCGATTCGCGAAAAACTACGCTCGGCGAAGCGGTCTAATGAGTCGTGATGCCTGAGTTTCCGTGTAGCTCGAACCTCTGGTCGCCGTTTTTGTTCTAAGTCATTTATGTTAAAGGGCTTGTGTTTTGTTCCGGCGGCGGGTTTGCCAAGTAAGCGAACTCCTTCTAAATGGTTTGAATTGCCTACCGTACTGACATAGGTGCAAATTCGCACTCTTTGTAGAATCGCGAGCCCCGAATCGGCGTTTGGGGGCGTCGAAGCAAGGAGCTTCGATTGAGGCGAACGATTGCGAGCGGCCCGGCGGACGCTCACCGAGTCAAGGAGGACGCGGCGTGCAGTTCATCAAAACGATTTGCGTCCTCACGGTGTTAGGCGCGCTTGGCTACGGCGCGTATACGACGCTGACAAGTAGTCCGCCGGTTGAGCCGCCGCTGGATGCGGCCAACTGGGACAGTCCGCCCGATGTCGAACTCCCGGCGGGCCTTGGTCCGCCGTCGGCAAGCTTCGCGTCGTCGCCGCCCGGCGGTGCGGCGCCGCGCTACAACGCGACTTCTTCCACTTCGGCCGCTCCGCTTTCCACGCCTTCGTCGACCGGATCAAGGGAGCTTACCGGCGCGCCCTCTTCCACCGGACCGACGCCGGGAACCGCCCGCATTGCGCCGGGCGGCCCGATCACCGGCGCTTCGATCACCAATGTTCGTCCGCTCGATGCGCCGTCGGCATCGCCGTATCCCTCGACCAACGTTGCGCCAGGTCCGCTCGACGGGGGCGTTCATTTCGCAGGCGGCGCGCCGACCGACTCGGACGCCGGCAAGGCTGCTCCCATGACGGCGGTTCCGTACGTAACCCCGCCGAGTTCATCGTCGCCCTCTGCACCGACCTCGACGCAGACACTTTCCGGTCCGCAACTCGCCTCGGCAAGCGGCGTCGTGCCGCAGTCGTACACGGCCCCCACGGCCACTCCTTCGACCGCGACGAGTCCTGGCAAGGAATCGGCGGCGCAAGCCATGCAGAAGGTGCAAACGCTGGCGGCGGAGAACAAATTAGCCGAAGCCCTCGACGAACTAAGTCAGTGGTTCGATCATCCGTCGCTGAGCACCGAGGAAAGCGGCCAAGTCCAAACAATGCTCGACCAATTGGCGGGTGCGGTGATCTATTCTCGCGAGCATTTACTGGAACCGCCGCACACGGTCGCCCAAGGCGAAACGTTGCAGGCCGTCGCCCAGCGTTATCAGATCCCTGCCGAACTGTTGATGAAGATCAACGGCATCGCCGATCCTCTTTACTTGCCGTCCGGCACGCAACTAAAAGTTCTCAAAGGCCCGTTCGATGCGCTGGTCGACAAGAGTCGCGGCCAGCTTACGTTGTTCCTGGAAGGGATGTACGCCGGGAGCTTCCCGATCGGCCTCGGCCTGGACTTGAAACTTCCCGACGGCACCTACGGCGTTTCGGCCAAGTTAGTCAATCCGACGTTTCAAGCGGCCGACGGCGTCGTCGCGGCCGACGACCCGAACAATCCGCTCGGCGAACGCTGGATCGACCTCGGCGGCGGTCAAGGCATCCACGGCCGCCCGGCGAGCATGGCCGGTAATCTCCCACAAAACGGCGGGCGGGGCATGATCTACCTGTCGAACCGTCAGGATGAAGACGTATACGACATTCTCTCGGTGGGATCGAAGGTCATGATTCGGCCGTAGGCCGACGATTGGTCATCGGTTGTCAGTTGTCAGCGGCACCCGGTAAAGTGGTGCGACTTCGGCGACGTCGTTTCGACGTCCGAAAACTGAAAACTGGCAACCGAAAAAACATCTCATGTATCAACCTGCCGCTCTCCACGCGCTGATCGAACAACGGGCACTCAAGCGGGGCGACTTCACGCTGGCTTCCGGGAAGAAGTCGTCGTACTTCCTGAATTGCAAGCAAGTTACGCTCGATTCATTCGGTGCGAAGCTGATCGGCGAAGGCATTTTGGACTTATTGCGGCAAGACGCGCCGTTGCCGAAAGCGGTCGGCGGCATGTCGATCGGAGCCGACCCGATTACCGCCTCGGTGGTCACGGTGGCCGGGTATGAAAGCGTGCCGTTGTTGGGCTTCCTCGTCCGCAAGGAAACCAAGGACCACGGCGCGACCGCGGCGAAGTATATCGAAGGTCCAGTCGCCCGCGGCGACGACGTCGTGATTGTGGAAGACGTCGTTACGACCGGCGGCTCGTCGCTGTTGGCGATCGAACGCTGCCTCGACTACGGCCTCAAAGTTCGCGGCGTCATCGCGATCGTTGATCGCCTGGAAGGAGGTCGAGAGGCCTTCGCCGCGAAGGGGTATTGGTGTAAGAGTCTGTTCACGATCCGCGACTTTGGAATCGAACCGCCGGTCGGCTAAGCGTCGAGATTCGGGCGCGGTGATGGACGATGAGTTGTCTTTGGGGGCCGATGCAGAATAACTAGCGCCCGCTTATGGAAACTTCCCTTCACCGTGAACTCAAAAATTTTTACGCAGGCGAAGACGCGCGGACCGAAGTTCGGCTCGGGAAATATAGGATCGACGTCGTCCGCAACGAGGAGTTGATCGAAATCCAGCACGGTTCGCTGGCCGCATTGCGCGACAAGGTCCGAGCCCTCACCGCCGACTACGACGTTCGGGTTGTTAAGCCGATCGTCGTTCGTAAGACTCTTGTCAAGCTGGCAAGCCGTGGAGGGAAAGTCGTCGAACGTCGCACCAGTCCCAAACGCGGCAAGTTGCTCGACGTGTTCGACGAACTGATTTATTGGCGGCGCGTCTTTCCGCATTCCCGATTGACGCTTGAAGTCGTACTTGTCGATATGGAAGAGTTGCGATTTCCCGGCCGCAACCGCCGCCGTCGTTGGCGTCGGCGCAACGAGTACGAAGTTGAAGATCAAAAACTTGTGTGCGTCCACGAGACATTTTCATTTCGGCTCGGCGCGGATCTTATCGCGTTATTGCCCGTCGGGCTACCGGTCCCGTTTCACTCCGGTCACGTCGCCGCCGGTCTCGGCATCCCGCGCTCGGTGGGGCAAAGGATCGTCTACTGCCTGCGCGAAATGGGATTGCTCGTTCAGGTCGGCAAGGAGCGCAATGCTCGTCTTTACGGTCACGTCGCGCCGTCGCCGACGCCGCCTCCGTCGGTCAAGAAAACCCGTCGCAAGCGTGCGGCGTAGCTTCAAGGGCCGGCCCTTGTGACCAGCGAAGCAAACGAATACCCTGACGGTGCGATTTGTTCGGCAGATAGACGCAGTTTGCCCCATCGCCCGACTCCTACCTTTGCGTCGCTTCCGATTTCTTCTTCGCCGTAACTCATGCCTCGCGCCTCGCAAAAACTCCCCGTTCGGATCGGCATCATCGGTGCCGGTGCCGTGAGCGACTATCACCACGTTCCCGGAATTCGCCTCGACGATCGGGCCACGCTCGTCGCTGCGTGCGACGCCGATCCCGGCTTGCTGCAAAAGCGAATGACCGATTGGGGCATCACAAAGACGACAACTGACGCCGCTGCGCTTTGCGCCGATCCGGACGTCGACGCGGTCATCATCGCCACGCCGAACTTCACGCATCGCGAGATCGCGGTGGAGGCGGCTAAGAACGGCAAGCACATCATGTGCGAAAAGCCGCTTGGGCTGAACGCCGAAGAAGTGCGCGCGATGTACGAGGCGGCCCGCGACAACCAAGTCGTCCACATGACGGCCTTTACCTATCGCTTTGCGCCGTCGATGCGCTACATGAAGCATTTGGTGACAAGCGGTGCGTTGGGCACGCCTCGCCATTTTCGCTCACAGCGTTTTCTCGACTGGCCGGAAACAAGTTGGGGGTGGCGGCAATACAAAGACAAAGCCGGCGCCGGCGACTTGTTCGATATGACGATCCATCGTATCGACTTCGCCGCCGATTTGATGGGGCCGATTGATCGGATTTGCGGCAGCGTAGCGCGCTTTGCTTCGCGCGATCTCACGGTCGACGGCAAGCCTTGCCTACCGTCGGAAGTCGACGACTGGTCGGCGTTGATCGGCGATTTCCGTTCCGGAGCAGTCGGCGTCTGGGAAGGAACGACGCTTGCGAAAGGCTACAAACTCGACGGCTTCGGCCACGAGTGGGCCGAGATCAACGGCTCCGAAGCGTCGGCCGTCTACCGGATGCATGAGCCGAACGTATTGTTGTTCGGAAAAACCGGCGGCGACTTGGAGCCGATTCCGGTGCCGCCGGAGTTTTTGAAGCCGACCGGCAGCCCGCGCGACCCTGCGCAAGGCAAGCCGGCGACGGTGTTCCGCTACGATCTCATGTGGGAGTTTGTTTCGGCGATCGTCGAAGGACGCGATGCCGTGCCGAGCTTCTATGAAGGGCTCAACGCCCAACTCATCGCCGACGCTTGTTTGGAGTCCCATCGCACTCGCCGGTGGATCGAGACGCCCCCGGCGGCAAAGTAGCCTCGACGAAGCGCGCGCGTTCGCTACAGGAGTTCTATGTCGACGGCTTCTCACGAGCAGTATCCGATCCGCCGATTGATGGGCGTCGAAATCGCCGCCGCCGGCGCGAGCGTGCCCGATCAGGTCGTTACGAACGAAGACTTGCAACGGCTCTACGGCTACGATCCGGAATGGATCGTGCAACGAACCGGCATTCGCGAACGCCGTCATGCGCCGATCGGAGAAGCGACAAGCGACTTGGCCGAACGCGCCGCACGCCAGTGTCTGGAGCGGGCGGGAGTCGCGGCGAAGGATGTCGACCTGTTGCTCGTGGCGACGTTTACGCCCGATTATCTTTGTCCCTCAACCGCGGCTTTGGTGCAAAACCGACTAGGTTTGCGCTGCGGTGCGGTCGATTTGCAGGCTGCTTGTGCCGGTTTCATGTACGCCTTGGCGACCGGTATGCAGTTCGTCGCCGCCGGTACGAGCAAGCGTTGCTTGGTGGTCGGCGCCGACTGCAACTCGCGGATTCTGAATCCGAAAGACACGAAGGTTTTTCCGCTGTTCGGTGACGGCGCAGGGGCCGTGTTGCTTACTCCCGGCTCGAAGGAACAAGGGATGCTCGCCTATTCGCTGGGAGCCGACGGCTCCGGGGCGGATTTGCTGATTCGGACGGTAGGCGGCTCCCGAGAACCGCTGACGGCCGCCAACGCCGATTCGGGCAAGCAGTACCTCTACATGGACGGCAAGCCGGTTTTCAAATGGGCGATTCGGCTCGTGGAAGAAAACATGAGGAGCGTCGTCGCCGCGGCCGATCTGAAACTCGACGACTTAAAGCTCATTGTCTTGCATCAGGCGAATGTCCGCATTCTTGACGGAATCGCCGACGCCCTCGAGCTGGACAAAGCGAAGGTCGTCATTCAACTCGATCGTTACGGGAATACTTCCGCCGCCAGCATCCCGCTCGCGCTCGACGAATGCTTGCGATTTGGCCGCATTCGTCGGGGCGATCCCATTTTGATGTCGGGCTTCGGCGCAGGCCTCGCCTGGGGAACCGGCGTTTGGCGGTGGTGATTGCTTAGAATTGCACTTCGAATCGTGTGCAGTAAATGCTGGTGTCGGAGTTGCCAGCGGCGGCGTTATCGAGCATGCAGTAGATGTAGTTGAACTGCACTTTCGCGTAAGCGTTCCAAATCCAGTTCATACCGAGAGTCAGGTTGTTAAGCCGACCTGGATCGGGCGACGGCGGAACGCCGGGCGTAATGACGATTGGCGCAGCGTTGGGGCTGTTGAGATTCACGTAGCTCCAGCGCCCGACGAGTTCCCAGGCGCCCCAGCCGCAAAACCATTTGTCGCGGCCGAGGGAAAAAAATTCGCTGTACGGGTTCACACGATCGAACGTGCCCCACATCCGGTTGTATGTGCGATGCTCGCCGGTGAGAAACCAACCGACCTGCGCATAGGCGCCGTCGTAGTAGCACTGGCCTGCGCCGATTTGATCGACAAGATTCGCCATGTACTCCGCTTGGAAGTGGACCGCACCGTATTGGCCGGCCAATTGCGCATTCATCACTTGGAAGCTGTTGCTCGCAAGGCGGCCTGTATCGGCGAAAAACGGCGTGCCTGCGGCCGTCGCTCCACCGCCGGCCGGATCGCCGACAAAGAACTCCGGAATGACGCGCGATTGGTAGAACGGAGTGCCGGCGGTGCCGCCTGTCGCGCGGCTGTAGCCGTAGGAACCCCCGATGTGCAGCAAGTAGCGACCGTCGGCCGGTTCATCGTAGTAGAGTAAATGCGTCGCCCGCATGACGCCGGAGATGCCGCCGTTGTCGCCGATGTCGGTTGCAAAGCGAGTGTCGCCCAAATCGGCGTTGCCGAAGCCGCCCGTTCGGTAAATGCCGTAGGCCCAAGTGCTCATTTTGCCGTCGGATTGGTCGTACGCCATCAAGCCGACGCGGCGGAACGGGTCGAAGGCTTGAAACGGCAGCGATCGCTCAAGGAATTCCAGTTGGCGCACGGATGTCAAAGCATCCATGCTGTATGGCTGGCGATACTGACCGATGCGAACGTTGCCTAGTACGGGAACATGAGTCTGCTCGCCCCAAACGTCCATAAAGCTCGGTCGGCCGGCGGTGGCGAAGTCCATTTCGATTGAGTAGTTGGTAAACTCCGCGACACTTCCCAGGGCCTGCAAGCGGGCGCGACGAAAGCCGACGCCGTCTTGGATGTCTCCGAGCGTCGCGCGGCTTGCGGCGTCTTGCCCGAACCAGCCTTCGTCAAGATGAAAGAAGCCGCTGAGTCGAACGCTGGGAAATGTCGGACTCGTGTCTTTCACGCCTAACGCTTTCTCGAGTGCGCCAATGCGTTGCTCGGGTGAGGCGACGGGCGGGTTTCCGTCGGCCACGACGCGCTTTGGATCGACGATGGGAGCCGCTGAATTCGGCGAACTCCGCAACTCCGCGATTTTCCGTTCATTCGCGTCCAAACGCTCGACAAGCGACTGGTACTGTTCCCACGTGGGACCGGCCGGCCCGGGTGCGGTTGGTTGCGCGGCGGCGAGTTCGGTTCCGCTCGACGCAGCGGGCGGTTGAAAGTATTCGGCTTGAGGTAACTCGGCGCGTGCCGAAGAGGCCGCTAGAAGAACCACCGCGGTTGTGCGTCCTAATAGTCGCTTGAAAAGCGGCGTCATGATCGTTCCTCATCGCGGTGCGAATGACGATCGATGTGCGACCGGATTCGCTCAGTTTATAGATGGCACTCCAGGTGTATCGTCTTGGCACATCGAGCTCCGACACCAGCAACGCTTAAAACTCACTAATGCGCGTTGCCGGCTGCCGGCGTTGCATTCGATGAGCGTCGGTCTACGACTGTCACCCCAATTGTCCAAACGCTATCTTAACCAATTGCCCATTCGATCTCTTTCCCCTATCTCCGTCGTCGCAGTGCCATTCCTATGTCGAAAACTCGAGCTCTCCCGAAGCGCAGTCAAGTCAAAGCCGCCGATACTTGGGATCTCGCGAGCCTGTATGCCGACGACGCCGCTTGGGAAGTCGCCTTTAAAAAATACGAGAAGCAGATCGCCGGCTTCGAGAAGTTCCGCGACAAGCTGGCGACCGATGCCAAAACGTTGGCCGCCTGCCTGAAGTTCGACGACGATCTCGACCGCTTGGCCGACAATCTGGGAACGTACGCCTATCTGAAGTCGGCGCAAGACACGGCCGACGGCGACTATCAACGAATGCTGGGGAGGTTCCGCAACGTCGCCTCGAAAGCAGGGCAAGCCGCAAGTTGGATTCGCCCGGAGATCATGAGCATTCCGAAGGCGACGATTCAGAAGTTCCTCGCTTCCAAGGAGCTTGCGCCGTTTAAGCTCGTCGTGGAGCGGGTGCTGCGTTATAAGCCGCACACGCTGACTCCCAACGAAGAAAACATCTTGGCGATGCAGGCGGAGATGTCCGATGCCTCCAACCAAATCTTCCGCCAACTCAACAACGCCGATCTCAAGTTCGGCTTTGTGAAAAACGAGAAGGGTGAGGAGGTCGAACTGAGCCACGCTTCGTTCTCGGCCTTTTTGCACTCTCCTGCGCGTAAGGTTCGCGAGGCGGCGTTTCGCCAGTATTACTCACAATTCAAAGCTCACGAAAACACACTCGCGGCGACGCTCGCCGGCTCGATTCAGCGGGACTGCTACTACGCTAAGGTGCGCAACTACCCAAGCGCACTTGAGGCGTCGCTCTTTCCCGACAACGTGCCGAAGTCCGTCTACGACAATCTCTGCGCCTCGGTACGCAACAATCTTTCGTCGGTGCACCGCTACTACGACTTGCGCCGTCGCAAGATGAAGCTGAAAGACATCCACCATTACGACACCTATGTGCCGATTCTCAGCGAGCAGGAGGTGAAGCACACCTGGACGCAGGCCGTGAAGGTGGTGATCGAATCGCTCCGTCCGCTCGGCAGCGATTACTGCGCCGTCCTGGAAAAAGGCCTTAACGGTCGTTGGTGCGATCGCTACGAGAACCAGGGAAAGCAAAGCGGGGCGTTCTCAAGCGGCACGTACGACAGCATTCCGTACATCTTAATGAACTACCAGCCGAACGTGCTCGATCACGTGTTCACGCTCACGCACGAAGCCGGACACTCGATGCATTCGTGGCATTCGGCGAAGCATCAGCCGCACGTGTACTACGGCTACACGATCTTCGTCGCCGAAGTGGCCAGTACGTTCAACGAGCAACTCTTGAGCAAGCACCTCATGAGTAAGGCCCGCGACGATCGCGAGCGAGCCTATCTGATCAACCGCGAGATCGACGCCATTCGCGGCACGATCATCCGGCAGACGATGTTCGCGGAGTTCGAGCGCAACGCGCATGCGCTCATTGAGCAAGGAGAGCCGCTGACGACCGATCGGTTTAAACAAGTCTATCGCGAACTGCTGGCCGCGTATTTCGGTCCGGAATTCACGATCGACGACGAGCTCGCCTTGGAATGCTTCCGTATTCCGCACTTCTATCGCGCGTTCTACGTTTACAAATATGCGACCGGTCTTTCGGCCGCGATCGCACTCTCAGAACGCGTCGTGAACGGCGGCAAACGGGAACTCGATCAGTATCTGAACTTCCTTAAGGGAGGGTGTTCAAAGGATCCGCTTGATCTCTTGCGCGACGCCGGAGTCGATATGGAACAGCCGGCGGCGGTCGACACGGCGCTGGCGCACTTCGGCAAGCTGGTCGACGAACTCGACGAACTGCTATAGCTGCTTTGTCGCAAGAACGCCTGCGGCGGCATTTCACTAAAACGATGGAACCTGCCGCGGCTTGCGATTAAACTGGCATCCTTCGCCCGTCATCCCGCCTCTTGCGCTCGCGTTGCGCGAAGCCTGCCTGGAAGCCGCACCCATGAAACTCGGACTCGTCACCTACAATTGGGGTAAGGATTGGGATCTGCCGACAATTCTCAAGAATCTTCAGGTAGCCGGGTGGGGCGGCGTCGAACTTCGCAGCACGCACAAGCATGGCGTTGAGCCGTCGCTCGACGCTCAAGCACGCAAAGACGTCGCCAAGAAGTTCAGCGACGCAGGTTTGGAACTCGTCGGGCTCGGATCGGCCTGTGAATACCACTCACCCGATCCGACGGTGCTCAAGAAAAACATTGACGAGACGAAGGCCTTCATCGAGCTAGCTCATGACTGCGGCGGGCGCGGCGTGAAAGTTCGGCCGAACGCCTTGCCGAAGGAAGTGCCCGTTCAGAAGACGCTCGAGCAAATCGGCCGCGCGCTGAACGAGGTCGCTCAGTTCGGGGCGGGCTACGGCGTGGAGATTCGCGTCGAAGTGCACGGCAAGGGAACGCAAGAGTTGCCGCACATGAAGACGATCATGGACTACGCCGAGCACCCTAACGCCAAAGTCTGTTGGAACTGCAATCCCACCGACCTCGACGGCGCCGGTCTCGAAGCGAATTTTGCGTTGGTCGCCGACCGAATCGGTACCGTACACATCCACGACCTGATCACGACCTACCCTTGGTCAAAGATTTTTGAACTCCTCAAAGGCTCCGGTTTTCAAGGCTGGACGCTCGTCGAAGAAGGCTCTGAGACGAGCGACCCGATCCGCGTCATGAAGTATTACCGGCTACTTTGGGAACGAATGACGGCGTAGTGGGCTAGTTGGCAGGCGTCGATTGCATTTCGACCAAGCCAAGAATCTCATTACTACGCAGTTCACCAAAGCACTTGATCACGATGAGTCGAAGCGAATCTAGGTCCGCCGAACTCTCCACCGTTCCCGCGAGGTACGCTGTTCCGTTCGAGTTTTCTTCAATTCGAATGTTTCGCAAGCGTGCCTGTTTCGAAAGTTCGGGAACGATGAGATTGCGCTCGTCGAGAAATCGGAGATGATAAGCTTGAACGTTTCCCCAGACTCCACCGAAAATGAAGCCGGCCGCCGTGCTTAGGAGAGCACCGATGCCGACGGTTCCGACCATGAGCATTCGACGCTGATTCATCTATTGCAATCCTGAGATGAATTCGTTCAGCAGCTGATTGAACTCCGCCGGTTGCTCCTGCGGAGCCATGTGGCCGGCGGTCTCGATGACGTGAAACTTGGCCTTGGGAATCGCCTCGGCGACCGATCGCATTTCGTCGACCGGCGAGATCGAATCTTCACGACCGACGACGACCAGCGTCGGCACGGCGATGTGAGGTAGAAACCCGCGTACGTCTTCGCGCTCGGCCATCCCGCGCTGGGCCGCGGCTAATCCTTCGCGGCTCGTCGCTTCGATCGTGTGTCGAATGCCGGCGACAATTTCCGGTTGCCGCTCGAAAGTCGCTTTGGCGAACAATTTGGCCGGCATCGCTTCGGCGACCGCGCCGGTGCCGTGGTTCAGAACATGCTCGGCCATCTTGAGGCGCGTCTCCGCCGCTTCCGCCGAGTCCGGCGCAGCTTTAGTGTCGCAGAGCACGAGCGCTTTGAGCTTCGCCGCGTGGTGCTTGGCGAACTGCCAAGCGACGTAGCCGCCCATGGAGAGACCGCACAAGACGACCGGCTCGGCGATCTTAAGAGCGTCGAGCAGCGCGGCGCAATCATCGGCTAATTGGCGCATCGTCGTTTTGCCGGGCACGACGTCCGATGCGCCAAAGCCGCGCAAGTCGGGAGCGACGACGCGATATCGCTTCGCAAGCGCGGAAAGTTGCCCTTCCCACATCGCATGCGACAGTGGAAAGCCGTGCACGAAGAGAATCGTTGGACCCGAACCTTGATCGTAGACCGAGTGGCGAACGCCGTTGACGGTGACGTTTTTCATACGGCTACTTTGTGTCCTTTTTCTTGGCCGCGGCGGCTTCGAACTCGGCGAGTTGCCGCTTCATTTGTTGTGAATGCGGCTCCAACTCGATGGCTCGCTTCTGATTCTTGACGGCGTTCTCGTAATCGCCGACGGCAAAATAACAGCGGGCGAGAGTGTCGATGTGCCCAGGGCTTTCCGGTTTGATTTCGAGCGACTTCTGCGAGGCACGCAACGCTTCTTGGAAATCGCCTTCGGTATTGCTGATGAGCCATGCCAGCTGATTGTAGGGCGTGTCGTCGTCGGGCGTTTCTTGCATCTGACGTCGGTAGAGAGCGGCCGACTCGCGAATCAGCTTCCTCACGCGATCGCGGAGCGTGACGTCGAGATCCGGCATCTGAAACAGCGCGATCAAGATTTCCGCGTCGTACTGATCTTCGCCGAGTCCTTCGAGCAAGTGCTGTAGCGCCTTCTTGGAATCGTTGGTGCGTTGATAGTGCAGCGCGTAGAAGTAGTGGGCTCGCGCCCGATTTGCCGCCGGATTTCGCTGCGCATTTTCAAGATCAAGCCCTTGTTTCGCCGCCGCCTCCATTCCCTTTGTGGCGTCGTCGAGCACTTTGCCCGCTTCCAGATCTTCCAGGCGATCGTGAAGCGATTCGCTTAAAAGGAATTGCGCCGTCAACGTGAGGGCTTGGCCGGGCGTTCCCATGCCGATTGCGTCGCGATATTCTTGCTCCGACCATTCGACGCTGCCGCGCTTGTGCAATTCCAACCCGGTGATGAGATGCCGACGTTGATCGTCGGGGTTCAACGCCCGCGCGCGCTGGACGATTTTGTTCGCTTCGTCCGATTTCCCCTGCAATCTCTTGGCGTTGGCCCAGGCATAGAGCATCAAAGCGTCTTGTTCGAAGCGTCCGGGAAAGCGAGCCGCCAACTCGTCGATTTCGACCCACGCTTCGACTTCGACCAGCCAATCGAGCACGGCGCTCAGCACGGTCGTGCCGGATTGCTCCAGCGCGGCCATCTGCATCATGGCGGCGATCGCCTCCTGCTTGCGATTCAGAGCTTTGAGCGCATCGGCGAAACGCCGCCAAAGGCTCATCACGATCTCGGGGCTGGTTCGCTGCGGGTAGAGCCGGAGCACTTCCATTTCGGCGTCGATCTGCTTGCGCATGGGCTCGATCGCCGCGTCCGGCTTTTCCTTCGCGGCAAGATACGTGCGGACCCATTCCGCCGGCGGGCGCGGACTTTGTGCGACGCCGTCGCGCAAAGCTTTAGCGCGCGGCTCCCAAGCCTCGTTCGCCCCCGGCTTCTGTTCGATGATGCGTATCGCCGCTCGCTTGGAAAGCGCCGGGGAGCGTTCGAAACGCACGATACGGCAGAGGGCGGCGAGCGGCTTCAATTCCGGAAGTTGAGCGAGCTGGTCGATGACCGTTTGGCGAGTTTCTTGATCCATCCCCTCGTAGTTTTGCATTAGGTTGCGAACTTCGACGACTTCGTTCTTATCAAACCACTGCACCTTGATTAGGGCGAGCAAATAGGCGGCACGCTCGAGCACCTCGACATCGCGCCGGTCGTCGAGCGCTTCGCTCAGCGCATCGAAAGCCTCAGCGCCGGCTTCAACGAGTTCGGCTTGCGCCTTTTCGCGGCTGAAGAAGTCATCGGAACCGAGTTGGTCGATCAGTTCCCGAATGCGAGCTTGGTCTATCGGCGGACCGGGCTCGGCGACCGTCTCGGCAGCTAACCCGGCGACCGTTAATGCGGCGACGAAACAACTCGCCGCCACGATACAGCAAGCGGAATAGGCGACGAATCGGAGCGTTCTAAAACGCGCCATGGGAGGCTCCCGGCGGTAGACTCGAAAGTTTGCGGTCGCGGCAGGAATCGCCGAACTCATTGCGGCATAAAGACTAGCTTAGACGGCCGAAGCATCGGCCCGCAAGCGCGGGGGGCGGCCTTGAATGACCTCGACCTTGCTGCGCCGGCATGCCTATACTCCGCGATTCCTTGCAGGATTTTTCGCTCGGTAGGATGCCGCTTTCGATGCTCAGCTCTCACCGCACTTCGCAGATCGAAGCCGTATGCAAGGTAAGCGCCGGATCTCAGCCGCCTCCGATCGGGGAGTATCGATTGCCGTCGCGCTGGGCCGCAGGCATTTCGCTATTTGGATTCATCGTCTTAAGTATTAATTTGGGCGATGTACGAGTGCTGACGTTTCACGAAACGGTCTTCGCGCAGCCTGCGAAGGAAATGCTTCGCGACGGGAACTGGATCGTGCCGACGATCGCCGGCGTGCCGTTTACGGACCGGACGCCGCTCACCGCTTGGCTTATGGCCGGCTCGATGACGCTGTTCGGCGACGACGGTGAATGGGTCGTGAGGTTCCCTTCGGTCGTGTGCGCCGTGTTGACGGCGCTGCTGATCGCCTCGATGGCGGCTCGCTGGTTCGGCCGACGAGTCGGCATTCTCGCCGGATTTATGGAACTGACGACGTGGCAAGTCTTTGCTCACGCGCGCTTGGCCGAAGCGGATATGTTATTGAGCCTGACCGTGACCGCGGCGATGTATGCATTTGCTGCGGCCCTCGTCGAAGGGCCGCGCGGAGCGAGTCGATCGCGCTTCCTACCTTATGTATTTGGAGCCGCCGTCGCCGCATCCTTCATGGTCAAATGGATCTTCGGCCCTGCTTTCATCGGACTCGGGTGCTTGGCCTACTGCGGCATCAAGCGAGAGCGACGTGCGTGGCTGTTCTTGTTTCATCCGGGCGCCATCGCCTTGGCGCTGTCGCTCACCGTGCCTTGGATAGTTCTCGCTTGCCGGGAGCATGCTGGTTTGTTCGGCGAGTTTCTCAACAACCACTTCGGGCGCTTTCGCGGCACGTATGGAGCCCGCGAACCTTGGTATGCCTACGCTTACCTTGTGCCGTTTCTATTGTTGCCCTGGTTTCCCTATGCCGTCGCGGCCGCGATCGTTCGCGTTCGCAACCGATTCGCATTCGAACCGATCTGGATGTTCTTTATCTGCTGGTTCGTCCCCGGCATGATGTTGCTGAGCGTCAGTTCCTTCAAAGCGAAGCACTATACGATGCCGCTGCTCCCGCCGCTGGTCGTCGCGGCGGCCGTCGGATTGCACGAGTATCTGAAGCGGCGCGAACGAGTCGATAGTCGGCTTCTGCCTTGGCTGGCCGCGGCGACGGCGTTCGCGGGAGTTTTCGGTTGCGCATTTGTACTCGTCAAGAAACCGGCCGACGCCCGGGCGATGGCCTGCGTGATCGCCGTTCTTGCTGGCGGCGGTGCGACCGCGCTCGTTCTCGAGTTTCGCAAGCAATTCCGCGGTGAACTTACCGTTCTGTTCGCAGCCCTTGCCGCGGCGGCGATGATCGTGCAAACGTGGATCATGCCGAGTCACGATTCATTTCGCCCGTTGGCCGAACTCGGCCGGCGGATCAACGCGAAAATTCCGGCCGACGCCGAAGTCCAACTCGTGCATTTGCCGGAAGTGCAAATCCCGTATTACATCGACCGTCCAATGCGACGTTGGGACGACCGAAAGGAATTTTTGGCCAAGGCCGACGCCTCCGAGCCGCTTTATATCGTAACGTCCCGCGATTTCGTCACAGAGTTCGCAACGCAAGCCGACGTCAAACTGCTCGACGGGGCGGAACGGATCGCGCGACATACCTACGATCGCGATCGCTTGGTGTTACTGGAATACAGATCCTCCGTCGCGACCGCAGCGGGCGAGGGTCCCGTGCGTCGTAAATGACCAAACGGTCTTATTTCAGTTCCTGCACGAACTTCAAAAACTGCGCCTCGGTTAACGCCAGCTCGGTACCGAAAACGCTCGTGAAGTCTTTCATCCGCTCCGCCGCGGTGTAGTCTTGAAACGTCGGTCGTCTGGCCGTGAGGGCAAGATAATCGCAATACTTCTTCGGCATTTTCTCCGCCAGATAGAAAGAAAACGCCCAAGCTTGGCAATACGCGGCCGGAGCGTTTTGCTCAAACAGGCGATCGCTTGCAATCATTTCGGCGATGAAGCCTTTTTTAAACGACTTCGCCATTTGCTGAAAATCGCTTAACCGTCCGCGATTGAGCCGATCGTCGCGCCGTGGATAGCTTCGTGAATTCCAGACGCCGCGCGCCTCGAACATCGTTCCTAAACCTTCGGCGAGCCAGCGGGGAGTCGACGCGAACCGGCGATGAATGCCGGTGTTGTACGCCGTTTGGTGCGTGACCTCGTGAATCACCGTATCGGCATTGGCCGTCGATTCGCTCGAGCCCTGATCGAACAAGGCCACGCGATTCGTGCGTGGCGAGTAGTAGCCGAGATATCCGGGGCCCAGCGGAGTTCCGTCCGCGGCGGCGTAGCGCTGAAATTCGGCTTCGGAAGAAAACACGATCGCGACAAGCGGAAACTCCGGCTCTTTGGGTGCGAAGCCGCGAATGGTGAAGTAGTGCACAAACTGTCGATACATCTCCTCGAACCGCGGCGCCCAATCCTTCTTCGTGCCTTTGGGGTGTGCAACTAGGTAGTGGCCGGTATGCGTCACCTCAAACGACCGTCCGAGTTCCTTACTCAGCCGCTCGCGCATCTCGGCCGCGGAATAGCCGCGAAACGTGCTCGAAGCTTTGCGAGAATCTTTCGCCGCCGACGCATTAAAGTCGAGCAATCGACCATCGCGCGAGAGGAGATAGACTCGGTCGGCTTCGGCGCCGAGGGGCGTGCCTTCGACGGGTTGATTGTTCAATCTCAAGGAGATCGTCCAACGCGCCGGCTCCGCGGTCGCAACCGGACTCGTGAACAGGCAAACGGTGAACGTCGTCGCAACGCGAAGGGAAAAACTCGGCATGTCCGACTCGGCGAAGTGAGGCGAATCGCCTTCATCGCCGGCCGCGGCGCGAGGCAATCAACCCTACGTCGCACCGACCGACTTTGTACCAGCCGACACGCCAAGATAGGGTGCGGATGTGCCGAATGTCCGGTTTAAACCAATTCCCGAATCGGCTGCTGCATCTCCAGCAGGTACTGCGGTCGGCCCGCCGTATCGCGAACGGTCGTCGTGGCGACGTCGATTCCCAGCGAGTGGTAGAGCGTGGCGACGACTTCCTGGAAGTGGCAGGGGCGCGTTTCAGCGGCTTCGCCGAGCCGGTCGGTGCTGCCGATCGCCTGACCGGTCTTGAGGCCGCCGCCGGCTAGAATGGCGCAGCTCACTTGCGGCCAGTGGTCGCGGCCGGCCTTGTCGTTGATCCGCGGAGTACGGCCGAATTCGCCCCAGGCGATCACCGTTACGTCGTCGAGAATACCCCGCTCGTCGAGATCGGAAATGAGCGCCGTCAGGCATTGGTCCAGCTTGCCGCCGTGGTCGCGCACTAAGCCGAAGTTGTCGCTATGGGCGTCCCAGCGTCCGTAGCTCAACGTCACGCAACGAGCCCCCGCCTCCACTAAGCGACGCGCCATGAGCAAGTGCTCGTTGCAAGTCGGGGAGCCGTCGTACTGAAATTTGAACGGCTTTCCGCTGCCGTAGCGCTCAAGCACGTTGGGACCTTCTTTCGTCAGGTCGAGCGCCTCGACGAGCTTGCTCGACGTGAGTACATCAAACGCGCGACGGCCGAATTCGTCGACCGCGTCCATCGAGCCGGAAGCGTCGATGGCGCTGCGCATTCGATCGAAGCGGCTGAGCAGATCGCGCCGGCTCGAAAGCCGATCGAGCGACATCGCCGCGCTCCGCTTCATGTCGTCTAAGCCGGGGCCTTCAGGTTTGAACGCGGCATACGCCGGGCCGAGAAAGCCGGGACGCCCGGAATCCGACCAAGGTTTGTGTCCCGCCGGTTCGGCGAGGCCGATGAACGTCGGAACCGAAGGATCGACGGGGCCGCGCAACTTCGTCAGAGCCGAGCCGATGCTCGGTCGCCCTCCCAAGAAAGCCAGCGATTCCTTCGGCCAGCCGGTGAGGCATTGTTCGGCATCGTGCGGGCCTTTGGCGCCGACCACCGAGCGGATGACCGCAAATTTGTCCATCATCGCGGCGATTTTAGGAAAGCATTCGCCGATTTGCAGGCCGGGCACGCGCGTGGCGATCGGCTCAAACGGTCCACGAATTTCTGTGGGAGCTTCGGTTTTAATGTCCCACATATCCTGGTGCGGCGGACCGCCGCCCAAGAAGATGTTGATGATCGCCTTGTGTCCAAGCCCGGTCTTTGCCGCCGGCAGGGCCGGCGCTTCGACCGTGGCGGCGCGGGCCTCGGCGCGGAAGATATCCGCCAGCGACAGTCCGGCGGCCCCGGCGCCGAGAGCGCCGACGGTCAAAAAGTTACGTCGCGACAATCGGTCGCAAAACTGATTCTGAGAGCCGGCGCGGGAGCCGAAGAGCGTGAGCATTTCCCTGCTCCGTTTCGGGGTGGGGCGAATCGCGAAGCGTCACGTCGGCGATCGATGCCGACTGTGGCGAAACTGTCAGGCGGGGCATTCGGTCGCCGACGAAATCAGCGCGATCTCGTCAAGCGTTCATTAGGCGGGGCAAATCCAAGCAGGTAGCGTCAGGCGGCAGCGTACGGGAACTCAGTCTCGTCGGTTGTGTTCCGACATCTACTAGGTATCGTATCCAAATCCTTGGATGAGTCCAGTTTTTTGCCAAATTCGGTTTACGCCGGTTCAAAAGCGGCGTCAGCTTGGCAAACGGCGGCCGGCCAACTTACCCGGCCCGTCGACGAGGGCAAACCTCAGTTTTTTCACTAAATTGGAGGGCGCATGCGTCCACATGGTCAGATTCGCACACTGAGTTACTTGATCTCTTGTTTGGCAATCGCCGCCGGGCCGGCAGCAGCCGCCGATGCGACTCCGGAGCTACTCTCGGTTAAAAAGATCTGGGATGTCGGCAACCACAACGCCTTCACCGATCTGATTCGTTGGCACGACAAATTCTGGTGCACGTTCCGCGAAGCCGACGATCACGTCGGCGGTAATGGGCAATTGCGCGTGCTAGTTTCCGCCGACGGCGATAACTGGGAATCGGCCGCGTTGCTTGCGGAGAAGGGGATCGATCTTCGCGATCCGAAACTGTCCGTCACCCCGGACGACCGGCTCATGATCGTCGCCGGCGGGTCCGTCTATGAAGGGAAGACGCTTTTGGGACGTCGTCCGCGCGTCGCCTTCAGCAAAGACGGCCGCGAGTGGACTGCGCCGCAAAAGGTGCTCAGCGAAGGGGAGTGGCTCTGGCGCGTCACTTGGCGCGACGGCGTCTGCTACGGCGCGGCGTACAACGCCTCGGTTCGTGGTACGCCGGCCGCGAAGGAAGCGGCCAAACTCACCAAGCCGGCCGAACCGGGCCCCGCCGATTGGAAGCTCAAACTCTACAAGAGCGTCGACGGCGTCGACTATGAACTCGTCCACCATTTCGACGTGCCGGGCCACCCGAACGAAACGACGCTCCGCTTTCTGCACGACGGCCGAATGATGGCGATGATCCGTCGCGAAGGGGGCTCGACGATGGGCTGGATCGCCACGGCCGAGCCGCCGTTCACAAAGTGGACCTACAACGAAACGGGCCACCGCTTCGGCGGCCCCAACTTCATCGAGTTGCCGAACAATGAGTTGTGGGCGACGACCCGTCGCTACTTGCCGCTCCCGCGCGAAACCGTGCTGGCCAAAATGGACGAAAAGTCGATTACGCCGGTTCTCGCCTTTCCTAGCGGCGGCGACACCAGCTACGCCGGCCAAGTCTGGTACGACGACATCCTCTGGATCAGCTACTACTCGAGCCACGAAGGGAAGACGAGCATCTATCTCGCGAAGGTGAAGTTGCCGAAATAAACGAGCGCGGAGCGCTGAGCGATGAACGGATTATTTCTTCCGACTTCATCGCTCAGCGTTCGAACTCCCGGCTCTTCGCCTAGGCTTCAAAACGCGGGTCGTAGGCCATTCCAAAAGTTTCCGCAACGGCCTTGTACGTGATCTTGCCGGCATACATGTTGATCGCGCGGGCCACCGGCTTAAGTGATTGAGCGGCGCCCAAAATGCCGCGATTGGCGATTTGCGCGACCCACGGCAGCGTCACGTTGCAGAGCGCGTAAGTGCTCGTGCGGCCGACGGCGCCGGGCATGTTCGTCACGCAGTAGTGCAGCACCTGCTCGACGACGTAGACCGGCTCGCTGTGCGTGGTCGGCCGGCTGGTGGCGACGCAGCCGCCTTGGTCGATTGCCACGTCGATGATCACGCTCCCCGGCTTCATGAGTTCTAGGTCTTCATGCTCGATGAGCCGCGGCGCTTTGGCGCCCGGAATGAGCACCGCACCGATGACGAGATCTGCTTTGGCGAGTTGTTCGCGGATCGTGTGGCGATCGCTGAAGAGACAATCGACGTTCGCCGGCATGATGTCGTCGAGGTAACGCAACCGGTCCATGTTCACGTCGAGCAGGCCGACGTTGGCGCCGAAGCCTGCCGCGACTTTCGCCGCGTTGGCCCCGACGACGCCGCCGCCGAGTACGGCGATGTTGGCCGGCGCGACGCCCGGCACGCCTCCTAGCAGGATGCCGCGCCCCATTTGCGGCCGCTCAAGGTATTTGGCCCCTTCCTGAATGCTCATCCGCCCGGCCACTTCGCTCATCGGCGTAAGCAGCGGGAGCCGGCCTTGGTCGTCGCGCAAAGTCTCGTAAGCCACGGCCGTGCAGCCGGATTGAAGCACCGCGTCGGTGAGCTTGCGGTCGGCGGCGAAGTGCAGATAGGTGAAGAGAATCTGGCCGGCGCGAAGCCTTGGCCATTCGTCCGCCAGCGGCTCCTTCACCTTGACGATCATTTCCGCCTCGGCGAACAACTCGTCGACGTCGGCCATGAGCTTCGCACCGACGGCTTCATATTGCTCGTCGGGAATGCCGGAGCCGAGCCCGGCTCCGCTTTCGAACAACACCTTGTGACCTGCGCGGGTTAATTCCTCGACGCCGACCGGCAGCATGGCCACTCGGTATTCGTCGCGCTTGATTTCCTTCGGTACTCCGATGATCACGATTCGGCTCCTCGTCCGTGGTTCGGTGCGCATCAAAATGGGCTGTAGATGCGCACCCCTATTGTCTTACTTAAATATGCGCATCTATCGGCCGAATAGTTGCGCGGTTTGCGCATCTATTCCTGGTTCGTAGACGCGTGCGGAACGATTCATCAAGCCCCGGTTTTTGGCCGGCCGTGTTCGCCGCACCGACGTCCGCAAACAAACCCGGAACCATAGCCGACCGGCTACCGGGGTTCCACCTTCGTTTTTGGCCGGCATCCCGCCGCCGACAACCCGGGTAACGATCAGGAGAACTCTCCGACCCCGACGGAGTCAAGAGAGCTTGTCGAGCGTAGGCTTCACCAGAGGTCCGTGACACCGGCTCCCGTCGGGAAACCGTTCCGGATACTATGCCGCATACCGCGCTGGCCTCGCAGCGCTCGACCAACCCCACGATCTTGCTACTCTTCGTCGTCGTCGAGCCCACGCCATTCGGCGTCGAACGGATTCGTCGTCGGCGGCTGAGAGGGATCGGCGGGCGGAGCATCGTCGCCGACGAGTTCGCCCCCGGCGTCGTCGGCCGTCCAATCACCGTCGTCGAAGTCGTCCGTTTCAAACTTGCCGTCTTCGAAATCGTCGTCGGCAAAGCCTTCCTCGTCGGCGTAGGCTTCTCCGGCTTCGGTGCGGCCGGCTTCGATCGCATCGTCGCGTAAGCGCCGCCGTTCCTTACGAAGCTCTTTGCCGGCGTCCCCTTCGTGGGCCGGTCGCAAGTAGAGCTTGATCGGCACTTCGGAGAAGGGGAGGTGGTCGCGGAACGTCGTCAGCAGGTAACGCTTGTAATCGGCGGAGATCGCCGCAGGCTCGCTGCAGAAGAGCACGATCGTCGGCGGCTGCGCGCCGACCTGAGCGGCATAAAAGATCTTCGGACGCCGGTTCTTGTAGATCGGCGGCTCGTTTTTTTCCAGCGCCCAGCGCAGCAAGCGATTCAGTTCGCCGGTCGAAATTCGCGCGGTCGATTGCTTATAGAGCATCTGCGCGTGGTTGAGCAGCGCCTTGACGTTCTTACCCGTCTGTCCGGTGATGAACGCGATCGGCACATACTTCATCGAGCGAAACGTCTCGTGGAGATACTTCACCCAATCTTCGGCCGACACCTTGCCTTGGTACAAATCCCACTTGTTCACGACGAACACGCAAGGTTTGTAGTTTTCCGCGACGTAGTCGGTGAGTTGTTTGTCGACCCGGCTGAGCGGCTGCGCGCAGTCGAAAAAAATGAGAACGACGTCGGCCCGCCGAATGCTCCGCTGCGCGCGGTGCAGACTGTAAAACTCCATGTCGTTGGCGAGCGACTTCGTGCGCTTGACGCCCGGCGTGTCGATGGCGATGAACGCCTTGCCGTCGAGTTCGAAGCGCACGTCGACGCTGTCGCGCGTCGTGCCGGCCACTTCGCTCACGATCATCCGCTCGGCTTGGGCGAGCGTGTTGGTGAACGTACTCTTGCCGGTGTTGCGCCGACCGACGATCGCCAGCTTCATCACGGCGTCGGGAGGAGGCGCGTCGCCCAAATCGGCGGGCAACCGCTCGATGATCATCCCCAGCAATTCTTCCTTGCCGCGATTCTGGTGCACGCTGACGGGCAACATTGCCGGCTGTCCGAGTTTGTGAAACTCGTTGGTGTGGACGTCGAGCGACATCGCATCGGTCTTGTTGGCGACGAGCAACACCGGAGCCTGCACCTTGCGCAAGCGGCGGGCCACTTCGGCGTCGAGCGGCGTGGGACCGGTCCGCGTGTCGACGACGAACAGAATCAGCGCCGCCGAGTCGATCGCCTTTTCGATCTGCGCTTCGATATGAGCCGTGAGGTCGTCTTCGTCGACGACGCCCATGCCGCCGGTGTCGACGAGTTCAAAATAGCGCTCGCCGGCGTTCAACAGGAACGTCATCCGATCGCGCGTGACCCCGGAGCGATCGTCAACCACGGCCAGCCGCTTCCCCGTGAGCCAGTTGAAGAGGCTGCTTTTGCCGACATTCGGCCGACCGACGATAACGACCTGCGGGACACCCATGACGACCGACGACTTTCTCGAAAGCAAATCACTAAAAGGCGAGCCTTCCCATTCTACTTTGGGTGCGGCGCGCGAACTAGGAGCGGGACGACTCGTTTCACGCCGTTCGCGACGATTCGGCTGATCCACGGCGTGAAATCACCTCGGCCGAGTCGAGACGTCACAACGTCGGCCGATTCCGATATACTGCCGAGCGTCGGCGACGCCCAAGCCGGCGGATTTGTTATTTCGCTGAGATCGCAAAGAAGGGAAGTACCGATGGCCGATGCCCGACGGATCGCGAGGCAACGTCTGGAAAGTCTTGAGCGGGCAGGAGTGAAAGGCGTCAAACGCGGTACGCCGTTCAAGGTCGCGAAGAGTTCAACTTCTGCGCATGTCGAATCGGCATCGCGCGAGACAGGGGCGACGAGCCGAGCGTTGCCCGCCCCCGCCGCTTCGCCTGCGTCCACGGTCGTGCAAGGCGCGATCGACGTCAACAAGCCGCTCACGCCGCTGCCGGGCGTGAAGACGATCGCCGAACGGGAAGCGGCGCTCGACGTGATCCGCCGCAAGGTCTCGGCCTGCCCGCGCTGCCCGGAGCTTTGCTCGACCCGCAATAAGACCGTGTTCGGAGTGGGCAACCCGAAGGCGCGGCTGTGCTTTCTCGGCGAAGCGCCGGGCGCGGACGAAGACGCTCAAGGAGAGCCGTTCGTCGGGCGCGCCGGACAATTGCTGACGAAGATTATCGAGGCCTGCACGCTCAAGCGCGAAGACGTCTACATTTTGAACGTACTCAAGTGCCGGCCGCCGAACAACCGGCCGCCGACTCCGGAAGAGTCGGCCAATTGCCGAGAGTATCTCGAAGGACAATTGGAAATCATTCGGCCGGAGTTCATTTGCTGTCTCGGCGCGACCGCGGCGAAGCAACTTTTGGCGACGGAAGTTTCCATCTCCAAGTTGCGCGGCAAGTTTCAAACGTACCGCGGCATTCGCGTGATGTGCACCTATCACCCGGCCTACTTGCTGCGCAATCCGGAAGCCAAGCGCGACGTCTGGGAAGACATGAAGACGCTGATGCGCGAAATGGGAATCGAATTGGGGAAGTGAGTGAGCAGGCGCTAGGCGCCGGGAGTCAGGCGCTAAGCGAGTAGGCTCTTCAGCCTTCACCGGCGCCCGGCGCCTAGCGCCTGGCGCCTGCCTTTCAGCGTCGTGCTTCCCATTGTCCGGGGACTCCGTGCAGTTCGCCGGGCGTGCTTCCCCACGTGCCTTCCGTGAGGCGGCGGCCGTCGTCGGAGACTTTGGCCGAGAACGAGCCGACGGCCAGCGTGCCGCTCACGTTCTCGATCGTCTTGCCTTCGATGAAGAGGTGCTTGCTCGAAGCGACGTAGGTGGCGGTGAAATGCTCGCGACCGAGAAACGCGTTGCGATCGCGCCATTCGAAGAACCCGGCGAGCACCGCTCCCTCTTGGGTCGGCTGCTGCGACGTGAACTTCAACACGCTGTCGGTGAAGTCGGTTCCTTCGGCGTCGGTCGAGGCGCAGAGAGTGAACGCGCCGTGCGTCAGATTCGGCACGTAGGGCGTCGGAATCGGCGCGAGCTCCGCGCTTCCGGTCGCCGTGGCCGAAGGCGCGGCGACCGCGACGGCCGTGGCCGTGAGTTCGTGCCGCGGCGCGAAAACATTGGGCAACGTCGCCGCGAGCACCGCGCTGATGCCGGCGATCAGCGACGCGGCGATCGTCGCGCCCGGGCCGTTGAGTCCAAATCGTCGCCTGCGCGACGGAGTCGTGTGGTCGTCCATGACGGTCGTCTCCCGCTAGGTCCGCGAAATTGCGCGGGAGTTTAGAATCGTCGCAAAACCGCCACAAGACGTCTCGGGCCTTTAGCCCCCGGCGAGTCGCCGAAGGCCGACCAATCACTCGGCCGACTCGTCGCCGTCGAGCTGCTTCTTGTAGTCGTCACGTTCGCGGCGCGTCGCTTCGAGATCGAAGAGCAAATACTTCATGTCGAGTCGCAGCTGCGAAAGAGCGTCTTGCACCAGATTCATGATCCGGCGGCGACGCTTTGTGCTGTCGATGACCCGGCCTAGCACCGGCTCGACGCGGTCGCGGACTTCGCCCGGTAGTTCGCCGACGACCTTGATCAGGTCGACCAAGTCGGCGGGCAGGTCTTCAACGGCAGGCTTAATCACGCGGGTCGATTCGCTCATCGTGGTTCTCTCCTCAAAGGTTGTGAGGCGAGGTAAAAGCAGCCGATGTGCCGAAAGGGCGACAGGGCTCGCATGTTAACGCGCAAGCAATTGGGCGGCAAAGGGATACGTCGAATCGCGAAGAACGCCGGCGGCGAGTCGCATGTTGCCGGAACGCCACGAGTCGCTCTGTCGGCGAATCGCAAAGCCTGATAAAAGCAGGTCTTACGTCGCGCCGCCTCATCGCTGCGCCGTTGTTGCCGAAAGGAAACAGGCTTTCGGCCCTGACCGATCCGACACGGAAGACGAATTCGGTTTCCATGCTTGCTCGTAGCCAGTGCCGTCGGACGCGGCTTGTCCGCCGTTCGCTCCTAGGGCTCGTTGCGCTCGCGGCGACGACGCTGCTGATCGCTGCGCCGGCCGAGGCCGACTTTCACGACGGCTTTGAAACGGCCGAGCCTGCCTGGCGCGACGCCGGCGGCGACGCGCGTTACAAGCTCGACCGGCAGTTGCGCATCGCCCAAGACGCGCACTCCGGACAAGGCTGCGAGTTCCTCGAGATCACCAGTTCCGACGGCGGCACCGCGATCTACCTGAGTTACGACGTCGGCAACGCGCCGGTCATCGATGAACTCACAGCCGGGTTATGGCTCCGTGCGAGCCGCAGCGGCGTGCAATTCGCCGCCCGAGTCGTCTTTCCGCGTACGCTGGAGCCGCAGTCGCAAAAACCGGTGACGGCGCTCGTGCTCGGGACCAGCTATGTAGACGAAGGCCAATGGCGGCGACTGACCATCGGCGATTTTCGCAATCAAGTGGAGCAGCAAGCGCGCTTGCTGCGCGCACAACTCCGCTTGCCCGTCGATACGCGCCAGGCGTACGTCGATCGCGTGTTGCTCAACGTCTACGTGGGGCCGGGCAAGCATCAGTTTTGGATCGACGATCTGGAACTGTCCGGCATCGTTTACGCCCCGCAAAAACCTTTGAGTTCCGAACCTACCAAGCTTCCGGGATACAACGACTTCGCCGCGGCCGGTCCGTTTCGCCCGATCAGCACGCCGGGGGATCTCGAAGCGGCCGCACGCCCGGTTTCGTCGGTCGTGGAACTCAAGGGGCAAACGCTGCTTGTGCGGGGCAAGCAGTTTTTCCCGCGGGCCATCGAGCATCAGGGCGAGCCGCTCGAATTTCTGCAGAAGCTCGGCTTCAATGCCGTGCGGATGCGGACGACGCCGTCGCGCGAGACTTTGGAGGAGGCAACTCGACTCGGCCTGTGGCTAATCTGCCCGCCGCCGCAGCCGGCCGACCTCGGCAATCCCTACGGCGCGGCGACGCCGACGTCCGAATCGCAATTCGGCGAGGCGTTTCAAGCGGTGCTCGCATGGGATCTCGGCGATCAATGCACCGGCACGGATCTCGACATCATCAAGCGTTGGTCCGAGCATGTGCGACGCAACGACTTGCCGCGTCCGCGTCCGATCGTTTGCTTGCCGCTGGGGGACGTGCGCAGCCTCAGCCGGCAAGTCGACGTCGTCGTGGCCCAGCGCCGGCCGATGGGAACGAACTTCGAGCTTTCCGACTACGGGCGCTGGCT
This sequence comes from Planctomycetaceae bacterium, assembly GCA_016793115.1. GTDB lineage: Bacteria > Planctomycetota > Planctomycetia > Pirellulales > PNKZ01 > PNKZ01. The sequence goes on from JAEUIN010000407.1 coordinate 109,331, forward strand.
TCGCGATTCGTCGCGGCTGGCGCGGCCCGGCACGCCGCAATGGGCGCTGATTCAGACGCAGCCGGAGAGGGAGTTGGCTCGACAATCGCAGCTTTTGGCGCAGGCCGTCCCGCCGCCTCTGCCCACCGTGGGCGCCGAGCAAATCCGCCTCATGGTCTTCGAAGCGCTCGCCGCGGGAGTGCGCGGGTTGCGGTTCGATTCGCAAACGCCGCTCAATCTTCCCGACGAAGCCACTCAGACACGCGCCGCGGCGCTGCACTTGATCAACCTCGAATTGGAACTCATCGACGCCTGGGCCTCGGCCGGCACGTTCGTCACCCGGGTGCCCGGCAGCGAGAAAGACGTCTCCGGAGCGTTGCTGCAAATCGATCGCGGACACTTGCTGTTGCCGATGTGGACGGGGAAAGGGGCCCAGTTCGTGCCGGGGCAATCGGCGGCTCCGGGGCTGACGTTCGTCGTACCCGGCGTGCCGGAATCGGTCGACGTGTATGAACTCTCGCCCGGCGGGATGCGGCCGCTGTTGCGGCAGCGCGTGACCGGAGGGATGCGCGTCACGCTCGACGACTTTAGTCTGACGTCGCTCATTCTGCTGACGCAAGATCCGCAAGTCGTAAGCGTCGTTTCGCAGCGGCTGACGGCGGTGAGCGCGACCGCGGTGCGCCTGCAGCGCGAGGTGACCGAGCAAACGATGCGCGAGGCCGAACGCGTGCATGCCGAATTGGTGACGCTCGCGCCGCCGGTGCCCCGCGCCGCCGAATGGCTCGGCGCGGCGCGGCGCTCGCTCGCCGAAGCCGACGCGCGTCTGGCCCCCGGCAACCTGCGCGACGGCTATCTTGCGACGCGTCGCGCGCTGCGGCCGATCGCGCTGTTGGAAAGGGCTCACTGGCAAAACGCCGTGGCCGCCGCGGACGACTCGCCCACTATGACGCCGTTCGCCGCGTCGTTCGCCACGCTCCCCGAGCATTGGCGGATGCTGACGCGCCTCCGCGGTATCGCGGCCTGGCAAAACTTGTTGCCGGCCGGCGAGTTTGAAGGGCTCGATATCGTCGTCGCCGCCGGTTGGCGACACGTACAGCACTTACCCGAGGGGGTCCGCGGCGACGCCGACATCGCGCCGTTCGCACGGGGTGCGGCCGCCGGCGCAGCCAATTCCGCCGCCGCTGCGAATTTGTCGAGCGGATCGCAATATAGCTTGCGGCTCACGGCCCAAGCCTTAAACGAGGCCGCAGCCGACGTCGTCGGCGAGACGCCGCCGGTCTGGATTGTGTCGCCTCCGGTCCCGGTTCGCGCGGGCGAGGTGCTCCGCATCTCCGGTTGGGTCAACGTGCCGGACGACGTATCGAAGGGGCGCGAGCGGCTCGTCGTGTTCGACTCGATCGGCGGGGAGTCGCTAGGCGTGCGGTTCGGAAAAACGCCCGGCTGGCGGCGTTTCGCTTACTTCCGCATGGCCCCGCTCGACGGCGAGGTCACGCTCACCGCGGCGCTCGGCGGCGTCGGCTCGGCGCTTCTCGACGACGTGAAGATCGAAGCGGCCCGCTGACGAGCGCCGTTACTTCGTCGCGGCCGATTTTTCCCACTGGCCGCCGATTCGCGGATCGTGGAGCGTGCGCACCATTTCCTTCGCGGCTTCCCAGTAGCTGGAAAAGATCGGTACGGCCGGCGTCGAGCCGTCGTAGACGTGCGGCGTCGCTTCCGGAAGATGGTAGTAAGGAATCTTCGCGTAGCGGTGATGCGTGCCGTGGTAGTCGATGTGCAGCCAAGTCCACGAGAGGGCGTAGCCCAGCAGGCTTTTGTCGACCACGGTGCGCGTGTTCGTCAGCGGCGTGTTGCCGACTAAGCCCATGTGCTCAATGTAGCGATTCAAGGCCTGCACGTTGCCCGTGAGAAACGCGGGCACGAAGTAACCGACGAGAAACGCGGTCCACCAATCGTTGCGCTCGATAATGACGAACGCGGCGACCCACATGCCGATCATCAAGGCGTATTCGAGCGCGATGCGAACCTTTTGCCGCGTGGGCAAATCGTGCATCTTCAACACGCCGCGCAAGAAAACCAGCGGGCTGTGAAAGAAGCCGAACAGCAACTCGCTGGCCGCGGCGAGCCTGCGCCGGCCGAGCGAGACGCGTGTGTCGACGAACGGCCAGAATTCGTAGTCTTTGTCGCTTGAGATATAAGCGTGGTGATGGGCGTGCACGGCGCGATACACGCTGAGCGGAATCAAAATCAGATTCCCGAGCATGATTCCCTGAAACTCGTTGACGAGCGGGCGCGGGTGAAGCGTGCCGTGCGAGGCTTCATGGAAAGCGACGACCTTGGCATGGCCGATCAGCGTGCAGATGAACCAGCAGCCGACCGTCAGCGGCCAGAGTTCGTGGTTCCAAGTCCAAACGGCCGCCGCCATAAAGCCGACATGGACGAGCGTCGAAAGCGGGTGAACCCAATGGGCGCCTCCCTCGTTGCTGTGCCAACGCTTGATCAGCGTGCGCAGCTCGGCGGCGTTCGGCGTCGTATCGGGCGTAGTGGTCTGCGACATACGAATGCAACTAAAGGCTTGAGGAATCACCGATTATGAGTGATCGCGACGTTTGTGTCATTATCCCGCAACGGTCGGCGGCCGAGTACGTGCGGAACGATGTACGACATTCGACCACGATGATGCCCGCACAGGAAAGTGTGCGTTCCCGGACCGACGGCGTGCGATTCGAGAAATTTTCGGCGAACTCTCGAAACGCAAATTCGTAGGTTACAATTAGTTATCGGGTTGCAGCTCTCCCGGCGGCGGCAAACTTTTTCGGAAGTTTGCCGATCCGCCGGGGCCGTTTGGCCGATAACCCTAGGCATGGTTTTCGCGGTGCGTAAATCCGCATCCGGAGAGCCTGCCCAGACCAGACATTTGGAAACAAGCCTCTCGTCACGCAAGATTCCGTCGGAGGTGCCAAAACTATTGCGTGAACCCGGGCCAATCACGTTTGTGCCTAGCATAAACCGGCCTGCGTTCTTCTCGCAGCGACTCCACCGTCGCAATCGGCGAGAGGTTTGAATACCGAGGCCGCGTACGCGAAACCGCGTACGCGGCCTTTTTTCTTGGGCGGTACACAACCAGCGTCGTGTCGGCCGCGTCGCCCCCGTCCAGAACCAAGGCGAACTTCTTACTGCCTGCGGGCTCTTTCTTCCCGCAACCGGTCCCGGCGATCGCTCCGCGCCCCTTGAACGCATGCAGGCAACGTGCGATTCTGGTTGGCTTGTTCATGTTGAGCTACTTGTTCGTCTCACTCGTTCGCCCCGCTTCGGAGGCTCGTCGGTCATGGCAGTCGGCATCTCGAAAATCGTCTCGGCTTTGGAACCTTCGGCCACATTGGCCATGGCCGCGAAGGCTCGCGAATTGAAAGCGGCCGGCAAGACGGTTTACGACTTCAGCGTCGGCGAGCCCGACTTCACGACGCCGGCCCACATTTGCGAAGCCGCCCAGAAGGCGATGGCCGCCGGCCACACGCACTACACGGCTTCGGGCGGCATCCAGGAGCTTCGCGTCGCGATCGCCAAGCAGTACCAGGCCACGCACGGCTTGGAGTATTCGCCGCAACAGGTGGTCGTGTCGAACGGGGCGAAGCACTCGTTGCACAACGCCTTCACGGTGCTATGCGACCCGGGCGACGAAGTCATCATTCCCGCGCCGTATTGGGTGAGCTACGCCGAACTCGTCAAGCTCACCGGTGCGAAGCCGGTGATCGTGCCGACGGAAGAGAAGAACGACTTCAAGCTCACGCCCGCGCAACTCCGGGCGGCGATCACTCCGAAGACGAAGATTCTGCTGCTCTGCTCGCCGTCGAATCCGACCGGCTCGATGTACTCGCCCGACGATCTCGGCGCGCTGGCCGACGTCGTGCTCGAAAAGAACCTCGTCGTGATGAGCGACGAAATCTACGAGCGCCTGATCTACGGCGATAATAAGTTCGCCAGCTTCGCCGCCGTACGCCCCGGCTTGGCCGAACGGACGATCACCATCAACGGCGTGAGCAAGGCCTACGCCATGACCGGTTGGCGCATCGGCTGGACGCTTGCCCCGCTCAACGTCTCGAAGGCGATGGACTCGTTGCAGAGTCAGGAAACGTCGAACCCGTGCAGCGTCAGCCAATACGCGGCTCTCGCCGCATTGGAAGGCCCGCAACAATGCGTCAGCGATATGCTCGCCCAATTCGCGAAGCGCCGCGAATACGTGCGCGAGCGGATCGCGGCGCTGCCCGACGTCACCTGCCCGAACATGGGCGGGGCGTTCTACGCCTTCTTCAACATCCAAAAGCACCTCGGCCGCAAGTACGGCGGCGTGCAGGTCGACAACTCGGCGCAGTGGTGCCTGGAGCTGTTGGCCCAGCAAGGAGTAGCCACAGTGATGGGTTCGGCCTTCGGTGCCGAAGGTTACGCCCGACTTTCATTTGCCACCGACATGAAAACTCTGGAAAAGGGCTTCGCCGGGATTGAGGCGTTTCTAAAAAGCTAGGGAGGCGTTTCGCCGGCGCGAACTACAATGGAGTCGGCTGCGTCGAAGAGCAGAGGCGCTTCGACGCGGCGTTTCTCGTTAGGACTCCCCATGCTCGTCGACGAACCCAATCCCCGCCCGACCGTACTTTTTGCCGCAGGCGAAGCGTTTCCGTTCGCCAAAACGGGCGGCCTCGGCGACGTCGTCGGCGCGCTTCCCAAGGCGCTTGCGGAGCGGGGAGCACGCCCCGTCGTTTTCCTCCCCGCCTATCGTGAAATCCGCCGTTGCGGACTGCCGATCGTCGACGTCGGCGTAGAGTTTACCGTGCCGATCGGGGGCAAGCAGGTCGCCGGCGGTTTGCTGCGCGGCAAGCTGCCCGATTCGAACATCGACGTCTACTTCGTCCGGCAAGACGACTACTACGACCGTCCGGGAATCTACGGCGAGAAGAACGTCGCTTACGCGGACAATTGCGAGCGGTACGTTTTCCTCTGCCGCGCGGTTATGGAGTCCATTCGGTTGTTGGGGCTCGAGATCGACGTGCTGCATGCGCATGACTGGCACGCAGGACTGCTTCCGGCGCTGCACAAGATCGAGTATCGCGATCGACCGAGCTACGAGCGCATCACCAATGTCTTCACAGTGCATAATCTCCAATACCAAGGGGAGTTTTGGCATTGGGACATGCTGCTCACCGGCCTCGACTGGCGCTACTTCAACTGGCGGCAGATGGAAGCCTTCGGCAAGTTGAACTTGTTGAAAACCGGTTTGGCGTTCGCCGACGCGATCAGCACGGTGAGCCACACGTACGCTTTGGAGATTCAGACACCCGACTTCGGCTACGGTCTCGACGGCATGCTGCGCTACCGAAGCGACGTTCTCGGGGGCATCGTCAACGGGATCGACGACACAATTTGGAACCCGACGACCGACGTGCTGTTGCCGAAGAACTATAGTTCGGCCACGGTCGCCGAGGGAAAAGCGGCAAGCAAGGAGGCGGTGCAAAAACAAACCGGCCTCGTCCGCGACGCGGCCGCACCGCTGGCCGCCTTCATCGGCCGGCTTGTCGAGCAGAAGGGAGTCGACCTGATTCTGGAAGTGCTCGATGAATGGATCGTCGATTCCGACATGCAGTGGGCGTTCCTCGCCGGCGACGGTGAACCGGCGCTGCTGCAGAAGGTGGAACGCGCCGCGGCGGCGCACCCCGATCGCGTGGCCGTCGTGAAAGGATACAGCGAGCCGATGGCGCACCTGCTCACCGCCGGTGCCGATATTCTGCTCATGCCGAGCCGCTTTGAGCCGTGCGGGCTCAATCAACTCTACGCGCTGAAGTACGGCACGGTGCCGGTCGTGCACGCCGTCGGCGGCTTAGCCGATACGGTCGTCAATACGAGCGCGGCGACCCTCGCCGACGGCACGGCGACGGGGTTTACTTTCGGCGACGGCGGAGCGCATCGGCTCGGCGAGTCGTTGGCCCTCGCGTGCGAACTCTATCGCGGTCGTCCCGAGGTATGGGCCGCGCTGCGCCGCAACGGGATGGAGCAAGACTGGTCGTGGAGCCGCAGTGCCGACGAGTATCTCGAACTCTATCGCCAAGCATTTTATCTGGCGCATCGACAGGCGACGGTCGACGCGTAGAATCGGGCGCGGCTTACTTTTGCCTTTCGACTCCGGCCTTTTAGTCTCAACTAGCGCCTAGCGCCCGACGCCCAGCGCCCGCCCTCATGCCTGATCTCCGTCGCGATGCCGTTCTCGACCGCTGGGTGATCATCGCCGAGGAACGTAGCGGCCGGCCGCAGGAGTTCGTCGACCGGCCCGACGTGCGTCGGGCCGGCGCTTGTCCGTTCTGCGAAGGGAGCGAAGCGGCCACGCCCGGGGAACTGTCGACATCGTTGCGCACGCCGGGCAGCTTGCCAAACGGACCCGGCTGGCAAGTGCGCGTGATCCCCAACCGCTATCCGGCCGTCGTGCCGCTGTTCGATCGGCCTGAGGCATCGGGCGGCAAGGGAAGCGTCGATGCGGCGAATCCGCCGCAGTGGCCGTTTCTTTCGCGACCGGCCGCAGGCGTGCACGATGTCGTCATCGAATCCCCCGCACACTTGGCGTCGGCCGCTGAACTTTCGGCGGAGCAAACCACGGCGGTCCTGAGCGTTTATCGGGCACGGCTGCGCGAGCTACGGGCTCAGTCGCAACTCCGCTACGTGCAAATCTTTAAAAATGTCGGGGAGCCGGCAGGAGCCTCGATCGAGCACCTACATAGCCAGTTGATCGGGCTGCGGGCGATTCCCACCCTCTTGGCCGAGGAATTCAGGGGAGCCCGGCGGTTGTTCGACGAGCGAAGGCGCTGCCCTTACTGCGAACTGCTCGGCCTGGAACTCGCCGCCGGGGAGCGAATCGTTGCGGCTACGGCGGACTTTGCGCTCATTTGCCCTTACGCGAGTCGATTTCCTTACGAAATGTGCCTGCTGCCGCGACGACATGCGGCCGATTTCGACACGGCAAGCGATGCGGAACTGGTCGACGCCGGCAAGCTATTACGTCGCGGTTTGGCAAGCTTGGAAAGATTGTGCGACTTCGCAGGCATCGGTCGTGCGGCCTACAACTGGGTGCTACATATCGCACCGTTTGACAGTTTCGGAGCACCTCACTATCACTGGCACGTCGAGATTATGCCGCGAATCGTGAAGGCGGCCGGTTTCGAGTGGGGCACCGGGGTGCATATCAATCCGGTGTCGCCGGAAACGGCGGCAAGAAGCCTGCGAGCCTTGTTCGCCGCGGCAGCCGAAAAAGCGAACTGACCTGGGCCGCATCCGATGGCCGATGTTAGGTTTAGCATCGCCTAGGGCGGCGAGCGTAGTTGAGGGGAGCCGGCAGTGCAAGTCGGCGCAGATTTTGCAGCCGTTTGCGCTACAATTTCCCCATTCGGCTTCCGCACGTCACCTAAGTCGCGCCGCTCGCCGCGGCGACATCCCCAGTTCTTAGGCCCTGAAAGTTTGCCATGTCGAGCCCTATACGCCTCGCGCTGGTGTTCCACAATCATCAACCGGTCGGCAACTTCGATGCCGTCATCGAGCAGGCGTATCACGATAGCTACAAGCCTTTTCTTGACGTCTTCGCCGCTTACCCTGCGCAAATCAAAATGTCGCTCCACACGAGCGGCTGCTTGATGGAATGGCTCGCCGAGAAGCATCCGGAGTATCTTGATCGATTAGCCGAACTTGTCGCGGCGGGGCGCGTGGAAATCGTCGGCGGGGCGTTTTACGAAGCCATTCTGCCGATGATCCCGCGGCGGGACCGCGTCGGCCAGATTCGCACCTATACGCGTTGGCTCGAGCAGCGGCTCCGTTGTAAAGTTCGCGGGATGTGGATTCCGGAGCGCGTTTGGGAACAATCGCTCGTCAGCGAGATCGCCGAGGCCGGCATCGAGTACACCGTGCTCGACGACTTCCACTTCAAAAACGCCGGCCTGCTGCCGCACCAGCTGCACGGTTCCTACGTGACCGAAGACGACGGCCGGGTCTTAGCCGTGTATCCGGGCAGCGAGCGGCTTCGCTACCTGTTGCCGTTTCAGCCGCCGCACGAAGCCGTCGAATATCTGCGCACCATCGCCCACGAGCATCCCAACTCGGTCGTCGTGTTCGGCGACGACGGCGAGAAGTTCGGCACTTGGCCCGACACCTACAAACACGTTTATACCGACGGCTGGCTGCGCCGTTTCTTCGATGCGCTCGTCGAGAACTCGTCGTGGATCAATACCACGACGCTCGGCGAAGCGATCGACTCGGTGCCGCCGATCGGCAAGATTTATCTTCCCGACGCCAGCTATCGCGAAATGACGGAGTGGGCGTTGCCGGCCGAGCGGCTGCTGGAATACGAACACGTCTCGCATGAAATGGAGCACGACCATCGCTGGCCGCAGCTCAAGCAATTCATGCGCGGCGGCTTTTGGCGCAACTTCAAAGTGAAGTACCCCGAAACCGACGAGATGTATTCTCGAATGCTGATGATCAGCAATCGGCTTCAAGAAGCGCTCGACGACGGCGGGCACGACCGCGATCTGCTCGAGCAGGCCCGCACCGAACTCTATCGCGGACAATGCAACTGCCCGTATTGGCACGGCGCGTTCGGCGGCATCTATCTGCCGCACTTGCGTCATGCCATCTTCACGCATTTGATCGCGGCCGACAACTTGCTCAATCGCGCGATGAGCGGCGGGCCGGCCGCCGCCCAGGAACCGTGGATCGAAGCCTTTCACGGCGACTTCAATTGCGACGCGCGGCAGGAGATTTACATCGCCAACGACAAGCTCGCGGCGCTGATTTCACCGCACCGCGGCGGCCGGCTTTACGAACTCGACGTGCGCAGCATTTGCCATAACTTGCTCTCCACCTTGGCGCGCCGGCCGGAAGCCTACCATCGTAAGGTGCTGGCCGGCATCGGTGAAAGAATGGAAGGCGCCAAGAGCATTCACGATCGAGTGATTTTCAAGCAGCCCGATCTCGACAAACAGATTCGCTACGACTCCTACGAGCGCAAGGGGCTTCAAGACCATTTCTTCGACAACGAAGCGACCTTGGCCGCCGTCGTCGCCGGCGAAGCGATGGAGCGCGGCGATTTCTTGAACCTCGGGTACGAAGCGAAATTGCTCCGCAACCCGCATCGCATTCAGGCCCGCCTGACGCGCGACGGCAACGCCTGGGGCGTGCCGCTCAAGATCACCAAGGGTTTCACGATGGAGGCCGGCAGCGGCGTGATCGACGTCGCTTACCTGATCGAGGGCCTGCCGCCCGATGCGACGTTTCATTTCGCCGTCGAGTTCAACATCGCCGGTTTGCCGCCGGGTTGCGACGATCGCTACTTCCACGACGGCCGGCACGAGAAGCTCGGCCACCTGGGCGCGCAACTCGATCTGAAGGCGATGCGCGGCGTCCACTTGGTCGACGAGTGGCTCGGGATCGACGTGGGGCTCCGCTTCGCCGATGCGACGAGCGTGTGGGCGTATCCGATCGAAACGGTGAGCCAGTCGGAAGGCGGCTTCGAACTCGTGCACCAGTCCGTCTGCCTGATGCCGCACTGGCACATCACGGCCGACGCGCAAGGCCGTTGGGCGACGACGATGCAACTCGTCGTCGACACGTCGCAAGCGGAAAGCCGGCAGGAAAAATCGACCGCCGCTCCGGTTGCGGCGAGTGTTTAGCGGCGACGAGCGTTATGTCGCGATCGGTTTCCGCTGTCCGGCCGGCTTGAACCAATCGACCGGCTCGCTGAACCGGTCGGCTCGGTGACCGACCTCCAGCACCGTGTTTACGCGAAACGAGTGTGCGAAATGCCGCACTTGCGCGGCGTTCGTCGCTCGGCTGATTTCGTCGCTCGCGCCGTCGACGTCGTTGAGCACTACGGCCGCGAACGTCGGCCGATGCAGGCTCGGATGCCCCGCCGTGCTCGCGGCGTGGCAAGCTCCGTGCAACGTCGCGAGCGTCGCGTGAATCGCGCCGAGCTTGTTTGCCGCCACCACGACCAGCGGAAATCCCCAGGCAAGCGCGAGGTCGACATTCAAGAGATCGTCTCCCAGCGGCGAGAACAGCCCGCCGGCTCCTTCGACGACGATCACGTCGCTCCGCGGTCGCCAGTAGTCGAGCCCCAGTCGCAGCAACTCAAGATCAAGCTCCCGCCCCTCGGCCCTGGCGGCCAAATGCGGCGCCAGAGGCGCGGCGAACAGCTGCGGGCAAACTTTTTCCAGCGGCCCCGGCCTGCCTGACGCTTCCCACAGCGCAACGGCGTCGTCGCTCGTGAGCGCTCCGTGAGCGTCGCGCGAACAACCGCTTGCGGCCGGCTTATAGACGCCGACTTTGCGACCCTGGGCGACGAGTGCGCGAGCGATCATCGCGGCGACTTGGGTCTTGCCGACTCCCGTGCCGGTTCCGGTGACGAACAATCCTGCGACGCCGTGCGTAATGGTAAGACTCCTTTGCGCTCCGCCGCCGTCACGGTAACATCACCGGGAGCGCGCGCGTAGTGGCCGCCGAGTGTCTGGGCAATGTTTAGCCGCATCGCTTGTGATGCGCGTCTTCCGTAGGATCCCCCGAAGCGCATGAAACCGAACGAGAAAGTCAACGTCGCCCTGGTGCAGATGAGTTGCACGCCGGAGAAGGCGCCGAACGTCGAGAAGGCGGTCCGCCGGATCGGCGAAGCGGCCGCGGCCGGCGCGAACATCGTCTGCCTGCAGGAGTTGTTCCCCGGGCACTATCCCTGCCAGAGCGAAGACCATGCCCGCTTCGCCGAAGCGGAGCCGATTCCCGGACCGGCGAGCGAAGCCATTGCGAAGGCGGCGCGCGACAACGAAGTCGTCGTCGTCGGCTCGTTCTTCGAGCGCCGCGCGCCAGGCCTCTACCACAACACGGCCGTCGTTTTCGACGTCGACGGCTCCTCGGCCGGCGTCTATCGCAAGATGCACATCCCGGACGACCCGCTGTTCTACGAGAAGTTTTACTTCACGCCCGGCGATCTCGGCTTCAAGGCGATCGATACTCGCTACGGCCGCATCGGCGTTTGCGTCTGCTGGGATCAATGGTATCCGGAAGCGGCCCGGCTCACGGCTTTGCACGGCGCGCAGCTTCTTTTCTACCCGACGGCCATCGGCTGGCAGGCTCCCGAGAAGGCGCAGTACGGCGCGAGCCAGCACAACGCCTGGGAGACGATGATGCGGTCCCACGCCATCGCCAACGGGCTGTTCGTTTGCGCGGTCAACCGCGTCGGCACGGAGCAGGCCATCGAATTTTGGGGCGCGTCGTTCGTCGCCGACCCGTACGGCAACCTGCTCTATCGCGCTTCGCACGACAAGGAAGAAACGCCGATCGTCGAGTGTGATCTGAGCTTGCTCGACGTCGCCCGCACGCATTGGCCGTTTCTCCGCGACCGGCGTATCGACGCCTACGGCGACCTGACGAAGCGCTACATCGCCGACCAATAAGTAAAGGCCGAACGCGAACGATGAGCGTTGAAACGCTCGGATGTCCGCCGTTCATCGCTCATCGTTCTGAATTCATCGTTGGAACCTGAAAGTTGACCGCTACCTCCGCTACCGTCACGCCCCGCGCCCTCGGTTATCGCATGCCGGCCGAATGGGAGCCGCATGCCGCGACCTGGCTCTCATGGCCCCGTAACCGCAATAGTTGGCCTGGCCATTTCGAGCCGGTGCCGGGTATTTGGGCCGAGTTGGCGGCGACGCTCTCGCAATATGAACCGGTGCACATCTGCGCCGGCGGCGACGAGGTAATGGCCGAGGCCAAGCGGCTCGTCGGCCGCTTGCCGAACGTCACGCTCCACGACATCCCGACGAACGACGCCTGGATGCGCGATCACGGCCCGATGTTCCTCGTTAACGCAAAGCCGGGGGCCGAGCCGGCGATGGTCGACTGGGGCTACAACGCCTGGGGCGGCAAGTACCCGCCGTTCGACCACGACGACGTCGTGCCGCGCCGCATCAACGAAAGTCTCAAATACCGCCGCTTCGAGCCGGGCATCATCCTCGAAGGGGGCGCCGTCGATTTCAACGGCCTCGGCACCGTGCTCACGACCGAGCAGTGCCTGCTGAACGAGAACCGCAACCCGACGCTCGATCGTGCCGACATGGAGCGGTATCTGCTCGACTATTGCAACGCGCCCAACGTCGTCTGGCTCGGCGAAGGGATCGTCGGCGACGACACCGACGGCCACATCGACGAACTGGCTCGCTTCGTCGGCCCGCGCACCGTGGTCTGCGTCGTCGAGCAAGACCCGGCCGACGAAAACTACGCTCCGCTGCAAGACAACTTGCGCCGCTTGCAACTTGCGAAAGACGAGCAAGGCCGGCCGCTCGAAGTGGTGCCGCTGCCGATGCCTGCGGCCGTCTTCTGCGACGACCAGCGCTTGCCGGCCAGCTACTGCAACTTCTACATCGCCAACGGCGTCGTCGTCGCGGCCCAGTTCGATTGCCCGGCCGACCAAGTGGTGCTCGACACCTTGCGGCGTTTGCTGCCCGATCGCAAAGTCGTCGGCCAACGGGCCGTGGAATTGGTCTGGGGCCTCGGCGCGTTCCACTGCATCACGCAGCAACAGCCGAAGCAAAGTTAAAAGTCAAAATGCCAAAGTCAAAACGGGATAAATTCTTGGTTTGCCGTTTTGCATTTTGACTTTTGCGTTCTGACTTCCAATTCACGCTTCCAGGAATTCCTCGACCGCGTCGCGCATCACCGTCGTGTCGGGCTCCACTCCCGTCCACTGTTTGAACGCGATCGCTCCTTGGTTGACGAGCATGCCGAGCCCGTCGAGCGTCTTGCACCCGCGAGCCTTGGCTGCTTTAAGAAACTGCGTTTCGGCCGGATTGAACACCACGTCGGCCGCGACGCACGTCTGCGGCACCGCGGCGAAGTCGACCGGCACGCGGCCGCTCGGGTCGTTCAAGCCGATCGATGTGCAGTTGATCAGCACGTCGGTATCGGCAGGCGGAGCGTAGTCCCCTTGCCACGGCACGAACGTCGTCGGCACGTTCGTCTTCTCTTGAATGAGCTTGGCCAGAGTCTCGCCGCGTTCGATGTTGCGATTCACCACGGTGAACTGCGCCGCGCCGGCCAAGGCCGTTTCGATGCCTACGGCCCGCGCGGCTCCCCCTGCGCCGAGTAGCACGACCTTTTTGCCGGCCGGATCGAGCACCTCCCGCAACGACTGCACGAACCCTTTGCCGTCGGTGTTCTCGCCGACCAAGTCGTTGCCTTCGCGGAGCATGCAGTTCACGGCCTGCATCATTTCGGCGGCGGGCGTGAGCCGCGAGAGCAGGGGGATCACGGCCACCTTGTGCGGAATCGTCAGGTTGCCGCCGCGAAAGCCCATCGCCTTGAGCCCGGCGACGGCGTCGACGAGCGCCTCGGGGGGCACTTCGAGCGTCAGATAGCGCCAATCGAGCCCGGCCTTGGCGAAGGCCTTCTCCATCATGTACTGCGTCGGGTTGCCGGCCACGGGCTGACCGAAACAACAAACGATCTGCTGCAATTCATCCGTCGGCACGGCGAGGCTTTCGTAAACGCTTGTCCGGGGGAAACGCCCTCTGCGCGGCGTTCCGCAAACTCGTCGAATCGCCGCAGGCGTCGCCATCTTCCCCCACGCCCAATCGTTTGACAAGCCGGCCGGCGAAGCCCGGCCGAATTGTTGCGGCGCGTCTGTAATCGGGAGGGCGAGGCTCCCGCCGAGCCGCTTCTCGACGACAAACGCACGACTCCAGACGGCTCGGCAGGAGCCTCGCCCTCCCGTCAATTCGCAAAATCGCATTTGCAGACACGTCCCTAGAGCGACGGCTCCGGCGACACGACCCGACCGATGAAGAGAATCGCTCCGGTGACGTCGTCGCGAATGAGAAATAGAAACGGCCGATCGCAGCGCACGACGACCGGCACTTCCGGCTGTGCGAAGCCGCCGCCGAACCCGCCAATCGCGATCGTCGCCGCCGCGGCGTGCGTTTCTTTCTCGTTAAACTCGATCTTCGCCTTTTGGCGGATATCGGCGACGGCGAGCGTTCGCCGTCCGTTGATCTTGCTGAAATCCGCCGACTCGTTCGCGTCGCCGCCGAAGGCGTGCTGAATGCCCATCGCCGCGAGAGTCGTCTTCAGTTCGTGCGTGTCGTCGAACGTGCATTTGGGAAACGTCAATTCGACGAGCGTCCGTTTGACCACGGCGAGCCGGCTTTCCAGCGCCGCAAGCGTAAGCCCTTGCTCCAACTGCGCGAACGAACGGATGTCGCCGTCGGGCAGCGCGACCACGAGCGACATTCGTCCCGCCGATTGATCGCCGTCGTAGGCTTTGCTTACGATCTGCCAGCCGTCGCTGCGGGCATAATCAAGATACGTCGTTTGCCGCATCATCCGCGTCTGCACAATGCCCCAAGGACAATGGAACGTCAGCGTGCGCGTGTTCGATTCCGAAAACGGCTCGGCCCAGCGCCCGCGAAAGTCGATCGTGTTGAGCACGGCCAGCCGCGTGTCTTCGTCGATCGCGTCGGTCAGTCCGCTCGGATTAAGAAACCCGGAGAAGTCGTCGCGAATCCGATCTTCGATGCGAGTCTTGGCCGCGGCGGGGTCTTTATCGAAAGCAAGCGCCGTCGGCGTGACGCCGTAAGCGCGATAAGTGACTTCGACGAACGACGCCAACAGCGGTTCGTCGGGCCGCACGAACAAATGCGTCCGCATGCGAACGCGGTAGCCCCGGCTGCTCGCTTGCGCCGTGAGCCAGGCGGTCAAGCGTTCCATTTGCGGATGGAATTCATCTTGCGGCGGCAGTTGCAACTTGTCGCGAAATTCCGCTTCGGTCGTGCCCGCCGAGCCGACGTAGAGCGGTCCGAGCGCGGTCGTCAGCCCGAGCGGCGAGACGATCATGTTCTTCCCGTTCTTTGCGGGATCGGCCAAGCGCCGGAACAGCTCGACGGCGAGTCGGTTGTTGGCCGTGACGGCCTCGACCACTTGTTCCATGCGCGGGGGAACGGGGGACGGATCGGCGAACGGCGGCGCGGCGGCGACGGGCGAAGGTAAATTGCCGCCGCCGTGGAACGGCATGAGCGAACCCACGGGATGCTCTCGTTGGAAGTCAGCGACTGACTGCTCGCGCGACGCACGCAAGTCATTCAACGTCGCTTCCACTTGGTTGTGGACTTGCTCGGTTTGCGTGATCACGAGCACCACGATTCCCGCCGACATGAATTCCCTGATCTCGCCTTGCGTTCCTCCCGCTTCGCGCCAAGTCTCCGGTTCGATCGTCATGGTGAGCAATTCGATGACCGAATCTATCCCCAAGAATCCTCCATTGGTGCTCCACACTAGATCGTGAATCTGGTAGATGCGCGTTTGCCTAATCAACTCCGCGGCGATTTTCGTCGTGATGAGTAGTTGATCATTCTTGACGGTGTAGGTCAGGTCGTGCGGATCGAGCAATGTGTCGAGCGCCATCGCTAGGCGATCGGCGCTCGGGCGGGCGTGAAAGGTCGTTTCCGGACCTTTGCCGTCGGCCTTGAGCGCCCGCTCGTCGATCGCAACGGGAATTTTGTAGCGAGTGTGCAAGTCAGCGACGATCGCTTCCAAATCCACTCCGGTGTAATCGATCGTCGCCGGTTGCGCGAGCGCGTCGCGAATTTGCTTCTCCGTCGCGCTTTGTTGAAAGATCACGCGACCCGGCGGGAGATCGAGCGGCGAGACTTCTTTTTTCTTCGTCGGCCGGTCCTTCGCAGGCTCGTCCTTCGTCGGCTCGTCACCGCCGGTGACGGAAAGCGATGCGGCGAAGAGAGCAACGAGCGAGACGAGGGCAAGAATTCGGCGCGGCATCGAGGCGTTCCTGCGAAGGGCGATTCGAGCGGCGTCGCCGCCGCACCGCGAAACAATGGCCCCGAACGCTCACAAACGAAACGCGGCTTACACCATGCGCGAGCGCCACTGAGGAATAGACGGGAGGGCGAGGCTCCCGCCGAGCCGCTTCTCGACGGCAAACCTGCCAGACGGCTCGGCAGGAGCCTTCCCCTCCCATTGGAAGTTGCGCATTGATGATCTGTTCGTTTGGAATGATCGATCGTATGCCGACCCGTAATGTCACGGCCGACAGCGCACTAGAACATTCCGCCGCCGGGCACGCCGGGGTGAGCATTCGCCTTCCAGGACTTAATGCCCAGTCGATTATGCTTGCGAGGCGAGCGCGACGAAACGAAAAAGTGTGTGATTAGAAGAACCCGCCGCCGCTATTGGCAGGCGACTTCGGACGCGTGGCGGCGTCGCGTTGGGCCGCTTCGACCGTCGCGTCGCGGGCTTCGCGGAGCGTCGTCAGCAATCCGGCAATCTTTTCATGGACGTCTTCGGTTTGCGTAATGACGAGCACGACTAATCCCGGGCCGACGAACGGCCGCACTTCACCGGCCGTGCCCCCCGCCGTGCGCCACGACTCCGGCTCGATCGTCGAGCAAATCAAGTCGACTAGCCGCTCCAGGCCCGCTTGTTGCTCATCGGCGAGCAAATCGTGAATCTGGTAAATGCGGATCGGCGCCCAATTCTTCGCGGCCTCCTTGGTCGTGAAGACGAGGGCGTCGTTGCGGACGATGCAGGCGAGGTCTTCCGCGCCGAGGACCGTTCGCAGCGCATTGCGCAACGAAACATCGCGACGCGCCCCGCTCAGTTTCAGCGTCTTGTCCTTGCCTGCGGCGGTGAGCGCCGCGCCGTCGACGACGACGGGAATGCTGTGACGCAGTTCGATATCCATGGCGATGTCGGTCAGGATCGTGTCGAGATACTGAACTTCGGTCGGCTCGTCGAGCGCCGAAAAGATACGCCGCTCGACGTCGGATTGCGCGAATACGACCTTGCCGGGCGGCAATTCGAACGCGGGTTTCCGCCCCTTCTCAGGCTTCGGCTCTATTGCCGGCTCGTGACCATCGGCCGGATTGGGGAGGCTCGACTTCGCCGCCGCGGCCGGACGCTCGTCGTCCGTCGTGGGCTTATGGCCTTTCGCCGCGTCGGTAGGTTGCTTGTCGACGGCGGGCCGCTCTTTCCCAACCGGCCGAGATTTTACCGCGCGTCCGTCGTCGGCGGAGACCGCGAGCGGCAACAGCGTCAGAGCGAGGCACGAAATCGAACCCAACGCGACGACACGAGCGAGCGCGCGCGACATGGCGAGAACTCCCTGGCACGGTTCCGAGAATCGGAAAGAAATGGGGCGAAGCGGCGCGTATTATGATCACGCCGATTCGCCTTGTGCAACAAACGACGAGACGAAAACGTCGTTACTCCGGCATCCAGATGGCCGAACCTTTCGAGCCGCCGGCGATTGGTCCGCTTGCGGCGGCCGTGCGGCGAGCCTTGATCCGCACGTACGGCGCAATAAACATCGCGCGATGGCCGAATTCGCCGGAAGCCGCCTCCGGTTTGGCGTGCTTCGGCTCTAGGAAGTCTTCAATCACAAAACCGGCGCGGCAGATGCCCCCGACGATTTCTTCCCAGCGGTGAAGGAACTCCAGCGTTCCCTCCTCCCGTAGTCGGCTCCCGGCGACCGGCGGCAACGGCCCGCTGCGGTAGTACGGCTCTGTAAGTTCGTAACCGCGGCCGCTTGGCCGCTGCTCGGCTTGTAAGCTCTGCGGCGTTTTGTGTTGGCTGATGTAGAGGCCGCCGGCCGTGCAGACGCGGGCCACTTCGCTAAACACGGGACGCACGTCGGGCACATAGCAGGTGCTGACCGGATGGATGACGACGTCGAACGAAGCGTCGGCCAACGCCCGCAGGTCTTCCATCGAGGTTTCAACGGTGCGAACTTGCAGCCCGCGCTCGGCCGCAGCTTGGCGAT
The DNA here is from genome assembly GCA_016793115.1 of Planctomycetaceae bacterium. GTDB lineage: Bacteria > Planctomycetota > Planctomycetia > Pirellulales > PNKZ01 > PNKZ01. The sequence goes on from JAEUIN010000407.1 coordinate 127,149, forward strand.
CGAGCGCGAGCTGCGCCGGGCTCAAATCGACGACGGTGACCTCGGCCCCCGCAGCGGCATAGAGAATGCTCTGGCTCCCTCCGCCGGAAGCCAAACACAACACACGCTTGCCGGCCACGCTCCCGCCGAGCCAGCCGGCGCCGTCGACCGTGCCGAGCGGGTCGTGCAACTCGTCATCTTGAGCCGGGCGCGTGAACACCTGCTTCTTGCGGACGAGCGCATCCCAGGCTCGTCGATTGTGATCGTTGACGGACATCGCGGAATAGTCGGAAGGCAAAAGGCAGAACGCGGCCGGAACACGCTGCTAACGCGCGCCGCTTTGTTTTATTGAGCCGTTGTCGCGTGCTTCATGAGCCAATCGAAGGCGGCGAGCGGCAGGCGTTCGTGGCCTCCTTCGAAGAGCGTCAGGCGGCAACGGCCGGAAGAGCGGCGGAAGTAGATCGTGCGGTCATACGTCGTGTCGAGTTGTTCCTCGTCGGCTCCGGGAGCGAGCAACCGCCAGGGCGGGGCGCAGAGCTTGGCGATCGTCGCCTCGTCGACGACTTCGCTCGGGCCGCTCGCTCCGGCTTTGGCTTCGTTGGCCGCGGCGACGGCGTTGAAGGCCCAGATCGAATGGCTCACCGGCACGCTGCCGGCGTGGCCGTCGTAGATGCCCGCTGCAATTTCGAGCGGCACGCTCGTCGCTTGCGCCAGGTGCGTCTTTGGCGAACGGAAGGTGTACTCGGCGTCGACTGCGGCGCTGGTGCCGGGCGCTCCGCCGCAAGCTGCGCGGAGCATCGCGCCGTAGTTGTCTTTGGCGTGGCGCTCGTGCCAGGCCGTTAGATCGCTGATGCCGACCCACGCGCTCGCGGCCGTCCAATACTGCGGATGGTTGCCGACCATCTGCATCGTCATGTGCCCGCCTCCCGACGAACCGGTGAGGAAGACGTCGGTCGTCGTGAGTTTGTAGTTCTTTTTGACGTAATCGACCGCGTCGAGCACGTCTTGTTGGGCGAGCTTCGAACCGCAAGCCTCCGGCGTTTTGTTCGGCCCGCGGAAATTCGGGGCGACGAAAATCAGCTTGCGTTTGTTGGCCGCTTGTTCGAGTTCGAGGTCGCGTTGATTCAGGTCGCCGCTCCAACTGTGGACGTTGACGAGGATGCCCGTCGCCCCGCTTTCCGGCGTGTAGCCGGTCGGCGTCGTGACGTAGCTCGGTTGCTCCGTGCCGTCGGCCGTGCTCTTGATTTGCACAAGCGTGCGATCGCCCAATTCATAGGCCGGCACGGTCGCCGTCGGCTTGTGCTTCAGCGCCCGATCGAGAAACGCATAGGCCTCGCGACGCTGCGGGTCGGCGAAATCGTGTTCGGTATCGGGGTAGCGGGCCTGCAGATCCAGCGGCGCGCCCAGCAACTCGTACACCTCGCGTGCTACGCGGACCGCTTTCTTGACTCCTTTGTATTGGAAATTGGAGTCACGGAGCGGCGAGTTCGTGAAGAAGGGGCGCGGCGCGAGCGCGGCGACGATTTCGTAGAAATCGAACGGCAAGCGATCGGCGTCGGCCCCGAACTTCTCGACGATCCACGGCATGTAACGCTGCTGCGCCCAGTTGGCCAGTTTCTTGCCGTCGTAGTAATGGTGAGCCGGGTCCCAGCCGCAACTGGAAACGATCGCCTTGATGCGCGGATCGAAAGCGGCGACGAACATCGAATTGTGGCCGCCGAGCGAATGGCCGACGACGCCGATTCGCTCGCCGTCGACGTCGTCGCGACTTTGGAGATAGTCGACGCACCGCATGTGATCGACGATGCCTTTCATCGTGCCGCTCGCGTAGTCGTCTTTCGCGAAGTCGTGGGCTTTTTGATCGCCGAAGGAGACATAGTCCGGCGCGACGACGATGTAGCCCCGCCTGGCAAGCTCGATGCCGTAGCCGCGGTTGGCTTTGCCGTACCCGGCGACGATCCCTTTGCCCAGGTCGCCCGTCGGCTGCAGGGCGAGCATCGCGGCCCGGCGCTCGCCCGCCGGAATGTTCTTCGGCGTCCAGACGTAGGCCGTGACCCGTTCGCCGTTGCGCGCCGCCAAGGAAATCGTTTGCCGCGGTACGCCGTCCTGCTCGGTCGTCTCGACGACCTGGACGTCGAGCGTAGCGGGAGTCGGCGCATCGGGCGTGCCGCGCCGCATCTCGGGCGGCAGCGGTCCCATCGCCTGTTGCATGCCGTCGAGAATCTGCAGGCGGCGGCGTTCCCAATCGGCCGCCGTCTTGACGGGCTGCTCTCGCCCGGCGTCGTCGAGATAGTACATCAGGCGCGCGTGGGCATGCCGCGGCAAATCTTGCGCGACGGAGGGGCGCGACCAGGCGGCAGCGAGCATGCAAACGACGACCAACGATGAACTACGCAGCATAACGGCAGGCTCCAAGCTTGAGGCGGGATCGCGGGCGGTGCGACGATTATAGTTTGCGCCTCGCCGCGCCGGGAGCCTCGGGATGGGAGGCGCGTAAGGGGCCGCGATCTGATGAAATCGACGCCTTCGCTCGACGTCGTGAGTCAAAACTCACCCGACGCCCGGTCGCCGAACCTTGGCCTTTCGGACATTCTTGTCTGCGGCGTCTTTGGCCGCGTCGGCTTGGGGATTCGGCGTCGGCATCTGCGCGCCGACTTTCTCACGCCACTGATGCAAACGCTTGCGCAGTTCGTCGGCACGCGTCGGATCGGCTGCGGCTAGATTGTTTTGTTCCCCTTCGTCGTCGCGCAGGTTGTAGAGTTCGATGCGGTCGTCTTCGTAGTATTCGATCAAGCGCCAGTCGCCGGAGCGGATGGCTCCGTAGGGTGTCGCGCCGCCCGCGTGGTAGTGCGGATAGTGCCAAAAGAGGTCGGTGCGGGCGAGTTTGCCGGTTTGCTTGAGTAGCGGCACGAGGCTCTCGCCGTCGAGCGGTCCGACGGGCGGCGGCACGCCGGCGAATTCGCAAAGCGTCGGCAGGGCGTCCATGCTGATCGTCGCGGCGTCCGAGCTGGTGCCCGCCGCAACGGCCCGCGGGTAACGCACGATGAGCGGCACACGTACGCCTCCTTCATACTCGGAGCCTTTGCCGACGCGCGCCGGCCGATTGTCGGTCGAGCTCATGAGACCGCCGTTGTCGCCGGTAAAGACGACGATCGTGTCGTCGGTCAGCTTCAACCGTTCGAGCGCCGCCAGGATGCGGCCCACGCTGTCGTCGCAGCTTTCGATCATGGCGGCGTAGACGGCATTGCGTTGAGGATGCTGCGTTTGCAGGTCGCGCACCCCAGTCGCGTTCGCCTTCGGAGTAAGTCCGAGCTTGGCGATCTTCGCTTCGTACTTTGCGACGACTTCCGGCTTGGCCTCGAGCGGCGTGTGAACCGTGTAGTGCGGGAAGTAGACGAAAAACGGTCGGTCCCGATTCTCTTCCATGAATTTTTCCGCCTCGACGGTCAATCGTTCCGTCAGCGATTCGCCGGCCGGGCCTTCGGCGAGGCCGGGAATGTTGTAAGGCGCGAAGTAACTCGCCGGCGCGCCGCGCCCGTCGCCGCCGATGTTGACGTCGAATCCTTGCCGCGTCGGCTCGAATCCTTCGCCGCCGAGGTGCCACTTGCCGACGGAGGCCGTCGCATAGCCGGCCGGCTTGAGAACCTCGGCGATCGTCGTCTCCGCGAGCGGCAGATACATCGTCCACTCCGGAACTTTGAGCTTGGCGAACCGGCGTTCGCGGCCCGGAATGTAGTCCGTGATGTGCAGTCGCGCCGGCGATTTTCCGGTCAGCGTCGCCGCGCGGGTCGGCGAGCAAACCGTGCAAGCGGAGTAGGCATGCGTGAACTTCATGCCTTCCGCGGCGAGCCGATCGATGTTCGGAGTTTCGTAGAGCTTGCTTCCCATGCAGCCCAGATCCGTGAAGCCGAGATCGTCGATTAGGAAGTAAACGATGTTTGGCTTGCGGGGCGCATCGGCGGCCGGTGCGGCCGAGCCTCCTAAACTGAGGACTGCCAAAACGACCAATCCGAGAATCGCAAGGCGTAGGCCGCTCATTTTTATTTTGTCCCGAAGTGTGCGATGAGGTCCGGTCGACGACATGACGACGCTCAATAGCGGCTTGCTATCGTAATCTCGCTTGGGAACGAGTCGAGAGATGCGATAGAATCGCCGAGCGTGCAGATTCGCCGGTGAATCCGTTTTCTTGCGACCATTGCGAGGTGTTCCATGTCGTCTCGCTTCTGCGTTTTGGCGGTGCTCCTTATAGCGGGAGCTTCAGTGTGTCGTGCGGCGGTTCCGCAGTCGGCCGCCTTGAAAGACGACGCCCCGCGCGTCGAGCGCCCCGTCGATCCGACCGAGGCGACCCCTGCCGAACGCGATCTCGCCGAGATGCAGGGCGTTTGGCTTTATGAGTACGCCAACGCGGCCGGAGTGAAGATGCGCGTCGAGAAGAAAGTCGATGGCGAGGCCGACGTCGTCACGCAGTACGACGCGGCAGGCAACGTCGTTCATTCCCATGCTTCGACGTTTCAACTTGAACGACATGGCCCGCTACGGGTATTCACCATTTTGACGTCGGTCATCACCGCCGGCCCCGATATGGGAGTGCAACGCGGTAAGTTGCCGCGCTCCTTCGTCTACCGCATTGAAGGTAACAAGATGATGGAGGTCTGGGGGCTGCTCGAAGTCGATCGCGGGCCCCCGCGCGTGATCTTGTGGCAAAAGCGCGAAGCCGGCCGCTAAACTCGCCTCGAATTACGGATTCGCCGCTTTCGCCTATTCGTTGCCGTGAAAATGCTCGGATTGTTCCACTGCTTGGTCGGCAAACGTCCAGGGGATGGGTTTACTCTTCCAGCCCGAAAGAAGGGCCGCAGGCCGTGGAAAATCGGTATCGCAACATCGCTTCAAGTCGAGAGTTGCGTTACGAACAACGCGGCATTTTTACGGGCGGCACTGACGCCGAGTCGGATTCCGGCACAGATTTTTCTTTAGCACCTTAGCAAGTCTGTTGGATTGGCGATCGTCGGCTGTATTGCCTGTTGGAAACGTCGTAGGCCATCTGAAACGCGGCGACGTTTTTGGCATCAAACGATCGGCCTCCTCAAAACTTTCGAGGTGCTGCAATGACTCGCAACGTGATTCTTGTTTCCGGCTTGATTCTCGCCGCGGCCGTCGCCGCCGGTTCTTCGTATTGCTCCGCCGGGTCGGCCGAAGCTCGCGCTCAGGCGCGCCCAACCGATCGCTACTTCGTGACAGTATTTGCCTACGAAGATGGTCACAATAACGCGCTAAAGACTCACACGTTCGCGACATTCGTTCGCGTTCCCGCCGAGGCAAATTCGCTTGTCGGCGCCTCGCGGAGCGACGTCGACGTCCGTACGATCAGTTGGCTTCCCGCCAAGTTCGGTGAGACGCTGAAACTGGGAATCTTCGCGACGAAAGGAAAGAACTACAGTCTCGGTGAAACTCTTGAGTTCGCCCGCCGCTTGAAGACCGAAGTCCGCCACTGGGGTCCTTACGAAATCGATGCTGCAATGTATGGCGATGCGATGAAGCAAATCGCGCGACTCGATTCGGGCGAGGTGAAATACAAGATCTATAATTCGGCTCAGAATACGCTCATCAAAACGAAGACGAAGGATGTGAGCCACTGCATCGACGCCGTGGGCGACGTGGTCGGAGCATTGCATTCCGGAACGGCTCGGGGGTTCGCGACGGGCGAACTGCTTATGAAACACTTCGAGAAACATTTGATTTCGCCGCAACCGATTGACGGCCTGTACGATCTCGTACTGCAAGCGCCTGAGGCCGACGCCGCTTTGGTCGGCCGTACGGTGCAAAACTAATCGAATCTTGCCGCGATCAGCCCGAAACCCCCCAAACTTCTTCTCTCCAGGCCCTCGGCTACCGTCGGGGGCCTTTTCCCTGCGCGGCCTCTCGCAACCGACCGGCTTGAGCTAAAATGGCCGGTCTTATGCATCCATTCCAATACGACTACGACGTCATTGTCATCGGCGCCGGCCACGCCGGAACCGAAGCGGCGGCCGCCGCCGCTCGGCTCGGAGCCAGGACCGCGCTGCTCACCGTAAGTCTCGACACGGTCGGCCAGATGAGTTGCAACCCGGCGATCGGCGGCGTCGCCAAAGGGCAGATCGTGCGCGAGATCGACGCCCTCGGCGGCTTGATGGGACTTGCCATCGATAAGACCGGCATTCAATTCCGCATGCTGAATTTGCGGAAGGGCCCGGCCATGCATAGTCCGCGCGCCCAAGCCGATAAGCGAGCCTATCAGAACGAAATCAAGCGCTTGATCGAATCGCAACCGAATCTCGATTTGCGGCAGGAAGTCGTCGAAGATCTCGTCGTCGAAGAAACGAGCGCAGGTGCGAGAATTCGCGGGGTCGCCGTTCGGGGCGGGGCGCTCTATGGCGCAAATCGCGTCGTCATCACGACCGGTACCTTCCTTCGTGCGTTGATGCACACAGGTGAAGCGCAAACGCCGGGCGGGCGCGCCGGAGAAGGGACCACGACCGGAATCAGCGGTGCGCTGACTCGGCTCGGGATCGAATTGAGACGCTTCAAGACCGGCACGCCGCCGCGCTTGAACGGCCGGACGATCGACTACCGACGCTGTGAGGTTCAGCCGGGCGATGAAGACCCGCGCCCGTTTTCCTTTTTGAACGACCGCATCGACGAACCGCAGGTGCCGTGTCATATCACGTATACGAACGAGGCGGTGCACGACCTGATTCGCGCCAATTTGCATCGCGCGCCGATGTATTCGGGACAAATTCAATCGAGCGGGCCGAGGTATTGCCCGTCGATCGAAGACAAAGTCGTGCGTTTCGCCGATAAGGATCGGCATCAACTCTTTCTCGAACCGGAAGGCCGCGCGACGCATGAAGTGTACGTGAACGGCATTTCGACGAGCCTCCCGCGCGACGTGCAAGATCAGCTATTTCGTCTGATCCCGGGGCTGGAACGAGCCCAGATCATGCGCTACGGCTACGCGGTGGAATACGACTTTGCTCCGCCTGAACAATTGTGGCCAAGTCTGGAGACGAAGCGTGTCGCCGGGCTTTACCTAGCCGGACAGATCAACGGCACGACCGGCTATGAAGAGGCCGGCGGCCAGGGGCTTTTGGCCGGAGCGAATGCGGCGCTGGCGGCGCGCGGCGCCGAGCCGCTCGTACTCGCGCGGAACGACGCTTATCTGGGCGTGTTGATCGACGACCTCGTGACGCGCGGCGTCGATGAGCCGTATCGCATGTTCACGAGTCGGGCCGAGTACCGACTTTCGCTGCGGCACGATAACGCCGATCGCCGGCTGACTCCGGCGGCGGAACGAGTCGGATTGGTCGATGACGAGCGTAGGCGCCGGTTTGCCGCTAAGTCGGCGGAAATCGAGCAAGCGAAGCAAGTGATCGAAGGGACTAAAGTCGGCCATGAAACTCTGGCTCATTTTTTGGTCCACCCGGACTCAACTTGGGCCGATGTCGTCGCGCGCTGCCCCGCATTGGCCGCTGTCTCGCGTGAAGCCGCCGAGCAAGTGACCAACGATGTGAAATACGCAGGCTACATCGGCCGGCAGGAACTCGAAATCCAGCGCGTTAGACGCCTTGCCGAGAAACGAATCCCCCCTTCGTTCGATTTCGGAGCCATCAAGCAGTTGCGCACGGAAGCTCGCGAGAAGCTGCTCCGCGTCCGGCCCGGCTCGCTCGCGCAGGCGGCGCGGATCAGCGGCATCACCCCCGCTGATTTGGCCCTTGTACGTGTCTATCTTGACGGCTGACGTCGTCCAAACGATGAAATCGCCGTTTTGCGCTTTCCTGTAGTTGCTCAATCGAGCCCCGCATCGGGATTACCGCATTGAACTCGCGTCTGCGCGATTCATAATTGGCTTCGTTCACTCGACGGCCGAAGTCGTCGATATGGGCGGCGATCTCATGAGTCGAGCTGATAGTCTCTCGCTCGTTTCGAGCGCGCGACGGCTGAGGATCAAAGCGTGCGTAATGTCGAGCGCTGGCGACCGAGTAAGTTTGAGTTTCACGGCGGCAGGCTGCGAGGTTCGCGTAATCCCGCCGAGCTTGGCGTCGGCAGTCGCTTGGTCGCCGATATCGTCGCGGGCTATTACCAGCGGCACCTTCGCGACCACGTCGGGGGTCGCGTCTTAGACCTCGGTTGCGGCAAGGTTCCTCTTTGGGAAGCATATCGAGATTTGAGCAGCCAAGTCGTGTGCGTCGATTGGGGCAACACTCTTCATAAGAACGAGTTTCTTGACTTTGAGTGCGACCTTTCCCAGCCCTTGCCGTTCGGCGACGAGGAGTTTGACACTATTATTCTGTCCGACGTGCTGGAGCACTTACCGCAGCCTGAGTTGCTCTGGTCGGAAATGACCCGAATCATGCGACCGTCGGCGACGTTGTTGATGAACGTCCCTTTTTACTATTGGCTGCACGAAACACCGTTCGACTTCTATCGCTATACGGAATTTGCCCTACGGCGCTTCGTTTCAAAGGCCGGACTTCAGCTTCTTCACTTGGAGTCGATCGGCGGCGCTCCGGAAGTCATGGCGGATGTGTTCGCGAAATGCGCCGTCGGCGGCGCGCCCCTCTTCGGCCGGCCTCTAGCATTAGGCGCGCAATGGCTGACGGCGCTCCTGTTGCGGCTGAAAATCGGGCGAAAGTTCTCGGACGCTACCAAGCGGCAGTTTCCTTTGGGCTACTTCCTGATCGCAAAGAAAATCTAGTGCGTCAGCTCGTTGTCGCCGCGTCCGTGTCAGCGGGGAAGCGAAGCGGTTGTCCAAGCTTGATTGACATTGGGCATTCGACTCGCTGCCCGGTGCCGCTTCCCTCGTTCCTAAAAAGCCGGTTGTCGTGGGGCGCGTCTCATCCGCCGGCGAGGTGCCCGGCTTTTCAGCTTCCGGCGGCCGGCGCAGTCCCGGTGTCCAGTTGTTGCGTCGTAACTTCATTGAAGGACAGGGTTTGCATTGGATGGATCGGTATTGACTCACCCCCGCCCGTTCCTATAATCCCTACAGCCGGTAAAATCGGCAAACCTGGAAACAACGGCCGTCGCTGATGATTACGGCGTTGTAGATGTTTGCAGAGTTGTCGGTGTTTGCAAAGAGTCTGCGCTGTAAACGGTTTACGGGCTACGCGTGCACCCTACGGCCGTCTGAATAGCGTAACACGGAGGATTAGGAACTTTAGGGGCGCTGTGGCACGGGCGCTTTGCTAAGGTCCCGCTTTTTGACTGGTGTCGGCAAGTGCGAACCAGGAGAAGGATTTGAGGGCGCATGAAAACCGTATTTACGACCGGCGAAGCCGCGAAGATCTGCAAGGTCAGCCAGCAAACGATCATTCGCTGTTTCGACTCGGGCCAATTGAAGGGCTTCCGCGTTCCCGGCAGCCGTTTCCGCCGCATTCCGCGCGATCAGTTGTTCGCGTTCATGAAGGATAACGGCATTCCGACCGACGCTCTGGAGAGCGGCAAGCGGAAGGTGCTCCTCGTCGACGACGACGCCGAGTTGGTCGAACTGATTTCCGACGTGCTCGAACGCGACGGCCGCTTCGAGGTCCGCATCGCCAACAACGGCTTCGATGCCGGCATGTTGGTCAAAGAATACGGTCCGGATTTGATCGTTCTTGACGTCATGCTGCCGGACATCAACGGTAAGGAAGTTTGTCAGCGCGTCCGTAAAGACCACACGCCGGAAGAAGTGAAAATCATCTGCATCTCCGGCATGGTGGAAGAGGACAAGATCGCCGACCTGAAGACGGCCGGCGCCAACGACTTCCTCCACAAGCCGTTCGAAGTCGACGTGCTCATCGAGCGGATGTGCCGCTTGCTCGATATCGAAACCGCGACGACTCGGTAAAGCTCCCGTAAGATGGCGACGTACGACGACGCCGATCTGTTGCGGGCGAAGCTGGAAGCGCTGGCCGAATTCGCGGCCGGCGCGGGGCACGAGATCAACAACCCGTTGGCCGTCATATCGGGCCGGGCTCAATTGCTCCTGCGCGACGAGCGGGATCCGGAACGTCGCCGCGATTTAGCCGTGATCCGCACGCAAGCGATGCGGATTCACGAGATGATCGCCGATCTGATGTTGTTCGCTCGGCCGCCGCTGCCGCGGAAAACGCCGTGCGATCTTTCGACCCTTGTCGCCGCCGCCGTCGATTCGCTCCGGCCGAAGGCGGAAGTGGCCCGCGTACGCCTGGAGCGGGTCGGCAAGTCGGCGCCGCTGACCGCGGAAGTCGACGCCGAACAAATCCACGTCGCAGTCCGGGCCGTCGTCGACAACGGGCTCAACGTACTCGCAGCGGGCGGAGCGATCTCCGTTGAACTGCGAGGAACGACCGACGGCGCGCAGGCGGCGGCCAAGATTATCGTTCGCGACGACGGACCGGGCATCGCCCCGGAAGTGCGCGAACACCTCTTCGACCCGTTCTACAGCGGTCGGGAAGCGGGCCGAGGGCTCGGCATGGGTCTTTCAAAAGCGTGGCGCATCGCGACCAACCACGGCGGCACGCTCACTTGCGATGAAGCCGAGTGCGGCGCGCAGTTCACGTTGCGACTGCCGCTCGGCCCGTAACGTCATGGCGATTACTTTCACCGCCCGATGAGGGGGAAAGCGCCGATCTATATTTTGCCCGGCTGAGGAATGTGCTTTCCGCATGGGCCTCACTGCGCTCGACCCGACTTACGCGGGCAGCAGCGCCGCGAGGTCCGGATGCGGGCGAGCGATCACGTCGGCCAGGATCAACTTTCCGCCCAGACGCTCCACGGTCGCCTTGCCGGTCGCGATCGCAGATTGCACCGCCGCGACGTCGCCCTTGATCATGATCGTCACGTAGGCCGAGCCGATTTTCTCTTTGCCGACGAGCTTTACCGACGCGCTCTTCAGCATGTCGTCCGTCGCGTGCAGAGCGGCCACGAGACCTTGGGTTTCCAGCAGACCGATCGACTCGATGGGATTCATGGAGTTCTCCTTGGGGACGCGCGTGTCGTAGTCGCCGAACGTGGGACTAAACGCGGGCTTGTTCTTGATGAGTTTGGCGATTTCTTCGAGCGGATTGGGAATGACCGACCAGAAGGCGGTCGCTCCCATTTGTTTGGCCAGCGCCACGCCTTGCTCGGCCGCTTCGCGGACGTCGCTCGGTGAACCGAGCAGCTTGATGCATTGCGCTTGTCCGTCGGTGCTTTCGATCGACACCACGCGGACGTTCGCCGTCTTCACGCACCGATCGACGACGATCAGCGACGGCGAAAGATTACTGATTTCAAGTAGGGCGAGAGAATTCATGGGGAAGTCAAAATTCAAAAGTCAGAATGCAAAACGGCGGAAGTCGAAAGCGAACTTTCGTACTTTTTGCGTTTTGCCTTTCGCTTTTGCCTTTCTAGGCGATTCCTCTTCGTTTGAGTTCGGCGATCACGCCTTCGACGATCCGGCCGACTTCGTCGGAATTCGTCGCAGCGCCGTTGGCGGACGCTTGCGGAACGCAGCCGCCGACCGGTTCGTCGGCGAAGCCGCTTTCGGCCAGGATGCACTGCAGCGTATTGCGGAGCGCGGCCAGTTGTTCGTGCTGCTGCGCGGCGAGCGGCTGCCGGCCGTAGCCGGTGCGGAAGCCGCGCAGCCCGACCGCTGCCCGGAACCCTTCCGGGAAGTCGGCCGAGTAGAGCATCGCGTCGAATAACTTCAACAGCTTGTATTGCAGCTCGCGGGCTTCATCGATCCGTCCGCTCGTGGCCAGATCGAACAGCTTGCGGGTTACTTCGGGCACGACGCCGCTGGTGGCGTTGGTGCCGCCGTCGCAACCGATGAGCAGCATCGGCAGCAAGGCCGCTTCCCAACCGGTGAGGAAGCTGAAGTCGGGGCGAATCGGCCGCACGGCCTGAATCATCCGCATCATGTGCGGCAGGTCGCCGGAGGAGTCCTTGATGGCGACGATCTTCGGGCATTCTTCCGCCAAGCGGCGCACCGTGGGCACGTCGATCGGCGAGGCGAACATCGGAATATTGTAGAGGGTCACGTCGATCGGCGTGTTGCGGCCGATCTCGTGGAAGTAGGCGTAAACGGAGGCCGGGCTCAGCTTGTAGTAATAAGGTGAAACGATCGCCACGGCCCGCACGCCCAGCGAGTGATAGTATTCACAAGCGGCCAGCGTCTCGCGGACGTTTGCCTCCGCGGCTCCGGCCAAGATGGGCACGCGGCCGCGGGTCTGATCGGCCATGATCGCCACGATACGCCGACGTTCGTCAGGCGTGAAGCGCGTAAACTCGCCGGTCGAACCGTTCGGATAGAGGCCATGCACGCCCTTACCGATGAGCCACTCGGTGTAACGGCGCAACTCGGCTTCATTGATTTCGCCGGCATCGTCGAGGGTGACGATGTTCGGCGTGAATATGCCTGTCAGGCGAGCAGGGTGGGGCATGAATGCGGCCGGTTCGGAGGTGGAATTTCCGCGTCCAGAGTCGGAAGTGAAACGGCAGATTCGGCCCGGCAGGCCTCCGAATCGTGAACACCTCATCCTGAACGAACTGTCTAGCTTAGTTCATTCCTGGTAAAGCGGAAGGGCTGCGAAGACTGTGAGGGGGCAAGTGTGCGGATTGTAGCGATTGCAACGGCCGGCATTCCGGGCGAGGCCGGCCCCGACAGCGCCTCGCGGTGTCGCGGAACCATGGCGTCGCGGCCCTCCATTCAGCGGGCCGCATCCCAGACCGAGTGCCGGCAGGTCTCCCCCTACGGCAGTCCCCTTGTGACTTCCCCCGGCTCGTCCTAAGCTACGCAGTTGTCCCGACGCCACGCGTCGCCGGACCGGCGCAACAGGGAGGTTGCCCCGTGAACCACGAATTGGAAGCGATCGGCATGGATTACAGCCGTCAGATTCGTCTCGTGTCCACGGACGGACAACGAGTAGCTTATTCTCCTGCGACGCTCACCATGGCCCAGCCCGAACATGAGCGGCTTGCGGCTCCTTTGCGTCGCGCGATTTCTCGCACTCGGCAATGGCTGCTCGGCGAACAGCAGTCGGACGGGCATTGGTGCGCCGAACTCGAAGGCGACACGATCCTCGAGAGCGAGTACATCCTTTTGCTCGCCTTTCTCGGCAAGCACGACGGTGAGATCGCGCTGAAGTGCGCTCGCTACATTCTCACGAAACAAAACGCCGACGGCGGGTGGGCGCAGTATCCGGGCGGCAAGCTCGATATCTCAATCAGCGTCAAAGCCTACTTCGCGCTCAAGTTGACCGGCCACGACCCCTCGAGCGCCGAAATGCAACGCGCTCGCAAAGCGATTCTGCTTCACGGCGGCGCCGACGCCGTGAACAGCTTCACGCGTTTCTATCTCGCGCTGCTGGGACAAATCTCCTACGACCAGTGCCCGGCGGTGCCTCCGGAGATGATGCTGCTGCCGAAGTGGTTCCCGATCAACATCTACTCCATGAGCGCCTGGAGCCGCACGATCGTCGTGCCGCTGGCCGTCATGTGGGCTCACCGTCCGACGGCGCGGCTGGAGCCGCACGAAGGCATCCGCGAACTGTTTCTCAAGCATCCGGCCGACTGGCCGAAGCTGCGCTGCCCGGGTTTGCAGGGCGGCACCGGCTTTTTCAGTTGGGATCATTTGTTCCGTCGGGTCGATCAAGCTTTCAAGTTCTGCGAACGCAGCAACTTGAAGCCGCTCCGAAAGCGGTCGTTGAAGCAAGCCGAAAACTGGATGGTCGAGCGCTTCAGCGGCAGCGACGGTCTCGGCGCGATCTTCCCGCCGATGGTCTGGAGCATCATCGCATTGAAGTGTCTCGGCTATGCCGACGATTCGGCCGAGATGATCTACTGCGTGCAGCGTCTCGAAGGGTTGATCATTGAAGAGCAAAAGACCGCGCGGCTTCAGCCGTGCAAGTCGCCCGTGTGGGATACGGCCATCGCGCTGCGCGCGCTCGGCGACGCCGGTCTGCCGACGAGCCACCCGGCGATGCGCGAAGCGATCGGCTGGTTGCTCGATAAGCAAGTCACCCGCAAAGGCGATTGGTGCGAAACGGTCGACGCTCCGGCCGGCGGCGGCTGGTGTTTCGAATACGAAAACGACTTCTATCCCGACGTCGACGATACGGCCATGGTCGCCATGGCGTTGGCGCAGCAATTCGTACCGCCGTCGGAAGCGCTGTCGCCGCCGCCCGAATTAAATCTCGTCGACGAAGCCGAAGCCCGTTCGTTCGAGCAAGAGGAAGAAGCCTCGCGACTGGCCCGCACCACGGCCGCATTGCAGCGGGCCGAGCGTTGGCTGTTGGCGATGCAAAACCTCGACGGCGGTTGGGGCGCCTTCGATCGCGACAACGACATGGAACTGTTGTGCTACGTCCCCTTTGCCGATCACAACGCGATGATCGACCCGAGCACGCCCGATCTCGCGGCCCGCGTGCTCGAAGCTTTGGGCACGCTCGGTCGACGCCTTGGCGATCCGGCCGTCGATCGCTCGGTCGCCTATTTGCGTAAGTCGCAAGAAGCCGACGGCAGTTGGTTCGGCCGTTGGGGCGTGAATTACATCTACGGCACCTGGCAAGTGCTCACCGGTTTGAAGGCGATCGGCATGTCGCCCGACGATCCGATGATGGTGGCCGGGGCGAATTGGCTGCTCTGTTGTCAGCAGCCGGGCGGCGCGTGGGGCGAATCGTGCGACACGTACGAAGATCCGCGGTTACGCGGCAGCGGCAACGCGACGCCTTCGCAAACGGCGTGGGCCGTGATGGGGCTCATCGCGGCCGGCCTCGCCGACCACGAAGCCGTGGCCCGTGGCATTCGTTATTTGATTGAAACGCAGAAGCAAGACGGCAGCTGGGACGAGGCCGACTTTACCGGCACCGGGTTCCCGCGCGTGTTCTATCTGCGCTACCATTACTACCGCATTTACTTCCCGCTGATGGCGCTGGGCCGCTGGGCCGACGCCGTCGGCACGCGGCTGGAAACGTTCGACGGCGCATCGACGATCGCCAAACTTGAGCACCCGGCCGTGCTGTGAATGGCAAAAGCTGAAAGGCAAAACACAAAACGGCGAAAGCGAATTTAGACTCACTCTTAGCTTTGTTTTGACTTTTGCATTCTGACTTTTGCGTTCGGAATTGATCTCGTTATTTCGTGAAGGAATCCACCCCGTGGGTGTGCCGCTGTCGCAGATGTTCACCGTCGCTTCGTACGTGCTGCGGAAGCGGCTGCGCGGCGAGAAGCGGTATCCGCTCGTGCTCATGCTCGAGCCGCTGTTTCGCTGCAACTTGGCCTGCGCCGGGTGCGGCAAGATTCAGTTTCCGGCGGAGATTCTCAAGAAGAACCTTTCGCCCGAGGCGTGCTTCCGCGCCGTCGACGAGTGCGGCGCGCCGATGGTCTCGATTCCGGGCGGGGAGCCTCTGCTGCATCCGCAAATCGCCGAAATCGTCGAAGGCTTGGTCGCCCGTAAGAAATACGTCTACCTTTGCACGAACGCGCTCAAGCTCGAAGCCGCGTTGCCGCAGTTCAAACCGTCGAAGTATCTCTCGTTTTCCATTCACATGGACGGCCCGCGCGAGGAACACGATCACGCCGTCTGCCGCGAGGGAACGTTCGACGTCGCCGTCCAAGCGATCCGCGCGGCCCTCAAGGCCGGCTTCCGTGTGACGACCAACACCACGCTGTTCGACACCGCCGAGCCGGAGCGGTTCCGCAAGTTCTTCGACGAGATGATGCAACTCGGCGTCGAAGGCATGATGATCTCGCCGGGCTATAGCTACGAAAAGGCGCCCGACCAGGACCATTTCTTGCAGCGCGAAAAGACCGTGCGGTTGTTTCGTTCGCTCTTGGAGAAGCCGCGGCGTTGGGCGTTCAATCAGTCGCCGCTGTTCCTTGAGTTCCTCCAAGGGAAATTCGATCTCGAATGCACCCCCTGGGGCAACCCGACGTACAACGTCTTCGGTTGGCAAAAGCCGTGCTACTTGCTCGGTGAGGGCCATGTCGCCACGTTCCAAGAACTTCTCGATTCGACCAACTGGAGCGATTACGGCTGCAAAAGCGGCAACCCGAAGTGCCGGGATTGCATGGTTCATTCCGGTTACGAGCCGAGCGCCGTCACGGCGACGTTCGGTACGCTCAAGGGCTTCCTGCGTACGGCCCGCGTGGCGCTCTTCGGCCCCACGCGCGGCGCGCCGCTGCCGGAGCGCACGACGACGACCGTGTCCGCGGCCCGGATTTCGGCGGGGAGCACGGTGTCGCATCGGGTCGACGCTCCGTCGGCGATCAAGCAAACGGCCGACGGCACGTTCGAACTCGTCGTGAATAAGTAGAATTGGGTGAACCCCGCGAGGCCCCAGCCGAAATCAAGCGTCGATTTCCGCCTGGGCCACGCCCCGTCGATGTCGATACGACACGACCGGACTTCGACCCACCCCGCAGCTACAGCTATGCTCACCTCGCAGCCTTGCGATATCGGTTTCGTCTTCGCCCATAGCTCGGAGCAGGGGTGCACGGAAGATCTGCTGGGCGAGCTGCAATACTTCGAGGCCGACGGGCTGCCGATTCGCCTCGGCACCTTGCACGGTCGCCGCATTGCGATCGCGACCTCCGGGCCCGGCCGCGCCGCCGCCGCCGAGGCTTGCCGCACGCTGATTGCCGGGCATCGGCCGCAGTGGCTGATCTCCGCCGGGTTCTGCGGCGGGCTCGTTCCGCAACTCCGTCGCAACCACATTGTCGCCGCGACGTCGTTTTTCGTTCCGGCGACTCAGCCGGAACTCCTGCTGCCCGATATTGCGCAGGCCTTGTCGGCCGGCATCCCCGCGCCGACTCACCAAGGCCGCCTTGTAACGGTCGATCACATCGTCGCACAATCGAATGAGAAGCACGCGCTGGGCGAAGCGACGGGAGCGATCGCTTGCGAAATGGAGTCCGATGCGGTCGTCGCCGCCTGCCGCGAACAGGGCGTCGCGTGCTTGGTGTTGCGCGTCGTCAGCGACCCGGTCGACGAAGAGCTCCCGGCCGACCTGGAACCGCTCTTACAAAAGCAATCGACGGCCCGCCTCTTCGGCTCCGTCGTCGGAACGCTCTGGCGACGTCCGGCGAGCGCGAAAGACATGTTTCGGTTGAAAGAAGCGGCGTTGATCGCAGGCGACACACTGGCGAAATACCTGAGCGAAGTCGTCGCCAAGCTCCCGCTGGAGCCCCGGATTCGCGAAGCCCCGCCAAAACCGCAACCGGAACTCGGTCGTGAGGAGAGGCCCTCCCCATGATCCTCGCCGGCCAACCCCAGATTCATTCCACATTCAGCATTCGGCATTCAGCATTCCGTCTCGCGCTCTCTGTCGTGCTGTCGTCGGCCGCCTGCGGCGCAATCCGCGCCCAAGACTATCGTCCTCCCGCCGATCCGCCGGCGGGCAACGATTGGTCGCACCCGTCGCTCCGCGCCTACCAGGCTCGGCTCAACGCCAAGATCGGCCACTATCGCGAGATGCCGCTCGACGAGAAGGCCGAATACTTCGAGTGGGAACTTTGGCGCTACCACTTGATGGAACAAAAGCAGATTTACAGCCAGACCGAATTGGCAGCCGCGCCGGGCGTCCTGCCGACGTCGATCCCCCTGCGCGACATGTCCACTTGGAACGGCTCCGTCATGGCGGCGCTGTCGTTCAAGTATGCCGTGACGCGCGAGCCGGAAACGTTGCGCCGCCTCGGCGAACTCGTTCGCGGGATGCATTTCTTCTTCCAAGTGACGGAAGTTCCCGGCCTGCCGTGCCGCGCGATCCATCCCACGCGTTGGCCCAACAACGACCACGGCGAAATGCGCGAATACATCGCCCCCGGCGGCCGCAAATGGTATTACGTGCCCGACCCGGCCAAGGGAGGCTTCAATCAAATCGCCGGCGGCTATGCGGCGCTCATGATGTTCGCGGCCGGCGATTTGCCCGCCGATGTGCGCGCGCTGGCCGTGGCCGACTACTCGGCGATGATCAAGCATCTGATCGTTCACGATTGGAAGGCGACCGACAAAGCCGGCCCGACTTCGTACGGCGACCTCACTCCGGTCGTCGGCGGTCACGGAATTCCCTTCAACGCCCAAGTCGCCTATCAGCTCGTCGCGTTGGGCCACACGTTTCCGCCCGCCGACGAACCGACGGCCGGACTCTTTTCCCGTGAGTTCCAGCGCCTTCGCAACAAGCATCATTGCTATTTCGAGTACCCCTTTCACGCTTTGGTGCTGCCGCAGCGCGTCGGCGGCAGCCCGTTGGTGAAAGGGATGAACGATCGCAATCACGTCACCAATGCGGCGTTCATCGGCTTGCTGCTCGACTACGATCAGAAGCGCCGCACCGGCCGGCCGGTCGACGGCACGTTCACCCACCAACTCGGCCAGACCATGGTGCATGCCATGGAAGAGCTGTACGACAAGCGCAACGCACTTTGCACGTTTATGTGGGCCGGCCTCACGCGCGATCAGAACGTGCTCAAGTACATCGTGGACAACGAGCGCAATCGGTTGAATCATCAAATGCGCACCGCGCAATCGCTCGTCGACGGCGTCGAACAGCTGCGCCGCTTCAAACTCGATCGCTGGTGGAAAGTCGGCGAAGCGGTCGAGGTGAAGCAGATGGTTTGGAACGACGAATTTCGGCCCGACGATTCCATTTGGAAGGTGAGTCCGTTTTACGCGTTTCGCCAGACCGGCCCGGAGGTAAATCAACACTTTTGCGCGATGGACTATCTCTACGCCTACTGGTTGTTTCGCTATTTTCGCCTTGACGAACATGTGAACCTGCGACAATCGGCGCATGCCGACGTCATGCGGCGCACCCCCGGTCTCAAAACTTGGCCGACGGAGTAGCCGCGTGACGACCTATCCGCACCGAATTCGCCTTCGCGATCCTTGGGACGTCGAAACGGCCGGCGACGGCACGTCGCGCGCACGTCGCAAATTCAACTTCCCCGCCGAACTCGGCCCGCGCGAAGACGTCTGGCTGATGATCGCCGACTCCAGCGGACTTCTGGCCTGGACCGTCAACGACGCGCGTTATAGTTCCGACGACTTTTCGTCGGGCGTCGGATTGTCTATCACGAAGTTGTTGCGACGGCATAACGTCGTCGATCTTGAGCTTGCCCCGGGCGGCACGCGCGGGGAAGTCTACCTGGAAGTCCGCCTCCTCGACCCGCCCGACGCGCTTCTCGGTCGCCGCCGGCCGGATTAAGATGACGCCGAGTCGTTCGAATCGCGCGCCGCAGGGACACCACTCATGATCGGTTTCCGTCGCAATCTTTCGTCGATCGTTTTCAGCGCTCTCGTTCTCGTCGTCGGTTGCGAACAAGGAGCGATCGACACGCAAGAATCACTCAAAGCTTCGAGCGTCACCGAGGCGCAGCGTAAGACCGACGCCGCGGCGAAGCTGAGCGAAACGGAACTTGCCGCCGGCTGGATTCAACTTTTCGACGGCACGACCCTCTACGGCTGGGAGCCCACGAGCAACGCCGACTGGAAAGTCGCGGACGGCGCGATCACCGTCGCCGGCGGTGAGCCCGGCTTCCTGTGCACGACGAGCGACTTCGGCGATTACGTCTTCCGCTGCGATTTCAAAGCGCCGGCGGCGACCAATAGCGGCATCTTTCTCCGCATGCCGCTCAAGCCGACCGACCCGGCCAAAGATTGCTACGAGCTGAACATCGCCGCGCCCGACGTCAGCCCGTTCTCGAACGGCGGCTTCGTCAATCGCCAGAAGGCGACGAAATACGTCGCGGCCCAAGACTGGCGGACGTATGAAGTCTCGGCCGAAGGGGGGCACTTCCTAGTCAAGATCGACGGCGAATTGGTGCTCGACTACACCGATCCGCAACCGCTCGGCCGCGGTCGAATCGGTCTGCAGTTTCGCGCCGGCGAAGTCTCTTTCCGCAACATTCGCCTGCGTCCGCTCGGCTTGAAGAGCCTCTTCAACGGCAAGGACCTCACCGGTTGGAAGCCGAAGCACCCGGAATCGAAGAGCGAATTTAGCGTGACGCCCGAAGGAACGCTGAACGTGAAGAACGGGCGTGGACAATTGGAAACCGAAGCCGAGTTCGGCGACTTCGTGATGCAGTTGGAGTGCTTCTCCAACGGCAAGCAGCTCAATTCCGGCGTGTTCTTTCGCAGCATCCCCGGCGAGTTCACCAACGGCTACGAGTGCCAGATCCAAAACGGCTACAAAGACGGTGATCGTTCCAAACCGATCGATTGCGGCACCGGCGGGTTCTATCGGCGCAGCGACGCGCGACTCGTCATGGCCGACGACTTCCAATGGTTTCCCATGACGCTCATAGCCTCGGGACCGCATATGGCCGCTTGGGTCAACGGGGTGCAGGTGAGCGATTGGACCGATCAGCGCGACGCGGACCCCAACCCGCGGAAAGGCCTGCGGCTCGCGCCGGGCACGCTGATTCTCCAAGGCCACGATCCGACGACCGACCTCTCATTCCGCAAGCTTCAAGCGGCCGAACTCCCCAAGCGCTAGCCGAACCGGTGAGTCGGCATAGCGGATCGATCGGTTCCGCGACGGGCTTATCGCTCTGTCCCTTTCAGTATCTCGTCGATGAGTAGCCGCGTTTGGTTACTCAGGCCGAACTGGAATGCGCCGTCTATGCGCCACTCCGTGAACTTCTTCACAAACTGCCCCGCGGTAAAACGGCGAAAATTTCATTGACTGTCGTTTCGCGTAACGGCTAGAACCCAAAGAGGGGCCGTTGCGAGCGCCGTCGCCGGCTCACGCCGTCTCGATGGCAGGTCGTCAGTTCTTTTCCGCTCACGTCTACTACCTTCGTTCGGAGGATCGCGCCGTGAAACTGATGGATATCTTGCGCGTCAAAGGAACCAACGTTCACTGTATTGCGCCCGGCGCCACCGTCGCCGAGGCGGTGCAGAAGTTGGTCGACCACAACATCGGCTCCCTCGTCGTTCGTGAAGACATGGGGCCGCGGCTCGGCCGTGTGCTCGGCATCATTACCGAGCGCGATATTCTGCGTACGTGCGCCTGCAACAAAGAATCGTTCTGCGAGCGCGCCGTCGCCGAGGTGATGACGAAAGACGTCATCGTCGGCACGCCTTACGATTCCATCGATGAGACGATGGGGCTCATGACCCAGCATCGCATTCGCCATTTGCCCGTGATGGACGGCGACGAATTGAAAGGAATGATCTCGATCGGCGACGTCGTCAAAGCCCATCACCACATGGCCGTCGTCGAGAATCACTATCTGAAGAGCTACATTCAGAGCTGAGCGAGGATCGGCGTCGTAATTCGCAAAATGAAGTCAAACGGGGGCCGCGGCCCCCGTTTGCGTTTCGCGCTTGCCGATTATTTTGCGGCTTCAAATCGCTCTTTGTATTGCTTCTTCCAACTCGTCAGAGCGAGCGTCGCCGTTTTGGCCGTTTCGCCTTCGATGAGCACGCGGTCGACGAAGCCCCAGGCCGTGTAAGTCTTTTCGACATGCTTCATGTCGACCTCATGCGTGCGGCCGTCGAATGTGAGCACGTCGTGGACAAGTTTCGGACGCATGGCGGGCCTCTCAGAATGGATGGAGCAAAACCGCGTGTAGCGCCGTTCGCTAGGCGAGGCTTCGAGAAGTGTGCCTTAAGCCTACACTGTTTCGTCGTGCCGGCTGACGGAATTCGCACTCGATCGTCGAGAATTGAGGAAAAGTGGGGCATTGAGCCCTCTGGCGCTCGGCCCCGCATGAAACCGGCATCGACGCCCTTCGACCGACTCGCTACACATTGGCCCGCACCGGCAATCGCGGCGCAGCGCTCGCCGTCTCGATCTCAGTTCGGTCGCATTTTCTCAATGACGCAAAACACGGATCGCTCTGATGAAACTTCGCGGTCCGCTGTTGAACTGGTTCGTGGCCGGTACGTTGGTTTGGCTGTTTCGCGCGTTATTCAGCACGTTGCGTATTCGCTGGCATGAAGCCGATCCGACGACAAATCCTTATCGCGGCTTGGGTCCGGCGGTGATCTACAGCGTCTGGCATGACGCGATGATCTATTCGATCTTCGCCGGCCGGCATCGACGCACGGTCGCACTCGTCAGCAAGCATGACGATGGATCGCTGCTCGCAGCTTGCCTGCGGCGATTGGGCATCGGTTTGGTGCGCGGTTCGAGTAGCCGTTCCGCCGCCGGCGCGCTGCGCGAAATGATTAAACTCCCCGCCGATCGCAACATCGTGCTTACGCCGGATGGTCCCCGCGGTCCCGAGCATAAAACCAAACCGGGCATGACGTTGCTGGCCGCGCGCACCGGGCGAGGCGTCGTCGCCTCCGGCTTCGCCGCTACGAGGGCTTGGCAAATCTCCGGGCGCTGGACGTCCCTCCAAATTCCGTTGCCGTTCTCCACTGTTTACTTTCTGACCGGCTCGCCGATGACCGTTCCGCCCGACGCTTCCCGCGACGAACTTGACGTTTTGGAGTCGCAGATTCAAACGGAAATGGATCGCCTGACCGACCGGGCGGTGCAAATGGCGCGAGCCGGATAGTCGGCCGTCGCGGTCGAATCGGCCATTTCCGGGATTCGGGCAAACTAAGATTGGCCCAACTCCTCGTGAGTGGTATACTTCTCGCAGTTGTCTTGACGGTGCGATTCCCGGCCCTTCTCACGAGGCCGACGTCTCTCTCTCGCCCATTCGACTTGGCGAGCCCTCCACTATCGGGCTCCATTTCTTTCGGCCCGGAATGCGAATAGGGTCGGTTTTGCTCGTTTGATTGAGGATTTCCCCGTGAGTAAGAGATTGTACGTCGGCAACCTGAGCTATGGCGTCACCAACGACAGCCTGGAACAATTGTTTGCGACCTACGGCGCCGTCCGTAGCGCGCAAGTCATTCAAGACCGTGACACCGGTCGCAGCAAAGGTTTCGGCTTCGTAGAAATGGACGACGACAACGCCGCCCGCGAAGCCATCAAAGGTCTGAACGACACCGAACACGACGGTCGTCCGTTGACCGTGAACGAAGCCAAGCCGCGTGAAGAACGCAGCGGCGGCGGCGGTCGCTCGGGCGGTTACGGCGGCGGTGGCGGCGGTTACGGCGGTGGCGGCGGCGGCAAGCGCCGCTACTAAGCCGACTGTCCGCACAAGATTGATCCGCATTCGTGCGGACTCAAAATCACAAGGGCTAGCCGACGCAATCTAGCGTCGGCTCGCCCTCTGTTTTTACTGCCGGTAAGTTCGGCCTCGAGCGAAGCGGCCCGCCGGGAGCGGTTCGGCGCGGATAGGTCCGCGGCTCGGTCTCGCGACCCAGGCTCGCCGCGCGGAGGCCGAGCAGTTCGCTCTAGCCTTCGATCGGCAGGCGCACTTCATACCGCGTCATCCGATTGACTTTCTGCGACAGTTCCTTGACGTCGCAGTCGATGCGGCACTCGGCGACCGAGCGAGGGTAGGCGACCCAGGAACCGCCTTGGAACTCGAACGTGTTCTTCTTCTCGTCTTCGAGCAGAATGAACGGCTTGCCGTATTGCTTCGGCGGCTGTTTGACCGGCCGCGGCGTCGGCGGAGGAGCGGCGGCAGCGGCCCGCGGCGAGGAGTGTCGCCGATTCGATTGATAGGAGCGACGTTGGGCCATGTGCGATTCCTTTTGAGAAGTGAGACGTCGTCTAGACGACGCGTCCTAGAGTTCGAGGCGGGCGACGTAAGCGCTCACGGCCGAAGCGGCGCGCGGCCGCATCGGTCGAGTCCCTCCATTACCGCCGATCGTTGCGCCGCCCACAAGCCGTGATCGTGTTGCCGAGGGAAAAGAATCGCAACTTTCGCGGATTCTTTCCCGCAACGCCGGCGAGTTCGGCGATAATCAAGCCTGATCGAACCAGATCGATGAGACGACGACGCTTATCAACTTCGGCCGCGAGCGCTCGACATGTTGAATATCACGCGGCAAACGAAGCACGAAGATATTGAAGAGCTGCGCCAGTTTCAGCGGCGACACGACAAGCTCAAGCCGGCCGATCAAACCCATGAGCGGCTCGTCGAATTGCGAGAATTCATTCGTTTGCTTGCCAAGACCGAGCACGGTCAGCGCGAACTCGATTGCCGCACCCGACAATTCGGAAGTTGCGAGCCGCAAGCCGAAGAATCCGAACTTTCCTACTATGGTCGTTTGCGGCTCTGGCTCGATCGCGACATGGATTGATCGCTCTAGGGAGCGTTCTGAACGTCGACCGTCGCCAAAAGCGCACTCGCCGCAGGTCGCGCGGCGTCTGCCGTGCGCAGCTCGCGCGGCAGCGGGAAGAACACTTCTTCGCTGCGCACGACGCGGGCCTCGACCGTCGCGGCGTAGCGTTCTTTTAGAAAGTCGATGACTTGCTCGACGACCAACTCCGGCGCGCTGGCCCCGGCCGTGACGAGCACCGTCTCATGGCCTTGGAACCAGGCCGGGTCGATATCGGCCGCACCGTCGATCAGATAGGCTCGCCGGCCGTTCTCCAGCCCCAGTTCCGCGAGACGCTGGCTGTTTGAACTGTTTTGGCTGCCCAGCACGAGCACGACGTCGGACTCGGCCGACAACGTGCGCACCGCCTCTTGCCGATTCTGCGTCGCGTAACAGATGTCGTCTTTCGGCGGGTTGTTAATGTGCGGAAAGCGGACTCGTAAGCGGGTGATGATGCGGTTGGCGTCGTCGACGCTCAACGTCGTCTGCGTGAGGTAGGCGACCTTGCGTTCGTCGGCCACCTGCAATTTATCGACGTCTTCGGGCGTTTCGACTAACAGCATGCACTCGGGCGCTTCGCCCATCGTGCCGATCACTTCGTCGTGCCCTTCGTGGCCGATGAGAATGATGGTGTAGCCCGCCTTCGCGAAGCGGATGGCTTCGAGATGCACCTTGGTGACGAGCGGGCAGGTGGCGTCGATCGTCTTCAGCTTCCGCGTCGCGGCGATTCGGCGAATCTCGGGCGACACCCCGTGCGCGGAGTAGAGCAGATTCGATCCTTCCGGCACCTCCGCGAGCGTGTCGACGAACACGGCCCCTTTATCGCGAAACGTTTCGACGACGTACTTATTGTGGACGATCTCGTGGTACACGTAGATCGGCGTGCCGAGCAGGCGAATCGCCAAGTCGAGGCTTTCGATCGCCATGTTCACGCCCGCGCAAAACCCTCGCGGACCGGCCAGAAGTATCTTCATCGCGTTCTAGTTCGACGGGGTGGCGAAGCGTGGAGAGAAAGCGAGAGTCGAAGGGAGCGGGAATCTCGTTTTGTGACGGCGGACGTCAATCGCTATCATATCGGCTTGCGGCGAGAGGGACTAGGCAAGCGCGGCGGCACGGGCGGCCGGGGCCGCTTGTTTGCGAGCGAAATCATGGCGGTATTTTCGATCGTCGACGAATTGCGCACGTACGGCCCCGCCGGCACGTCGGTCGTCGCGGCTCCGCCTCCTTCGCTTGCCGCCGCCGAAAACTACTGCCGACGCTTGGCGACGACGCACTACGAGAATTTCGCCGTCGCGAGCCGCTTGCTGCCGCGCACCCTGCGACGGCATTTCTACAACGTCTACGCCTACTGTCGCTGGTCGGACGACTTGGCCGACGAAACGGGCGACCGCGAGCGCAGCCTTGAGCTCCTCGATTGGTGGGAAGCCGAGTTGCGGGCTTGCTACGCCGGCGAAGTGCGACATCCGGTCTTCGTCGCGCTCCGCGGCACGATCGCCGAGTTCGATATTCCGCCCGCACCGTTTCTCGATTTGCTCGCGGCGTTTCGCCAAGATCAAACCGTGCGACGTTACGCCGACTACGACGCGCTGCTCGGCTACTGTCGCAACTCGGCCGATCCCGTCGGCCGGCTTGTGCTTTACCTGGCGCGCCGCCATCGACCGGAACTGCTCCGCTACAGCGATGCAATTTGCACCGGTTTGCAATTGGCGAATTTCTGGCAAGACGTACGCCGCGACTACGCCGTCGGCCGCGTTTACTTACCGCAAGACGATCTCCGTCGCTTCGGCGTCGACGAAGCCGAACTCGGCGCGGCTCAGGCGAGCCGAGCGTTGCGAGATCTCTTGGCTTTTGAAGTCGATCGCGCCGAGCGGCTGTTGCGGTCCGGGCTGCCGCTCGTCGCGGCGATGCCCCGCGGCTTGGCGGGCGATATTTGGTTGTTCGCTCAAGGTGGACTCCGCATCTTGGCCAAGATTCGTGCGCAAGACTTCGACGTTCTCGCTCATCGCCCTAAAGTGACGAAGTGGGATCAACTCCGGTTGCTCGTCGGCTGCCTGTGGCGCAACAAGTTCGGCGGCGAGCCGAACTCATGACGACGGCGGAGACGATACGCATGCCGCCGCGCAATCCGCCGTCGCAGGGAGCGATCGACGAGAGTTATCGCCGCTGCACGGCCCTGGCTCGACGCGCGGCCCGCAACTTCTACTACTCTTTTTGGGTGCTGCCGGCGGACAAGCGCCGGGCCATGTGCGCGCTCTATGCGTTCTTTCGCCATACGGACGATCTCGGCGATTGCGATCGTCCGACGGCCGAACGCCGCACTGCGCTCGCGAACTGGCGGAGCGATCTGCGCCGCGCGATCGACGGCGCAACCGACGATCCGCTCTTGCCGGCCGTCGTCGACGCCGTGCGGCGCTACGCCGTTCCGGTCGAATATCTGGAAACGGCCGTCGACGGCGTCGAGAGCGACTTGGATCGCTCGCGCTTCGCGACGGTCGCCGAACTAGAGCACTATTGCTATCAGGTCGCGTCCGTCGTCGGCTTGGCGTGCATTCATGTCTGGGGATTCGATCCGCGGCCGGAGGCGTATGAGGCGGCGCGACGCTGCGGCTTGGCCTTTCAACTCACCAACATTCTCCGCGACGTGCGCGAAGACGCCGAGCACGGCCGCGTCTACTTGCCCGCCGAAGATCTCGACCGCTTCGGGCTCACGGCCGAAGACGTCGCGTCGCCGCAACCGAATGCCCGCGTCTTGGAATTGATTCGCTGCGAAGCGGAGCGGGCCGAAGAGCACTACCGCGCGGCCTGCGGCTTGTTCGCGTATCTCAGCCCCGACGGCCGCCGCACGTACGGCGCGATGTACGACATCTACCACGCACTGCTCGTGAAGATCCGCGATCGCGGCGGCGACGTCTTCTCGTCGCGCGTCCGGCTCAGCGGCTGGCATAAAGCGACGCTCGCGCTCCGCCAATGGACCCCGCTGGCTAGACGCGCTCCATGAGCGACGCCGGCGAAGCGGATCGGGTCGTCATCATCGGCGGCGGCTTGGCCGGCTTGGCGACCGCCGCGGCGCTCGCCGACGAAGGCGTCGACGTCGAACTCTTCGAGGCCCGGCGTCGTCTCGGCGGGCGGGCCTCCTCTTGGCACGACGCCGCCTCCGGCGCGTCGATCGACTTCTGTCAGCACGTCGGCATGGCCTGCTGCACGAACTTCGCCGACTTTTGCCGGCGCACCGGCGTCGCCGATCGCTTCCGTCGCGCCGACGTGCTCCACTTCTTCGGACCCGACGGTCGCCGCTGCGACTTCCGCGCGACGCGCGGCCTCCCCGCGCCGCTGCACCTGCTGCCGTCGTTCGCGCGGCTCGGCTATCTGTCGCTCGGCGAACGCGCACGCATCGGCGCCGCCCTGCGCCAGTTGGCTCGCTTGCCGGCCGAGCAAGACGATGCGACGATCGGCGATTGGCTTCGCGCGCACGGCCAAAGTTCGCGAGCCGTTAAGCTGTTCTGGGCGCCGGTCCTCGTCAGCGCGTTGGGCGAAGCGGTCGACAAGGCCTCGCTCAAGTATGCCCGCAAGGTCTTCGTCGACGGTTTCTTGCGGAACGCGCAGTCCTATCAAGTCGACGTCCCGACCGCGCCGCTGCATGAGTTGTTCGACGGCGTCGTCGCCGCGCAGCTTCGTCGACGCGGCGCGACTCTGCAAACCGGCCTGCCGATTCGCGCCCTGCGTCGCAGCGAATCGAGCGCCGCGTGGGAACTCGATCTGGGCGACGACGTCGTGCGCACGGCAAGCCAAGTCGTCGTCGCGCTCGCCTGGCGCCGCGCGGCGGAGTTGCTGGCGCCGCTGCGCTACGAGTGGCCGGCGATCTCCTCGTGGAGCTCGATCTCGGGCGCGCCGATTTCCGGCGTGCATCTCTGGTTCGATCGCCCGCTGACCGACTTGCCGCACGCCGTGCTCGTCGGCACGCTCGCGCAATGGCTGTTCCGCCGCGACTCCGACACGGCCGCGGCAGCCGGCGGCGAGCACTATTATCAAGTCGTCGTCAGCGCGTCGTACGACCTTGAAGCGCTGGATCGCGACGTCGCGATCGCCCGAATCGTCGCCGAGCTCAAGCAAGCGTTTCCTCCGGCGGCCGAAGCTCGGCTGCTGCGCCATCGCGTGGTCACGGAGCGCGAAGCGGTGTTCTCGGCCCGCCCGGGAATCGACGCCCTCCGCCCACCGCAAACGACGCCGCTTGAGGGGCTATTTCTCGCCGGCGATTGGACCGCGACCGGTTGGCCGGGCACGATGGAGAGCGCCGTCCGCAGCGGCTACCTCGCGGCCGAAGGCGTGCTGACGAAGCTGGGTCGGCCGCGCAAGCTCATCGTCGACGATTTGCCGCTCGCGAAGCTTTCCCAAAGACTCTTCCGTTTATAGCGAGCCGCACGCGCGCCGCTCAGCATTGCCGGCATCGAGCGCAAGTTCGCGCCGGTCTTGTTTGCCCAGCCGCTACGCCTTACCATCCGCCGCGCGACCGCTAATCCGCAGGCATAATTGCTGGCGGGAGCGACGTTTCCCGCCGCCGCTTCGACCTCTCGGATCGAGTCGCGGCGCGTCGTGATATCGTGTCGTCGCGCGTGTGGGAGAGTCGGCCATGTGCCGTGTCGTCAATCAAACTCGCCTCGCTTCGCTGGTCGTCGTCGCCGCCTTGGCGTCGCTCGTCGGCTGCGCTCAAAATCCGCTCGTCTTGCAAGGCAAGGTGCAGTCGATGGAGCAAGCGCAAACGTCGCTCGCGGCCCGCAACGACGAATTGCAGACCCGCGCGAGTTCGCTCGATCGCAACAACCAAGAGCTTGAGACGCTGCTCGCCCAAGAGCGGCAACAAAAACGGATTCTTGAAGATCAGGTCGGCGCGCTGCGCGACCAGTTGAACACCACGTCGTCGCAACTCGCCAAGGTGCAGGGTGAAGCGGAGACGTTCGGCAAGAAAGCCGAAACGCTCGAGGCCTCGCTCAAGAAGCAAGCCGGAGCCACGATCCGCGCCAACAACAGCTTGAAAAACGTCCTGCCGGTGATTCGCATTCAAGGCGTCGAAGTTCGCGAAGACGGCGACGTCATTCGCATCGAACTTCCCGGCGCTCGGCTCTTTGAGCCCGGCACGGCTCGGCTTACCGCCGAAGGCTCGCGCCTGATCGAAGACGTGAGCGCCAACGTGCAGCGCTCGTATCCCGAGCAGATCATCGGCGTCGAAGGGCACACGTCGAGCGATCCGGTGCCGGTCGGCCGCTGGGCCAGCCAGCATCAGCTGTCGACCGGCATGGCGATGGCCGTCTACGATCAGCTCATGGCCCGCGGCGGCTTCGGGCCCAGCCGCCTATTCATCGTCGGCCACGGCGCGAACCATCCGGCGGCGTCGAACGCCACGCCGGCCGGCCGCGAGCGCAATCTGCGCGTCGAACTGGTCGTCTATCCCGAGAAGGCGACGCGGTAGCACCCGCCGGCCGACGCGCTGCGTGCAGGAAAACGCCCTCCTCGGCGTTCTTTAAAGTCACCCAGCGCGATCCCCGGCACGATCCGTCGAGCGAACCGCCCCCTGACGGGCTTTGTCGTTCCGAAGTAAACTAGGTGGCTTCGGTCCGTATCTCAATTGTCAGGCTGTTTGGGCGCGCATGATCGTCATCGTCGACTACGGAATGGGGAACCTGCGGAGCGTTCAAAAAGGCTTCGAGAAGGTAGGGCACGAGGCGATCGTTTCCGGCGACCCCGCCGAGGTTCGCCGCGCCGCCAAGGTGGTGCTCCCCGGCGTCGGGGCGTTTCCGGATGCGATGAGCGAGTTGAATCGGCGTCGGCTCATCGAGCCGGTCCGCGCCGCGGTCGACTCGGGGAAACCTTTCCTTGGCATCTGCCTTGGGCTGCAATTGTTGTTCGAAACCGGCACCGAAGGGGGGCGCTACGAAGGGCTCGGCGTCTTCGGCGGCGAAGTCGTGCGGTTTCAACTGCCGCATGAATTCAAAGTGCCCCACATGGGTTGGAACAAGCTGGACATCGTCCGTCCGTCGCCGCTGACCACGGGGTTGTCGAGCGAGCCCTACGTCTATTTCGTGCATAGCTACTACGCGGCACCGCGCGACGAATCGATCGTGGCCGCGACGGCCACTTACCACCGGCCGTTCACGGCCGTCGTCCATCGCGACAACGTGTATGCGGCCCAGTTCCACCCGGAGAAGAGCCAGCGCGACGGACTGACGCTGCTCAAAAACTTTGCCGAGCTTAAATAACTCGGCCCGCGACGGGGCCTCCCGGCCGGGAATTCACAACGGAGATCCCGGAGTTCTCGGAGGCGAAGAAGAACGTTCCCGCTTTCACATTTCTCCGCGATCTGTGAATCTTTTTGCAGAAATGGAATTCGGGGGCATGGTCGCCGACTTGCGTTGTTATCACCTTGGTTGCTTTTGCCTGTTTCGCGTGTCATATTCGGAAGCGTTGGCCGGCCGCATGCCGGCAGGAAGCGAGCTTGCGTGATGGAAATCTGGCCGGCCATCGATCTCCGCGGTGGGCAATGCGTTCGCCTGCAACAGGGGGACTATAACCGCGAGACGGTCTTCAACGGCGACCCCGCGGCCGTGGCTCGGCAGTTCGTCGCCGACGGCGGCGAGTATCTCCACTTGGTCGATCTCGACGGTGCGCGCGACGGCAAGCTCGTCAACCTCGCGGTCGTCAAGGCGATCGTCGCCGCGGTAAAGATTCCCTGCGAACTCGGCGGCGGCATTCGCGACGAAGCCGATATCCGCACGCTGCTCGACGCCGGCGTCACGCGCGTGGTCATCGGCACGAAGGCGCTGCGCGAACCGGAATGGTTCCGGTCGATGTGCCGCAAGTTTCCGCGCCGCATCGTGCTTGGGATCGACGCTCGCGACGGCAAAGTCGCCACGCACGGCTGGCTGGAAACGAGCGACATGTCGGCCGTGACGATGGCCCAGCATTTCGCCGACGAACCGCTCGCCGCCCTGATCTACACCGACATCGCCACCGACGGCATGCTGCAAGGCCCGAACCTCGCGGCCATGCGCGAGATGGCCGCGGCCGTGTCGTTGCCCGTCGTCGCCTCCGGCGGCGTGAGCTGCGCGGCCGACGTGGCCGAACTGACGACGACCGGCGTGGCCGGCTGCATCATCGGCCGCGCTTTGTACGAACATCGCTTGACTCTGCCCGACGCGCTCGCCG
Source organism: Planctomycetaceae bacterium (assembly GCA_016793115.1). Lineage (GTDB taxonomy): Bacteria > Planctomycetota > Planctomycetia > Pirellulales > PNKZ01 > PNKZ01. Next base: position 158,473 of record JAEUIN010000407.1, read on the forward strand.
CGGCCCGGGGATCGCCCGTGACCTAAGACGACGCCCGCAGGCCGGAACTTTGGGCCTCGAACGAAGGGAGGTGGATCGACACGACGAGCAGGGCCGGGCAGCACGAGACCGGTTGAACGCGTCTGCGAGCACGAACCACGACCACTCTCTCACGGGAGACGCTGTATGTCGCACGCCACGGTTATGTCGCACCCCACGGTGGAATCCATCCGCAGCATTGCGGTTTGCGGCCATGGCGCCGCAGGAAAAAGTTCGCTCATCGAGCAGATGTTGTTGAAGACCGGCGCGGTGAAGCCGGTCGTGGGCGAAAACGGCTCGACGCTCGTCGACTACGACGATCTCGAAAAAGCCCACCATCATTCGATCGAAAGTCACGTCACGCACTTCGAGTACGCCGACAAGTACTTTCAACTTCTCGACACTCCCGGCTATCCGGACTTCATCGGCCAGACGATCGGCGCGCTCCACGGCGTCGACACCGCGGTGATCGTGGTCAACGCCCACTCCGGTATCGAAGTCAACACCCGCCGCACCTTCTCCGAAGCCGGCAAGCGCGGGCTCGGCCGGATGATCGTCGTCAACAAGCTCGATTCGGAGAACATCGACTTTCCCGCGTTGCTCCAATCCATCCAAGACACCTTCGGCCACGAGGCCTTGCTGCTCACCGTGCCGATCGGTTCCGGGCACGACTTCAAAGGCGTGGTCAATTTGCTGAAAGGGGCCGACGGCGCGAAAGGCGCCCTCGTCGATCCGGCCGAACATTCGGTGAAGCTGATCGAGTCGATCATCGAACTCGACGACGAAGTCACCTCGCGCTACTTCGAAGGCACCCAGCCGACCGAGCAAGAAATCGCCCGCTTGATCATCGAAGCGGTCGCGACGGGGCATGTCATTCCGGTGCTCTGCGTGTCGGCCAAGACGGGCGTCGGCGTGACGGAACTTATGGACGCACTGGCCCTGGCCGCGCTGCCGCCCAATCGGCTGCCGCACTTGGCCCACAAGGAAGACGGCTCGCTCGTCGAGATCAAGCCCGACCCCGACGGTCCCTTCGTCGCGCAAGTCTTCAAGACGCGAATCGATCCCTACGTGCAGAAGCTCAGCTACATTCGCATCTACTCCGGCACGCTCAAGAAAGACGACATTGTGCATCTTTCCGGGCAGAAGAGGTCGGTGAAGCTGCATCAATTGTTGCGCGTGCAGGCCGGGCAGACGGAAACGATCGACAGCGCCGGACCCGGCGAGATCGTCGCCGTCGCCAAGACCGATGAACTGCATACCGGCATGACGCTCGGCGATTTGGAAATGGATCCCATCCAGTTTCCGACGCCGATGGTCGGCCTCGCCGTGACGCCGAAGAGTCGCAACGACGAAACGAAGCTCTCCGGCGCGCTGCATAAGCTGATCGAGGAAGAGCCGACGCTGCGCCTCGACCGCGACCCGCAGACGCACGAACTTGTGATGAACGGCATGAGCGAGCTGCATCTGCAACTCGTGCAGGAAAAAATCAAAAAGCGCGACAAGGTCGACGTCGAAACGCACGAGCCGAAGATTCCGTATCGCGAGACGGTGCAGGGGACGGCCGAAGGCAGCTACCGCCATAAGAAGCAATCCGGCGGTCGCGGACAGTTCGGCGAAGTGCATATTCGCGTCTATCCGCTGCCGGAAGGAACCGACCCGGTGAAGTTCTGCTCGAAGGACAGATTTCCTTCGATGCGCGAATACAAGTACGATCCGGAACTGAACTTCGTCTGGATCGACTCGATCGTCGGCGGCACGATTCCCAACAACTTCTTGCCGGCCGTGGAGAAGGGATTCCGCGAACGCATGGAGCGGGGCGTCATCGCCGGCTACCGAGTGAAGAACGTCGCCGTCGAAGTGTTCTTCGGCAAGCATCATCCGGTGGATAGCTCCGAAGCGGCGTTCAAGCAGGCCGGTTCGATGGCGCTGCGCAACGTGTTTCGCGAGGCCCGGCCTGCGTTGTTGGAACCGGTCGTCACGCTCAGCGTCACCGTGCCGAGCGCCAAGCTGGGCGACATCAACAGCGACATGTCGGGCCGGCGCGGCCGGGTGACCGGCATGGAAAGCGCCGGCGGCGATATGCAAACGGTGGTCGCCGAAGTGCCGCTGGCCGAGGTGACCACCTATGCCCGCAGCTTGTCGAGTATCACCGGCGGGCAGGGGAGCTTCACGATGGAGTTCAGCCGCTACGAACCGGTGCCCGGAAATGTGCAAAAGCAAATCCTCGACAAAGCGACGATGGCGCACGAGGAAGAGGAATCGGACGAGTAACGCGCGTCGATTGGATTCCCAACGGAGAACGCGGAGAGTCCCCGGAGTTCGCGCCGAGGCGTCTTCGGAGCTCCCAGAACTCCGTTGTGGACTCCCCTCTCCTGACGGCGGCCGGTCGGACCGGCCGCCATTTTGTCGGCAAGCGGCGTTAAGTTTGGGCGTTTGCGCGGCCGAAGTAGCTTACTGAGTCGCTTGATTTTGCCGTCGGCGACGCCTAGGATGCCCCTAAAGATGCCGCAAACTGTGCGGCTTCGCAGCTCTGTGTTTTGCACAGGTCACTGCGCTTTGGGTGGCAGGCGGTTCGTCGCCGAGTTGCGGAGCAGATCGCTTCGCGCGGCGCGCGAAAGACCGGAGTTTGCGACGGTCCCCACGCGGGGTCGGTCGCCGGCGGGAGAAAAGGGTGCGACGATGGCCGTGAGGCTGATTGTGTGTTGTTGCACGTGTCGTTGTCCGGCGTAGCCCGGACCTGGACCCCTTCCGCATCGTTGACGCCGTCTTCTTCCGTCTTTCTTGAGCGCGCCCGAGTCGTGGTCGCGCCGGAGCAAACAGCCGTGGCCTCGGATCTTCGCCGCAAGGAACAACTGCCCGACCTCACGCGCCGCATCGTCGAGACATATCGCGAGGCCGGCTCGATCAATCATCTGGGCCATTGCCCGCTGCCGAACTACGACGCCGTGGTCGGCATCATCGAAGACCTGAAGGAGATTCTCTTTCCGGGCTTCCGCCGCCGCGAAGGCTTGCACATGGGCAACGTGCTCTACCATGTGGGCGATTTGATCGACGGGCTGCACGACAAGCTCACGACGCAGATCGCCCGCGCCCTGCGGCACGATGCGGGGCGGGTGTCGATCGACGACGGCGAAACCGATTTCGAAGCGCTCGGCCAGGCAAAGGCGATCGAGTTTCTGGAACACATTCCCGAGTTGCGCCACGCGCTCGCGCTCGATGTGCAAGCCGCGTACGACGGCGACCCGGCGGTGCGCGGGCTCGACGAAATCATCTTCTGCTACCCGGGGCTCGAAGCGATCACCGTGTATCGGCTCGCGCACGTGCTCTACGGCATGGACGTGCCGCTCATTCCGCGAATGATGACCGAGTGGGCGCACAGCAAGACGGGCATCGACATCCACCCGGGCGCGACGATCGGCTCGCACTTCTTCATCGACCATGGCACGGGCGTCGTGATCGGACAGACGTGCGAGATCGGCGACCGCGTGAAGCTCTATCAGGGCGTGACGCTCGGTGCGCTCAGCTTCGCCACCGACGGCGACGGCAACTTGGTGCGCGGTACGAAACGCCATCCGACGATCGAAGACCGCGTGGTGATCTACGCCAATGCCACGGTGCTCGGCGGCGCGACCGTAGTCGGGCACGACTCCGTGATCGGCTCCAGCGTCTGGCTCACGAAGAGCGTGGAGCCGCGCTCGACCGTGGTGCTGGAAAAGCCGAAACTCCGCATCCGCGCGGAGATGGAAGAGCCCCAAGCGAATTACTCGATCTAACCGGGACGAGATCTGCGTAGGATGGGTCGAGCGCAGCGAGGCCCATGCTGCGACGAGAGCGCCGTACCCGCGTGGGCTTTGCTGCGTTCGACGCGCCCTACTTCAGTTCGTAACAGAGCAGCACGTCTTGGTCGCGGAGATAGAGGCGGCCGTCGGCGACGACCGGGTGCGGCCAACTTGGCTTCTCGCTCCGTTCCGGCTGTTCGAACGAGCCGACGATCTCGGCCTTCTCCGCCGACACTTTCACGAGGCTGACCGGTCCCTTTTCGCTCCGCGCAATGAGATGCCCGTCGAAGTAAACGAGCGAGCATTTGCCCGCGGCCCGCTCCCGCCACAGCGACTTGCCGGTCGCATACTCGACGCAGGTGAGGATGCCCGGGTCGTCGCTGCCGTAGAGCAAGCCGTCGACCAGGATGAGGCCGCCGTGGTGGTTTTTCATTTCTTTGGTGAAGTAGGCTTCGTCGGCCGCGAACTCGCTCGCCGTCTTCTTGACGTCGACCGCGCCGCCGCCGGTCCCGTAGCCGCTGGCGGCGAAGACTCGGTTGCCGGCCACGACCGGCGTCGAGCAGTTGGCCGTGCCGTTGGCCGGCCGGTCGTACCGCCAGCGGAGGCGGCCGTCGGCCGCGGCGACTCCCACTACGCCGGTCGCGGTGAATTGCACGTATTGCTTCTCGCCGTCGATCTCGGCGGCGACGATCGAGGAGTAGCCTGCGCGATCGCCGAAGGCGGTGCCCCACGCCTGGCGACCGGTCGTTTTGTCGAGCGCGGTCAGCGTCGCCTTGTCGCCGCCGGGAGTGCAGACGACCCACGGGCCGTCGACCAGCGGCGACTCGCTGTAACCCCAGGTCGGAATCTTGCCGCCGTACTCGGCGACAAGGTCGACACGCCACAGCACGGAACCGTTGGCGGCGTCGAGGCAGAGCAAGTCGCCGTTGAGCCCGAGGCAGTAGAGTTTGCCGTCGTCGTAGGTCGGACTGCTGCGAGGACCGGGATAGCCTGCTCCGGCGTGCCGAACCGGGCCGATCGGAGCGGCCCAAAGCGTTTTGCCGGAACGGTTTACGTCGACGGCGAGGACGAGCTCCTGCCCGTCGCGGTTGCCCATCGTGTAGAGGCTCCGACCGACGACCGACGGCGTGGAGAAGCCTTCGCCGAGGCCCGTCGCTTTCCAAGCGAGTTTAGGACCTTCGGCAGGCCACGATTTGAGCAGTCCGGCTTCGCGGCTGATGCCGTTGCGCTGCGGGCCTCGCCAGCCGGGCCAATCGTCGGCCGCGGCGAAAGTGAGAGGCCAGAGACAAAGCGCCGTTGCGGCGACAGCCGGGAAACGCGGCATCTTAATCGACTCGCGGTGGGACAAGGGCGGGGGGAGGGAACGCCCAATGTAACGCGAGATCACCGCCGACTGCAAAGCGATTATCGGCTGCGTCGCTGCGGCGGCTGCGACGGTCCGAACTGCCGGCGGAACTCGGCTTCCAGTTCCGCGGTGAGTCGTTCGACGTTCACGCGGACCGTCGTCGTTCGGCAGCGTACCGCGGCCACCGCCGGCGGCAGGGACGCCGGCGCGCTCGGCGAGCCGTCGGTCCAATCTGCGGGTTTGACCAAGCGCGGCAGCGAGGCGACGACGGTCGTCGTGATCGACATGCTCAATCGTTCCAAACGTCGATTTGCGGAGACGGAAAACTCAAACCGCTGAACAGGGCCGGATCTTCCGCCAGGACAACTTCGGGAAGCGTGAGGCTGCGCGGAAAGTCCTCTTCGCTAAGCTCTGACGATTGTGACGCCTGAGGCCAACTGACCCGCACCCGAAATTCGTAGGGGCCGGTTCGCAGCCGCGCCCCGTCGGGCACGGCCGCCGACGACAGCACCGGCTCGGCGTCGACCGTGATTTCGGGTCCTTCGCCGAGCCAGCAGAGCATCAAGCCGAGCGGGCTGCGAAGCAAATACGAGTGCGAATCGGGAAACTGCTCGTCGGCCAAGACCAGATCGTTGTCGTCGGCCGCTCCGATTAAAAACGCCAGACCGGTGATGCTGCGCACGGAGTTGCGGGCGCGGCCGCGCGTGATTTGCAGCTCGACTTGCGGCAACACCGGCGGGCGGTGCGGACGAGAGAACGAATGGGCGCCGTGGCGGCGAATCGGACGGGTCATGAAGCGGTTCCAAGATGTCGCGGGGGCGTGAAATCGGTCGGCGACGATCATCTTTGATCGGGCCCGACGCGACTTACGTCGACGTCCTAGATGCTTTCGGCAAGTGGAAGCCGGCACGTGAACCGCAAAACGGCCGGAGCGCGCAGTTTCACGCGCGGCGAAGTTCGGAACGTCCGAGACGGCAAGATATACGGACCGTGCGGCGAAAACTCACGTCGTCGGGCGGCTCGTCGCGGCGTTTACTTCGCGCGCCGGCCGGTCCGGATTTGGGCGCGAGCTTGCGCGATCGTTCGATCGCGAATCGCCAAGAGTTCGTCGGTGTCGGCCTTGAGATTCTTCGCCGTCTCCAACTGCTGCTCGGCGGCCGCGACGTTAAGTTCCGCGGCCGGGACGGCGCGATTGGTCAGCACCGAGACGACGTTGTCGACGACTTGAACAAATCCGCCGTCGACGTAGTACTTTTGCTCAACTTCGTTGCGGACGATGCGCATCTCGCCGTAACCGAGCCGACCGATCATCGGGCTGTGGTTCTCGGCAATGCCGATCTCGCCGTCGAAAAGCGGTAAGGCGACGAAATCGGCGGCGCAGTCGACCAGCGTCGTCTCCGGAGTGACGACGACGATTCGCATTTCGTCCGCGGCGGCGGCGGTATCTTTAGCCATAGTTGCAGCCGTTACTTCTTGCTCTTCTTAGCGGCTTCTTCAGCCTGTTCGATCGGGCCGACGTACATGAACGCGTCTTCCGGCAGGTGATCCCATTTGCCGTCGCAGAGTTCTTCGAAGCTGCGGATCGTGTCGGCCAGCGACGTGTATTCGCCCGACTTACCCGTGAACACTTCGGCCACGTAGAACGGCTGCGAAAGGAACCGTTCGATGCGGCGGGCACGATGCACCACCAGTTTGTCTTGCTCGCTCAATTCGTCGACGCCGAGAATCGCGATGATATCTTGGAGTTCGCGGTAACGCTGCAACGTCGTCTGCACCTTGCGGGCGACGCGGTAGTGTTGCTCGCCGACGTAGGCCGGATCGAGAATGCGGCTCGACGAGGCGAGCGGATCGACCGCGGGGTAAATGCCCTTTTCGGAAATCGAACGTTCCAAGTAAAGGAACGCGTCGAGGTTGCCGAACGCCGTAGCCGGGGCCGGATCGGTCGGATCGTCGGCCGGCACGTACACGGCTTGCACCGACGTGATGGCACCCTTGTTCGTCGACGCGATGCGTTCTTGTAAGGCGCCCATTTCCGTGGCCAGCGTCGGCTGGTAACCCACGGCGCTCGGCATACGACCGAGAAGAGCCGACACTTCCGAACCGGCTTGCGAGAAGCGGAAGATGTTGTCGATGAAGAGCAGGGTGTCGGCGCCGGTCGAATCGCGGAAGTATTCGGCCATCGTCAGGGCCGACAACGCGACGCGGAGACGAGCGCCCGGCGGTTCGTTCATCTGGCCAAAGACCATGCAAGTCTGCTCGATGACGCTGCGGCCGGTGTTGCCGATTTGCGCTTCCTGCATTTCGATCCAGAGGTCGGTCCCTTCGCGAGTTCGCTCGCCGACGCCGGCGAACACGGAGTAACCGCCGTGCTTCGAGGCGATGCGGGCGATCAATTCGGTGAGAATGACCGTCTTGCCGAGACCGGCCCCGCCGAACAAACCGGCCTTACCGCCGCGGACGAACGGAGTGAGCAAGTCGATGACCTTGATGCCGGTCTCGAAGACTTCGGTTTTGGTCGACAGGTCGGTGACCTTCGGCGGGTCACGGTGAATGGGCCAATGGTCGTCGGCCGCGACAGGACCGCGGTTGTCGATCGGATCGCCGACGAGATTGAACACGCGACCGAGCGTCGCCTTGCCGACCGGCACGGTGACCGGCTTGCCGGTATCGAGGCAATCGAGTCCGCGAATCAAACCGTCGGTGCTGCCCAAAGCGACGCAGCGGACGCGACCGCCGCCGAGATGCTGTTGGATCTCGCCCCACAAGCTGATCGTCACGCCCTTTTGCGTGCTGTCGATCTTCACGGCGTTGTAAATCGCCGGCAGATGGCCTTCGGGGTATTCGACGTCGAACGTCGAGCCGATGACCTGGGTGATCTTGCCGATGTTTTGTGCGGTTGCGGTGGCCATGACGTTGTGCGCGGGGCTAAGGTTCGGATTGGATTCTGACGTTTAAGTTTCTCTAGCGATGAAGTCGGAGCGGGGAGCGATGAACTGCAAAAAACTCGACCTCGTTCCTCGCTCGACGTTCCGCGTTCATCATTTGTTCTTCAACGCTTCGACGCCGCCGAGCACTTCCATGATTTCGCCGGTGATCTGGCTTTGGCGTGCTCGGTTGTACGTCATCGACAGTTTCTTGATGATCTTGTTCGCGTTGTCGGTCGCGGCCTTCATGGCCGTCATGCGGGCGATTTGCTCGCTCACGGCGGCGTCGAGGAAGCACTTGAAGAGCTTCACCTTGAAGCTGGTCGGCACGACCTCTTCCAAGATGCTTTCGGCGGAGGGCAGGAATTCGTACTGCACTTCCGCTTTGGCCGTGCCCGCCTGAGTCTCCTCCCGCTTTTCGGCTCCTGCGATTTCGCCGAGCGGCAACAGAGTTTCGACGACCGCGAACTGCCGCGACATGCTTTCAAACCGCGTGTAGGCCACGTCGAGCCGATCGAGCTTGCCGGTCAAGAAGTCGTTGAGATAGCGATTGGCCAAGACCTCGACTTCTTCGTAACGCGGTTTGTCTTCGAAGTGCGTGTACGTTGCGTCGGCCGTGACCCCGCGGAACTTGAAGCCTGCGATGCCGCGCTTGCCGGAGACTTCCAGCGTGACGTTGGGCACCGCGGCCTTGAGCTCTTGCAGACGGGCGTAACCGGCGCGCATTACGTTGGAGTTATAGCCGCCGCAGAGGCCGCGATTGCCCGTCAACACGAGCAGCGTGGCTGACTTCGTTTCCGGCCGGGCTTCGAGCAGCGGATGGCTGACCGAAAGACCGGCGTTCGCCAAGTCGGCGACCAAACTCGTGATCCGCTTGGTGTACGAGGTCGACGCCGCCGCGCGGTCCATCGCCTTTTTGAAGCGCGCCGTGGCAATCAACTCCATCGTCCGCGTGATCTTGCGGATGTTGCGAATCGCCTTGCGTCGTTTATCGAGTGCGCGAGCTTTTGCCATTTGCTTTAGCCGTTTCGGTCGAGACTACTTCGCCGCGTACTTCGAATCGTACTGCTTTTGGAATTCGCCGATCGAAGCCTGCAGTTGCTTGATCATTTCGTCGTCGAGCTTCTTCGTCTCGGCCAGACGCTTGCGGACTTCGGACTTTTGTTCCCGCATGAACGCGAGGAATTCCTTCTCCCACTGCGCCACTTGGTTGCGCGGCAGCTTATCGAGGTAGCCGCCGTTGCCCGCGAAGATCACCATGACTTGGTCGATCACGTCGAGCGGCGCGTATTGGCCTTGCTTCAATAGCTCGATCATGCGGTAGCCGCGATCGAGACGCGACTGCGTGGCCGCGTCGAGGTCGGTGCCGAGTTGGGCGAACGCTTCGAGTTCGCGGAAGGCGGCCAAGGCCAGACGCAAACCGCCGGCGACCAGCTTGTGCTTCATCGCCGGAATTTGCGCCGAGCTGCCGACGCGGCTGACCGAGATACCGGCGTTCATGGCCGGGCGTTGGCCGGCGAAGAATAAGTCGGGTTGGAGGTAAATCTGACCGTCGGTGATCGAGATCACGTTCGTCGGAATGTAGGCCGACACTTCGCCTTCGAGCGTCTCGATGATCGGCAGGCTCGTCAGCGAGCCGCCGCCGAGTTCGTCGCTCAGCTTGGCCGAACGCTCGAGCAAGCGGCTGTGGGCGTAGAACACGTCACCGGGGTAGGCTTCGCGTCCCGGCGGACGACGCATCAACAGCGACAACTGCCGGTACGCCACGGCTTGCTTCGACAAGTCGTCGTACACGATCAGCGCGTGGCCGCCGTTGTACATGTAGTGTTCGGCCATCGCCGTGCCGGAGTAGCAGGCGACGTATTGCAGCGGAGCGGGGGCGCTGGCGCCGGCGACGATCACCGTCGTGTAGTCCATCGCGCCGTGCTTCGTGAGGGCGTCGATCACGTTCGCCACGGTCGTGTCTTTCTGACCGACCGCGACGTAGAAGCACTTCACGCCGGAGTTCTTCTGATTGATGATCGCGTCGATGCCGATCGCCGTCTTGCCGGTCTTACGGTCGCCGATGATCAATTCGCGCTGGCCGCGGCCGATCGGCGTCATGGCGTCGACCGCCTTGATGCCGGTCTGCAGCGGTTCGCGGACCGGCTGCCGTCCGGCGATGCCCGGCGCGTTGCTTTCCACCATGCGGCGGTGCGGCGTGACGATCGGGCCCTTGCCGTCGAGCGGATTGCCGAGCGGATCCACGACGCGGCCCAAGAGCGCATCGCCGACCGGCACGCTGAGCAGCTTGCCCGTGCTCTTGACCTCTTCACCTTCGGAAATGGTGAGATAGTCGCCCAGGATGATCACGCCGACCGAATGCTCTTCGAGGTTGAAGGCGAGGCCGATCGTGCCGTTGGCGAACTCGACCATTTCGCCGGCCATGACGCCGGAGAGGCCGTAGACGCGCGCGATGCCGTCGCCGACTTCCAAGACCCGTCCGACTTCGCGGACGTCGATCTGGGCGTCGAACTGTTCGATTTCAGCTTGTAGTACGGACGCTATCTCGTCGGCGTTGAATTTCATGGACGCTCCTGTTGATCAACTGTTCGCGAAGTCGGGCCAGGTTCGCAGCCAGCGAGCCGTCGAAGACGACATCGCCGACCTGAATCACGAGGCCGCCGATAAGGTTCGGATCGACTTCGGTCTGGAGGACCGGTTCGCCTCCCAAAACGGATTTCATACGGGCCGCGACGCTCTTCTGCTGGGCATCGGTGAGCGGTGCGGCGGAAACGACCCGCACCGGCACGCGGCCGCGGGCTTTGTTGTAAAGCGATTCAAACTGCTGCTGAATCGGGATCACGATGTACGACCGCTCGTGGCGGGCCAACACCTTGAGCAGATTCACGATCAACGGATGGGCGCGCTTGCCGAACGCCCGATCGATCATCTCCACTTTGCGATCGACGCCGAACATCGTCGAAGCGAGCACGTCGGCCAACTTCTGATGCTTGGCGATCGCTTCGTTCACCAAAGCGTTCAACTCTTGGGAGACCACGTCGAGCGCGCCGGCCTTTTCGGCCGCGCCGAACAGGGCTTTGGCGTAGGCCGCGGCCACGCTCTGCGAGCCGATGTTGACCGGTTCGGAAAACGCCGTCGTTTTTTGCGAGGTGTCGGCCATCGTTGAAGAGCGTGCTGTGACGTTCGGCGGGAGTGGTAAACGCGAGGCTTAGTTCAAGTGCGCTTTGGAAGTCGGAAACTTCGCCAGCGACTCTTCGATCAGTCGAGCGTGGTCGGCCGGCTTGATCTGCTGCTGCAACAGCTTCCCCGCCAAGGCCAAAGCCTGATCCGCGGCGACTTGGGCGAGTTCCCGCATCGCTTGATCCTTGGCCGTATCGATCTCGCGCTTGCCGCGAGCCGTCTCGGCGGCCGCCTCGGCCTTCGCCTTGGCGATGATGTCCTGCTGAGTCTGCTCCGCGTCGCGACGGGCCTCTTCAACGATCGCCCGCACTTGAGCCTGCGCTTCGTCGAGCTTCTTTTGATACTCGGCGAGCAGCAGCTTCGCGTCGGCGTTCGCCTTCTCCGCCGCGTGGATTTCGTGAGCGATGTGGTTCTCACGCTTTTCCAAACCTTCGGAGATCGGCTTCCAGGCGAACTTTCGCAAGATCACGACGAGCAACAAGAACACGATCGCCGAGAAGATCGCGAGATCGCTCTTCACTTCGGCCGGGTCGGTGCTCGGATGACCGTGGCCGAGGCCATGGTCGGCGTGATCGTCGTGCTTCGCACCGGCGGCTTCTTTCCCCGCCTCGGCCGCGGCGGCGGCCCAGCAAGGCGCAGCGGCGACGGCTCCGACGAGCAGCAACGTCAAACTCAGAATCGCGGCTTTCACGGAAGTTCTCACTCGTGCAAAGTTGCGTAGCGGTGCAGTTCCCCGATCCGACTCGACGACGCGCTCATGGCGTGCGTCGAGCAAGGTCGAACGGAAACGACTTAGACGCCGGTCGAGGTGATGTACAACGCGTAGAACGTGAAGCCTTCGATAAGAGCGGCCGCGATGATCATCGCCGTTTGGATGTTGCCGGCCACTTCCGGCTGACGGGCCATGCTCTCGTAGGCGCTCGAAGCGAGCTTGCCGATGCCCATGGCGGCGCCGATGACGACGAGGCCTGCGCCGAACGCGCCGGTCAGGTCGATCAGCGGGGTCGGGGTCGCATCGGCCGCTTGGGCCAAAGCCGGCGACGCGCAGACCAGGACGACGAAGCAAACCAGAGCGAATTGGGCGAACTTGTTCACGTGAAAGACTCCTGCGACGTTGACAATGAAACGATCTGTAACTCTCTCGCGCCCGTGACGACCGCCGATCGGCGAACCGATCAACTTAGTGGTGGTGCACGGCCGCGCCGATAAACAAAGCCGACAAAAACGTAAAAACGTACGCCTGCAAAAAGGCGACGAAAAGTTCCAGGCAATAAAAGGCGGTCGATCCGAGCACGCTGATGAAGCTGACGATGCCGTAGCTTCCCAGGAACGGCTCGCTCGCCACGCCTGCGATCAAACCCAAGACGGCCAGCACGACTAAGTGGCCGGCGACCATGTTGGCCAAAAGACGCACGGCCAAGATCGCGTGCTTGATGCACAAGCCGAGCAACTCGATCGCAAAGATCATCGGCTTGAGCAGAATCGCCAGCGGCAGCGGCAGGTCCATGCTCGGCACCTGATTGAGCCAAAAGCCGACCGGGCCGAACTTGAACATGCCGGCGATCAGCGTCGTGGCGAACGTGCACCCGGCCAGCGCCAAGGTGACGCTGAACGATCCGGTCGGAGCGCCCAGCCAAGGGATTAAGCCGAACAGATTGCAAAACAGAATGAAAAAGAACATCGTCCACAAGATCGGCAGGAACCGGTCGCCGTCATGGTGATGCACTTTGCCGTGAATGTGGCCGATGCCGTAATGTTCTTGCACTTCGTCGCCCGGCGTGTGGTGCGAGTGGTCGTGCGCGTCGTGGCTGTCGATCGCCGGACGCGCGATGCCGTCGCGAATGAACACGAGCGACGCTTCGAACATGTTCCAGAAATAGCCCTTCGGCGGCCGACCCGAGGCGACCTTCGGAGCCAAGCGAGCGAAGATCGCCACCAGAATCACGGCGATGATCAGCTCGATGACCATGAACTTCGAAATGCAGAAGCCGTGGCCCGCTTCGTAGAAGCTGTGCAATTCGCCGAACGGTTGCGGAATGACGATTTTGCCCGAAAGTTCGTGATTGACCGCGGCCAGGGCCTCGGGGTTCTTCGGGTCGGCGCCGTATTTCGCTACGGCTTCGTCGCGCAAGAACTTCAAGTGCGACGGCAAGTCGTCGAGACTTTCGTAGTGCGCAGGCCAGAGCACCTTCGGCAGTTCGAAGTAGTAGCTGTCCTTGATGTGCAGAATGGCGTCGGCCATGGCGCTGTTAGACTCCCGCTTCCGGCAGCTTGCCGGCGTGTTGCGTTTCCGCCGCTAATCGCTTCGAACCCGGGCCGGCGGCGAGGCCTGCGGCCAAAGGAGCGACAAGCAGCGTCTTGGCGACGAGCGTGATCAGAAAGAAAACGACGATCCAGCCGAAGTAGCCGGCGGCGCTGAGCCAGTGACCGGAGCGCTGGAGCGAGATCGCCGACAAGAGCGGCAAGCCCATGGCGACGCCGTCGCCGGCCAACACCCAGCCGACGGCCGCCGGCGTGCCGCGTCCGCGCGTGGCGAGGAACAGGGCGACGAGTCCGGCGAGCCAGCACACGCCGGCCGCGGTCGCTGCGGTCGCCAAAGAGAGGCTTCCGCCTTGCAGCCAAGCGATGGGCGCCGCCAGACAAGAGGCGACGAGGAGCACGACTGAGAGCAGCGCGCAGCGAGCGACGAGCGAGAGATCGCTCACAAGGGCGTTCCAACGGCCGATCAGCCTGATCACGCTTGTCGCTCCGAAGGTCGGGCCGACGAATCGCTCGAAGAGCGAGGGAGTCGAAACGGACCTGCGCTGGATAACGGTAACTCGGTCAAAAGAATCACGGACGGGAATCATTCGCGTCGCGCGCGGCGGGCGGCGTGTCCGCCGACGTCGGTTGGTTCGATGTCGGGCCGCTCTGTGTCGCGCTACTCTGTGTCGGGCTGCCCGGTGTCGTTCGCGATGCGTCGCGTGCGGGTCCGTTCCGCTTCCCCGCGTTGCGCTTGCCTGCTTCCTTGGCGATCGCCAACAGTTGCATCAAGCCGACGAGGAGCCCGACCACCAAGCCGATTAACGCCCAGTGTTGAGTCTTCCAGCGATCGTCGAGCCAACGACCTCCCAAGATCGGCAGCAGCATCACCAGCGCCACGGACGTGATCCGCGAGACCCAGTGAATCGCTTCCGCAATAGGAGGCGGTTTCGGAGGACGATCGTTCATCGCGATCCCCCGACGACGAGCGAGAAAGCTCAAGGCATCGTCGTCGTCCGCGAAGAAAGCGGCGCTTCGATCGGTCGGCGTGTCGCCCTGCAGAAGGAGGGCGTGCAAGCAGTCGTCGGAGCGTCACAATCCCGCAAGGTTGCTGGCGATGGTGAGCGTTAAGGCGGTCAATCTATCGTTGGTAATTAGGGGTGTCAATGAGACATCGTGTATTTTTTCACAAAGTACATCGCCTCGCGCAACCGTTTTACGAGCAAGACTTTGCGACGCCGTGTGAAAGTTGATCGCACTCCTGTGCGCTCTGTGGCGGGAGGGTCCGTCGGCGCGAATTTGAGGTCTAATTTGAGCACTCCGATTGTGCTGGGGCAGACGTGGGTAAGTCGTTTATTTTGAATATGATGCGCAGCCTCAAGATTGCTTCGTCGTAAGGCCCGCATCCCCCTTCGGAGCGTTGCAATTCCAGCGACATTCGATTAAACTCGAAAAACTGCATTTCTTTCCTCTCGTGCTTCCTTGGTCGTGGTGATCCACGATACGCGGAAGTCCCGCCTGCGAGGGAAGCGACGCACGCCCAAGCGACCTTCGGCTGGATGTCGGAGTGTGCGGTTGCGGCATTCGGCTCGTGCGATGAATCGACGGACGGTTCGCGACGTTTCCCCAACGCGCGGCCCGGCCAAGTTCGTACGACGAGGATCGTCGGCGAATACGAGACGTCGCGTTTCTGGTCAGGGACGACGTAGTTCAAGGCATCAGCTTGCGCATGGCTTCCCGCCGCCGGTGGGAACTGCGCGGCCCTGTGTCCGGGAGACGCCGCTCGATGACCGCCGAAACTCTCAGCAGCTACAGCGCAAAAGATTTGGCCGAAATGGCCAAAAACAAAGGGGTGCCGGGCTGGCACTCAATGCGCAAGGAACAACTCATCAAGGCCTTGCTCAAGGCGGTTCGTGAAAAGAGCAACAAGGCCAAGGGACGCGCCGCCGTGCGCTCGACCGCGCCGGCTGCCGCACCGCGCCGCGACGCGGCTCGCCCGGCCGCTTCCGTTCGCACCACGAGCGTTCGACCTGCCGCCGCGCAGGCCAACGGCCGCCCGATGAACGGCGTCGCTCCGCAGCGCAAGCCGGCACCGGTCGCCGCCGCGCCGCGCAATCCGGAAGTGACGAAGAAGCTCGAGATGATTCGCACCGCGACGGCGATGAAGAAAGATCTCGCGTACCTCTCGCAGCAACTTGCCGCCGGCAAAAACGGCAGCGGTCTGCAGAAGGTCGTCAAAGATCGGCTCGTCGTCATGGTCCGCGATTCCTACTGGCTGCAGGCCCACTGGGAACTCTCGCGCAACGGCGTCGAGCGGGCTCAAGCCGCGCTCGGCCAAGAGTGGCACACGGTCAAGCCGGTGTTGCGCTTGATGGAAGTGACCGACGGCGGCACGACCAGCGCAGTGGAAACTCGCGTGCGCGACATCGAAATCCACGGCGGCGTCAACAATTGGTATGTCGACGTTCAAGACCCGCCGAAGAGTTTCCGGATCGACATCGGCTATCTCGCTTCGAGCGGCCGCTTCTACGTGTTGGCTCGCAGTAACGTCGTGACGACGCCCCGCGCCGGCAGCAAAGACAACATCGACCAGAACTGGAGCGACATCGCCACCGACTTCGAGCGGATCTACGCTCAAAGCGGCGGCGCCGACGGCGACGGCAACGGCAGCGTCGAACTGCAGGAAGTCTTCGAAGAGCGGCTCCGCCGGCCGATGGGCTCCTCGCTCATCTCGCGCTTCGGTCCCGGCGTCGAAGGCCTGCTCGGCGGCAAGCGTCCGTTCCATTTCGAAATCGACGCCGAACTGATCGTCTTCGGAAAGACCGAGCCCGATGCTCGCGTGACGCTGCAAAACGAACCGATCAAGCTGCGGCCCGACGGCACGTTCACCGTCCGCTACAGCTTGCCGAACGCTCGCCAGGTCATTCCGGCCGTCGCGGCCAGCGTCAACGGGCTGGAGCAACGCACCGTCGTCCTTGCCGTGGAACGCAACACCAAGACTATGGAACCGTTGACGCGCGACGGCGGCAACAACCCGCCAGAGTAACGTCGGCTGAAGTTGGTCGAACGCGAAAGTCACGAGCCCGCCGAGAGATCCTGTCTCTCGGCGGGCTCGCTCGTTTTTCGCCCTTTCTTGCCCGCGTCGTCGGGCACGGGTATCATTCCGTTGTCCTCTGCCATGTTCGTGCTGAGACGTCACTTTTCCGGGGAGCCGATAAGAAGTCCGTTGGGTGCCTGAAGAATGCTCTGGGCCGCGTGTATAGCCGACGCCCGGACTCCTCGGAGTTCCGGAATCAGCGGCCGGATCACACAACCCCGGGGCCGGTGTGCCCACCGTATTACGGTTAAACGGGCTCTCGAAAACCGCGTCGCCACGGCATTGCGGTGGAGGATTTTTTGTGTTCGCCGATTCGGTCAAAACTGATTCGGATCCGTTCGCATCGCTGCAAGCCGATCTCGCCGAGAAGCGGGATCGGCTTGCGGCGTTATTGGAGAGCTGCGGTCGCGTGGTCGTCGCCTATTCCGGCGGCGTCGATAGCGTCGTCGTCGCCAAAGCGGCTCATCTCGCCTTAGGCGAGCGGGCCTTGGCCGCGACCGGCGTCAGCGCGAGTCTGGCGCCGACCGAGCTAGCCGAGGCCCGTCGCTTGGCCGAACTGATCGGCATTCGCCACGAGCTCATCGAGACGACGGAGTTCGAGCAGCCGGCCTACTTGGCCAACGCGCCGGATCGCTGTTACCACTGCAAGACGGAACTCTACACGCGGCTCGAAACGTTGCTGGAGCGGTTTCCCGACGCGGTCGTGGTCAACGGCGCGAATCTCGACGATCGCGGCGACTATCGCCCCGGCATGATCGCCGCCGCCGAGCATCGCGTGCGTAGCCCGCTCGTCGAGTGCGAGTTCACGAAGGCCGACGTTCGCGCGCTCGCCGCGCATTGGCGGCTTCCCGTGTGGGACAAACCGGCCTCGCCTTGCCTGAGCAGCCGCATCGCCTACGGCGAACAGGTGACGCCGGAGCGCACGGCGATGATCGATCGCGCCGAGCAATTCCTGCGCGGCTTGGGACTACGCGAGCTGCGCGTGCGCTACCACAAAGGAGACTTGGCCCGCTTGGAAGTGCCTCTCGACGCTCTTCCCCGGCTCGCCGACGAATCGCTTCGCACGCAGATCGTCGCCGAGTTGCGACGGATCGGCTTCCAATTCGTGACGCTCGATCTCGAAGGCTTTCGCAGCGGCAGCTTGAATCGATTGGTGGAGATCGACGTCGCGGGGTCAAGCGTGCGCGGCGCTTAGAGCCGCGGGCAAGTTTACGGCTCGGTCGGGTCGTCGTTGTCCGGCTGCGTCGTCGCGCGGCGTCCGTCGTCGCCGGAATGGGCGTCGGTCGATTGCGGCGAGTTGGGGAGCAGCGCGAGAATTCCCAGCGCTAATGCCGTCGCCACGACGGCCGTCGCTTCGCGACCCATGCCCGCCGTCATTCCAATCGCCGCGGTCAGCCAAATGCTCGCCGCGGTGGTGAGTCCCTTCACGCCTTCTTGGCTGCTTCCCTTGAGGATCGACCCGGCCCCGAGAAACCCGATGCCGGCGACCAAGCCTTGCAGCACGCGGGAAAGATCGGCGGAGTCCGCGCCGGCTTGTTGCGGCACCAGCACGAAGATCGCCGCGCCGAGCGCGACGATCATGTGCGTGCGCATGCCCGCCGCTTTCCCTTTCGACTCGCGCTCGAAACCGAGCACGCCGCCGAGCAGCGCCGCCATCGTGAGGCGGAAGACCACGCGGACGAATGCTGCGACGTCGGGCAGGTCCGAAAGTTCCCCGCGGATCGTCTCTCCAATGAGTTCCCAAGTCGACATGGCCGGCTTCCGATTTCAACGGTACGGTGCGTGACGCGGCTGCGTCGCTCTTTTACTGTTTCGCGGAACATGCGACAACGTACCGGTCGCAGATCGACCCGGCCGCGGGGGCGATCGGTTCGTCGTCGTACACCTGAGGTTCGCATGGCCGCGTCGTCCCCCGTCGCTTGGTTGGCTCGTCCGCGGGTCGCCGTCGCCTTGTTGCTGCTGATCAACCTAATGAACTACGTCGACCGGCAGGTGTTGGCCGCGGTCGAAGTAAAAATTGGGGAAGAGTTCGCGGCCGGCGGCGAGATCATTACGGACCGCGCGATGGGCTTTCTGACGACCGCGTTTCTGCTGTCGTACATGCTCATGTCGCCGCTGTTCGGCTGGCTGGCCGATCATTCGTCGCGATGGCTGATCGTGGGCTTCGGCGTCATCGCCTGGAGTTTGGCCTCGGGAGCGTCGGGCCTCGCGGCCACGTACATCGCGCTGCTCAGCACGCGCATTTTCGTCGGCGTCGGCGAAGCGGCCTACGGCCCTGCCGCGCCGACGATCATCGCCGATCTCTACCCGCCGGAGCGGCGCGGCGGAGTACTGGCTTGGTTTTATCTAGCGATTCCGGTCGGCAGCGCGCTGGGCTACGTCTGGGGCGGCTTTATCGCCGAGCATTGGGATTGGCGGTGGGCCTTCTATCTTTCGCTGCCGCCGGGCGTGTTGCTCGGCGTCTGGGCGCTCTGCATGAAGGAACCGCGACACGGGCTGGCCGATCAGGCCGTGGTAAAGCGCACCGCGAAGTTGTCCGACTACATGGTGTTTCTGCGCACGCCGTCCTACGTCTACAACACGCTCGGCATGACGATGATGACGTTCGCGCTCGGCGGGCTCGCCTTTTGGATGCCTCGCTACGTGCATCTCTATCGCGACGCCGGCAGTCTCGCACACGTCAATATTCTGTTCGGCGGCATCACGGTCGTCTCCGGCATCACGGCCACGCTCATCGGCGGCTACGTCGGCGATAAACTCCGCCCGCGCTACGGCGGCGCGTATTTTCTGATCTCGGGCATCGGCATGCTCGTCGGCATGCCGTGCCTACTGGCCGTGCTCTACACGCCGTTTCCTTACGCGTGGGGCCTGATCTTCATCGCCGAGTTTTGTTTGTTCTTCAACACCGGACCGACGAACACGATCATCGCCAACGTCACGCATCCGGCCGTGCGCAGCTCCGCCTACGCCTTGAACATCTTCCTCATTCACGCCCTCGGCGACGCCGTCTCGCCGACCTTGATCGGCTGGGTGAACGACGCCACCAAAAGCGAGGCTTTGCCTTACGGCAATATGAACCTCAGCTTCGGGCTAGTGCTCACCGTGTCGGTGTTTCTCTCGGGCGTATTCTGGCTGATGGGCGCGAAGCACCTCGCCCGCGATTCCGAACTCGCGCCGACGCGGCTGAACGCATAGGGCGGGTCGAGCGCAGCGAGACCCACCCTGCGGCTCTTACGCTCCGGCCGTGCCCGCCGGAATCTCCACCGCTCGGCTCGGCACGCCGCCGTTTTCTTCGGCCATCGCGCGGATCTCTTCCGTGATCTTCATGCTGCAGTACTTCGGTCCGCACATGCTGCAGAAGTGCGCGCTCTTGAACGTGTCTTGCGGCAGCGTCTCGTCGTGCATCCGCCGGGCCGTTTCCGGATCGAGCGCCAAGCGGAACTGCTCGTTCCAATCGAAGTTGAAGCGGGCCTTGCTCAAGGCGTCGTCGCGATCGCGCGCTCCCTTGCGGTGCCGCGCCAAGTCGGCCGCGTGGGCCGCGATCTTGTACGCGATCACCCCTTGCTTGACGTCTTCCTTATCGGGCAGGCCGAGGTGTTCCTTCGGCGTTACGTAGCAGAGCATCGCCGCGCCGCTCCAGCCGGCCAAGGCCGCGCCGATCGCGCTGGTGATGTGGTCGTAGCCCGGAGCGATGTCCGTCGTGAGGGGGCCAAGCACGTAGAACGGCGCTTCGTCGCACACTTTCATCTGCCGCTTGATGTTCATGTCGATCTGGTCCATCGGCACGTGGCCGGGGCCTTCGACCATGACCTGCGTGTTCTTCGCCCAGCCGCGGCGCGTGAGATCCCCCAGCACGTCGAGCTCGGCGAACTGCGCTTCGTCGCTGGCGTCGGCGATGCTCCCGGGGCGCAAGCTGTCTCCCAAGCTCCAGGTCACGTCGTAGGCGTGCATGATGTCGCACAAATCCTCGAACGACTCATAGAGCGGGTTCTGCTTGCGATGCGCCATCATCCACTTGGCGATCAAGGAGCCGCCGCGGCTGACGATTCCCGTCACCCGGTTCATCGTCAGGTGCAGGTGTTCGTAAAGAATGCCCGCATGCACGGTCATGTAGTCGACGCCTTGCTTGGCCTGATGCTCGACCATGTCCAAGAAGTGCTGCGGCCGCATGTCTTCGATGTTGCCGCCGAGCTCTTCGAGCATTTGGTAAATCGGCACCGTGCCGATCGGCACCGGCGAAGCGTCGATGATCGCCGCGCGGATCGTGTCGATGTTCTTCCCGGTCGAAAGATCCATCACCGTGTCGGCGCCGTAGTGCACGGCCATGTGCAGCTTGTCGAGCTCCGTGGCGATATCGCTCGTCACGGCCGAGTTGCCGATATTCGCGTTGATTTTGCACTTCGCCGCGATGCCGATGCCCATCGGCTCGAGCTTCTTCGTGAGGTGCACTTTATTGGCCGGAATCACCATCCGACCGCGGGCCACTTCGTCGCGCACCAACTCCGGCGTGAGGTCTTCGCGCTTGGCGACATACTCCATTTCAGGCGTAATCGTTCCGGCGCGGGCTTGTTCGATCTGCGTCATCGCGAAGAAAACCTCCGTGGCACGAGGCATGAGGCGAACTGCGGGAACGGCTCCCCTCTTGCCGCAAAAAATCAACGCCGGCAACGACTTGCGGTCGCTCACCGGCAGCGATTTATCGTATCGACGGAGGCCCGGATGTCAAACCGGGGGGACTGCGCATCCGCCCATCCGCGGCGGTTGCGAAGGCGCAGCGCTTTTAAGTCGGCTCTTGATCGCGGCCGGGCGCACGGCGGTGACTTCCCGTGGAGCGATCGCTGCTAAGACTTCGGCGAACGCCGATCGCCGCGATCTCCCTGGCCGGGCTTCGCGGTGCTCTTGGCTTGGCGGCGCCGATCGGCGTTCAACGACCGGCCGACGTCGTCGCTCTCCGAAAAACGGCCTCCTTCGTCGCGGCGCACGTACCGCTTATCGCGACCGGTATCGATCAGTTCGCGGGGCGACGATTTCTTGCCTGCCGCACTTTTTGCCTTGGCCATGACCCGTTCTCCTACCGCGAGAGTGATTAGGATCTCACTAACGACGTTGTGGAGAGTGCAAACGCCGGGCCGGTCGCAGCCTGGTGCGAGCGGCGGCGAATTGGTTTGTGCCCGGAGAGAAGGCGCAGTTCAGCGCGTCTCCAACAACCACTGCACCGCGACGCGGATCAAATCGTTGTGCGTCGCGAGGTCGAGCTTTTGCTTGATCCGCGCGCGATAGGTTTCCACCGTCTTCACGCTTAAGTTCAAGCGCTCGGCGATCTGTTGCACGTTGGAGCCTTCGCCGATCGACAGAAACACTTCCAATTCGCGGTCCGACAAACTCTCGACCGACCCCGCGCGGCGGGGGCGATACTTCCGCAGCACCGGGCGAGGCGGGGGCGGGGTCGGTCGCACGGCCGTGCGAATCGTCTCGACGAACGAATCGATGGAGTCGCGCTTGGAGATGTAGCCCAAGGCGCCGGCCCGCCGCGCGCGGTCGGCGTAGAGTTGCTTGTCGTACATCGACCAAACGAACACGACGCACTGCGGATACTCGGTGCGAAACCGTTTGACGAGATCGAGCCCGTTACCCGACGGCAAGGCGATGTCGACGACGAGGATATCGGCCCCGCTGTCGGGAAGCAGGAATTCGGCCTCGGATATATCCGCGGCCTCGCCGCAGAACGCAAACTCGGTCGACCGCGCCAGCCACGACTTGATCCCATCGCGCACGGCCGGATGATCGTCCACGATGAAGACGCGCTTGCATTCCGTATCGCTGCGATCCTGTCTGATATCCGTTAACATCGGTTTTCCCTCATTGAGTCGACTCTGGGGCGTCGCAGTCCGTTTCGCGATTCGCATTCGGCCGCCGCGCCCGCATCGTTGCACCGGCCGCGCGAACGAAGGGCGTACACGCCAGCAAATCTAGTTCCCCCTAGCCTCGGGTAATTACCCCTGTTGTAAAGGACCCCTGGCGGTTTCGCGAAGTATTTTCCGGCAGGCCACGCCCGACGGAAGCGCCTTATGGTCGAACTTCGCCCCCGCTGTGCAACTGTTTTGGTAGGGCGCTCACCGACGCCGTTGATTAATTCGGCTTCGCGTCGGCCTTGAGCAAGTGTTAGCAAGCGACGGTAAGTTCCGCATCGAGCGACCCGCCTCCGCCTGGCCGTCATCGACATTCTGAAATCGGTGCCGGAAGCGTCTCTTCGAGATCGCCGCGTCGAGGTCTGTTGGGGAAGTTCCGACAATGTCCGACGACCGGCGATGAGTCGCTCGAATCGCCGTCGACCGCTGAGCGATTTGAGTTCATCGGATTCGGTCCGACAGACAACGCGCCCGCCGACGTGACAATTCGGTGCAGAGTCGTCATCGGCATCAGGTGTTGTTATGTCGCTTCCTGCCCCTGTTTGTCCCAACTGCGAGAGCGATCACCTCGTACTCGTAAGTTCGCGTGAAGGTTCCGACTTCTTCGATCCCGACACGGGCGAACTCATCCGTCGCACGATCTGCATCTATCAGTGTGCATGCGGCCGCGAATTCGCCCAGGCGTTTCAAAGCACGACGACCGATTTTTTCGACGTCGCCGTTCCGCCGCGCGTTTCGAGTTGAGCGTGCGGCGTCGCTGATCGTCCTCCTTTTGTGCGGCACTCTGATTGCACAAATTCCGAAAGTAAATCGGCAACGCAATCGAATTCGCTTACGGAGAACTTTTTCATGACAAGCGCTACCAAACGAACGACGGATCACGCGCGGATCAAGAATTGGGCGGAGAAGCACGGCGGCAAGCCGGCGACGATCAAGGACACGCCGAAGTCCGGCGAAGACGCCGGTCTGTTGCGAATCGACTTTCCCGGCGGGGCCGCGAATCCGCCGCTCGAACCGATCAGTTGGGACGCTTTCTTCGAGAAGTTCGATTCCGAGAAGCTCGCGATGATCTACCAAGAAGAAAAGGCCGACGGCGACGACAGCACGTTCTGCAAGTTTGTGAGTCGCGACGGCTAGAACCAAACACGTCGTCGCGGGGTCGGGGCGAAACGGAGCGTCCCCCGGCCCCGGCGACGTTCTCGTGAAGCGTCGCTAGCCCGCCCGCGTTTCGCCTCCCAACACGGTCAGAATTTCGCCGCTGATGTAGCTCGAATCGGCGTTGGAGGCGAAAAATACGAACGCCGGCGCGACTTCCTCCGGTTGCCCGGGCCGCTCGAGCGGCGTGTCGGCGCCGTGCTGCGCCACTTCTTCCGCCGGCTTCGAGACCGGTTGCAGCGGCGTCCAGATCGGGCCGGGCGCGACGCAATTAACGCGAATCCGCCGCTCGGCCAGGTTCTGCGCGAGCGACTTCGTGAACGCGTGAATCGCTCCCTTGGTCGCGGCGTAGTCGATCAGGTTCTTGCTTCCCTCCAGGCCGGTGATGGAGCCGCAGTTGATGATGGCTCCTCCTTCCGGCAAGTGCTTCAAGGCCGCTTTCGCCATTTGAAAATAGCCGTAGATGTTGGTGCGAAACGTCGTGTCCCAATCGTCGTCGCTGATCTCCTCGAGGCTGGGACGCGATTGCTGATAGGCGGCGTTGTTCACCAGCACGTCGAGCTTGCCGAATTCCTCCACCGTCCGCTGCACGGCCTGTTTGCAAAACTCACGGTCGCGCACGTCGCCCGGCAGCAGCAAAGCCCGCCTGCCTTCTTGTTCGATCGCGTGCTTCGTCGTTTCCGCGTCCGACTGTTCGGCCGGCAAGTACACGATTGCGACGTCGGCCCCTTCGCGTGCGAAAAGCACGGCGACCGAGCGACCGATGCCGGAGTCACCGCCGGTGACGAGCGCGACTTTGTCCGCCAACTTCTCGGCACCGCGGTATTGCGTTGCCAGGTATTGCGGCCGCGGCCTCATGTTCGATTCCAAGCCGGGCTTCGGTTGGGTTTGCGGCGGCAACGGCGATCGGGGATGCGATTCACTCATCAAAACGGCCTCGCGCGTGAAAGGGAAAACGAAAAAGGTTTACTGCAATCCGGTCGTCGAGCCGGCCGCGGCCGCCGCTTCGCTCGCTTCATGCAGCGAACCGGCCGGATGCCGCGGCGGAGCGTCGCTGCGGAGGCTCGACGCTTGCTTGGCCGCCAAGCGATCGCCGAGGCCCGGCAAAAACTTCGCCATCGCCGTGTTGAGCATCGCCTTGCCGCCGACTTTCTTGTCGCGCGTCGGTCGTTCCGCCGCGTTGAGAATCGCCGCCGCCACTTGTTTCGGGTCGAGCGTCGGACTCGGCAACGAGGGTTCGCAGTCCATGAAGTTGCGGGCATGCTGCGGGAAGGGGGTGTTTACGGCGGTCGGCTGGATGAGCGTCACGGTGACGTCGTCGTTCTCCAGCAACTCCAGTTCAATGCGCAGCGAATCGGTGAAGCCTTTCACGGCGTGCTTGGTCGCCGTATACATGCCCAAGAGCGGAGTCGCGGCCTCGGAGACCTCGCTGCCGACGTTGATCAAGGTGCCTGCGCTCTTTTTCAGATAGGGCAATGCGGCGAGCGAGCCGTGAACCACGCCCCAAAAGTTGATGTCGAACAAGCGCCGGGCGTCTTCATAGTCGCACTCGTCGAGCCGGCCGTACATGCCCAGCCCGGCGTTGTTGACCCAGGTGTCGATGCGTCCAAATCGCTCAGCCGCTCGTTTGGCGGCCCGCTCGACCTGAGCGCGCTCGGCGACGTCGCAAACGACGACGAGCGAGCGCTTGCCGCTGGGATCGATGCGGCGGGCGATGTCTTCGAGCGTGTGTTCGCTCCGCGCCACCAAGACGACGATCGCGCCGGCTTCGGCGGCATGTTCCGCGGTGGCCAACCCAATGCCGCTGGAAGCGCCGGTAATGACGAGAACTTGGTCGCCGAGCGGCTTCATGATCGCACCTTCGCAGTGAGTGTCGGGCGTATGACGACATCGCGCTATGCGACGCCGATACCTTTCCGGCTTGGCAATCGGCGTTCCCTCAAGCCGTGCCGGCATGGGGCTCGGCACAGGTTGGCGCTCGTGCATCGGCGGGCTTGCCGCCATGTCGCGCGGGTGAAGAGGATTTGCGGCCGAAGTGCGGAGGAAATCGGTAATTGGAGCGGAACTTGCAAAAACCCCGTTGGGTCGTCGCGCGGCCTGGCGAGCGCCGGAATCGCCGCGATAAACGGTCAGGCCGGCGGACTGTCGACCATCCGCGCCCGGCGCGTAGCGGCGTTGAACGCCTCCGGCGCCGGCCGCCGAGCCGGCTCGCCGCCGGAGCTAATTAGGACTTCTTTCGTCTCGAAGGAGCGTGAATCATGGCCGCCGCTCATCGCCGCCGTTCCTCCCGCCGCGCCGCACCCAAACGCGGACCGCGGGCTAGCTGGAAGGGGAATCTCCGCTTCGGCTTGGTCTCGTTCTCCGTGCAGGCGTTCAACGCGCACATTCAAGGCGAAGGGGCCGTGGCCTTTCACCAGTTGCACGCCGATTGCGGTCGCCGCATTCGCTACGAAAAGCATTGCCCCGTTCACGGCGCGGTGTCGAACGATGAAATCGTGACCGCTCACGAATACGCGAAAGGTAAATACGTCGAAGTCGACGACGCCGAGCTCGACGCCATGCGCACCGACGCCGAGAAGGCCCTGACGCTCGATTCGTTCATCGAACCGGAAGACTTCGACCCGCTCTATTTCGACGGCCGCATGTACTATTTGGTTCCCGACGGCGATGCGGCGTTGGAACCGTTCGCCGTGTTCCGCCGCGCTTTGACCAACGAAGATCGCTATGCCGTGGGGCAGTTCGCTTTTTCCGGCAAGGAGCAAGTCGCCGTCGTGCGACCCTACGGCGACGTGCTGCATCTCGCGCTTTTAAACTACGCAGCCGAAATTCGCGACGCCGCCGACGTAGCCGTCGACGAGCCGACGATCCGCAACGTCGAAAAGAAAGTGCGCATGGCGGAGCAAATCATACGCAGTTGGGAATCGGATCGCTTCGACTTCGCTTCTTACACCGACGAATACCTCGAACGGGTCCGCGATCTTATCGACGCCAAGTTGAAGGGCCGGACGATCGAAGCGCCGGAGGCCGAGGACGAACCGGACGTCGTCAACTTGATGGACGCTCTCAAGCGAAGCCTCGAAGGCAAGCACGGCGGGCGCCGTTCCGAGCGCCACACCCTGCCGCACTCCGCCGCCGCCCATCGCACGATCCGCCAACCGAAGAAGTCGGCCCGCCGCGGAAAGAAACGGCGCGCCTCGTGATGCGGCTCGCCGTTACTGCGTCGATCGTTCGTCCGAGAAGGTGATCGCGATGCCGGCCGGAAGCTTGATTTCGTCGCAGGCGGCACGGACGCGGGCGAACACGGCCGCAGGATCGTCCACCGCGCTTGCGCCGAGCACGACGACCCGCCGGCCTGCTTGTCGCAGGACGGCGCTCGGCTCCGACGACACGGTGATCTCCGCCAGTTGCCCCAGGGGAACCAACATTCCGGCGGGCGCATGAATCGGCAGGCTCGCGGCGGCGCTCGGCTCGTCGCCGGGGAGCACGACCGCGACGTCGAGCGACAAGTCGTGAGGCCCGACGACTTGCCCCACCGTGCGAGGCTCGATCACCTGGGCCGCGGCGGCTGCGACTTGCTCGGGGTCGATGCGATACCGCGCGGCGCGATCCGGATCGACGACGCATCTCAGATACGGCGTCGCGGTTGCCGGGTAGGTGACGAGGTCGGCCACGCCGGGCACCGCGTTTAGACGTTCGCGGACCGCGGCCGCTTGATCGAGCAGCGTCGTGAGATCCGTTCCGCTCAGCGTCACGGTGAACGGCGAGCCGATCCGCGGTAGCGCACTTCGGGTTGGGCCGAAGTCGACGGCGATCTCCGCTGCACGATTCTGGGCCTTGACCTGCTCGCGGAGTCGCGCCGAAATCTCCGGGCGGCGTTTCGCCGTGACGGAGCCCAGCGAGATCCATAATTCAGCTTGGTCGTCGCCGTCGTCGACGCGCCAAATCGAGCGAATTTCCGCCGCACCGAGCAATCCCGACGCCGCGGCTTCGACGGCGGCCGCTGTCGCTTGGGCGTTTCCTCCGGGAAGACGAATCGTAAGGCCGACATCCTCTGCGCCGAAAACCTGATAAGCGAGCCGCGCGTGCCGCGGCAACGTCGCGACTAGGTCGTCCAGCAACTGTTCCACCGCGCGAAATGCGGCCGGTGCGTCGACGTCGGACGCGGCTTGCACAATGAACAACGCCGCCGCCGGAGCGATCGGTCGATCCTGCGTCGGATCGCGCAGCCAGAGTCGAGCGACGTGGCTTCGTTCCGCATCGAGCCGTACTTCAGCCACGTCTTCCAGCCGCGTCGGTTCTCCGTCGCGCACGGCCACGATTGTTTGTTTGAGTTCGGCGACGGACCCCCGGCACTTGTGTACCGCGGTGAGAATGTCGTCGAGGCCGACGTCGCGCCGCAGCATGCGCTCCGCCGAAGGCACGACGTCGACTCGCCGACCGACGCCGACCCGCGCGACTTTCGCGATGCCGGGCACCGTCGCCGCGCGCGTCCGCACGGTTCGCTCCGCCAGCGCCGCCAACTCATCCACTTGTTCCGCAGGCGAGTTCGTTTCCTCGTCCGAGTAAAGTGCGATCAGCAGCGCCGGGCCGTCGGCGGCCAAAGCCGGCTCCAACTCAAACTGCGTTCCCGGCGGAAGCCGACCTTCGAGCGCGGCGAGTCGTTGTTGCACTCCGCGACGGCAATCGGCCGGGTCGGCTCCGTGCTTGAGCGTCAGTTCGACGACGCTTTCGCCGCGCCGCGACACGGCCCGCGCTTCGGCCGCCTCGGGAATCCCGGCGAGTTCCTTTTCCAGCGGTTCCGCGACCTTGGCATCGAGGTCTGCGGCCGAGGCCCCGGCGATCTTGGCTCGCACCACGACAAGCGCCTGCTCCGGCAGCAGCCGAAACGACTCCAGCAGCCGCTCAAGCACGGGGCGATGCTGCGCGAACGCGGCCGTCGGCGCGCCATAGCGAATGACGACGAAGCCCGTTAGATGCGGCAGCACGTAACACTCTTCGCGAATCGCGATCCGCTTGGCATCGATCGAATCCGGCGGAAAGAAATCGAATGTGTCGCGCGTGAACTTGACTGCCCGGCGTCCGTCGACTTGAGTTTCCTCGGGCGCCGAGGTCTTTTCCCCCTCGAGTTGCACGATCCCCGGTTTCAGTTGCCGCCGCAGATACTTCTCCGCCGTGTCGCCGAGAGTGTTGTCGGGCGAAAAGTACCGCGCCGAGAGCGTCGGCTCGATCGGTTCGTCGCCCCGCGGGCCCACAAGGTAGACCCCGCGATAATGCATCCGCGATTCTTCATGCTCATCGACCACGCGTCCCCAGTCGCGGGGCACGTCGCAACGAAAATAGCCGTCCGGCGAAAGGAACGCCGCGAAGTCGACCTTTGCCGCGGCCGGCTCCGCACAGCGTGCCGCGCCGATCGCAGCGCCGACCGCAACGAGGAAAATCGTGAACGTCGTCGAGAGATGCAGTCGCAGCGTCATAGGTCTCACCGTGGCCGAAAGCCGTTCAGCCCTGCTATTTGTCCGCTTCTTTCGGGGCGATCCGCGCGCCGATATCCAGCGGGTCGTCCGTCAAACGCGTGAACGGAAACGATACGGTCGTCGTCCGTTGCGGAGGAATCTCGAAGGAGCGGAAGAGAAACGTCCCCGTCTCGTCGTCGGCGTTCGCAAGTTTGGCGCCCCCCGTGCGCACGCGAACCTCGAGCCGCACCGTGGTCGCCGTAAACCGGCGGTGATTGATCAGATCGACCTCGAACTTGCATGGTTTGCCGACCACGGGATCGGATTCGAAGCGAACCTCTCCTTTTTCGGCGTCCCTGAGCGGCGCATCCGGCAGCGGGTCGGGCAGGGCGGGCGGGCGCGAAAGGAGCCGCGCGGCATCGATCGCGTGCCTCGCTCGCGTCGCCCGCTCCTCGAGCGCGGTCCAGCCTGAGTAGGTGTCGTATTGCCTGTTGAGGGCCAAGAACCGCTCGCTCTTCTCCACCGTCGGTTCCAGCTTCAGGACTTTACTCATCATGTTATCGAAGTCGGCGTACAGATCGCCCCGTTCGTGATTATATTCGGCGACGAGCCCCGGCCGTTTGTCGTCGGGCCCCATAAACGTAATGTTGTCGTACAGCCTGTACATCATTTCCAGCAGCGGGCGCAGCCGCGCCGTGCGACTTTCGATGCCCGAGGCGTGCTCGTCGAGTTCGGCGTAATACTTATTGGCTTGGGCCAAGAAAGCTTGAAGTTCTTTTTCGTCGTCGGCCCGTGTCGCTCGCGGCGCGGGTTGAAACAGCAACAGGGCCGAGAAAACGGCCGACCAACTCATGAGGCGTGCGTTCATGATTTTCGCTCCCTAACGTCGATTGTTTTT
Organism: Planctomycetaceae bacterium; assembly: GCA_016793115.1. Lineage (GTDB taxonomy): Bacteria > Planctomycetota > Planctomycetia > Pirellulales > PNKZ01 > PNKZ01. The sequence goes on from JAEUIN010000407.1 coordinate 188,475, forward strand.
TCGGCCTCGCGACTCACGGCTTGGTCGCGCTCCAGTTGCCGATGTCGTCCGCGGTCTCGTCCATCCCGTCCGGTCCCGCCGACCACACGTCGTACGTCGCGGGGTTATGCTTGCCGGGCGCTTTCAGCTTGTAGACCGTTCCCCAGGGGTCCGGCGGCAACAAGATCGTGGCCAGGTACGGGCCGCGCCAGGCGGCCGGCTCCGCATCGGCCGACGGCTCGACCAGCGCCGCCGGCGACTTAGGATAGACTCCGCGCTGCTCGCGATAGACGTCGATCGCCTGCGTGAGCTGCAAGATTTGCGACCTCGCCGTCGCGACGTCGTCCGTGGCTTTTTCGTCGGCGCTCAGATCGAAACTCAGGTCGCCCCAGAGAATCCAGCGGCCCGCGAGTCGGTTCTCGAACCGCACGCTGACGATTCCCGCCCCTTGCAGCAGCAGCGTCGGCAACTTCAACCGATCGTCTTCGATTTGATAAGCGCCCTCTTCGATCCGATCCACGACTTGCCCGTCGAGATCGAGCGCCGTCACTCGCCAAGCGCCTTGCTTCAACTCCTCGGCGGCGCGGCCGCGCAAGATCTTCGGTTCCACGACGTCGCGCGTGATCATCAGGCCGACGATCGGCCGCGCAAACTCCAGCGTGAATTCGCCGAGCGCCGCGTCGCCGGTCTGGCAGAGCCGATTGCGGAACACGTCGCGGCCTTGCTCGCGCTCGACGACGGCGCGGATTTCGACTTCCGTGCCCGGCGTGACGTCGCGGAGCGTGATTCCGTCGTTGCCCAGGAAATCGGCGAGCGCTTCGCCGCGGACGGGGCCTTCGGTCGTGTCCAACTCGTTGAAGAGCAGCCCGCGGGAGGCTGGGGAATTCCCCGGCGGCATCGCCAACCAGTTCGTCAGTTCTACGCTCAACTCTTCCGGAGCCGGCAGTTCGCCGAACACGTCGACCACCGAAATCTCGTTCCCCTGCACGCGTTGAAACGCGTACACCCGATCGCCGCCGGGGAGCGGCTCGCTGACAAGGCGATACGCGGCCACGTAGCGCCGATCCTCGGAGCCGGCCAGGATAAAATAGTAGTGTTCGAGCGCGAGCGGCGCGGCGAGCGCTGCGGCGACGTTCCAGGAATGAACGTCGGGCGGCGCCGGCTCAGGCACCGTCTGGCGATTGGCGTAGGCGATCACTTCATATTCCGGCGGTCGTCCGGAGCCGACGTGGTAGCGCACCAGCGGTTGCCAATCCCAAGCGTGCGCTTGCGTCATCGCCTCGCGAACCGGCCGCACCGCGTCGGGGTCGGCCCCCGTTGCTCGGCACCAAGCGGCCGTTAGCGGAGCGATGCCCGCGCTTTGAAACCATGCCGCTTCCATTTGGATGCGCAGCGAGTTGGGCGCCCTCGGTTCGCTCGGTCGGTCGTAGCGAAACGCTTTCGCGAATTCTTCGAGCGCCTCAAATCGAGGCATGGTTTCACCCAGTTTCAGCAGCGGAATCGGCGGTCCGTCGAGATCGCGATAGACGAGCCAGAACTCCGCCGCTCCGCCGGGCTCTTGGTTGAGGTCGCTTACCGTGAGCGCCCCCAGAAACGCTCGGCGAAGCTCTTTGCCCGCGACGGTCGACGCGTCGCGTTTCTCAAACCAAGAGTAGGCCCATGGCTGGATGCTCTTACTCGCGGAGCAAAACGATTCCAAGACGTCCGGCGACACGTCCGACTCGTAGCCGTAAGCGCCGACGTCGCGCAACACATCTTGAAACGTTCGGTCGCCGAACGGCGTCGATCCGGCCTCGGTCGCCGAGTCGCTCGGCGAAATGTCGAGCGCGTAGCTCTCCGCCAAGGGAAATACCTGCAACCGCCAGAACACGTACGCCATAAACGCTCGGTAGTCGCGAAGCGCAAGCGCCTCGACGTCGGCGCCCGCGCCGAGCGTCAGGCCCAGATCGTGCGCGCCGCGCAGGTCTCCCTTCGCAAAGCAGGCCAGACTCCGGGCCAACGTCAGTTCGTGGGGCGAGAGTGCGTCGGCGGGCAACTCGCGCTCGAAGTCGACGACGAAAAGTGGGTCGGCCAGTTGTCCGAGCGCCTGCGTGAAGTCTCCCGCGCGAAACGCCTTGATCGCCGCGACGGCGTGCAGCTTGGCTTCCTCTCCCACCGCGATACGACGCGTCTCGCGGGCCGGCGGCGGATTGTCGCCCGCCGGCGGCAGCGATTGCCCGGGGCTCGACTCGCAACGTAGCGCGGCGACGACGACGAGCGCCGCAAGCAACTGCGAACACGTGATTGAAGTTTTGAGGCTCATTCCGTTCCCTTCGCTTTCGTCTCTCCGCCGGCACGCGTTGCGGCGCGGCGATGGCTCGCTTCAGGGTTCCAAGCGGATTTCAAAAGTCTCGGTCGTCGGCGGAGTGTCGACCGAAGGAGTCCAGCCGGCGCGAATCGTCACGGTCCCTCGATTTCCCACGACCGTGAACGTGTAGTCGCGACGGTAGGTCGCATAGGGGTAACGAAATTCGTACGACGCCGTGACCGTGCCGCCGGACTGCCGCCACGTGCCGGAGTAGGCGTTACCGTCGGCGCCTTGCTCGACGAACGTGCCGCCTCCTTGAAATGCGAATGAAGCGCCTCCGCCGCCGCCTTTCCACGTCGTTCCGGCGACGTCGATCGGCGGCGCGACCACGGCCGATACGGACCCGCCGGGGACGGTCGTGGGCAATTGCGGCGGCTCCGGCCGCGCGCTCGGCATCGTCGCGGCGCCGTTTGTCGCAGCGCCGCCCGTCGCCGTGCCTGCCGTCCGCCGCCCGCCGTCGTAGTGATCTTGATACTGCTTCAACTGACGATCGAAAGGACTGACGGCGGCCGACGGATTGGTGAACGGACGATCCACTCCGTCTTCCGGCAGCAGGCCTTTCATGGCCTGGAGCGCATCGCGCACTTTGGTCGCTCGACGATACACCTTGCCGAGGGAGAACTCCAAGTTGTCGATCGATTGAGCGAACGGGGCGGACGACGCCGCGACCGTCGACGGCGTCGAAGTCGCGGTCTGCGCGCGGTCGCGGTTCCGTTGGGCCGCGGCCAAATTGTTTTTGGCTTCCGTCAGTGCCACGGTCTCTCGGCTAACCTGCGCCGCCAATCGCTCGTACTCGCTCGCCGCTTGTCGCACCTCTTCGGGCGGCGCGGTCGGCCGGTCGATGCTCGGTCGCTCGAGTTCGGCCTTCTTCTTGGCCGCGGCGCGAAACTCCGGCAGCGTCACCGATAAGGCTTGCTGATGCTCCGCGACGACGCGACCTGCGGTCGCCACTCCCCATTCGTCATCGCCCGCCGGCTGCGGCGGTGCGGCCCCCGCGGCGGCTAGGCCGAGAAGCGTAACAATTGCGGCGACGAGCGAAGTCGTTCGCATGGCTCGGCTCCCAATCAAGTGCGGCAACCGTAGGCCGGCGACGAATTGGCCCGCGATGCTCGCGCCGCTTGGTAAACGCAAGTGACATGCCGTGATTCTCCGACGCTGCGGACTCGCATGTTCCCCGCGGACCTGCACCCACCGCGCGATCCCAGCCGCACACGACAGACTGAAATCGCACACTCGCCCCTTGCTCGTCGCCGCCGGAAATGAGCGGATGTCGCAAGCTGAACGGAGCGGCGGCGTTGGTACATCGCTTGCGTTGGATGCCTTCACACTGTCGGTTTTCAAAACCAGCCGTCGAAGAACGCACCTCGCTCGCACGTCGCCTCTCGATCTTAAAGAATCCCCATGCTCACACTTTCCTATCGATCCCGACGACGCACAGGCTTCGCCGCAATATGGCTCTCCTTGATGATCGGTTTGATGATCGGTGCGGGGTCCTCGACTAAGCTCCGCGCCCTTGAGCCGCCCGCCGGCGACGCGCCGTTGAAGATCGTCGCCCGTCGCGATCTGCAAGGCCCGAGCCAGTGGGGCGTTCCTCCCGACTACCGCTTGATCCGCTCCGGCCACGAATTGGTGCGGGCCGTCGGCGTCGACGTCGCGGAACAGCTCGAACGCGAGTTTGGACGGCCGCGTATCGATTACCGTCGCTACATGTTGGCCTACGTCTCGGCGGGCAGCCGGCGTTCGTCGGGATTCGCCGTCAACATTCTCGACGTCGTCAAAAGGCCCGCCGCCGCCGACCAAGCGATTCGCGTGCGCTGGTCGCTCTACGAGCCGCAAGGGTTCGTGTTGATGGTGATTACTACGCCCGCCCAAATCGTCATGATCGATCGGGCCGACGGCGAGCCGGTCTTCGAGCGCGTGCCGTCGCAACTCGCGACGCCGGAGCCGGTCGGGGAGAAAGCGGCTGCGCCCGGCCGGTCTGTCGCAAGCGGCACCGAGACGAAGCGCGGGGCCGCGCCGGCCGAGTCTGCGGCGAATTGGGAGCAACTGGTGCGCGATGTCACGTCGCTTGGGCTCCCTCGGCCCGCCGCCGACGCGTCGCTCGTCGCACAGTTCTACGACATGGAACTCGTCGAAGAACGCGACCTGATCATACCACTGCATCGGCCTCGCTACTTGCTCGGTTTTTTGGCGGCGTCGGCGGACAGCGCGAAAGAGAAGCAACTCTTGATCGGCACCGAGATGCAACGATGCTCGGCGGAGGAATCTTCCGGCCTCGTCAAGATTGAATCGCTCGGCAACCTGCCGGGACGCATCATGACGAGCTACGACGCGCGGGCCTTTGAGATCAACGTCGCGCTGCCGACAGCGATCGAGTGTTATCGTCGCGGCCTGACGGCTCTCGCCGGCGAGTTGCTGCGGCTGCAAGCCGATTCCGGCTACGGACATCCGCAATCGATCTTCTATCAACCGGCCGGGTTAGCGCCGGACACGGCGTTGCGCTACATCGCCTGGACGCATTGGTGCAATCAATTGGCCGACGCGGGCTCGGATCGAATTGTCCTGCACAAGCGGATGTCGGAACTGCTGCGCGATGAACCGTCGCTGCGCACGCCCGAGCGCATGGCATTTCTCGATTCGCTCGCCGCGGCCTTGGTGCCGAGCAAGGCCCCGGCCGGGAGCGCCGAGCGGCTGGTCGACGATCTTGTCGAAGTCGACGCCTTGTATTTCGGGAGGCAAGCCGCCGTCGGTCTGCCGGCTCCCTTGGCCGAACTGACACAGCGCGGCGGCGACGCGCTGCCGATGCTCCTGGCGCACCTGGAAGATCGCCGCCTCACGCGGAGCCTCGTTCGCCCGTGGGACGGTTCGGCGTCGTATCTGGCCGAGGTCGGCGAACTGGTCGGCAACGTCGTTCAAGACTTCGCCGGCGACGAAGGACGCGCCTGGAAGCGATCGGCGACCGGACATTTTCTCGAAGCCGAAGTCGTGCGCGCCTGGTGGCGACGCGTTCAAAATCTGGGCGAAGAGGCCTATCTCGTTCAAGCCGCCGTGCCGCAGGCTCCGCAAACCGAGCGAGCGTACGACGCGATCGTCCGCCGCATCGCGCACAAGTATCCCGGCCGCTTGCCGGAGGTTTATCGCCGCTTGCTGGCCGAACGGCCCGACGTCGGAACTTGGAACGTCGTCTTGGCGATTGCCGCCGGCGCGGAGCCCGCCGTGCGCAGCGACGCCCTGGCCGCGGGGGCCGGGCATGCGAATCCGGCTCGGCGTCTCGAGGCGCTGGAGGCGCTCTCCGACGTCGATCCGGCGCGGTTTGAAAGTCTCTTGCTCCGGAACTTGCCGACGATCGCCGACAAGCCGGCCGGGCCGACGGCGCTCAGCGACCAAGTGCGTCTAACTCGGCTCTGTTGGAAAACCGAACGCGCCGACGTTTGGACGGCGCTCCGCGACGCGACCGCGAAAGCCGACGTCGGCATCAAGCTGGAGATCATCCAAGATTTGGCCGCGAAGACCGAGATGCAGTTTGCCGAACGCAAACGCTTGGCGGAATTCCTCGGCTCGTTTCTCGACGATGCGACGCTCCGCGACGCGGCCGGCGATCCGCAAAAGTACGACGGCTGCGCCGGCCGCCGCTGGCCGAAGCTCGAAGTCCGTAATTGGGCCGCGTATCAATTGGCGACCGTCTTGGCCGTCGATGTTGCGGCGTTCGACGGCAGCCGCGCCGTCACCGACGAGCAGTGGGCTCGGCTGCGCAAGGCCGTCGCCGCGCGGCTGGCGGAGTTCCGTTACGAATGACGCCGAGCAGGTTTCGCCGTGAAGCGCGGATAAGAGGAATGGCGCCGTGAGCAGATTTCAGCGATTGGTCGTTCTCGTCGGCGTGCTATTGATCGTCGGCTATGTGCTGCTGCCCGTGCAAAAGTCGCTTTACCTGAGAGTCTCGGCGTGGGACTTGAGTTTCGGCTCCGGCCCGACCGACGGAGTGCGACTGCTCATTAACGATCAGGCGATCGACGGCGATCAGATCGTGTGGAGCCTTGGCCGGTGGAGCGCCTATTACGATCCGGAGTTGACGCCCGCGGCGTGGCCGCCCCCCGATACGCCGCCGCCGCACTACGATCCGCAAATCACGGAGAGCCTGCGCTACGAGGTCCGTGTTCGAGCCGAGCAGCCTGCGTCGCAAGGCCTGCACACCGTCTTCGTCCGCATCGTCGACGGCGACGACGTCTCAAGCGGCGCATTTCGCCTGCGGGCCGTCGACCGCGACGGCCGCTCCGCCAAGTCGGCCGGCTGCCGACTGGAGTCGAAATCCGTCGGCGACAAGCATATCGACGCGACGGTCGAAATCAGGCTGCAATTCTAGTTTGACGCTTCGGAAGGATGAACATCATGAACGCTCAT
>JAEUIN010000008.1 GCA_016793115.1 Planctomycetaceae bacterium
CGTACCCGGCGTCGGCCAAGAGCGTCGTGATCGGCTTCCGACTCAGCGCGTCGTCGAGCACGCGGCGGAAGTGCGGGACGTCGGGCGACGGGCCGCGGCTCGGCACGATCGAGAGAATCAGATGACTCCGGCAGTCGCACAACACGCCGGCTTTCGGAAAGCGACGATACGTCATATCTTGCCGCGTTTTCAGCCCTTTCGCGCGGGGATACAAAGGGGTCAGGTCTCTTTTCCGAATAATGAGACCTGACCCCTTTGCCCTTTGCCTTTGACCCCCGAATAATGAGACCTGCCCTCTTTGCCCCCCCCCTGCTCTGTTGTGTGGCCAAGCTCCGCGCCACCCCCGTACCGTAGCGGAACGACGACTGGCCGTCGAACCGGCCTTTTGGCCGGTCTAAAAAACGTCGCTTGACCCGCAGAGCGGCGAGCCTTTCACGACGGCGGTCGCCCCGAGGGATACTCGGGGCGCACCCGGCTCGAATTGTCAGAAAAGCCCGACGGCGCCTCTATCTCTGAAAGTTCGTTCCCACTGGAGTGTCGCTTGAAACTAAGTCCTGACGGTCAGGTCTCATTGCAACAGCCTTTTCCTCCGGTCTCGCCTGTCACGCAGTTGCAATGGAGTGCAGGCGATTTATTCAAGTGCCGCGTTTGGTCGGTTCACATCGACAATGAACGGCACACTCTTCCGGTCCAGGGTTCGCATCAGTTCCGGAGCGCCTTTGCGCATCTCCAATTCACGTTCTTCCGTATAGAGCGGCAAGAGCCGGTAGAGTTGGACGGTCATTCCATCTGTTCGCTTGAATGAGCGATCGGCCAGCAAAAGCAATGAAGTCATGGGTGTGTTCGGAGCAAGCGGCCGAGGAGGATCGTCGTTGGCTATGATCGTTAAGGCGCCGCCCAACCAAGTCTTATTCGCATGCGGATAGGCCGCGATTCTGCGCAGCCAGCGGATCGGCCAACTCCAATTTGCTTCCTTAAGCGCCCCGACCTTCCAATCGCCCGGAAGTTCGATGTAGAGTTCGGCGAGAGCGAAGTCTTCTTCGCCGCTTGGAACGTTCATCGCCCGCGCCGAAAGGCCGGTGGTGAACAGCGTGAAATGCTTTCGATTGCCGGCGGGTTTGATGATGTGCACGGCGACCGGAGCATCGGACGGAAGGAGTTCGGTCACGGAACGCTTGTCGACGAGCCCGACATTGGTGGTGAAATACGCTATGACTTCCGCGGTTGAGGAAATCGCGGACGGACTCCCCGCAGCCGGATCCTTCGCGACGGACGCAGCCGACGAGGCCCGCTTAGCGCCCGACTTTTCATCGGAAGTCGAACCGGGAGGAACGACGCTCTTGTCGCGAGCCAACTCCGCGGCGGTTCGTGCTCCGTGCTTCCGCAGATAGTCGGCGATCGGACCTTCGTCCGCCCAGTCGAGCGCCGTGAACGCCTTCGACGCATCGCCGTACAGGTCGTACAAGGTGTCGAGTTTCAAACCATGTTCGACCAGCAGGCGAACGAACGGCAATTGCAACTCGGGTCGGTCGCAACACATCGCGGCGACCACGGGCCTGCCGACATTCGGACTCGCGCCGCGCCGGAGCAACATTTGCACCATCTCAACGTCGCAGTCATTGATCGCCCGCGTCAACGCAGGCTCCTCTTCGGGAAGATTGACCGCGTCGATATTGAATCCTGCGTCGAGAAGGACTTCCAGGGCTTTCTGTCCGACGTCTACGCCGAAACATGCCCAAGCTTCATTCTCGTTGCCGACACCTGCAAAATCTGGCACATAGTCGGTAACAATCTCCGGATTTGCGATACAGATTCTTGAAGCATCTGCAAATCTGCCGTCACGCAATGCTCGTAGCAGTTCGATGGCGATTTCATTCAAGTTCATAGTGTGGCCCCTACCAGAATCTCTTGCCTTGCTCAATTGTATGCCTCATCGTCTGCAAATCTTTCTTAAGCTGTTTCGTGATCGCTGCTTTAGAATCGCCTCGCGCTACGCCTTTTATTACTGTGTCATTCAATTTTTTATGAACGGCGTTGCGGTAGTCCAACGAATGGAGTCCGTCGTAGCCGTTGATGGCAAAGCACAAATTATCGATGTTGCCCGACCGGATGTCTTTCTGTTCGTAGACGACGTCAATGTCGTATTCTTTCAAAATCTTCCGCGAAGCCACGCTTGCTTCGTCGCCAGCACCTCGCATCACGATGTGGTGGCCGTGCAGCCTAGAGTCATCAAATCCATTTGCGGCCATGATCGTTTTGAGTTTTCCTGGAACAATACGACCTGACGCTGCAGCGTAGTCGTCGCACCAACTGCTGTTGTGTACCAGGACGGCATGCGTTCCGACCGCGAAAGTATGACAATCTCGGATAGTGAGATTGTAAACCGGATGGTCGACAACCTCGCATCGGTCAATCTGCGTGACGACGCGCATCACACCATCGCGACAGACGACTTCGTCACCAACTCTTAGCTCATGAGAATCGATCCAACGTCCTGCTAATCCGCGATTTTCGTCTTTGAGAACGTCCAGGTGTCGCGGTGTCTCACGTACTGCAAGTCCGTCTCCCGATCTTACCCAGATCGGAACGTCGCCGCGTCGCGTCCGCACCAACGTCTCCGCCGCGAAGCAGTATTCGTACAACAGCGCGTTGCCGAGGCCGGAGGAGTTTGAGAAGCCGTCGGCTCCCGACTGCCCGGAGCCGGGGGCCAGTTGGAGATCGGCGGCGCTGCCCATTGCGCCGACCGGCATGGCTCCGCCTCCCGTGATCGTGCCGGGGGCTTGTCCGAGGGAGAACGGCGCGCCTTCGGCCGAGAAGTCCTCTTGGCCCAGCCGCATATTCTCGGGAGTTTGAGAGTCGCCTTGCACCGGGTTATGGAACGCCGGCAGCAGGTTGTAGCGGGTCGTCCCGGTTTGCGTCCGCTCGACCTTACCGTTCAAGAAGTTCCCGTTCGCCGTTTGGGTGAACGAGACGCCGTTCGAGCCCGTCTCCGTGAGCGTCCGCGAGAACCCGCCGTTCTGGTTGTTGCCGGTCTCCGAGCGGTTCCAGACGTCCGTCCCGCCGAAGTTCGCGGCGATCGCTTCCAGGTAGTAATGACGACCCGGCCGACCATACGCTGAATCGCAAACCAAAGGATTCATCTTGCCGCCTAGTCGCATCGGCGTATATTGATGCGACATCCCCCCCGCTCCGCACTGCCTCCCGCCTCTCCTTCCCACTCCTGCCCCGAGGTCCGTTATGGGCTCTGTTCCGTCGCCCCGTTTCGAGCGGCGCGAAATGCTCCAGGTCGGCTTTTCCGCGGCGCTCGGTCTCGGGCTCGCCGATCTGCGCGGCGCTGCGGCGAGCACCAAGCTCAAGCCGCGCGCGAAGTCGGTCATCTTCGTGTTTTGCACCGGTGCGCCGTCGCACCAAGACATGTGGGACTTGAAGCCCGACGGGCCTGCGGAATCGCGCGGCGAGTTCAAACCGATCGACACGGTCGCCTCCGGGTTACGGATTTCCGAGCACCTGCCGAAGCTCGCCACAGTCGCCGACCGGTTCGCCGTCGTGCGCTCGATGACTCATAAACTGCCGTCGCATGAGCACGGCACCCACTATCTGCTGACCGGCATCAACCAAAACCCTCCCGGCGCGACTCACATGGCGAGTCGCAACGACTGGCCCTGCTATGCGTCCGGTTTGCGCTATGTGCGGGGCGGCGACGACGGACGTCCCTCCGGCGTGATGCTGCCGACCTACTTGCACAACGGCTACGGCTTCTGCGGGCAAAACGCCGGGTTCCTCGGCAGTAAGTTCGATCCGTGGCAGATCACGCGCGACCCCAACGACCCGAAGTTTCAGCTCGACGAGCTCACGTTGTCGCAGGGCGTCACGGTCGAGCGAGTCTCGGCGCGTCACGAACTGCTGGCGAGCATCGACCGGCGGCGACACGATTTGGTCGACTCGGCCGACGTGCGCTCGATGTCGCAACGCAAGTTGGAATCGTTCGACATGCTGGTTCAAGGGGGCAAGTTTCGCGAGGCGTTCGAACTCGAGCGCGAACCGGCGGCGATGCGCGACCGGTACGGGCGGCACGCTTTTGGCCAGTCGTTGTTGTTGTCGCGCCGACTGGTCGAGGCCGGCGTGCCGATCGTGCAAGCCAACATGGGAACGATGAACCGCTGGGATACGCACAACGCGAACTTCCGAGCGCTGAAAGACACGCTTCTGCCGCCGTTCGACCAAGGGCTCTCGGCGCTGCTGACCGATCTCGACGAGCGCGGCCTGCTGGACGAAACGCTCGTGGTTTGCACCGGCGAATTCGGCCGCACTCCGCTGATCAATGCCAACGCCGGTCGCGATCACTGGTCGAATGTCTTCTCCGCCGTGTTCGCGGGAGCGGGCGTGCGCGGCGGCCAAGCGATCGGCGCAAGCGACGCCCAAGCGGCCTATCCCGTGACGCGCGGCTGGTATCCGGCGGATCTCGGGGCGACGATTTACGAGTCGCTCGGCATATCGCCGCAAACGCAAGTCGTCGATCGACTCGGGCGCCCCCACCAACTGAACGCCGGCGAAGTGATCGCACCGCTGTTCGCTTAGCGCACCGGCCGATCGCTCGCAGGGTCGACTCCTTCGGTTGCCGGTCGCGTGACTCGACGGCCGAGAGCTTTTCGCGGCCCGCGCCGTCGACTAGGTTGGTCGTAGCACCGCCTCGGACAACGTCGATACAGCCAACTTCTCCGGCAGGATTCGTCATGCTTCGCTTTTCCATCGCAGTGATTTCCGCCTCGCTGGTTTACATCTCGCTTTGCTGCTGCCCACGCGGAGAGGCCGCCGTCGTCGTGCACGCCGCACGACTCATCGACGGTCGCGGCGACGACGTCCGCGAGCGGGTGACGATCGTCGTCGCCGACGGCAAGTTCGTCGAAGTCGTCGACGGCTATCAGGACCCGCAGCCGGGCGACGAATTGATTCGACTGACCGAACACACGGTGATGCCGGGCTTGATGGACATGCACACGCATCTCCAGTCGCAACATTCCAAAGACGCCTACACCGAACGATTCTTCATGGACGAAGCCGACTACGCGCTGCGGGCGACGACCTACGCCCGCGCGACGCTGATGGCCGGCTTCACCACGGTGCGCGATCTCGGCGACAACGGGCACACGACGATCGCACTGCGCAGCGCCATCGAAAAGAAGTGGGTTCCGGGACCGCGAATCTTTACCGCCGGCAAGTCGATCGCGACGACCGGCGGGCACGCCGATCCGACGAATTCGCTCAAGGGAAACTTTCGCCGCACGCCGGGGCCCGACGAGGGAGTCGTCAACGGTCCGGACGAAGCCCGCGCCGCGGTCCGCCAGCGCTACAAAGACGGTTCCGATCTCATCAAGATCACGGCGACCGGCGGCGTGTTGAGCCTCGCGGTCAACGGCCAGAATCCGCAATTCACCGACGAGGAATTAAAGGCCGTGGTCGAGACCGCGCACGACTACGGCCTGATCGTCGCCGTGCATGCTCACGGCAGCGAAGGAATGAAACGCGCCGTCTTGGCCGGCGTCGATTCGATCGAGCACGGCACCTTCATGACCGACGAGATCATGAAGGTGATGAAAGAGCGCGGCACTTATTGGGTGCCGACGAACATGGCGGGCGAATGGGTCGCGAAGAAAGCCGAGGAGAAGGGCTACTTCCCCGAAGTCGTCCGCCCCAAAGCGGCGGCCATCGGCCCGCAAATGGCCGCGACGTTCGCCAAAGGTTATGCGGCCGGCGTGAAGATCGCGTTCGGCACGGATTCGGGCGTCTCACCGCATGGCGAAAACGCGCGGGAGTTCGAGCTCATGGTCGCCGGCGGCATGCCGCCGCTGAAGGCGATTCAAGCGGCCACGCTGGAAAGTGCGCGGCTGCTGAAGATCGACGACCGGCTGGGGACCGTGGAAGCGAAGAAGACCGCCGACCTCACGGCCGTAAAAGGCAACCCGCTCGACGACATCGGCCTGATGAAGCACATTGTCTTTGTGATGAAAGACGGCGTCGTCTACAAAGGCCGCTGATCGCGGCCGCGCTTCGGTCAGCAATTCTTCCAATCGGCGAAGGCCTGCTCGTCGGCATTGCGGCCGCTGAGCACGACGACGACGTCGCCGTCGCCGGCAGGTCGCACCGCGCCGCTCAACAGCGCCGCGGTGGTGATCGCTCCCGAAGGCTCGGTGCGCAAGCCGTGCTTTTCGTAAATCCACTTCATCGCCTGCCGCGTGACGTCGTCGGGCACGACGACCGAAGCGCGCACGTGCTTCCGCAGGATCGGCCAGTTGTGCAGCCCGACGTCGTAAGACAGCAGCCCGTCGCAAATGCTTTTCGGGTGTTCGAGGCGCACTCGTTCGCCTGTGGCCAGGGAGCGACGGAAGTCGTCGGCCCCCGTCGGCTCAACGCCGATGATCTCCGCCGCAGGGTAGCCGTCGGCGATCGCCAAAGCATGACCGGCCATGAGCCCGCCGCCGCTCACCTGGCAAAGGAAGTGCGAAACCGTGCGCCCTTCCGCGCGGAGCGCCTCGACGATCTCCAGCCCTCCCACGCCGTTGCCGGCGATCACATGCGGATCGTCGTACGGCGAAGCCTGCACGGCGTTTTCGCGCTCGGCGATTTCGCGCGTGAGCCGGTCGCGTTCGCCGGTTTCGTGATCGCGCGCGATGTTGTAAGTGCGGATCTCCGCGCCGAACGAACGGGTCAGCTCAAACTTGACCTGCGGCGCCGTGTCGGGCATGACGATGATCACCCGCTTCTGATAGCGACTCCCGGCGAACGAAATCCCCGACGCGAAGTTGCCGGACGAATGCGCCGCAACCGGCCGCGCGCCGATGCGCTCTAGGTTGGCGTCCATCCAGGCCAGCGCTCCCATCAGCTTAAACGAGCCGACGGGAGTCCAGCCGTAGTCCTTCAGCCACACCCGCCGGCTCGCGGGCAGGCCGAGTTCCTTTTCGAGCGCGTAAGAACGAATCAGCGGGGCCGGCGAAATGTGGCGGTGAATCACGTCGGCCGCGGCTCGGACATGGCCGATGTCGACCAAAGCGACGGAATCTGCGGCGGCGGTGGTGGTCGACACGGCAAGGCTCCTCGGCTGAGCGAAATGAGGACAGGATCTAGAGCTTGACGCAGCCAGTATCGTATATGAAACTTTGTTTTATGAAAGCCTCCGACAAGCAACTTGCCAAAAAGAAGCGCGCCGCCGCGGTCGCCCCGCCGCCGCTCGCCGCCGAAACGGCGACCTATCAGGTTCCCGCCGTCGACAAAGCGCTCGACATCCTCGAACTTCTCGGCGACGCCTCGCAGGGCATGAGCCTGACCGGCATCGCCGCCGCGCTCGGCCGCACGAAGCAAGAGCTCTTCCGCGTGCTCGTTCGCTTGCAGGAGCGCGGCTATCTCGTTCGCGACGACGCCCAGGTCTACCGGCTGTCGACGAAGCTCTTTGAGCTCGGCTCGCAACACGCCGGCACCCAGTTCCTCATCGCCCACGCGATGCCGCACATGGAACGGTTGGCGCGTCAGATCGGCCAATCGTGCCACCTCAATATCGTCGCCCAGAATCGGATGCTGGTCGTCGCCCGCGCGGAAGGCAACGCCGACGTCTTGTTGGCCGTGCGCATCGGGGCGACGTTCGAGCTCCATCGGCGCATCAGCGGCCTCGTCGGGCTGTCGTATCTGCCGCCGCATCGGCGGGAAGAGTACTGGCGTCAGGCGGGCGAACCCGCCGCGCAAGTGCGGGCCTTTGAAGAGCAATTCGCGGTCATTCGCGAAGTCGGCTACGCCCACGAAGACAGCCCGATCGTGCTGGGCGTGAAGGACTGCGCCGTGCCTCTGTTGGGCAGCGGCGCGAGCTTGCAAGGAGTCCTCTGCGTGTCGCACCTGTGCCGCAAAGACGACGGCGAAGAACAGGCCTCGATCGTCGCGGCCGTGCGCGAGTGCGCTCGTGAGATCTCCGCCGAATTCGGCCCGCAGCGAAAATCGTAGCACCCCGGCTCGCGTTCATTCGATGGATCAAACCATGCTATTCCGCCTCGATCGTCGCCGCCGGGCCGTCGTTCTCGCGGCGGCGTTGTCGATTCTCGCAGTCGGCTGCGTCAGTTCTTTGCGCGCCGCCGAGCCCGACGCCGCGGGCACCGAATTCTTCGAGAAGCAAATTCGGCCGATCCTCGTCAAACATTGCTACGAGTGCCATGCCGACGGCGAAAAAGCCGGCGGCCTGGTGCTCGACACCCGCGCCGGTCTGCTCGGCGGCGGCGACTCCGGTCCGGCGATCACCGTCGGCAAGCCGAACGAAAGCCGGCTGATCGAAGCCGTGCGTTATAAGAATCCCGACCTGCAAATGCCGCCGCAAGGCCGGCTCGCGGCGGGCGAGATCGCGGCGTTGGAGAAGTGGATCACGATGGGAGCGCCCGATCCGCGCACCGGTCCGGTCGCCGCCGTCGCCGTCGCCGCGCCGCTCGCCGGCATGAGCATCGAGGAAGGACGAAAGTTCTGGTCGTTTCAACCGATCGCCAAGCCGCAGCCGCCGCGGGTCCGCCGCGCGGATTGGGTCCGCACGCCGATCGACGCCTTCATCCTCCAACGCCTCGAAGCCGCGGGGCTCGAACCGGCCGCGCCGGCCGACAAGCGCACGCTCATTCGCCGGGCCACCTACGACCTGACGGGCCTCCCGCCGACGCCCGCCGAGATCGAGGCGTTTCTCGCCGACGAACTGCCCGACGCGTTCGATCGCGTCGTCGAGCGATTGCTCAACTCGCCGCAGTACGGCGTGCGATGGGGCCGGCATTGGCTCGACGTCGCCCGCTACGCCGACTCCAACGGGCTCGACGAAAACCTCGCGTTCGGCAACGCCTGGCGCTATCGCGACTACGTGATCGCCGCGTTTCAACAAGACAAACCGTACGATCGCTTTCTCATCGAGCAGCTCGCCGGCGATCTGCTTCCCGACGCCGACGCTGCGACGAAGACCGCCACGGGGTTCCTCGCTCTCGGTGCGAAAGTGCTGGCCGAACCCGATCGGGTCAAGCTGGAGATGGATACGATCGACGAGCAACTCGACACGATCGGCAAATGCTTTCTCGGCATGACGCTCGGCTGCGTGCGCTGCCACGACCACAAGTTCGATCCGGTCAAACAGTCGGATTACTACGCTCTGGCCGCGATCTTCAAAAGCACGCGAACGTTCGCCGACAGCAACACCGGCGCCATCAAGCATTGGTACGAGCACGATCTCGCAAGCGCCGCCGAGCGCGAAGCGATGAAGAAAGTCGACGCCGAAATCGCCGAGAAGAAGAAAGCGGCGGCGACCTTCAAGTCGAACGCCGTCGCCAAATTGCGGGCCGAAGCGCGCACGAAAGCGGCCGACTATCTCGCGGCCGCCGCGCAGTTCGATCCCAGCGCGTCGCTGACTCAAGTCGAGGCGATCGCGCTGCCGCTCGGGCTGCACCCTCATATCCTGCACCACTGCCGTCGCCACGTCGAGTTTCACCGCGACGACCCGCTGCTGCGACGTTGGCACGAATTGCGGGCCGCAGGCGACCTGAAATCGATTCGCGATCACTACGCGCGCTTGTTCGCCGACGCCGAAGCGGCCTGGACCGCGGCCAAAAAGGCCGACCCGAAGGCGACGGCGCTGAAAGATTCTCGCCTGGAAGACGCGCGGGCGGCGCTCAACGACGCCGAAGGCTTGCTCGCCATTCCGACGCGGCCGGAATTCGCCTTCGACGACGCCGTGCTCGAGGAATACAACCGGCTGGCGGAAGAGGCTCGCATCGTCGAAAGCCGCGCCGCCGATTTGGCTTCGGCGATGGGCGTCGCCGACGGCAAGGTGCAGCCGCAGTTGGCGATTCACATCCGCGGCAGCCATGCGAACCTCGGCAAGCTCGTGTCGCGCGGCTTTCCGGAAGTCATGTGCGAGCCGCACCACACGACAAGTCTGCCGCCCGACCGAAGCGGCCGCCTCGAACTGGCTCGTTGGCTCGCCGATGCGGAACATCCGTTGACGTCGCGCGTCTACGTCAATCGAATCTGGCGGTGGCATTTCGGCACGGGGCTGGTCGCATCGACGGACAATTTCGGCAAGCTCGGCGATCGTCCGTCGCATCCGGAGTTGCTGGATTGGCTGGCCCGCTATTTCACCTCGTCCGGTTGGTCGACCAAAGCCGTTCATCGGCTGATCATGCGCTCCAGCGTCTATCAAACGGCCTCGACGCACGCTCGGCAAACGGCGCTCACCGCGGCCGATCCGGAAAACCGGCTCTTGGCCAAGTCGCCCCTTCGCCGGCTGGAAGCCGAAGAGATTCGCGACGCCGTGCTCGCCGTCGCCGGCAGACTCGACAAGTCGCTCGGCGGAAAATCGGTGCCGTTGCGCAATCGGCAATTCGTCTTCGACCACACTTCGAAGGATCACACGAAGTACGACAGCTTACGGCGGGCCGTTTATCTGCCCGTCATTCGCAACAATCTCTATGCGCTCTTCGAACAGTTCGATTTCCCCGATCCGACGATGCCGACCGGCAATCGCAATTCGACGACCGTCGCGCCGCAGGCCCTCGTTCTGCTCAACTCCGATTTGGTGATGGACTCGGCCGCGGCGTGGGCCGACCGACTGCTGAAACAACACGGCGACGACTCCGCGCGAATCCGCGCCGCCTACGAATCGGCCTTCGGGCGGCTCCCGAGCGAAGCCGAGATTCACCGCGCCGCGGCGTTTCTCCGGAGCGAAACGACGAGCGCCGGCCGGGAAAGCGCCGCCAAGACGACCGATCCGGCCGCGACGCGGCGGGCTTGGGGCCTGTTATGCCACAGTTTGCTCGCCGGCAACGAATTCATTTACCTGAGGTAAGGCGACATGAGCAACTTCACCACCTCGCGCCGTGAATTGCTGAAGTCTTCGGCCGTCGGCTTCGGCCATCTGGCCTTCGCGTCGCTGCTCGCGCAAGAAGCGGGCGCGGTCGAGGCCGCGGCAGGGTCGAAACCCGGCGCGAGCGCGGCGCGCAATCCGCTGCAAGCGAAGTCGCCCCACTTCGCTCCCCGGGCGAAGCGCATCGTTTTTCTCTTTATGAAAGGCGGCCCGTCGCACGTCGACACGTTCGACCCGAAGCCGCAGCTCGATCGCGACCACGGCAAAGCGCCCCCGTTCGATTTGCCGAAGGTCACGTTCGCCAAACAAGGCAATCTGCTGAAGTCGCCTTGGAAGTTCAAGCAGTACGGTCAAAGCGGCTTGCCGGTCAGCGAACTGTTTCCCAACGTCGCGAAGCACGTCGACGATCTCTGCATCCTCCGCTCGGTTCACGGCACCAATCCCGCGCACGGCGGCGCGCTCTTGAAGCTTCACACCGGCAGCGATCAATTCGTGCGCCCGAGCATGGGCTCGTGGGTCACTTACGGCTTAGGGACGGAAAATCAGAATCTGCCCGCGTTCGTCACGATCTGCCCCACTCTCGCTCACGGCGGAGTCAACAACTGGGGCGCGGCGTTTCTCCCGGCTTACTGCCAAGGAACTCCGATCGGCAACGCCTCGATCAGCGCCAAGCAAGCGGCCGTGAAGTTCATTCACAACGATCGACTCGATGCCGCGGCGCAGCGCCGGCAATTAGACCTCATCGCCGCGATGAACCGCGACCATTTGGCTTCGACCGGGCCCGACCAGGCTCTGGAAGGCCGGCTCAATTCGTTTGAGCTCGCTTACCGCATGCAGTCGGTCTTGCCCGAAGTGCAAGACCTGTCGGGTGAAACGCAAGCGATGCAAAGTCTGTACGGCATCGACGACCCGATCACGGAGAACTTCGGCCGGCAGTGCTTGATGGCCCGCCGGTTTCTGGAAAACGGCGTCCGCTTCGTGCAAGTCACGCATAGCGACGGCGAAGTGCAATGGGATCAGCACGGCAATCTCTACCAAGGCCATACGAAGAACGCCGCCGAAGTCGACAAGCCGATCGCCGGTTTTCTCACGGATCTCAAAGCGCGCGGCATGCTGGCCGACACGCTGGTGCTGTGGGGCGGCGAGTTCGGTCGCACTCCGACGGCGCAAGGGACCGACGGACGCGACCACAATCCGCACGGTTTCACGATGTGGCTGGCCGGCGGCGGCGTCAAAGGCGGCTTGGCCTACGGGGCGACCGACGATTACGGCTACTACGCCGTAGAAAATAAAATGCACGTGCATGATCTGCACGCCACGATCCTGCACCTGCTCGGCTTGAATCACGAGCGGCTCACCTATCGCTACGCCGGTCGCGATTTTCGCCTGACCGACGTCGCAGGCCGCGTGGCGACCGATATACTGGCGTAGAGTTTGTCGGTTGATGTCGGGTGGCACTGCCGGCTCGTCCACCAGTGTTGAAATGCACTGGTGGACAAGCCACCAGTGGCACCCATCTCCCTCCGCCGCCGACGGCGTCCTTCCCTCCTAACCTGAGTCAGCATGGCCGATACGGAAGCTTCGTCGGATCGGGAGCCGTTGCGGCTCGATTACTTTCTGAAATCCTCGGGTGCGGCCGACACCGGCGGCCAAGCCAAAGTGTTGATTCAGAGCGAGCAGGTTCGCGTCAACGGGGAAATCGAAACACGACGACGCCGCAAACTCGTGATCGGCGACGTCGTCGAGGTCGCCGGCAACCGCTTCACGGTCGATCACGCCTAACGTCCGCTCCGCCCGCCGCATCCCACCCGAGGCCCAACCATGACGCTCCCTCGCTCGCCGCTTGGTTTCAATCGTCGGCAGTTTCTTCAATCGGCCGCGGCTCTCACGGCCGTGGGCACCGTCGGCCTCGGCTTGACGAAAGCGCAAGCGGCGGGGGTGACCCGCGAGACGGAACACTTCTGGTGTCGTCTCGCGCCGGAAGGCCCGTACATCGATTCGCAGCGCGACCACAAAGCGTTCGGCTTCGGCGACGGCAAGGTGTTTCTCTCGGAAGACAACGCCAAGTCGTGGTCGCACGGCACGCCCTTCGCCGACGCCGACAACATCACGTTCAGTTGTTTTCTCAAGAACGGCAACATCGTCTTCGCGACGCGCGAGAAGCTGTTCCTAGGCACGGACAACCTGAAAACAATTCGGCCGATCACGGTGAAGCACCGCGACGGGAGCGACTACGTCGTCCACACCCCGAAGAACCCCGACCAGCCCGGCTGGTACTTTCACCCGCTCGACGGCATCCACACGTGGGACATCGACGGCCGCGAGATGCTGGTCTGGGGAAACTACTGCAACGTTCTCGGCGGCCCCGTGCCGGTGAACATCTACTACTCGATCGACGGCGGCGAGACGGTCAAGCTGGCGTATTCCTTCGGTCGCAATCCGAAATTCCAAGAGAAGGACGTGCCGCCGGAATCGTTTCTCGGCGATCCGCAGAACTCGGTCATTTGTCGGCACATTCATGCCGTGGTTTACAACCCGGCGGAGCGCGCGTTTTACGCTTGCACCGGCGACATCAATCGCGGCCACGGCGACGAGTGCCACTGGCTGCGCGGCACCTACGATGCGAGCGACGACCGGTGGGATTGGAAAGTCATCATCTCGGTCAACTCGAACTCGCGCTACAAGTCGGGAGGCATCAACTTCGTCGACGGCCGGCTCTATTGGGCCGCCGACGCCAACGGCCCCAAGCCCGAAAACGAAAAGCACGATCGCGGCCTGTTCCGTTGCGATCCCAAGGATCTCACCGATCCGACGAAGCACGAGAAGCTGTTCGCGGCCGAATTTGAAATGGCCAACATGATCATCGAAGACAACGTGATCCTCGCCGGCCACTGCGCTCCGGCCTCGACTTACAAGACCGGCATCGCGGTTTCTCCCGACCTCGGCAAGACTTGGGCGGAATACGATTTGGCCGAATTCGGGGCGCGATCTCCCTGCCGCTTCCAGCCGAAGAACAGCGACGGCTGGTTCCGCGTCGATCTCCGCAAAGGTTGGATCGAGCGGGCCGAAGTGATGTTCATCAAGCCGAAGGCGTAGCGACTCGCCGTCGCCTTGTCGCCCCCTGACCTGAAACGCGCCCCGCCGGGCGTCTGTGCGGAGAAGCTCTATGACGCAACTCAAATGGATTGGTCCGCTCGTCGGCGCGGCGCTCGTCGTCGTCGCGATGGCCGGCTCGCCGTCGTCGGCCGCGGCCGCTGATTTCTGCGAAAGTTTGGAACGCTACTACGAACCGCCCGCCGAATTTCAGCGGCAGTTCGGCGACTATCGCTCGCCGCTCAAGTTCTACGACGGCCGGCCGGTACGCAACGCCTACGAATGGGCCGAGCGGCGCAACGAGATTCGCCGGCGCTGGCACGAACTGCTCGGCCCTTGGCCGGCGCTCATCGAGCGGCCGAAAGTCGAGATCGTCGAGACGACATCGCGCGAGAACTTCACGCAACACAAGGTGCGCGTGGAGACGGCCCCCGGCATGCTGCAAGCCGGCTACTTGCTCGTCCCCGCGGGCGAAGGCCCGTTTCCGGCCGTGGTCGTACCGTATTACGATCCCGAAACGAGCGTCGGGCTGGCCAAGGAATTGCGCGACTTCGCTGTGCAGCTCACGCGGCGCGGGTTCGTCACGCTTTCGATCGGGTCGCCCGGCGGCGATGCTCGGCTGCCCGACCTGGCCGGAGCGAAGTGCCAACCGCTTTCCTTCCTCGGCTACATCGCCGCCAATTGCTACAACGCGCTGGCGGCGCGGACGGACGTCGATCCGCGGCGCATCGGCATCGTCGGTCACTCGTACGGCGGCAAGTGGGCGCTGTTCGGATCGTGCCTCTACGACAAGTTCGCCTGCGCCGTGTGGTCGGACCCGGGCATCGTGTTCGACGAAAAGCGCGGCAGCGTGAACTATTGGGAACCGTGGTACCTCGGCCTCGAGGCCGGACGCACACGTCGCCCCGGACTGATCTCCGCCGAGAGCCCGCGCACCGGACCGTACGCCCAACTCGTCGCCGAAGAATTCGATCTGCACGAGCTGCACGCTCTCATGACGCCGCGGCCGTTTCTGGTGTCGGGCGGTTCGGAGGATTTTCCCGCGCGCTGGATTCCGTTGAACCACTCGCTCGCGGTGAACGATTTTCTCGGCGTGACCAAGCGAGTTGCGATGACGAATCGGCCCGATCATGCGCCGACGACGGAGTCGAACGAGCAAATTTATGCATTCTTTGAGTGCCGCTTGAAAGCGCCGCCGCCCCGCACGACTTCGATCGTCGCCCATCGCGGACTGCTGCGCGACGCGCCGGAAAACACTTCGGCGAATTTCAACGCCTGCCTCGACGTGCAGCTGGGTTTTGAGTTCGACGTGCGTCGTACGCGCGACGGCGTGCTGGTGTGCGTTCACGACGAAACCTTGGATCGCACGACCGACGGCGAGGGCCCGGTCGTGGAGCGCACGCTCGCCGAGATCGAAGCGCTCGACGCGGGGACTTGGTTCGCTCCGGAGTTTAGCGGCACACGGGTGCCGACGATCGAAGCCGTGTTACGGTCGATCGCCGACCGACCGGCGTCGCAAGGGATTTACGCCGTCGACATGAAGAGCGACGACGATGCTGTCGAGGCCGACGTCGTGCGCATGGCCCAACGACTCGGCGTTCTCGATCGCTTGCTGTTCATTGGTCGAACCATCGATCAAGCCGAGGTCCGCCGTCGTTTACGTGCCGCTTCTTCTCAATGTCATACGGCCGCGCTGGCCAACAACCATGAGGAGTTCTCCGCGGCGCTGGCCGACGGCGACGCCGATTGGGTGTACCTCCGCTTCATTCCCACCGAGCAGGAAATCGCCGCCGTTCGCGCCGCGGGCAAACGCTCGATCGTCGCCGGTCCGACCGTCGCAGGACGCGAAACACAAGCCTGGTCGCAGGCTGCGGCGGTGGGCGTCGACGCCGTGTTGACGGACTACGCGCTGGATGCACGCCGCACCTTGGCGACGGCCGGCAACTAGACGAACGCGAAGCCGTGGGCGCGGGCCCGCTTGCCGCCTGGCCGGGCGACGCGGCCGGTGCCCGACCGAGGACGGTTCGCTGCGAGGAGACGCGAGTGCTACTCCAACCGGGGGGAAGGAGTTGGGGGGAGGGTCAAAGACGCGACTAGCAAGGTCTTTTTGAACAAAACGCCGGCATTGGGGGGGCCAAAGTCGCCGAGCGGCGCAACGGCGCACCGTTCGTGTAGAGGCTCCGATCGAACTTGGCCGGCCGGGACGCAAGAGGGCTCAAGTCGTTCCGCCGCGCACCGGATCGGGCTGCCGCCACGGCGGCGGGCACAGGGCGTCGAGCTTCGCCGCATGGTCGTCCGGAATCGTCACCTGAGCCGCCGCGATCGCATCTTGCAGTTGCTCAAGCTTCTTAACGCCGACGACGACCGAGCTCACGGCCGGCTGCGCAAGCGTCCAGGCCAACGCATATTGCGACATCGGGGCGCCGATCTGATCCGCCAAGGCGGCGATTCCCTCCAGACGATCGAACAAGGCGTCGTCTTGTTTCCAGATCCAGTCGGGCTTCTCGGCCGCCCGCGAATCGCTCGGCGGCGGCATCCCCCGGCGATACTTGCCCGTCAGCAATCCCGCTTGCAACGATTGGTAAGGCGTAACGCCGATCTGGTACCGCTCGCAAAACGGTAAATCGTTCTGAAACTCGCGCCGCAGCAGACTCAACGGAATCTGCGAACTGACGCACCGCCGATAATGCCGGCGGTCGGCGATCCAAAGCAGTTCGCAAAGCTGCCAGGCCGAGTGGTTCGAAGCACCGAAATAGCGAATCTTCCCCTGCCGCGCCGCGGTGTCGATCGCCTCCAGAGTCGTCTCCGGCGGCGCATGCCTGTCGGGCCAATGAATGACGTAGAGGTCGATCACGTCGGTTTGCAGACGCTGTAGGCTGCGTTCGATCTCGCGGAGAATATGCACCGCCGACAGCCCGCGATCCTGCGGCCCGGGCCCGATCGGAGCGCCGACTTTCGTGGCGACAGTCGCCCGCGAGCGGCGGTCGCGCAAGGCCTTGCCGACGATCTCTTCGGCCACCCCTCCGGCGCTTCCGAGGTAGCGGGAGTACCCCTCGTAAACGTTTGCGGTATCGATGAAGTTGATCCCGGCATCGAGCGCCGCGTGAATGAGCCGCACGGCGTCGCCTTCCGCGACCGGGCTGCCGAACGTCATCGTCCCCAAGCAAATCGGTGAGACCAGCAAACCGCTCGAACCAAGCTCGCGAAGCCGCATCGGGTAAAGCCTCGGTGATAAAGACGATCAAAGAACGGCACGCCGCGGATTTTCTTTAATTTGCGCACGGCGCATTTCGCCGGCGGCCCGCGGTGCGCTGTTATCATAGCGATCTGCCTACCTGCTCGACACGCTCCTTCCTTCCCGCCCTACCTTAGCGGAGCGCCACGATGACATCAGCTCGCCTATCGACACAGAGTCGCCGAACCTTTCTCGGCCAATCGCTCGTTGCCGCAGCGAGTGCGGCTTTTGCACCGCGGTTTTCGAGTCGTGCTTCGGCTGCGGACGCTGCGGGAGCGATCGATATCGGATCGCGGCGCGAGTTGTTTGTCGACGCGGCACTCATCGATCGACTGGAGGGCGCTGCGCACCTGCAACTGCACCATCCCGAGCCGAAAGAAGTCGTCTTAACGCACGACGAACCGTGGGAAGGAAGCGGAAGCGGTTATCACAGCGTGTTTCAAGACGGCGATCGCTACCGGATGTATTACAAGAGCTGGCAGTTGACCGTCACGCCCGATAAGGTCGACACCGGAGAGCATCCGCTCTATTGCTGCTATGCGGAGAGCGACGACGGGATTCATTGGCGGAAACCCGAACTCGGCTTATTCGAATTCCGCGGATCGACGAAGAACAATATCGTCATGGCGAAAGGCGGTGCAGGCCTGACGGACGTCGATCCCGGACATCCGGCCGTGTTCAAAGACGACAACCCTCAGGCCGCGGACGATGCCCGCTATAAGGCGATCGTCCGTTCGGCAGGCCGGCACGGCCTGTTCGCGTTGAAGTCGCCCGACGGGATCCATTGGTCGCGCATGAGCGATGCGCCGGTGATCACCGACGGCGCGTTCGATTCCCAGAACCTCGCCTTCTGGGACGCTGCCCGCGGCGAGTACCGCGCCTACTGGCGCATCTTCACCGCCGGCACGACCGAAAAAGGAAATTGGAAACCGGCCGGCGTACGTGCGATTCGCACGGCGACCTCGCGCGACTTTGTGACCTGGAGCAAGCCGGTCGACGTCAAATACGTCGACTCACCGGAAGAAGAACTCTACACGAACCAAATCAAACCGTACCATC
>JAEUIN010000029.1 GCA_016793115.1 Planctomycetaceae bacterium
TACTTTGACGACAGGGAGTCGCGTGCTCATTCCGCATTCAGCACTCAGCATTTCACAAGGCTTACTGCGCCAGCGCTTTCTCAATACTCTCCGCCACGGCTTTCCCGAGCAGGTCGTAGCCTTCGGGCGCGTAGTGCACATCGTGCGGCCGGCCGACCTTGTCCATGACCGGCAGGACGACGGAATAAAGATCGTCGATTGCTACGCCTAGTTCACCCATCAGCGCAACGGCCAGCTTATTCCGCTCCGGGATGCTGTCGAAACGCCGCGTCGCCGGCTTGATGCCCGGCGGTACCGGCGTCGTCGTCGCAAAAATGAGCTTCGCGCCCGTCGCCTGCATTTGCTCGACGAGCGTTCGCAAATTCGCCAAGTATTGCTCGCGCGAGGCCCGCTGCACGGTCGGGCTCATATACTTGGCGTCGTGCAACCCGAAGTTGAAGTGGATCACGTCCCAGCGGCCGTCGCCGAGCCACTCATTCATTTTCTCCAGCCCGACTTCCGTCGCGCCGCCGTTGATGGGAATGCGGTGCACGTTGGCTTTCCCCTTCAATAGCGTTCGCACTGGTGTCGTATAGCCGATCGAGATCGAATCACCGATCAACAGCACCCGCGGCAATTTCGGGTCGTCGACGATCGGCTTCATCGCGGCACTGCGCGGGTCGCCCGAGTCGCTCGCATTCTCCCCTTCGTTCTTCACCGGCGGCTGCTTCTTCAATAGCGCCGCGGCCTCCGGATCGGCGGCGATCATCGCGGCCATGGTCGCCGCTTCATACTCCTTCGTCGCGTCACGATAAGCTTTGGCGACTTCCGGGCTACGTTCGTTCGGATACTTCGCCCGATCGACTTGATACTCCTTGCGCGCGGCCTTCCATTTGTCGCTCGCGGCCTTCATCGCGGGCGATTTTTGCACGGTCGTCCGCAACCGGTCGAGTCGCTCCGCTTCGGCGGGCGTAAGCGGAGATTGCTCCGAAACTTCGCCGTCGGCCGCACCGGCTCCGACGGCCGACGGCTGCTTCTTTGCGGCGGCGATTTTCTTCACTTCCCCAGGGCCGCCGCAAAGAAAATCGGCCGCCGCGACGGCAAACTCGGCCGCCGTCAGCTCCCTGTCGTTCACAACCAATGCCGCCGGAACTTCAGCCTCGCGCAATTCCTGCAGCCGACGTACCGCGGCGTTTTGTTCCTCTGCGCTCAGCTTCGCATCGACTCCCCATTTGGCCGTCGCCCCCAGCGTCACGGTATTGTCTTTCTCGATTGCCCCCGGTCGGTCGAGCACTTCGTACAGCGAAAGCAGCTGTGTCGCTTTCCAGATCGGCGTACCCCACGGCACGTCGGCGTACCACCGTTGAATGAGCGTGCTGCCGGAATCGAGCAGCGCGGCCTGGACGTCGATCGGCCGCAGATCGCGCGGCTGCTTCCCTTGCCTCACGGCCAAGGCCGCGATCGTCCCCACGGCTTGGCCTGTGAGCATCGTGATCGGTTGCAATCGCGTCGCACCGTTGGCGATCCGCGATTGGGAAAAGTTCTTTTCGGCACACAAGAACCCATCGAGCCTCTCCGGAATCAACACCTCGAACGGCACTTGGAACGGCCCGCCGCCGCGCAGCGCTTCCGGGCCGCCGAGATTGCCGTCGAGATCTGGTTCGATCACATGCGCCGTTTTGCCATGATCGAGGTCCATGAAGTAGTCCCCCATGGCGATCGACGTCGTCACGTGTCGCGCATGCTCGTAGCGTCCCAAATCGATCGCCTTCAACGTGTCGACGCCGATCATTCGCCGCGACTCGCGCACATAGGGCATCTGCGGCAAATGATAGGCGATCGGCTCCAAGTCGCTGCGCAACTCGAGCGATTTGATCTTCGCCCGCTGCGCGGGAGTGTCGTAGCCTTCGTCGGCGGCGAGCGACCAATTCAGCCCGAGCTCGTGTTGGAAGTAGTACAATGCGCCGAGCGTCTTATAGATTCCGGCCCGCTCGTCGATCTTCCGCCGTTGCGGATCCTCGCACGTCGCCGCGCTCACCGGGTAGTCGTTGCCGCCGTTGAACCCGCAGCGGGTGTGCCGCAGTTCGCTGCGCAGACCGATCAGCGGGCTCGCACTATCGGCCATGCCGCGCCACGCGAAAAACACGCGATAATCACGCGGCCCCTTAATGCCTTTCACTGGCGCGCCCCAGGCATGCAAACCATACCGCTGAAATTTGCGATAGCGTTTTGCGCCGTCGTCGTCGTAGCCCGGCGGCGGCGCCTTGATTTGCAGATGCTCCGGCACCCCTTCCGGGTACTCTTTCACAATCGCCGTCCAGGTGTGGTCTTGAATCGGCGACTTCAAGTCGATTGCGTCGCTTATGCAATTGCTTACGCGATATCGTGCGCCGGTCAGCGGCAGGACGTCGCCGTACTCAGTTGCATCGATAAGGATGCCGCAGGCGACTTCCTTTTTCGTGATTGCGTCTCCAACGACCTCGATCGCGGCGCCGACGACCTTGTCGCCGTCTTTGCGCACCGCGGCGACTTTCGACCGCAAGCTCACATCGACCCGCCCTTGCCCACGTTTCGCGTCGGCCAGCAGACCGTAGAGCACGGCCTGAGCGACTCGCGGCTCGTAGCCTCCTTCCATCTGCGGATTGCCGTAGTAGGCGACGAACGGGTCTTTGTCGAGCGTGCGATAGTACGCCACCATACTTTCATGAAACTCCCGGTAAATTCCGCGCTCGCGAACCGGAAACTTCATCCAGACGGAGTCTTCGTCCATCGTCGTTACGCCGGCCGCGGCCATCTGTCCGCCGATGTAGTCGGTCTCCTCCAGCAGGAGGACCGTTAATCCGAGGCGGGCAGCTTGCACCGCCGCAGCAAATCCGCCGGTGCCTGCTCCGGCGACGACGACGTCGTAGCGCGGTGCGATCTTCTCGGCGGCGACGATCGGACGTCCTCGATCGAAGAGCGGCAATACGATCGGATACTCGACCGCTTCGCCGCGCGCCCGCCCGTTCCGCTCGGAAATCTGCTCAAGTGAATACTTGGTCGCAAACGGCTTCAATGCGCTCAGCGAGAAACGCCGCGTCGCCGCATAGGGCGTGGCTTGCAATCCGGCCGCTCCCACTTTGAATGTCGCATCGCGGATCGCCGCCTGAACTTCGACGGGACCGTTGCGCAACGTCGCTGAGAGTAGGTCGCCGATGACCGTGACTTGCAGCGACCAGACCTCGCCGTCGTGGTAACGATTTCGGGTCCACGCTTCCGTCAGCACCGTCTCGACGCCGTCTTTCACGACGACCCACTGCAACCGATCATCGCCGACAACTCGGGCCGCATAAAAGTTCAGCGCGTTGCGAGCGCGCACGACCACGCCGAATGAGCACGTTTCGTCTTCCGTTTTCTTGAAATCGGCCGTTACGATCGCGTCGCCGAGGCGCCGCCCGAGCGTGCCGTCGGTAAGATAACCGTCGTAGGTGATGACGCCGGCCACGCCCTTCATGACAGATCGCAGCGAACCGTTCGCGTCGACGATCCAATTCGGATTCGGTCTTCGGGCGATTCGGTCGCTCCAGCCGAGCGGAATGCGGCCGTAATCACTAGCGGTAAACTTCGTTTCGTAGAGCAATGCCGAATCGCCAAGCGATGGCTTCGCATCCGCTGCCCGTACGACGCCCGCCGCCGCAGTGGAAGCCGCAATCAGCACCAGTGCCCAGGCATATCGAATGGCGTTTTTCACAGGCAGGTTCCAGGACGGGTCGTTGATGTGGCCGCCGTTCGACGGGCGAGCTCCATTATTTCACCAAGCCGGCCGGCCAAAGTCGAGCGCCGAGCGATCTCGCCGGGGACGGCGGGAAACTTTCGTTGCGAACGGCCGCGCCGCCCGCTACGTTGCCGGGTGCGGAACGCCGCACCACCGCACGGTCGCCCTCGCGGAATAGATGCGCAATCCGCGCAACTATTCCGCCGATTGATGCGCAGATTTAAGTAAGACAATAGGGGTGCGCATCTATCGACCAAATAGATGCGCAGCAAGTGCTTTGACTTCGACTCGGCCTTTACACTTCAACGGAACCTTTCTTCATGCGTTTCTCGATTGCAGTTCTTGCCATGCTCAATTTCGCGTCGACCGCATCCGCGACTACGTTCGTCTACGTCTCGCAACCCAAGGAAAACGCAATCGGCGTGTTCAAGATGAACGACGCCGACGGCGTTTTAGAGCGCACGGCGACGATTGACGTCGGCGCAAGCCCCGGCTCCCTGGCCGTCGATCCGCAACGCAAATTTCTCTTCGCGTCGCTCCGCACGGCGACGAAGATCGCAAGCTACGCTATCGATCCCGCGACCGGCGGACTCACGCCGATCAGCGACACGCCGCTCGCCAAAGGGGCTAATGCCGCCTACGTCGGCACCGATCGCAGCGGCAAGTTCTTACTCTCCGCGTCGTATAGCGGCGGCCGCGTCGTCGTCCACGGAGTCGACGCTGCGGGGAAACTCACTCCGGAACCGCTGCAAGTCGTCGAAACCGCGAAGACGGCGCATTCGTGCTACACCGATACCGCGAATGCCCGCGTGTTCGTGCCGCACGTCGCGCCGAATGCGATCTTCGAATTTCGCTTCGACGCGGCCACGGGCAAGCTCACGGAGTTCGGCCGCGCCCCCGGAGGAACACCGAACGCCGGCCCGCGCCACTTGGCAATTCATGCCTCCCAGACGCTGGCTTGTTCGTCGGACGAGACGGGAAGCAGCGTCACGCTCTACACGCTCGACGACCAAGGCCTGACGCCGAAGCAAACGCTTTCCACGTTGCCGGCCGACTTCGCCGCGAAGAACTCCACGGCCGACGTGAAGTTGCATCCCAACGGCAAGTTCGTTTGGGTCTCCAACCGCGGCCACGATAGCCTTGCCGGGTTCGCCGTCGACGAACAATCGCCGAGCCTCACGGCCATCGGGCAAACGCCGACCGAAAAGACGCCCCGCTCGTTCGACATCGAGCGTTCGGGCCGCTTCCTTTACTCGGGCGGCGAAGGAACCGGCAAGATTGCGGCTTATCGTATCGATGCGACGACCGGCAAGCTCGAA
Source organism: Planctomycetaceae bacterium (assembly GCA_016793115.1). GTDB lineage: Bacteria > Planctomycetota > Planctomycetia > Pirellulales > PNKZ01 > PNKZ01. The sequence continues at coordinate 5,053 of JAEUIN010000029.1, forward strand.
CGATTCGCGACTTATGACGCCGGCGCAAGCGTCAGTTGGGTGCTGGCCGTGACGTTTTAACTTCTAGGAGTTCGCCATGACGACGCCGCATCGAGTGTTCGCCGCGGGGCGAGTCGTTCTTCTCGCCCTCGTCCTTGCAGCGGCCGCGGCTTCGGCCACGGCGGCGGCCCCGCTGCCGCGCGTATCGGGCATCGAGGCTCAGCCGCTTAAGGCCCAGGTCGCTCGCGTCGCGCAGGCCTTGGAATTACTCGGCAGCCCGCTTACGGCCGATCGACGTAAGCAGTTAGATGCGGCGTTGGCGCAGGGCGACTCAGCGGCGGCCGTCGCGGCGGTTCAAGATGCGCTCGACCCGCTCTGCCTCGTCGGCGTGAACATCAATCCCGAGAGTCGTGTGAAAGTCGCCGTCGGGCCCGCGGAGCCGGAACTCATGCAGCACGGCTGGCGCGTGTTCCTCGTCAAGTTCCACAACGAGGCCGGAGTCACCGCCGCGCCGCATGTGACGAGTCCGAACGCGCTGCCGCTGCAAAAGCGGTCGACGGCCGCGAAGAAACCGGAAAACGTGATCCCGCCGCACGAAGTGGAAAACCGTTGGCTCGACGTTTCGCTCTTTGCCGAACAGCCGTTGGCGAAGAGTCTTTCCGGGCTCGCACTCGAATACCGCATTATCGAGCTTTACAGCCGCGACTCCGGTAAGCGTGAGGCGAAACTGGCGTTCGACGTGGGCCAAGGAACTCAAGACCTTGGCTTCCGCAACGAGGCCAACATCTTGTTCGATTGCGTTCCAGCCGTCGCCGTGCGGCTCGACATTCTCGACGACGACGGCACGCCGACAACCGGCCAGTTCGTCTTTCGTGACGAGCTCGGACGCGTTTATCCGTCGCGATCGCGCCGCCTCGCCCCCGACCTGTTCTTCCACGATCAGGTGTATCGCCACAACGGCGAGTCGGTGCTGCTGCCTCCCGGCACGTACGAAGCGACGTATACCCGCGGGCCAGAGTATCGAATCCATAAACGCACGATCGAAGTTCCCGCGTCGACAGAGCACCGCGAATCGTTTCGCCTGGAGCGTTGGATCAAGCTGGCCGACCACGGCTGGTACTCCGGCGATCACCATGTGCACGCCGCCGGCTGCGCACACTACGAATCGCCTGCGGAAGGCGTGCAGCCGGACGACATGATGCGCCACATTCTGGGCGAAGACCTGAATGTCGGCTGCGTTCTTTCCTGGGGACCGTGCTGGTATTACCAAAAGCAATTCTTCGAAGGAAAGCCGAGCAAACTTTCCTCACCCAGCAATCTCATGCGCTACGACGTCGAAGTCTCCGGCTTTCCTAGTTCGCATTGCGGCCACTTGTGCCTGCTGCGCTTGAAAGAAGACGACTATCCCGGCACGTCGGTCGTTGAAGATTGGCCGAGTTGGGATCTCCCGATTCTCAAATGGGGCAAGGAACAGGGCGGCGTCGTCGGCTTTTCGCACAGCGGTTGGGGACTGAAGGTCGATGCCGTGACACTTCCCACTTATGAAATGCCCCCGTTCGACGGCATCGGCGCCAATGAGTTCGTCGTCGATACCGTACACGGCGTCTGCGATTTCATTTCGGCCGTCGATACGCCGTTCATCTGGGAAATGAACGTTTGGTATCACACGCTCAACTGCGGGATGACCACGCGTATCAGCGGCGAGACGGACTTCCCTTGCATCTACGGCGAACGCGTCGGACTCGGCCGAGCCTACGTGAAGCTGCCGAAGGCCGACGTGATCGATTACGACCGCTGGGCCGACGGCATCCGCGACGGCCGGAGCTACTGCAGCGAAGGCTTAGCGCACCTTTTCGATTTTACGATTACGCCCGACGGCGGCGCGCCGCTCGGCGTCGGCGAACCGGGCGACGCCGACCGACCTAGCGTCTTGGCCGCGGCGACCAATTCGAAACTCAATATCAAAGTGCGGGCCGCGGCGATGCTGGAAGCGATGCCGCGCGACGACATACGCTCGAAACCGCTCGATCAGAAACCGTACTGGCATGTGGAGCGAGCCCGCATCGGCGACACGCGCACCGTGCCGGTCGAATTGATCGTCAACGGCGTCGCAGTCGCCAAACGAGTCATTCCCGCCGATGGATCGATTCACGACGTCGAGTTTAACTTTACGCCGGACCGATCGAGCTGGATCGCCCTGCGTATCTTCGCCGCGGCGCACACCAATCCGATCTTCGTCGAACTCGACAAGGGACCGATTCGCGCGAGCAAGAGAAGCGCAGAGTGGTGCCTCAATGCGGTCGACGTCTGCTGGCGACAGAAGGAGAAGGCAATTCGCGAGCCGGAGAAGGCCGCGGCCGCCGCGGCATATGACAAGGCCCGTGAGGTTTATCGCCAAGTGCTGAACGAGGCGAATGGGGACTAGCGTCCGTCGACGTTACGCAAGCGTCTTGAGATCGGCTTCGAGCGCCGCGCGGTCGTCGTCCTCGGCGATTTGCCGGGCATAGTCCGCAGCCTTGACGAGATGGGCGGCGGCTTGTTCGTCGTCGCCGGCTACCTTGGCAGCTCGCGCCAGAGCCTCATATGCATAACCAAGATAAAACGCCGGCTCCTGCTCGCTTTGCTCCAAACAGAGTTGAGCATAGCAATACGCTTCCGCCGGCTTTCCGACTACCGCATAGACTCGTGCGAGTTGCCAATAGCCGATCGACAGGCTTCGCGGAGTACGGTCCTCGCGTTCGAGCCAATGCCACAGCGACGCTTGCGCCGTCGCGATGAGCCGGATGTCGTCGTCGCCAGAGCGGTTTGGTTTGTCGAGCAGTTCCCAGGCGCGATTGAAGCAATGAGCGGCAAAGTGCCGATGGCCCGCGGAGACGTCGAATGTCGAGGCGGTCGTCATGTGTCGCACCGGAGAATTGAAGGTCAAGAATGTGCGGTCTTCGGCCCTTTTTCGCTACGAAGTTGAAGAACTTCCACAAACAGCGAAAACGCCATTGCGAAGTAAATATACCCCTTTGGAATCTTGTAGTGAAAACCTTCGGCGACCAACAGCCCGCCGATCATGAGCAGAAAGGACAGGGCCAGGATCTTGATGGCCGGGTGCCGCTCGATGAAACGGACGATCGGCCCGGAAAACGCCAACATGACCGCAACGGCGACGAGCACGGCGGCGACCATGACGGGCATGACGTCGCTCATGCCGACGGCCGTAATCACGGAGTCGAGCGAGAACACGACGTCGATCAACACGATCTGCGTAATGACGCCCGCAAAGCTTGCGTTCGTCTTGGCGACGGCGGCGGGATCGCTTTCATGCGTCACGCGATGATGGATCTCGTAGGTCGCTTTACCCAGCAAGAACAAACCGCCGAAGATCATCACCAAGTCTTTGCCGGAAATCTCATGCCCCCAAACGCTGAACAGCGGCTCTGTGAGGTGGACGATCCAGCCGATGCCAAGTAGGAGCGCGATGCGAGTGACGACCGACAAGCCGATTCCCAAGCGACGAGCGGCGTCGCGACGCTCCGGCGGTAGCTTGCCCGCCAAGATTGCGATGAACACTATGTTGTCGATGCCCAGGACGATTTCTAGGCTCGCCAGCGTCGCCAAAGCGATCGCGTTTTCGGCCGTGAGCAGTTCCATGCCGGTCTCTACTAAACGGAGAATTCAATTCGGAAATCGGTTCCGAGCGGGCACGTCTGACGGCAAGTCCCGTGCCTTAAACACGAGTCGCCTTCCAGCCGAAATCTGCGAACGAATGCCGGAATTCATCGGCGGCGACGTCGATGATGCTATAGCCTTCAGGATGTTCACCAAGCGTCGGCCCTTTCCACCAGTTTCCGCTCACCGCTCCGGACTGAATGTAAGAGATTTTGCCGTAGTCGATTCGTTCGCGAACATGCACATGGCCCTGCAAGACCAGGCGCAGATTGTATTTCAGCAAGTCTTTCCGCAACTGGTACGCGTTCGACACCATCGACTTTTCGCCCGGCAAGGTGTTCGGCCCCAGCGCCATTGTGAGATAAGCCGTGTAGAACGGCACATGCGTTACGAAAATAATCGGCTTCGCCTTGCCGACCGCTTCGAGGTCGCTTTTCAACCAAGCGATCTGCTCGTCGTCGAGCAGCGGCACGTAGTTGCGGCTGCCGGGCTTCTGGCCGATCGAATCGAGCAGCACAAAGTGCCAGCCGCCATGATCGAACGAAGTGTACGTTTTTCCTTTACCCGCTCGATCGGCGAAGAGTTTCTTGCCGTAATCCATGTCGTCGGGAGTCACGGGCGATCCATCGTCCCAGCCGACGATGTCGTGGTTGCCGATCGTGTTGAAGACTGGCATTTCAAAGTCGCGGCAGCAGTCGTCGTAGAGCTTCCAGATTTTCTCGATGCGCGACTTATCGACCCGCAAGCTATCCATGACGAGATCGCCGCCGGTGATCACAAAATCGGGCCGCGGCCGCAGTTCGTTGACATGGGCGATGCATTGCCGAAAACCTCGCTCGGCGTCGAGTTCGGGCTGAACGTGGATGTCGGTCAGATGCACGAAACGAAACGGCCGAGCCGCCGGCGAATCGATTGCCGAAGTCGCCCCGTTCGCCAAAGTGAGGCCGCCCGCCAGTGCGGTGCCGGCCTGAAGAAAGTTGCGACGCGAGATTAGGGCGTTCATGGCGAACCCAACTGGGAAGAGTTATAACGGGGCGAACGTTTCGATTATCGGCGGAGGAACTTGAGTTAGGCAAGTTTCATCAAATGGGACTGAGAATTCTTTTGACGGGAGCGACGCGCGGCCTGGGCCGCGCTATGGCCGCAAAATTAGCAGAACTCGGCCACACGGTCGTCGGCTGCGGACGCGATTCCGATGCGACGGCGACATTGCAGAAGCACTTAGGTAGTCCGCACCGGATCGACGTCGTCGACGTGGCGGACGACTCCCAGGTGGCGCGCTGGGCGAAAGACGTAAACGCCGAGGCGGAGCCGTTTGATCTCTTGATCAACAACGCGGCCGTGATCAATGCCAACGCGCCGCTCTGGAACGTCACGCGGGAGGACATGCAAAAGGTCGTTGATGTCAACATCGTCGGGCCGGTCAACGTGATTCGCCACTTTCTTCCGCCAATGGTCAAGCGTAAGCAAGGAGTCGTGGTGAACTTCAGTTCCGGCTGGGGCCGCTCGACTTCACCGGAAGTGGCGCCCTACTGTGCATCCAAGTACGCCGTCGAAGGCTTAACGCTCGCCCTCGCTCAAGAATTACCGAGCGGCATGGCGGCCGTGCCGCTTAATCCAGGCATTATCGACACGGAAATGCTGCGCAGTTGCTTCGGCGCGGAGGCGGGCAACTACGTCAATCCCAAGGAGTGGGCCGAAGTCGCGGTGCCGTATATCCTAAAGCTCGGCGTCAAGCACAACGGCCAATCGCTCAGCGTACCGATTTAAAACCGCGTGACTGTTCCGTTCTCGCTTTGACCGATTCGGCGAACCATGCGACTGGGACTGATTAATTCCGCTTGGGTGCAAACCGGCAAACCGACGATCTACGGCCTGCAAAAGACCAAGGAGATCGGCTTTGACACGGTCGACTTGTTCGTCGACCCGCTCGATCTCGAGTCGAACGAGCGACGTGCGATCGCAGAAGAATGCCGACGCCTGGACCTGCCGATCGTCTCTCTCTGCTGCGTGGCCGTCGGCTTGATCGATCTCAACCCCAGCGTTCGCCGCTGGCACGTCGAGCGAGTCAAGAAGTATCTCGACCTGGCGGCCGAATACCAAGCGAAGAACATACTTCTGGTGATCGGGGAATACATCTGGAATCGAGAAGTGATTCCACCCGAAGAGCAGTGGCGATGGGCCGTCGAGACCTGCGGCACGCTCGGCCGATATGCGGCCGACAAAGGCGTTGAGATCGTCGTCGAGTTGGAACCGTTTCCTCTGTCGCTGATCAACAACGTCGACACGATGGTCCGGTTCCTCGACGATGTCGGCTCACCGACCGTGCGGGCCAATATCGACGTTTCGCATCTCGTCCTCGGGAATGTCCAACCCGAGGAACTGCGCCGTCTCAAAGGCCGCGCCGGACACGTGCACATCTCCGATTGCGATGGCAAAAAACACGGCGACCTACCGCCGGGGCGCGGCGTGGTGCCGTTTGAACCATACTTGCGAGAGATCAAGGCCCTAGAAATCGACGGCGTGATCTCTATCGAACTCGAATACTCGCCGGAGCCGGCGAAGATCGCGGAGTGGGTCGAAGAAGCGTACCGAGAAACGGACAAGCTCATGCAAGCCATCGGGCTGCGAGGATAACTCCGCCGTTTAACGCTTGATCACATAGAAGTCGATCTCCCGCGATTTGCCTTCGTCCTCGACGGAGCGAATGAAGCAGTTCACTTTGAGACCGAGCTTGCGGCAATCGTCGGCGAAGCCGGAGGCCGCGCCCCGTTGCGGGTCGGTGCAGTAGCCGACGCCGTCGAGTTTCATGAACCGGTCGAACATCGCCGCCACAAGCGGCACGTTCGGCCGCTCGTAGAGAACGTCGGCGGCCGTGACGACGTCGAACGTGCCCAGTTCCGCGGGCGGCGCCCGCCAATCGAGCAGACTCGTCGACAACGTCGTCAAGCCGTTCAGCTCGGCGTTGACTTCGACAAACTCAAGCGCCTCCGCGTAGTAGTCGGTCGCGACAGTTTCATAGCCGAGCCCCGCGGCGACGAGCGACGAGAAGCCGACGCCGCAGCCGAGTTCGAGCAAGCGACCACGGCCGGCCGGACGTTTATGAAGTTCGTCGGCCAAAACTCGCGAAGAGGTCCAGACGTCGGCCCAATATGGAATACGTCCGTCGCGTTGAAACGCCTCTTCGTCGATCAAATCATCGGCCGATTTGGGACGCGCGAGCCGCCATGTTCGGCCGTTACGCACGACCTCTTGGACGATCACATCGAACCGGCTCCGCAAACTTTCGAGCGTCGGAACCGTGCGGGGACTCGTCATCGGCGCGGCCTCTCAGCTTCAACATGCAACCATTCGGGCACGCGTTGCACTCGCCCGTCGCGATCGACGCAGGCCAGCGTGCTATGACCTTCGCAAAGCAATTCCTCGCCTCGATAGAGCTGGTATTCGTGCTCGATCTTAGCCGCGGTGACGCGCACCGTGCGGGTATTGAGGCGCAACACATCGTCGTAGCGCGCCGGTCGACGATAGCTGCAACCGATCTTCACGATGACCATGAGCAGCCCTTCGGCTTCAAGGTCGCGATAGGCCTTGCCGTTTGCGCGGAGGAGCTCAGTCCTCCCCATTTCGAAGTAGGTGAAGTAGTTGGCGTGGTGCAGCACGCCCATCGCGTCGGTTTCTTGATACCGCACGCGAATCTCTAAGTCGTGTTCGCGAATCATCGTCGTTCCGGCGGACTATCGGCGAAGAAAGGCAAGATTCTACGAACTCGCCTGTCTCCGGCCAATTGGCCTCCGGAGGACGCTTCCGCTCGGGACGTAGCCGGCTTGCGTTGACGGGCTTCCGATGCGGCGATAGCCTAAAACGCATGAGTAGCACCGGTGAGGGGACTGGCGTCGGTTTCGATACGATGCGGGGACGGAACTATCCGTCGATCCGCCAATTCACCGTTTTTCTCGAAAACCGGATCGGCAGTCTCTTGGAAGTGATTCGTCGCTTCGAAGGGACGCGCGTCAAAATCGTCGCGTTGTCGATCGCCGATTCGGCGGAATGCGCGTTCGTGCGTTTTCTACTGAGCCATCCCGAGCAGGGACGAGAAATCCTTGAGCGAGCCGGGCTCGCCATCATCGAGAGCGACGTCATCGGCGTCGAACTTCCCGACGATCAGCAACCGCTGCTGCGAGTGTGTACCGCGCTGCTGCAGGGTGAAGTGAACATCATTCAAGCCTATCCGCTACTGGTGCGGCCCCATGGCCGGCCGGCCGTCGCCGTAATGGTCGACAACATCGAGATGGGCTTGGAAATTCTCGCCCGCGCCGGATTCAACACGATCGGCGAGATTGATCTGCACGACGACGAGTAGCGACCCGTTCATCGTTCAGACGATGAGCATCGCATCACCGTAGCTATAGAACCGGTATTTCTCGGCTACGGCCGTTTCATAGGCGCGCCGCATCAGTTCGTCGCCGCCGAAGGTTCGCACCAACACCAACAGTGTGGAGCGCGGCAGATGGAAGTTCGTCATTAACGCATCGACGGCGTGAAACGCGTGCCCCGGTCGAATGAATAAGTCGGTTGCCCCATCGAACGGCTCGAGGCTTCCGCTCAATGACGCGGTCTCCAGCGTGCGACAGGCGGTCGTGCCCACGGCGACGCAACGGCCGCCGGCGGCGCGGAGTCGGTTGATGCGATCGACGGCCGCTTCATCGATGCGGCAGAACTCCGTATGCATCACGTGTTCGTCGAGTCGGTCGACTTTGATCGGCCGAAACGTATCGAGCCCGACATGCAGCGTCACCCGAACGGGCGTTACTCCGCGATCGATCAGCTTGCGCATCAGTTCGTCTGTGAAGTGCAAACCGGCCGTCGGGGCCGCGGCACTGCCGGGTTCGCGCGCATAAATCGTTTGATATCGCGTTCGGTCCTCGTCCGTCATTTCGCCGCCGCGAATGTAATGCGGCAGCGGCACTCTGCCGACACGGCTCAGCACGTCCCAAGTCGACTCTTCCGTCTCCGGATAAGCGAGCCAAACGCCGCCGTCCTGCTTTTCGATCAGCCTCAGCGCGATATCGTCTTTTGCACGGCGATTGACGAGCGCGATCTGGTCGCCCGGCTTTTGCTGCCCGCGCGTCTTACAAAGCAATCGCCAGAAGCCTTCTTCCGTAACCGAAAGAAAGAGCCCCTCCCATTTACCGCGAGTTTTCGCACGTCGCCCGATCAGTCGAGCAGGCACGACCTTCGTGTCGTTGATGACGAGCGCGTCGCCGGACCTCAGCAGTTCCGGAAGATCACGAACATAGCGGTGTTCGATTGCTCCACGGGCCCGGTCAACCAGCATGAGTCTCGCATCGCTGCGAACAGCTAACGGTTCTTGGGCAATTCGGTCGGGAGGCAGGTCGTAGTCGTAGGCGTCGAGTTCGGACATGGAGTCGGCGGCGGATTCTGACATAAGTCGGCGGTGGACTCCCTTGGTCCACTTTTCGGCGTTGCACTCTAACCCTTAACGGCCGCGCAGCGGAAGGCCCCGGAGCGCCGCCTGGGCGGAGCATCCCAGCGCGGCGCAAACCATTGCACCTCAATCACCTACGCCGCATCTGATCCTCGGCGCAAACGTGAACACAGAATCCGCTTGACGAAAAAGCTCAAATGCCTATCTTTGGGTCTCAGTGGTTGGAAATGGCGATTTTTGGTGATTCATGCTCCTGACCGGCACTTTTGTGCGAGTGGTCGACGAAAAGCAGCGAATCACCTTGCCGAAGCGAATCCGCGAAACGCTTGCTTCAGGGAAAGAGTCCTCAGCGCAAGCCCTTTTTTTAACTCCAGGTACCGACGGTTCCCTGGCTCTTTACACCGAGGATGTGCTCACCGAACTGGGTCATAGGTTGGCAAATAGTTCACCCAATGGTCGCGATGTTCGCGCGTTCAGCCGTTTGTTCTATGCCCAGGCCGAACATGTTGAGTTGGACGATCAAGGGCGACTGAGAATTCCAAGTCAATTAGCATTGTTGGCCGGTCTGACAAACGAGGCGGTTCTGATCGGCGTACAGGATCATTTAGAAATCTGGGACAGAACTCGCTGGGAGGCTTACTTGGCCGCGCGGACGAAGGACTTTGACCAGATCGCCGAACAAGCTTTTGTCGTGAAGTCGTCTTAGTGCCGGCGACGCCTGCCGGCAATCAATAGGCTCGTAGATATTCCGAAGGAGCGTCCGTCCGAAGTTCGCAGCGTCTGTTTGAGCGGCGACGATCACGGCCACCGATCGTCGCCGACTCTAGCACGGCACGGCCGCACGATGCGCCGTATGCGAGCGAAAAGAGGTTGCCTCGGCAACCTGCGGCACCCACCCCACCCCGGCACATGGATGTGCCGGAGGTGGGCTGCTCTTCTTTGGATTCTTCTGCTACGATGCCGCCCCGATTGGAGGGCTGCGGCGATGTTGCCGGCGAAGCTCCAACTTCTTCGCACGGTCGCTCGATCACCTTTCTGTTGCGGCATATGCGTTCACGAAATGGATTTAGCGGTGATATGACCGAGCCCGTGACACGACACGTTCCGGTGCTAGCCGACGAAGTCATTCGTTGGCTCGATCCGCAGCCCGGACAGGTGTTGATCGACGGCACGCTCGGCGGCGGCGGGCATTCGCGCCTGCTGGCCGAACGGGTCGGCCCGACCGGGCGAATCTATTCTCTCGATCGTGATCGGGCAGCCGTCGAAATCGCGCAGAAATCGCTTGCCGATGTTTGTGTCACGCCGCTATGGGCCAATTACCGCGACCTCAAACTGGTGTTGCGCGATATCGGCATCGAGAGCATTGACGGAGCGCTTATCGATATCGGCCTTTCGAGCGATCAACTTGCCGACGCGGCACGCGGCTTTAGCTTCAGCGCGGACGGACCGCTCGACCTGCGTTTCGACGTTAGCGAAGGAAGGCCTGCCGGCGAACTTGTCGACAAACTCGGTGAGCAAGACCTCGCCGACCTAATTTTTCGCTACGGCGAAGAGCGCTACAGCCGCCGGATCGCGAGAGCCATTGTCGAACGACGCCGAGAATCGCCGCTTCAAAGCGCCGGCGAACTTGCCGACTTGGTCAAACGCGTCGTGCCGCGCACGCTCGACGCCCAACGGATTCATCCCGCGACGCGCACGTTTCAAGCTTTGAGAATCGCCGTAAACGACGAACTTGGCGCACTTGAAGCATTTTTGCGCGATGCGCCCGAGTGCGTTCGTCGCGGCGGGCGCGTGGCCGTGATTTCGTTTCATTCCTTGGAAGATCGCATCGTCAAAGAGGCTTTTCGCAACGATGCCCGCTGGGAAGTCGTCACGAAAAAGCCGATAGTCGCGACGGAAGCGGAAATCGCACGTAACCCTCGCGCTCGCAGCGCCAAGTTGCGCGTCGCCGTTGTCGGCGGACTCTCGCGATCGCCCAAATAAGCACTTAACGTTCTCAACGCGGCGAGCAAGATGCTTGCCGACAAAACAGCCTCAAGGAGGAGGCCGAAATGAGCCTCGAGAAAAAACTCGGCGTCGCGTTCGTGGGAATGTTGTTTGTCGCGTTTTGCTGCGTCTTAACTATGCGGCTCACCAGCAACGATTCCGATCAGAAAGTCGACATTAGTTTCGGCGCGGAGAATTCCGGAGCGGAGGCGCAGCTCGCGCAGTCCACTGCGAGGCCGACTCACTTAGCTGAGCAACGCCCCGGCGGCCAAACGGCTTTTCCCGCTGCGCAGCCCCGCAAGTTCGCGAACTCTTCGCCCGGGGATTTTCCACAGCCGGTCACACCGCCGCAGTCGGCGCACGGTACCTTAGCGGTCGCGCGCCCTCCGCAAGGCAGCGGGCACACCGCAATGAATGCCGGCGCGGAAGCCATGCCGGGCAACAACTCACCCGACGCATCATCGCCATACCGTGCCGTACCGCCGGCCGGCTTGCCGAACGGGGATAATCGCTATGCGATAACGGCGTCCATGGCTGATTCGCGCTATGCGACGCCGGCGCGCGGTTCAGGCCCGACGCCGCCGATAAGCCCGTCCGCGTCTTCCTCCGAGCCCGGTTCGTCGACGCTCATCGATGTCGCCGCTGCACCCAGCACAAACGCCCCTTCACCAACCCAGACGGCGTTTGCGCGACCGACCATGACTGGCGCGCCGACCGTCGCCGCGACAACGATGACGGGGGACAATCCGCTCCGTGCGCCGAGCGCGCCGGCCGACTTTGCCGCATCACGACCGGCCGAAACCGCGCACTCGACCGCTTTAACACACTCCGGCGGCTTTGCGAGCCCCAACATCACTTCGTCGCCGCCGGAGGTGCCGATGACGAGAGCACCGACGTCGGCTGCCGCATCGCGTCATCCCTCTTCAGGAGCCGAGCAAGCAAGCGGCGTCGCGTCTCCCTCAACCTCGCCGTCGACTCTGCCGGGCGTCGCGTCGTTGACGCCCCCCGGCGTCGCAGTCGCCGCCACCGCTCCGGGACTCGCGCCTTCCGTCGCCGCGCAACCGCTGGCCGGCTCGACGGCGGCATCTCCGGTTGCCACCGTTTCCGCAAGTATTCCAGTCGCATCCTCCGGCAAAGACCAACCGTACGTGGTCGCCCCGGGTGATACGCTCTACGCCATCAGCCAAAAGATCTACGGCGAAGGTGCGTACTATCGCGCTCTCTTCGCCTACAACAGTGATCGCTATCCGCATGCCGAAGATATCCGCGCAGGCAACGTGCTCGATGTGCCTCCGCTCGACTATCTCAAACGGCGCTATCCGGAATTGACGAGCGGTGCGGCCGATCCGGCCGGTCAAAGCTTCGGCAGCCGCGCATCGACGAGCGGCGGCACCTACGTCGTTCGGGAAGGCGACACCCTCTTCGACATCGCTCGCCGGCAACTTGGCCAGGCCTCGCGCTGGACCGAACTCTACAATTTGAATCGGTCCGCTCTTGGGGAAAACCTGGAGAATCTGCGTCCCGGAATCGAATTGAAGCTCCCCTAGGCCCGCAATCGTCCGTGTTCTATTTGCGCACCGGCGCGGAATCAAGAAACGCCGCCAGTTCTCGGAAGTAGGAAGCAGGCTGAGGATCGTTGTGGCCGCCTCCTTCGATCCTAAAAAGGCGTTTGCAGTCGCTGGGTGACGCGGCAAGCAAATCCTCGCCCATCGAATAGGGCACCAACTCGTCGGCGTCGCCGTGACTGACAAGCAGCGGTCCGCCGTAGGTCGCCATCTTCTTCAAAGAGTTGAAACGCGTACGCATCACATAGCGAACCGGAAGAAACGGATAAACCCGCGCTGCGACGTCCGGCAAGGAAGTAAATGTGCTTTCGACGACCAGCGCTCGGCACCCGTCTTGAGCCAAATCGACGGCGACGCCTCCGCCGAGCGAACGGCCCATCAGCACGACGTCTCTTTCCTCGACCCCGGTCTTGCGGGCAAGCCAGCGCCGCGCCGCCCGTGCATCGGCCAACACACCACGTTCGCTCGGCGATCCTTCGCTGCGACCGTAGCCGCGGTAATTGAATCCCATGACTGCTAAGTCGACATCGGCGTTAAGCGTCGCGAAGTAGTCGGCCCAATACGACATGTTGCCGCCGTTGCCGCAGGCAAACAGCGCTACCCCTCGCGGCCGAGGATGCGGCAGATACCAGCCGCTCAGCCTGGTCCCGTCGTCGGCCATGAACTCGACATGCTCGCCGTCCGGCGTCGGTGGATTCCAACTCACGCGCGGCTCGCGCACCGGCATGAAGATTAAGCGGTTTTCGATAAACAGCAGCATCAACAACAAACCGAAGTACGAACACAATAAAATCCGAGCGACTCGCCAAGGCAGCATCGTGCGAAGGGCGTCGAATCGACTCACGAATAACTCCGCGAAGAAGACCGCTGTTCAAACCATTCTACGTCGATTCGCAAGCGGTCGAGAGAACAATCGCCGCTTAGAATCCGCGATCCGTCACTTCTTGGAAGAATTCTTATTCGCTTCCTCTTCTCGCAGTCGTTGAACTTTCGATTTGCCGCCGGCGGCCAGATTGAGTTGGTTCGTGCGCAGGTGCGTGAGCGCCTCTCCGCGCAGTTCATGCATCACCGCGGCATTCTCCGAATCGTTCGCAAGGTTCTTCGTCTCCCAAGGATCTCTTTGCAGGTCGAAAAGATACTCATCATCCCCTTGCACCCACCATTTGTATCGCGCATTTCGCGCCATGAGGCTCAATTCGCCACGTTGCTCGATTTCGCTAATCGTTAAGTTTCGCGACGAGGCCCTGACACCGGTCGCAACGCTCCATTGAGAGACGGCGAATCGATTAGGCGTCGTTGTACCGCCGACGGCTTCGACGATCGTCGGATAAACGTCCATCATCTGCGCTAGCGCCTGCGTTCGGCCCGATTTGACGGTACCGGGAAGGCGCATGACCAACGGCACCCGTACGGCCTCTTCATAGAATCGTCCCTTAGTCAAAGCGCCGTGGGCGCCCATCATTTCGCCGTGGTCGGCCGTGAATACGAACAACGTATTTTCCCAGGTGCCGCGTTTACGCATCGCTTCGACTAGCCGACCGATTTGATGATCGGCCAACGAGATCTTCCCCAAATAGTTCGCCAACATGCGGCGCAGTAGCGGGGCCTCGATGTCATGCTTTTCACGCATGAACGATTCGGGCACGTTCGGCGGCAGTTTCAACGATTGCGGCTCGTACATCGTCGCATACTCGCCGGGCGCGTCGAGCGGCGGATGCGGCGCATGCAGGCTCACGACCAAGCACATCGCCCGATCGCGAGGGTGTTGCCCGATGTAGTCGACGGCTCGGTCGGTGACGAACACGTCGTGATAGTCTTTCGTCGCGGCGACGGAGACGCGCGGCTCGAACTCACCGCTGAGGTAACGTTCGCGCAAATCCTCGGCCACGGACTTGAGCAGACCGCGTTCGCGCAGATAACGTGAATAAGGATCGCCGCCGCCCGCGGCCGAGGGCGGGCCGCTGACGTCGATCACGTGGTCCAGCCCGACGGCGCGATGATAGTCGTCGACGTTCTGGAACTCCTTCGACCACGCTCGGCCGCTGAACCAATGCAGCTTGCCGATCTGAGCCGTTGAATAACCGGCCGCGCGGATGTCGCGAAACATCGGCGCGTCCGCAGCCGCTAGATACCAGTCCTGCAGATTCCCCCAAATGGAATGTCCGGCGTTGTGCGGATAGAGTCCCGAGACAAGCGACACCCGCGCAGGCATACAAACCGGCGACGTCGTATAGCAGGCGTCGAAGATCAGCCCTTCACGAGCGATCGCATCAAGTTGAGGTGTGCGGACTTGCGGGTTGTCCCAACTGAGAAAACGGGGACTCCATTGATCGCAAATGACCACGAGAACGTCGGGCTTTTCCACGGCCCCGACTTTGCAGGGCCATAACGCGCCGCAAAAAGCCGGCGCAACCAACAGCGCAGCGGCTACACACCGCCTTAGATAGCGAGAAAACATGAGCCGACTCTCACAACCGACTGGGAGCGTATGATCACGCCAAGATAGTCGGCCGGATCATGATTCGCATCCGTCGTTTTCCGTTGGATCCTCCCTACAGAACGCTCAGCGGACGCTCGAAGGTCGCTTATTTGTAGCCGTACTGTGGATTGCGCGGATCAAAATCGGCGTCGGTCAGCCCGGGATTGAGCTTCAAATTGGCGTACGTGTATTCTTCGACCAGCATCGGCGGTTGCCCCGATTGCTTCGGAAACTCGTACCCTTCATAGCGAATTGGCACGTTGAGTTCGTTGTCGATGTAAAACCGCGTCATGGCATATTTAAATTCCGGCCGCGGAGTCGGGTGCGAAATCTGGATGCAAGTGCAGCTGCGATCGTTCACCCGAGCTCCTTCGATGATCCGCACTTCGCTTTCCCCGAACTGCAAGTCCTTACGATTCGCTTCGGCGTACCGCCGCGTCAGATTGACGACGCCGAAGTTTGTGATCGGATACCGATTTCCTTCCATGGCTTGCGGGTCGTCGGGCGCCAGCGAAAGCGTCCCGACGAGCGTCTGCTTGAAGCCGACTGGGTGAGCTACGATGTTGCCGTTGTTCAAACCGGCCACGTATATCGCTTCCTGCCCACGCACATCCTGATCTAGAAAGTACATGTAAACGCTGAACGGAGCAGTTCGCGATTTGACGAACATCGACTGCTGCTCTTGCAGCTTGCCGTCGACGGCCTCCCGTTTCTTAAATGTGCAGGTGAAATCGCGCAACGACTGCATTTGCGTTAACGCGTCGTCGGCCCAAGCCACCACCGGAATCAGCGGATGCCCTCCGCTTGCCTGCGTCTCCGTTTGCTTCTGCAGCAACAGTGCAACTCCGTGAAGCTGACTCGGCTCGGCCGGCGGCGGCGCAATACTCGACGGTTGCGCCGTTGGTTGCGGCAATGTGGGCTGCGGCACGGCAGCGACCATCGCCGAGGCGTCCGTCGGAGAAGGCGCAACGGGCGGCGACATTTGCGTCGCCGCGTTTCCGAGCGCGGGCCCGCTCGAAGCGCTCGTCGGGCTTAGGGGAGCTCCGTCCAATGCGGCGGCTGCGATATTCGGTTGCGCGGCATATTGAGGTGGCACGACCATCGTGCCGGGTCGAACCGGCAGGCCGCGTGACGCCAACACAGTGGCTCGCGGCGCTCCGTGCCGCAAGAACGGATTCCCCGCCGCGACATATGCGCCGCCGCTCGTCGAAGGCTGACTCGCGGACGTAGGTCCAGGCGGAGGCGCTGCCGCGGTATTGTACGCAGACGCTGCATTGGTCGCGCCATACGGCGCGGTCGGCGGCGACGAATAGACGGACGGCGCGGCACCATACACGGAACCGTCGGCCGCTTGCGATTGCCCGTAAGACGGATTCACATACGGCGTGCTCGTCATCGGATAAGGCGACGTTTGCTGCGCCGCAACAGCCGACACGCTCGCCGTCGACACCGCGACGAGCCACATGAATTGTCGCACTCGATTCATCGAGATCTGCCTTCCCTGGCAATCGTGAAGAGATCCGGCCGCCGTCTCGCCCGTTCGGGCCCGCGCCTCTAGAATGCGCGTTTCCGGATTCTCCTTAAATCGCGGCGAATTGTAGCCGCTAGTCGCCGTTTCGCGGAGGTCAGCTTGCCGCCCGTCGAACTCATCGTGGAATGCATTGAATCGCAGCCGTTCGGTGAAAACTCTTATGTCGCCCACGTGGCCGCCGGCAATGACTGCTTAATTGTCGATCCCGGCATGGAGCCGGACCTGATTATCGATTACGTCCGAGAAAACCGGCTGCGACCGGCGGCGATTCTCATCACCCACGCTCATGGCGACCATATTGCCGGCATTCCGGCCATGAAGCAGGAATGGCCGGATTGCCCGGTCGTCATCGGCCGAGAAGAGGCGCCGAAGCTCCAAGACCCGTGGCAAAACCTCTCAGGGCAGTTCGGATTCCCGATCGTTCTTCCGCCTGCGGACGTGCTGCTCGACGACGGCGACTCCTACCAAATAGCAGGCCTTACATTCGAAGTCGCGCAGATTCCCGGCCATTCTTCCGGGCATATCGTCTTCATTTGGCGGGGAAGCGACACCCCCGTCGTCTTCGGCGGCGACGTGCTCTTTCATGGCAGCATCGGTCGCACCGACTTTCCTGGAGGCAGCTTCGCCAAGCTTGAACAGGGCATCAAGCAAAAACTTTACACACTGCCGGACGATACGATCGTTTACTCAGGCCACGGCCCGTTGACGACGATCGGCCGGGAGAAACGGACGAATCCGTTCGTGCACGAATGAACGTGACCGCACGTGCGAAGCGAATCACATCCTTGTCACGTCGGCCAAAACGGCGGGCATTTGGAGGGTAAACGTCGCTCCCTTGCCCGGTTCGCTGGCGACGGTGATCGTGCCGGCGTGTTCGCGCATGATTTTTTGGCTCACCGGTAGCCCGAGGCCCGTGCCGCGGTTTCCTTTGTTCGACACGAACAATGAAAACACGTTGTCTTGTTCGTCGAGCGGAATGCCGCCTCCGTTGTCTTCCACGATCACCGCGACTTGCGACTCCGCGGGATCGTAATGCGTCCGCACGGTCACATGCCCCGGCGTCGGCTCTATCGGTTCCATCGGCTCTTCTCCCTCGGGCACGTCGGGGTCGGGTCGCCGACGCGGATCGCTGGCGTCGATCGCGTTCGACACTACGTTCAACACCGCGCGGTGCAAGCCCTCGGGATCGAACAGGAGTTTGGGCATAAACGCCGCCGGTTCGTATAGCAGCGTCACGTTGCAGTCGCGTCCGCGTCCTTCCATGAGTTCGACGACGTCGGCGACGACTTTGTTCAAATCGGACGAAACCATTTCCGGCTCACGTTCTTTGCTGAACGTGAGCATGTCCATCACCATGTGGGAAATGCGGTCCTGGTTTTTCTCGACGAACTCCCATCCCTTGGAAACCATCCGCTCGTCGTGCGACGATAACCCTTCCTTGATCAAATAACTTCCGCTACGAATCCCCTGCAAGATATTCTTCACGTGATGGGAAAGGCTCGCGATGGCTTGCCCGACGGCCGCCAGTCGCTCGGCCTGAACCATCGCGGAGTAGTAGCGAGTGTCTTCGACGGCCAGCGCGGCTTGATAAGCGATCGCGACCAGCAGCCGCAAATGTTCCTCGTTGAATTTCGCCGCTCTCCCGGTCTGCACGACCTGCTGCGGAGTCGTCAGCGTGTCGATGTAAATCACGCCGACGAGGCTGTGCCTGCCGTGCATCGGCGCGCAGATCGCTTCGCGCACTCCCGCTTGCAGAATACTCGCGCCGGGATTCCAGCGCTGATCTCCTGAAGCGTCGCTGGTAAGCACACCTTCATTTTTCTCCATGACGTAGTCGAGAATCGTCTTGGAGAGTACGATCCGCTCGTCGTTCTGCGACGACTTCCGATTACGTCGCACCCGCGGATCGAGTCGCTTCCCGTCGGCTTCGACGAGCATAATGCAACCGCGATCGCATTCGACCCACTCGAAAATCAACTGCATCACCGACTGCAGCAGTTGATCGATGTCGAGCGTGTGTCGCACGGCCATCGTCGTGCGGTACATCAAATCGAGATTGCCCCGTTCCTCCGCCGAACGATTCGCCACGATGCCCGACGCCTCGGGCCGGTCGAACATGCCGCGTCCTTCGGCCTGCGGCATCGTGCGTACGATCCGCGAGCGATCGTCGGACCGGTCGCGCGAAGCGAATTCAATGTTGCCGGCCATCCGGCTCGAATCGTCACCGCCGCCGGTAAAAAGCAGCACCGTGCTGCCTAGCAGTATCTCTTCCCCGCCATGCAACGGTTGCGACGTGATTCGCCGATTGTTGATGAACGTGCCGTTCGAACTCTTGTTGTCGGTCAGCGCGAATTCGCGTCCGCGCCGCTCAAGAATCGCATGTCGGCGCGAAACCTCGGTGTCGTGCAACTGGATCCGGTTGCCGACGTCGCGGCCGATCGTCGTTTGATCGGCGTCGAGTTCAAAGCGGCAACCCTGATCGTTACCGCGGACCACGAACAGAGATGCCACTCGGCGTTCTCCAGCAAGCCGCGTCGCTACGGGCGACCCACAACGTCGCCGCGCCTTCGACAATTCTAAAACTTGCGCCGGTCAAATCCTAGAGCCGACGTTCGCCGGCGAGCGACTCGGCTACTTCGCCGGCCTCCGTCTCTTCGGCTTCGTGCAGCGCCGCCGCGACATCGCGACGCGCCGCGAAATAGAGGACGACGCCGACCATCGCGATGGCGATCGAGATAATTCGATAGATCAACGAGACGATTACACCGCGCGAACCGGGCACTTTTGCCGCCGACAAGATCGGAAACAATTGCTCCACGGCGACCTCGAACGTCCCCAAACCGTTGGGCGTGATCGGCAGCGCGCCGACGACCATTGCCAGCGGCATAATAACGAAGTGCTCCGCGAGCGACGGCGAGTCGCCCGGCAAGGCGCGTCCGAGACTGTAGAATGCGCCGACGGCCAGCAAGTGCACGAGAATGCTCACTGCGAACGCTCCGGCTAAAACCGGCATTTGCTCGCGATACAAGCGAATCGCCTCCAAAAGTTGCTGAAAGACGCGGCCCGTTCGAGGCAGTCCGGCGAGGAATTTTGAAACGCGCCCCTGCGTGAAGCCGGGGACAATGAGCATCATCAGAAAAATCGCGCCGGTCGCCGTGAAGATCAGCGTTCCCAACGCAATGCGGCGAATTCGTGCGTCGTCAGAAAACGGCAATCCCTCGATCAGAACCGCCGCCGTCGCGACGAGCAGCAACGCATAGAGCCCGATGATTCGGTCGAGCACCACGGTCGCCACGGCCTGCGCCCGGCGACCGTGAAACTGACGCGCGATGAAAACGGCTTTGAAAATGTCGCCCCCCACCCCGCCGGGTGCGACGAAATTAAACAGGTAGCCGAGGAAGCCTAGCCTTAATGCGTCGCGCGTCGAAAAATCGAATCCCAAAGCCCGCACGAGCGCTTGCCAGCGTATGAACGAAAGCACGATCGACGTGAGAAACAATCCGAATGCGAGCGCGAACAAACGCAGGTCTTTGGGGCCCTCAACAATTTGCTTAAGTTGGGCGGCCTTTTGTTCGTTGCTGAGAATTCCATAGAAGAGCCAAGCAATCAGTCCCGCGGCTAAGCCGAACTTAACCGCCCCCGTGAAAAACTTGTGGCGCAAGAGCTTTTTCACGCGACTTTGAACCCGGCTCGGTACGATAAGCGGTAAGCGACTTCGCGGCAGCTTGTCGATCGAGCCGCAACGGCCCGATCGTGGTCGACCTAAGTCGTTGAGGGGCTAGGCGATCGACGCCTTGACACCTCGAAAGCACATTGATAGGCTTCGGGTCTGTGACGGGCAACCCCAAAACAACCAGGGTTGCCGTGCTCACCCGAACGCCCGGCGACGAACTCAAGAGTCGGGCCGATACGCCGCGAACCCAAACTCGGCGAGTCCGGAAATCAAGGGGGATTAGCTCAGTTGGGAGAGCGCTTGCATGGCATGCAAGAGGTCAGGGGTTCAAGTCCCCTATCCTCCACTTCGACCCGACCTAGCTTTGAGCTTGGTCGGGTTTTTTTACGCGCTAACATCTCCCCAGCGACCGATCGGGGGCAACTCGGCGACGCCGTCGCAAGTCGTCTCTTTGCCTGCCAAGCTCGTTTCCAGCCGGCCAAAAAGCTTGTTCGATCCCTTATCGCGACTTTGCTACGGTGCCGGATGGCGCGGCCGTATAGCCGCGGATCTGCCAAGTAGCCGGACGGGCGAGGTGATGCGATGCGGTGTGCTCGGAGATGCACAAAGTTCTTCGACTTTGTCGATCGTCCGTCCGCCTCCGACTTGTTGCGCAAAGTGCGCATCTATTCCGTCGATAGATGCGCACATTTAAGTAAGACAATAGAGGTGCGCACCTATCATCCGAATAGATGCGCAGCAACCCGCTCGGGTACTGCGCCGTTTCGGGCCTCGTTTTTTCTTCGGCGCACGTTCTCCGAGGGATCTCGTGCGGCGCGCTCAGCGCGCAGACGTTGCGGAAAGTTTCACCAGCTCAAATTCCGCCGGCGGTGGGCAGTCGGGGTTCACCCATTGCATCACCATCGCCCAGCCACAACTCTCTTCGTCGTGCTGCAAGTATCCGTAGATTGGGCGGACGGGTCGCCAGCCGTCTTTCATGTGCACGCTCAGCACCGGATCGACTGCTCGACCGCTGACGACATTGTCGACGTACTCGTAGATCGTCATCCTCTCGCGGTGCTTGCCGTAGCCAGGCAGTCGGCTCGCTCCGACCATTCGCCAGAGTCGCTCGGTTCGCACAAGTTCGCGCGCCGCATCGGTCAACCCATGAGCAAGTCCGTGATGTTGATGTTGCGGATGTACCATGATGTCGGCGCCATAGAGAGTCGGCCCGGAGGAGTCGTGGTCGAGAAACGATCCGCCGGCCGTGAGCACGTCCCACGAATCGTCAATGTGGTAGTCGGTCATTCGCAAGCGGAGCGTGAAGTGGACGCCGGCGACGTCGCCGCTTTCTGCGTCGACGGCGACGAATTGCCCCTGTGGAAACACCTGCCGGTGATCGGAGAGTTCTTCAGACGTATACGGCCGCTCGGTCGGATATACGAGTTTGCAGATTTCGATGATCTCTTCGAAGTGAGCAGGTTGCGCAATGCCGATGCGATAGTTGGCCGGAAGCATATTGACGGAAGGGATGATGAACGGAGGAAGCACTAAAAGCGCCGCATTCAATCGTGCCTCACGAATCGGGCCGACGACGTTGGAACGTCGACGAAGCTTCCACCGACCGCTAACCCGCGCGACCGCAGAGAACCTACAAACCGCACCACCCGACGATCGAAGGCCGTCGTTGTGATGCGGTTCGCAGATTCGACAACAGACCGCCGGGATTTCGAAGTCGCTATTTCGTCGCCGCCAAAGCTTGCAACACTTCGTCGACCGAGGCGCGACCGCCGTGGCTCCGACTGATCTTGGCAAACCGAACCACGCCTGTCGAATCGACGACGAACGTCGAAGGATAGGCCGTCTCGCGGGGCGCGTCCCACCGGAGTCCGTAAAGGTTGGTAAACCTGTAATCCGGATCGAGCACGACATGGAACCCGACCGGCGTCGTTTTGTCGTTCATGAACTCGCGGGCATGGTCGGCAAGTCCTTTGCTCTGTCCCGGATAGACGACGACGACTTGCGCGTTCGCGGCCCGCAGCTTTTCGGCCGCGGAAAAGAATTGCCCGGTCTGTGTATTACACGCCGGACATTGATACCCCGGAAAACCGCGCAGCACGACGACGACGACAGGTCCTTGTCTCATCAACTCGCTCAATTGCACCGGGCGACCATCGCCGCCGGGCAATCGGAAGTCACGTGCTTTCTCACCGACCACGGGCGGCACCGCTGCGGCGCGAGCCGACATCGCCGAAGCAATACAAACGTTGAATAGAACGACTAACGAGCCGAGCAGGAGCAACGCGCGACGCAGCAGCATGACAAAGCCTCCCTTGATTTCACGACAGTGTGCGAGAGGCTTCGATGCCGAAGCACCATGCGTCGTTACGCCGATTCTGCAAAGCAAAGTTTATTTCTGCGGAACGAGCGGCTTGTCGGCCGACAACAGGAATCCCAACAAATGCGGCATCTCGGCATCGGGCACTAGGTCGGCGACGTTCGCCGGCATAGGAGATAGATTGAGCGTTGCTCGCTCTTCGATCTCCGCGCTCGCTAGACGAAGCTCCTTGCCTTGGGAATCGGCGACGACCAGTACATCCCCCTCTTCGCGCAGCACCAAACCCGTCAGCAAGCGTCCGTCGGTGAGAGTTAACTGCGTCGCTCGAAAAGCTTGGTCGACCGTACGGCTTGGATCTAGCATGTCTTCTAATAATCGCTCAACACCGCGACGACCGATGCCGTCGAGTTCGGGTCCGATTTTCGTCCCTTTGCCGGCGATGCGATGGCACGCCGAACAGTTCTTGGTAAACAGTTCCTGCCCGCGAGCAGGGTCGGGCCGCGACTTCTTAAATGCTTCAACGCGAGCTGAAATGAGCTTGCCGACGCGATCATCCGGCGGCGGCAAGTTTGCGGTGAGCTTTCGTATCCGCTCGTTCCAATCGGTCGGGTTGGAGCGGGCCATCCAAAACAGCACCGGTCCTTCTTGCAAAAGTCGCGACGCCGCTTTTCCGGACGTCACGGCGTCGAGCAGCGCCTCCGCGCCCTCTTGCGACGTGACGATCGTGTTCGCAATGTCGACGGCCAGCCGGGCATCGGCGTGCGTCAAGCGATCAAGCAAAATCGCTCGCGACTCTACGCTGTTGAGCGCCGACAGTTGCTGCACCGCCTTGGTGCGCATCGCCGACGATTCGCTACGATCGTCGATAATCGAAGTGAACAGCTTCGAAGCGCGGCCGTCGTCGCATGCGGCTACGGCGTCGAGCGCCGCCGGGCGCAAGCCGGCGAACTTGGCGGATCGCATGGCGAGCTTCGCCGCCCCATCGCAAAATGCGCCGCGACGAAACTCCTTCGCTAATTCGAGTCCTTGCTTGACTCGCGGCTCATCGTCGGCGGCGAGCAGCTCGAGCACGATCGACTGTAGATCGACGACGATCGCATCCGGAAGCTTCAGTTTGCGAGCGTCGAGTCCATGAGATAGCGCACGATAGACGGCCAAGCGTCGGTCGACGGCGGACGACGCCAACGTCGCACAATAGTCGAACAGTTGCGGAAGCCGTTCGCCGCGCAAACGTCGTGCCGCATGTTCGACATAGGGTGCCGGAAACGCGACTTTAGTCTCGCGTGACGTGATTTCAGCGAGCACGTAGTCGGCGGCTTCCGGCGTCGGTATCCCCAAGCACGCTTCCGCGATACGTTGACGATCGTCAATCGAAAATCCGGCGCGTTGCTCCGCAGAAGCGACTTGCTTCAGGATTGCCGCATCGGCCAATTGCTCACGCATCGCGATCTTTACCGCATGCGCAAGCTGCGGGTCGCTCGCCGACGCTCTCCGCCAAGCCGACAACAGCGGCTCGACGTTCCGTCGGTAAGGATGTGCGGCCAACGCTTCGGCCGCTGCGAGCGCCACGAAAGGCTCCACGTCGTCGAGCCGGCGGCAAATTGCCTCAAGGTCCGGCCAAGTGGTCTCGCGAATGTCGCGCTCCGCAACGGCTTTTACTGCATGGGCACGCACCAACGGATCTTCGTCGTCGAGCAACGACGATGCGAATCTCAAATCCGTCTTGTGCCGAGCCAGAACCCACAGGGCATGCACTCGGCCGACGGCGGCACCGCTCGAATCCGATCGTACGGCATCGAGAGTTTCAACTTGTTGCTCCGAAAGCTCCATCGTTGCCAGTCGCTCCGTCGCAAATGTGCGTACGGTGAGATTGGGATGCCCCAGCATTGTTATCAGCTCGTCGAACTGCGCCGCGCGCACGTTCGGCATCGTCGCCGTCTTCGCTCCATCGCCCGTATACACGATCCGCCAGATTCGCCCTCGCTCGCGATCGCGTCGCGGATGATCGAGCGGCACTTCGTAGTGGCCGATGATACAGTTATAGAAGTCGGCAATGTAGAGCGCGCCGTCGGGTCCCAGCTTCACGTCGACCGGACGAAACCAGGGGTCGTCGCACTTCAAAAAATCGGGCTGCTCAACCGCGCGATAGCTTGCACCGGTCCGCCCTAGCTTGTCGTGATTGATTCGACCGGTGATCGGATTACCGATGAAGAGAGTGCGGCGATATTCCGGCGGAAACTGGTCCGCTTCGTAGTAGGAGATACCCGCAATACCGGTCGAACCGTGGGAATGTCTCATGATCGCCGGTCCGAACCCGAGCCCGTCGTGGGGCTTACCAAAGCTTGGGTAACACGCGCCGCGTAGCAGGTGATAAGCAGGCAGCGTGTGGCAGTCGGCTGAGAAGAGATGCCCCCATTCGTCGAATGCGAGCCCAAACGGGTTGACCTGTCCGTGCGTGAAGTGCTCGACGTGTGATCCGTCGGGCTTCCAGCGAAACGTGTTGCCCGATTGCATGTCGATTCTCGTACCGTCCACTCCTTCGGCCGTCGATTCATTGGCGAAGCCGTGACAGGAATAAACCCACCCGTCGATCCAAGGGACGACGCCGTTGACCATGCCATGCGTATCGCGAAAGCCGAACCCTTTGATCAGCGGCGTCTTCGTTTCAAACACTCCGTCGCCGTCGCCGTCGCGGCAGCGAATCAATTGCCGAATATTGAAGACGAGCAATTCTTCGCCGATCGCAGCCAATCCGATCGGAATGTTCAATCCGCTGACGACCGGTTTGGCCGCTGTCGCGCGACCGTCGACGTCGATCTCAAAACGCGTGACGACATCGCGAGCCTTCGCAGCATCGGCGGCCGGATAGGGATATTCGATGGAACCAGTTGCGTAGAGTCGGCCGGCGTCGTCGAAAGCGAGATTGATCGGCTTGCAAATCTCCGGCTCGGCGGCGACGAGTTGAATGGTGAATCCACTTGGCAGATGAAACGCCTTGAGTTGCTCTTCGGCGGAAAGCGGCCGCGTCTGAACAACATGCGAGCCGTATGAGTTCGGCGGCTCAGCGCCGAACAACGCATCAACGAATAAGCCGACTCCGATTCCTAAAGCAAGTATGGAGCGATACAACGTGGCAGGCATCACAAGTGTTTCCGCATTCGGGGCGTGTCACCGAAAACGACAAGTATAACCGTCGGCGATGCGCCGTAACGTACCGCGTTATTTGGCGTGGAATAGCGGCGTTTAAAGTGCATGAAAGGCGGAGCGTAACGCCGCGCCGCAAATTCTTGCGCCGCAATACGACGGACGTCGATACATCTCCATCAATCGCACGCGTCACTCTCTCGCTGATCAAACATGAACATTGAAAATTGGCGAAACGTTTTCAAAACGAACGTCAATTAGAAATGGATCGACCTATCGTCTGACGCGTTCGCACATCGCAAGTACTCCGGTGTTCTGCCGGTCAGAAGATTACGCCAACGTTGCCGAGACAGACGACGCGCTTTTGTGGTGCGCCGTTTGCAAACGAACGGCGGCGACACTTCGCAGCTCACATTCGTGATTCAATCCATCAGCCGAGGCGATGGAGCGCCTACGCACGCGCTCGGCGACGATGATTTAGGAAGTCGGTAATGTCATTACAGTCACGTCGCAACCTCCTCAAGCGTATCAGCTTGACTTGGCTCGGAGCCGCTGCGCACACGCCGGAGTTCGGCATGCGTAATGCCCGAGCGAATAGCAACGAATCGACATCTTTCGATTTTGAGAATGTCAAAAAAATAGCCGGCCTGACGGCAAAACATGCATACGTGCCTGATCCGCCGCTGCCGAAGCCGATCGATCATTTGACGTACGATCTGTATCGCATGATCGCCTTCCGCCATGAGAAAGCGCTGTGGACGAAAGAAGATCTGCCGTTTCGCACTGAGCTTCACCACCGCGGCTTTGTTCACACTGACAAAGTCGAACTCAAAATCGTCGACTGCGGTCGAGTCGTCGAGGTGCCGTTCGATTCCAACTTGTTTCAGTATCGCGGTCCGCTTGCCGATTTGCAGGTACCGCACGATGCCGGTTACGCCGGTCTTCGCTTCCTCTGCGTGCTGCCGGAGCGAGAAAACTTCCAAGAGTTCGTCAGCTTCTTAGGCGCAAGCTATTTCCGCGCGATTCCGTCGCACGAAGTCTATGGAACGTCCGCCCGCGGTATCGCGGTCAACATCGCGCTACCGCAACCGGAAGAGTTTCCGAAGTTCCGCACGCTCTGGTTTGAGAAGCCGCAGCCTGATGCGAAGTCGATGCGGATGTGGGCTTTGCTCGACGGCCCCAGCGTCGCCGGCGCGTACGAGTTCGTGATCACGCCCGGCTTGCACGAGACGGCGCTGGCCGTCAAGGCGCACCTCTACTTTCGCACGGCCGTCGCGAAGCTCGGACTTGGACCGCTCACGAGCATGTGGATGTGGGATGAGAATACGAAACCTGCCGACGATCATCGCGGCCAGGTCCACGACGCCGATGGGCTGCTGATTCACGCTGCGAGCGGCGAATGGCTCTGGAGGCCGCTGCGCAACCCGAAAGCGGTCAACGTCGCGAGCTACAGATTCGGCGGAGTCAAAGGCTTCGGGCTGCTGCAACGCGAGCGTCGACTGGAAATCTACAACGACAAAGAAGCCTTGTATCACCGGCGACCCGGCGTGTGGATCGAACCTGATCAAGACTGGGGACCAGGTGCCGTTGAATTGCTCGAACTACCGAGCGATTCCGAGACTAATGACAACGTCGCCGCGTACTGGACCCCGGAAAAGCAGCCGCAAGCCGGTGATGAACTCGCCGTGAGCTACCGCATCGACTTCGGCGGCCGCGATCCGCGCGACCAGGTCGGCGTACGCGTCTTACGAACATCGATCTCGCGACCAAGCGCGGACGTTGTCGACGTTGAACTGGAATGGATCGGCGGCCGATTGTCGAAGCTGGCGTCCGACGTACGAATCGAACCGGTCGTTTCGACCAGCGTCGGAAAAATCACAAATCTCACTTGCGCTGCCGGCACGGGAGCGGCACGCATTGTGCGATTTCAACTGCACATACAGGAAGGAGCCGCCGCCGAGCTGCGTGTGTTTTTGCGACACGGCTCGGATGCGATCTCGGAGACTTGGAGCTATTTATGTTAGTCGATTCTGCTCACGCCACGCCCAAAGTCATTTCGGCGAAGCACACGACTTCAAAACACGCATTGCCGTCGCCATCGTCGACGGAGAGAACGCGCCGCCGTTCGTCGTTCGCCGACGAACGACGGCTGACGCTCTACCTGCGACGTCGACTCGCACTTTACTTGGCCGATTGGGGGCTGCGAGATCAGGCCGTCGTGGCGCACCATTGCCGTCGCTGGACGGAGCAAACCTTGGCCGATTTCGCGGCCGATGATTCCACCGCGTCCGGTCGCCGCCCGTCCGTGCGCGAGCTAGAAATGGCCGCCGTCGCGCGAGCGATGAACGCTATCTATCTCTGGGTTGCTCGTTTGAATCGCGAGTTTGAAGCCGGTCAATCGAGCAATGATCCGGGACATGAAACTTCGGCCGGCCTCTTGGCCGTCGAGGTGCGCAAGCTGCTCGCGATTCATCCGGAAGCTTTTCTGAGGATCGAAAGATTACCGCCGGAGTTTCGCAGCCGACTGCGTCGCACGGCGCGTGCCGTGGTGCCTCATGTGCTGCCGGCGGCGATGCCGGCTCAACCACTCAATGAATTGGTGCCGGTACTGCAAGTGGCTCGCTGGCGGCAATTTGCGGGACGCTTGGTCGGCCGCTTCACCGAAGCCTGGGAACCGCTGACATGATTACCTCGCCTACGGTGGTCGAGGTCAAGCGTCGTCGCAGCGTACTAACCGCTCTGACACTGTCGACAACTTGCGTCGGCACGTGGACTTTCGCTTCGTCGGCGGCCGCCGACGGTTGGTCGTTTCTCGACGGTCTCTCGCTCCTGTTGTTCACGGTGCTATTCGTATGGGTCGCCCTGTCGTTTTGGATGGCGACGATCGGCTTCGCGCTGTTGCTTCGTCGCCGCCGCGATGAATCCAACGAGGCGACGACGGACACGGTGGGCCTCCTCGATGGGGCGAACCTGTCGCCGACCGCGATTGTGATGCCGATCTACAACGAAGATCCCGCCTCGGTTTTCTCGGGGATTCAAGCGATCTACGAATCGCTCGAAGCGACGGGCCGGGGAGCGAGTTTCGACTTTTACATTCTCAGCGATACGACCGACGAAGAGAAATGGCTCGCCGAAGAACTCGCTTGGTCGAAACTGCAAGAGCGCATCGGCGGAGCGAGCCGTGTCTTTTATCGGCACCGGCCGAAGAACACGAGCCGTAAAGCCGGCAACATTGCCGACTTCTGCAAGCGGTGGGGCTCGCTCTATCGCTATATGGTGATCCTCGACGCCGACAGTTTGATGACCGGTTCGACGCTCGTCGAACTCGTCCGCCGGATGGACGGCGATTCGCAAATCGGCATCTTGCAGGCCCCGCCGCAACCGGTCGGCCGGCACTCGTTTTTTGCACGCACACAGCAATTTGCCGCGGCGCT
Source organism: Planctomycetaceae bacterium (assembly GCA_016793115.1). Classification (GTDB taxonomy): domain Bacteria; phylum Planctomycetota; class Planctomycetia; order Pirellulales; family PNKZ01; genus PNKZ01. The sequence continues at coordinate 34,267 of JAEUIN010000029.1, forward strand.
TTACGCGCCGATCTTTCTCGAAGGCTTCGCTTGGTGGACGGAAGACGACGGCAATTACTGGGGGCATAATGCGATCATTCGCATCGATGCCTTTCTGCGTCACTGCGGTCTCGCTCCATTGCCCGGCAACGCTCCGCTCGGCGGGGAGATTCTGAGCCACGACTTTGTTGAAGCCGCGTTGATGCGCCGCGCCGGCTATAAGGTACGCCTCGCGCAGGACCTCGACGGCAGCTACGAACAATGCCCGCCGACGCTGCTGGCCTTTGCGCAGCGGGATCAACGTTGGTGCCAAGGCAACTTGCAACACACGCGGCTGGTCGTCGCCGACGGGCTGCGTAGCGTGAGCCGTTTTCACTTTGCCTGCGGCGTGATGAGCTATTGCTCTTCGCCGCTATGGCTGATGTTTCTTGTCGTCAGCTTGACCGCGGCGGCCCTCGGCTCGAACTACGGCGACAGCGGCCGCGATGCTCCGTGGATCGGGGCGATCGGTTTGTTCATGTTGACCATGGCGATGCTGTTGTTACCGAAAATCTGGAGCTACGTTTTGCTGCTCCGTAGCCCGGCTCGAACCGCCCAGTTCGGCGGCGCCGGCAAGGCGGCCGCGGGCTTGTTGACCGAAACGCTGCTGTCGATCGTCATCGCACCGATCATGATGGCGTTTCACTCGACTTTCGTCGTGCTGACTTTTCTGGGTAAGCAGGTCCATTGGAATGCCCAGCAGCGGAATGAAGCGGGAATGCCGTGGGGAGACGCGCTGGCGGCCCATTCACGACAAATGGCCGTCGGAGTCGCAGCCGCTCTTGTGATCGGCTTAGTGATGCCAAGCTTGCTCCCATGGATCAGCCCGGTGCTCATCGGCCTCATATTCGCCGCGCCGATTTCCGTCATAAGCAGCAGCGTGACGTTAGGGCTTTGGCTGGAGCGTCGCAGAGTGCTGGCGACGCCGGAAGAACGAACGCCCCCGGAGGTCGTGACACGACAGGAGGAATTAGCCGCCCTAGTAGAAGCGGAAGCTGCACCCGGGCCGCTATTTGACAAGTTGCTTATCGATCCGGTGTTGCTTGCGCTTCATCGCTCTATCATTGAAGCGACCGACGCCCAGTCGTCGGCCGCGCAGGCGACGATCGAGCGAGTTGACGAACAGCTTCGCAAGGGTCGTGCGGCGGAGATTTCAGCGGAAGATCGCAAAGCGGTGCTCTCTGATCCCATAGCGCTGGGAAAATTGCACCGTATCGCATGGTCGGCCGGCAGAACTAGCTGTGATTGACGGCCCCTGATATCCGCTAGCGTTGTCGAACGGCGGCGGAATAGCGAAGTTTTGCGGGTTCCATAAAGTTTTCCGATTTTGAGGAAAGTTTCGGTTGAGAGTTTTCCGATTATACGGCCGGAAGCAAAGTCTGGGCGATTTCCCCCACGCACAGGCTTGGTCCGTTGAGAAGGAAAACTCGATGAACGCCCCCCGCGTTTGCTCGGCTGCCCCCGCAGCCGTGGCCGTCTCGCTGTTGTTTGCCGGCATCGCGTCCGCTCAATCCGCAAGTTGGTCCCCCAATCGCAGCGGATCCGTTGGGCCCTCGCTAAACACTGCCGGCATGCATTCGTCGGCCGTGCGCCGCACGAGCTATTCAGATTTCGAAACGCCCGCTTGGCAGCGTGCTCCATCGGCGACAACCGCTCGGAGCACGCAACCGGTGCTTACCCAGCGGATTCCCACGACGGCGTCGGCCGGCCGTTCGCGGCAAACGACTCATTCAGCGGCGCAACCGCAGTTCACGGCTTCGGCGAGTGCGCGTCGCGCCGGCTCCGGCTCCGGCTCCGGCGGCTATTCAGAACAAAAACTCCTCTCCGACTACAACATTCGTTTGGCGGAGGGAGAAAAACTCGTCGGTCCGCCGAAGATCAGCGAAGGCGGCCCCGCGGTCGGCCAACCTAACTCCGCCGCTCCGCAACGAATGCCGGCCGAGACGATTCCGGTCCCGGACAACGACATCTCCGGCGGCGCTCTTGGCAGCGAGATGCTGCAAGGGCATCCGCAAGAAGGCGAGATCATTTACGAAGGAATGCCCCACCAAGACGGTGAAGTGCAGCTCGATCCAGGCATGGAGTTTGAGAACGGAGTGATCTACGGCGGCAACCACGGCGGTTGTGCCGACGGTAACTGCGGCGGGTCCTGCACCGACGGGTTCGGCCTGCACGACGATTGGTGCGATCCGTCTCGTTGTCCGGAATGCGGTCTTTACGGCACGCATGCCTTCGGATGCGGCCATGTCGCCCGGTGCCTCTACAACTGTCTGGGCTTCCTTTTTAAGGAAGCATCGCTTTTCGCCGGGACCCAAGCATTTAAGGGACCGCTCGATCTCGGCATCAACGGCAATTTCGGGTTCAACGAAGGGTTCAATCTCGGTGGCGCCTTGGTGCCCTTCCCGCGTTATGGCGTGGGCTACCAAGTCGGCGCTCGCTGGACGCAAAGCGATCTGTCCGGATCACCGTTCGGTTCGGCGGCGCGCGAGCAGGTTTTTGTGACCGCCGGCCTGTTCCATCGCGCCTATCGCGGCTGCGGCCTTCAGTGGGGTATCGCGTACGACTGGCTTACCGACAACTACTTTGCGAAATCGACGATCGCACAACTTCGCACGGAAGTTAGCTTTTTGAACGCCCGGGGCCACGAACTCGGGTTCCTCGGCAACTTCGGCGTGAAAAACGATCAAGTCGCGCTCGCACCGGGCATTAACCTGCCGGTGGTGCCGGCCGACATGTATACGATGTTTTACCGTCATACGACCCGCTACGGCGGTCAAGGCCGTCTGTGGGGCGGCTTCACGGCGCAAAACTTGCCTATCTTCGGAGCCGACTTCCGCGTGCCGATGTCGAATCGCTGCGACTTGGTCGGCGGTTTCAACTACATCATGCCGGACGCCGGCCAGAACAACGGCGGCGTCCAAGACGAATCGTGGGGGTTGGGCATGAACATTGTGTTCTATTTTGGTCGACCGCGAGAAGGCATTCATAACACTCCGTTCCGTCCGCTGTTCAACGTCGCGGACAACGGCACAATGATGCTTGAGCGTCAGTAATGCATCAACAAAGTATCGCCTCCGGCAAGGTAAAGCCGGGGGCGAACTTCTCATCGCTCTCCGCGGCTAACGATCTTTCTAAGTCGACGACCTTTTCCATGAGGCGGCGTCTTCACCGTCGAGGCGAAGCGTGAGGCACTTGGCGCTGCCGCCGGCCTTGACGAATTCATGGAGCGGCGTTTCCACGGGCGAGTAATCGCGGTCACGCAGCGACGCATGCAACCGCGGACACCCGTTATTGGTCACCACAGTGCGACCGATCACGACGGCGTTACACGCGAACCGACGCGCCTCATCACGCTCGACTTCAATCAAGTTGGGAATCGACGACCGAAGCGCTCGTAGGCCGTAGTCGTCAAACGCGGCGGGGTAGTAAACGGCCGTGTCCGCCGTTAGCGGGCAAAAGCACGTGTCGAGGTGATAATGGTAGTCGTCGGTCAGTTCCAGCGGAATGACGCGAACTCCCAGCATCTCACCGACGAGTTGATGGCTACGCGCATGGCTTCGAATTCGATAGCCGGCGAAGAGCGTGTCGCCGCAAAAGAGCGCGTCGCCGGCTCCTTCAAAGTAAATGTCGGGCGGCAGGCGACGGACGGTGAAACCGGCCGACGTCAGCCACGCTTCGTCATAGGGTTCCTCTCCCTGGCGCTCCGCGTGACGAAAACGAGATAGAATCGCGATATCGCGATAGACGACCGCCGCATTCGCCGTGAAAACCAAGTCCGGCAAGCCGGCGCGCGGTTCAAGTTCCTTGATCGTCGCGCCCGCAGACTCAAGCACAGTTCGCAAACGGCTCCACTGCGTGCGCGCAACATCGGTGTCGCTCGCCCGACCGCGACTCATCCACGGATTGATCTCGTATTCGATTCCATAGTAGTCCGGCGGACACATCAGAATCGTCGGCGTATCGAATAAACTGGGCATAGTGTCACTGAAAGCTCGCCCGACTTTGACGGCCAAGAGCCGATTACTAGAGCTTTGCTGCGGAGAGTTCGTCTACGTCTTGAGTCAGCGCCCGAAGGAACGGTTCGACGTCCGTCACAAGTCCTACCGTTTGGAACGAACCTCGATCATTGAGCTTAATGACGGTCGAAGGGTTGATGTCGACGCAAACGACCTTGACCCAGGCGGGCAGCAAGTTGCCGACCGCGACGGAGTGCAACGTCGTCGCAATCATCAGGCAAAACGTGACGTCCCGTATTCGGTCGCGCATCGCGCGTTGGGCTTCGAGAGTATCGGTGATGACGTCGGGGAGCGGGCCGTCGTCGCGAATGCTGCCCGCCAGCAAGAACTCAACGTCGTGCTTCACGCACTCAAACATGATTCCCGACGTAAGTACTCCGCTCTCGACGGCTTGTCGAATACCGCCGAGGCGACGAATTCGATTGATCGCGCGCAAGTGGTGCTCATGACCGGCTTCGACGGAAATGCCTTCGTCAAGTCGTACACCGAGACTCGTTCCGAATAAGGATTGCTCGATGTCATGCGTGGCCAGCGCGTTGCCGGCAAAGAGTTTGTCGACGTATCCCGCTCGAATCAATCGGCACAGATGTTCGCCGCTGCCTGTGTGAATGATCGCCGGACCGCCGACGATCAGAGTTTTGCCCCCGGTCCGTTTCGTTCGCACAAGTTCACGGGCTATCTCGCGGATCGCGGTGCCCTTCGGCTTTTCCGTAGACACCGCTGAGTTCATGAACTCGAATCCGTGACGCTCGATCGATCGCTCTTGCGGTATGACTCGAACGCCGGAATGCCCGCAGACGATGCGCTCGCCGACCTTAACGTCGGTCATCGCCAGACAATGAGGAATACCTTCGTCGTCGACGACGACGCCGCAGTCCATTTCCTGTCGAGCCACTTCTCGCCAATGACCGTCGAGGCGTACTTCGGTGCGCTGATTCGTCGTGCTGTAGAAGCCCTCGGGAAAAGCGCCGGCGATGTCGGCGACGACAAGTTCGCAATCCGTTTGCGTCGTACGCACGGCACCATGGTCCGCGATGGCGGCGAGAATGTCGTTCAATCGCTCTTCAGTGTCGGCCCGAACTTCAACGAGTGCGTAACTGACGTCGTTCCGCGCTTGGCCGATGGAAATATTCTTGATACGAAACGCGCCGCCCGCGCCAGTGATGATGTCGAGAATCTTCGGGAGGATCAAACTATCGATGATGTGTCCGCGGACTTCGACGTCTTCAATCGGCTCCATCAGGTTGGGCGGAACAACGCCGCCGCGTTGCGCGCCTGCAGCCGCGGGATGAGCATGCCGGCCATGGTCGCCGGCGACCCCGTGCGACGATTGAGCCGCCGACAGCTTCCGCGCTGATTCATCCATGGATCGGCTCCGCAAAATCGTTAAAGATGCGTATTGTCCGCACGAATTGTAGGATTTCCGCCTTGCTACGTGCAAAGATTGTCGTGCGATCACCGGTTCTGCAATCGCTGCAAATCCATGCGCCGTCACGACTTCACAGCACTCCGCAGCCCCTTTATAATCGTCGTCTCGCCCCCGCGCCGGCGCGGTACGCCAGGACGCCCGAGGGCCACGCACAAACTGGAAAGTGTTTTAATGTCGGATCAGGAAAAAAAGTCGAGCCGGTGGGACTCGCTGGCTGAACAGTTGGGAATCGATGCGAAGTCGCCGCCGCAGCGTCCTGCCAGTGCGCCTCCAAAGCCGATTGAGCCGCCGGCGACGGTCTCGGCCCCGGCTGCGGACGTTGCGCCGGCCAAGCGCAGCGGTTGGGAGGAATTGACTTCTTGGCTCGGAATCGGCGGGAGCAAGAAAGAGCGACCGGCGGAAGCGCAACCGAAACCGGCGCCCTCGACGTCGCCCCCCGAACAGTCGACTGCGGAAAATCCGTCGTCGGTTGCGGAACGCCCCGTACGTGAATCCGCTTTCCGCACCGAACCGCTGCCGCGCCCCGAAGTTCGACAAAATCAACCTCGGCCGACCGAGGAGCGTAAAACCTACGATCGGCCGCGCCGTGAAGTGGAGAACTGCGGGCGACAAGAAGGTCCGGCGATGGGCTCGCGCGGGCGCGAATTCGACGACTTCCGTGACGCTTTGCAAGAAGAGCGTGCCGAACTGGGTGTTCCTCGTGAGATCGATGCGGAGATGATTCCCGGCGAGACGCCGCGCAGCGGTGAGCGATCCGAGGGAGATCGCCCGCGTCGCCGACGACGTCGCGGCGGCCGCGGACGCAATCGGGCCGAGCGCAGCGACGCCGGTCGTCGCGGTGAGCCGCGCGGCGACTACGATCGAGGTCCGGCCGACGCTCGCGACTTCCCCCCCGTTGAAGACGACGCCGAATCGCACGACGACATGCATCTCTCCGAATTGCACGGCGACGACGTCGACCAACACGACCTCGAAGCGGACGGCGGCGACTCGAACCGCCGCCAAGACACGGCGGGGCGTGCGGACCACGGCGACGATGAGCGACGTGGACGACGGCGACGACGACGCCGTCGCGGCGGTCGCGATCGCCTTGAAGGCGGCGGCACTTCCAGTTCGCAAGTCGCAGGCGCTCGCGGTGATGACTTTGACGACGATGTCGACCACCCGCCGAAGCGCGACAATCGCATCCTGCATGACTCGGCGGACGTTGAGCATGCCGCGGGCGATGATCACGAAAGCGACCACGACGCGGTCGAAGACTTCCATCACGCCCACAAGGGGATCCCCACTTGGGATGAGGCCGTCGGCGTGTTGATCAACGCCAACCTTGAATCGCGCGCCCGCAATCCGCACACGCCGGGCGGGCATCGCGGCGGCGGTCGACATCGCGGCGGCCGCGGCGGCGAGCGGCGGCACTAGCGCCGCCCAAGCCGCCGGTTCGGCCCTCTCAGTGAGGGCGTCGCATCGAGTGCCTCCCTCTCACATGAGGATCTATCACCGTGATTTGGCGCACCACGCTCCTGCTGGCGATCACATGCACGATCGGCTGCACGCCCCCGGCGAAAGAACAAGCCGCAGGCTCGAAGAAACTTCGCATCGCCGTCATTCCGAAAGGAACGACGCACGAGTTTTGGAAATCGGTGCACCACGGCGCCGATCGCGCAGCCAAAGAGTTGGGAGTCGATATCCTGTGGGAGGGGCCGCTCAATGAAAACGACACCGACAACCAGATTCGAATCGTCGAGAGTTTTCTGACGAAGCGAGTCGACGGCATCGTGCTCGCACCAAACGACTCGCAAGCACTCATCGACGTCGTTCGTCAAGCCAAAGCGAAGCAGATTCCCACTGTCGTTTTCGACTCGGGGCTCGACGCTCCGGACGACATCGTGAGCTACGTTGCGACCGACAATCAGCGCGGCGGGGTACTAGCGGCCCAGGCCCTAGCCAAGGCCATGGGAGAGCAAGGCGAAGTTGTAATGCTGCGATACAACGTCGGCAGCGAGAGCACCAAAGCTCGCGAGGACGGCTTTCTCGGCGAGCTAAAGAAGTATCCGAAGATCACGGTGATTTCCGAAAGCGAATATTCCGGAACGACTCCGGAATCGTCGCTTGCGAAGTGCCAGGCGCTGCTGCTCACCTTCGGCGACAAAGTCGACGGCATGTACGCAGTGGCCGAGCCGAACGGCGTCGGGATGCTCGGCGCGTTGGAGGAGAAGCGTCTCGCCGGCAAAGTGAAGTTCGTGACGTTTGACCCGAGCCCGCGACTAAACGACGCACTATCGACCGGGAAAGTTCATGGTATCGTGCTGCAAGACCCCGACACGATGGGCTACCTCGCCGTGAAGTCGCTCGTGGCTCACCTTCGCGGCGAAAACGTCGAGAAGCGAATCTCGACAGGTGAATACGTCGCCACGCCGGAGAACATGAACTCGCCGGAAATGAAGCGGCTGCTCAATCCACCGCAATTCGCCGACTGAGCGAGGCTCGCCGCCATGACCGACGCCGCCGGCTTGCTCGAAATGCGCGGCATCTCCAAACGGTTCGGCGCCACCCGGGCTCTACGCAACGTCACGCTTGATGTTCGCCGAGGAGAAGTACTCGCGCTGATCGGTGAAAACGGGGCCGGCAAAAGCACGCTGATGAAAGTGCTTTCCGGCGCTCATACTCCCGATACCGGCGAAATGACTTTGAACGGAATGCCGTTCGCGCCGCGGAGACCGAACGAAGCCCGTCGAGCGGGCATCGCGATGATCTATCAAGAGCTGACGCTCGCCCCGGATCTCACGGTCGCGGAAAACGTGATGCTCGGTCAAGAGCGTCATTCCAGCGGCGTGCTTCGACGCGGCGAAGAGCGAAAGCTCGTCTCGGCCGCGCTGGCCAGACTAGGGCACGACGGCCTAGACCTTGACCGACCTGTGCGAGAATTGCCGATCGGCATTAGACAAGTCGTCGAAATCGCTCGCGCACTCGTGCAAGATGCTCAGCTCATCGTGTTCGACGAGCCGACCAGTTCACTCACGCAACACGACGTCGACCGGCTGTTCGCGGTGATCCGCACGCTCCGCTCTGCGGGGCTGGGAATCGTTTATATTAGCCACTTTCTTGAGGAAATCGGTGCGATCGCCGATCGCTACAGTGTTCTTCGCGACGGCGAAACGGTCGGGTTCGGATCGATGCAAGGCGTCACGGAATCGCAACTTGTCAGCCTTATGGTCGGCCGTAGCGTCGACGAGTTATTTCCGCAGGTGCCTCATTCGCCGGGCGATATTCTTCTCGCGATCGACGATCTGTCGGGACGCCGCGCTCCGCGAACGGTTACACTCGAAGTACGCCGCGGCGAGATACTCGGAATTGCCGGCTTGGTCGGAGCCGGACGCACCGAACTGCTGCGCTGCATCGCCGCGCTCGACGCCGTGCGAAGCGGGGTCGTGTCCGTTGCGGGCACCGTGCGTAATCACGCTCCGCAAGCTCGTCTTAATGCGGGAATCGGTCTCGTTTCAGAAGATCGCAAAACCGAGGGATTGTCGCTTACGCAGTCCATCGAAGAAAACATCACGTTGAGTCGGCTCACGCCCTATAGCACCTGCGGAGTCATCCATCTCCGCAAACGGCGAGCGGCGGCTCGCGAGTGGATGGACAAACTCGGCATGAAGGCTCGCGGTCCGGAACAGGCGATCGGCGAGCTTTCCGGCGGCAATCAGCAGAAGGGGGCGATCGCGCGCGTACTACATCAACAGGCCGACGTGCTGCTGCTCGACGAACCGACCCGCGGCATCGACGTCGGCTCGAAAGCGGAAATCTACCGGCTGATGGGAGATCAAGCCGCGGCCGGTAAAGCAATCGTGTTCGTCAGCTCCTACTTGCCGGAACTCATGGCCATGTGCGATCGGATCGCCGTGATGTCGCGCGGGCGCCTCCGCGAGGTGCGAGCGACAAAAGAATGGACCGAGGAGGCGATCATGTCGTGTGCCGTAGGAGGAGATGTCATCGCAAGCAAACCAAGGACTTTTTCGTGAGCGAACCTTCGATTACGACTAGCGGACCTCGTCCGGCGGCCGGGAAAATGCTGCGCGTTTTTGCGGTTCAACTGAGCCCGCTGCTGGCGCTCTTGGTCGTCATAGTCTTTTTCGCGGTGGCCGACGCACGGGTGAACGAGGAGTACGCCTCATTTCTCAGCGTCGACACGGCCCGCATGGTGGCGGTGAATACGATCATCGTCGGAACCGCGGCGCTGGGAATGTTGATGATTATCGTGTCCGGGGGCATCGATCTTTCCGCCGGAACGGCGCTGGCGTTTTCGGCGACGGTGCTCGCCTTTTGCTTAAAGCAAGAATCCGGAGTCGTGGTCGCTCTCTTCGCCGCCGTCGGTACCGGTTGCCTCACCGGACTCCTCAATGGCGCTTTGATCAGTTTGCTCCGCGTCGTGCCGTTCATCATCACGCTCGGTACGATGTCCGTGTACCTCGGGTTCGCTAAGCTGATCGCAGATGAAACGACGATTCGCCCCAACCTCGCCTCGATTCCTGATTGGCTCAAGACTTTGGTCACTTCTCCGCCCGATCAGGAATGGCTGGCCTATCCGTTGCTGCCGAACTTCGCGCCCGGCGTCTGGTTATTCTTGGCGCTCGCGGGCGCCCTCGCGTTCGTGTTGCGCAGTACCGTATTTGGTCGCTACGTTTTTGCCGTCGGTTCCAACGAGCAAACTGCGAGGCTTTGCGGAATCAACGTGACCGCGATGAAGATCGCCGTCTACACGCTCGCCGGTCTCTTCGTGGGAATCGCGGGCATTCTCCAGTTCGCCCGCCTGTCGAACGGCAATCCGACGTCGGGCCGCGGCCTCGAACTGAGCATCATTGCGGCCGTCGTCGTCGGCGGCGCGAGTCTCAGCGGCGGACGAGGCAGCGTGCTGGGCACTATGGCCGGCGCGCTGCTAATGGTCGTTATCAACGTCGGATGCACCGCACTCGGCCTGAGAAGCGCGTGGCAAGATGTAACGCTCGGCACGATCATTTTCGTCGCCGCGGCCTTCGACCAACTGCGTCAACGTCGCTTGTCCGGCTAATCGCCCTCGTCGATTATCGAAGCCTCGCCCATGACGCCCCGCTACCGACAACTGCTTGAAACCCTGCGGAAGCAGTTTCCGCAGCCGATTTCCGCGCCGGAGCACGACGCTTACTTCGTGTTCACGATTCTCCGAGCGCTCGATCAAGTTGATTCGCTCAAGACGCAAACGCCGATGCTCGGCGAAGCGCGCGAACCCGACTATGCCGCGGCCGTAACGGCGCGACTCGCCGGCGAAGGACGAACCCTGGAGGCGGTGATTCCCCAACTTGTCGCGCAACTCCGCGGTATGTTCATTTGGGGACATCCGCAAAGCCAAGTCAACGTCATCACGCATCCGTCGATCGCCGGGATTATCGGCGTGCTGCTGGCGTCGACATACAATCCCAACTTGTGCAGCGATGAAAGCGGCCGAGGCTTCTCCGAAGCGGAAGTCAAAGCCGCCTCGATGGCGGCCGATCTTGTGGGATACGATCCTACGCACGCCGGCGGCGTGTTCACCTTCGGCGGCACGGGCTGCTTGCTGTACGGGCTCAAGATCGGGCTCGAAAAGGCGGTGCCCGGTGCGATGACGCGCGGGCTTGATCGCCCGGCGATCGTGCTGGCGTCCGAACATTGCCACTATGCCGTGCTCAACGCCGCGGGCTGGCTCGGCATCGGACAAGACTCCGTCGTTCGAGTTGCGACTCACCTCGACAATTCCGTGAAGGTGGATGCCGTTCGCGCCGCGGCTAGGCAAGCAATCGCGGATGGAAAGCGCATTGCGGCGATCGTCGCGACGATGGGCTCGACCGACGCCTTCGGGCTCGACGACTTGCAGGCCTTGCATGGCCTGCGCGACGAACTCGTTCGCGAGTTCAAGCTGGATTACGTTCCGCACATCCATGCCGACGCAGTCATCGGCTGGGCTTGGAGCGTGTTCGGCGGTTACGACTTCACGGCCAATCCGCTCGAGTTTCGCGGGCGCACGGTGCGGGCTCTCGCGCAAGCTCACTACCGCCTGCGGCACCTGAAACTCGCCGATTCGATCGGCATCGACTTTCACAAGACCGGCTACGCGCCTTACATCTCGT
>JAEUIN010000034.1 GCA_016793115.1 Planctomycetaceae bacterium
AGCCCGCATTCTCGAACAATTCGCTGCCGGCCGGCCGGTTTACGGACGCCGACCGCCGCAGGGGTGCCGTTGAACTACCCGGGGGAATCTGCGATACTCATGACTTCGTAATGAGCTGATCGACAACGCACGGCGGGCACCCTGCAACGAGTGCAACGAAGATGCAAGTCGATCGGCGGCGAAACATCGGGGCGTGGCGCAGACTGGCTAGCGCGCTTGCATGGGGTGCAAGAGGTCGCAGGTTCAAATCCTGTCGCCCCGACTGTTTTTCAAAAGAAGCCCTTCGGCGAGCACGTCGAAGGGCTTTCTCATTTGTGGGACGAGAGTTACGTCGTCGAGTCGAAAGTTCAAACAGACGATTTCGAGCAACTGACGTTTTGCGCGAACATCCGCGTTAAGCCACTTCTCGGTAAGGCTTTGCGAAAGTTCAAACACTTTCTCGGCCAACTCGCCGTTTTCGGCCCGCCCGCGATCGCAGGCGTCGACCTGCAGGCCGAGATGCGCGACGCGATCGCGAATTTCGGTGCTCTTTCGGGCGAACGTTGAGGCATCGATCTCTTCCAGCAATCGCAAATTGAGCAGTCGCTCCTCCTGCTCGCGCAGGCCGGTGATCTGGCGGTTGAGGTCGGCGATGCGATCCTTGGACGACTGCTGGTCCGAGCGGTTCTTCGCGCGGATCGCTTTGGAGAACCAGTCGCGGAGACCGTCGTCCTTGATTCGCATCCGATCGAAGAGAGCCAGGACTTGTTCGTCGAGGTCCGCCTCCTGCACGCGCACACGCGGGTGCTCGGGTGTGTTGTAACGGGCGCACCGGTAGTAGACATAGTGCTTCGGCCCTTTCTTGGTGCTCTTGATCTTGCGTTCGCCTGTAACCGGCCGGCCGCAGTGGCCGCAGACCACGAGTTCGCCACCGTACGTCAGTTCATGGCTCTGGTAGACCTTGTTCCCAAGCAGTACCTGGACCCGATCGAAGGTGCTCCGGTCGACGATCGGTTCATGGGCACCGCGGAACCACTGCCCCTGATGAAAAACCTCGCCGATGTACGCGCGATCGCGGAGGATCGAGTGCAATTTGCTGCGCGGGAACTTCGGCAAGGCGGCCGTGTAGACGAGGCCTTCTTCGTGCAGCTTTCGGCCGAGCGAATCGAGCGTATGGCCATGGTAGGCGTACAACTCGAACGCCCGCCGGACGTTGCGACCCCGTTCTTGGGCGACTTCGATCAATCCGCGGCCGTCGCGACGGACGTTGGCGTAGCCGTAAGGCGCCTTGCCGACGAAGAGCCCGCTCTGGACGCGTCGTTCCAGGCCGTCCTTGACGTCGATCGACTGCTGCTCGGTATAGAAGCTGGCCATATTGGCCAAGGTGCGGCGCATCATCCGGCCGGAAGGCGAATTCTCCGTCGGCTGGGTGATGTAGATGACCGGCAGCCCGTAATCCGCCTCCAGCCGCTCGAGTTCGACGTAGTCGAACAGGTTGCGAGCGGCTCGATCGACCTTGAAAAACAGCAAACCGCTCAGTTCAGCGGCATGTTTCTTGGCGTACGACAGCAATTCCTTGAAGGTTTCGCGCTCTTCGGGCTTCGTGGCGGTCTCGGCAATGCGAAAAAGCCGTGAAATGACGCCGCCGTGCTGCTCCGCGTACCGAGTCAGGGCCGTTTCTTGGACTTCGAGACTAAAACCCTCGCGTTCCTGCTCACGGCTGCTGACCCGCGCCAGCGCCAAGTACTTCGTTTTCTTCATCTTCGTCGTCTCCCAGGGCTTCGAACAGACGGCCGACGGTCAAGAGGATCTCCAGGGCGTCGTCGGCAGTCAGTGATTGCGGATAATGGGGCTGCCATGCGGCAACCGTATCGGCCAGCAGTTCGGCCGTAATCCAATCCGGGGCTCCGGCCGGACGTTCCGGCAAAGCGGCCGTCGTCGATGACGGGCGAATCCGCGGCATCCGTGCCTAGCCTGTGAGACAGAGAGCGCCGAGAGCGTCAGGTTCATTGGCGCAGGGGGAACCGCTCTCACAGGCCTAGGCATTTGCGCGCGGGCGTTTGATAACTAGGACGTGATTTTGGCCGGAATTAAGGAGCCAAGCCGGCGAAGGCGTCGCAAAGCCTTATGGCACCTAAATTTACGCGTTTTTCGCGTCATGAAATATGATGCGGGATTCTAGCTATCAGTCTGGGAATCAACACCATGCCCGGTGACGAGACTTGCGTGGTTCATCGTTGGACTCGGTGCTTTCAACCGCCGAAATCTCGTCGGGTATCGACACCGTGAGATGCCGGCAATCGTGAAGGTCTAATTGTCTAACCGTTTCCGAGTTGCCCGTGCCGCCGCTTCAAGATGGCGAACAAGTCCGGCGTCGGCTCCGTCGCTTGCTCCACCATCGCCGCGGGCATCTTCAAGATCAATGGCGGCGGGTCGACGACGGCCGGCAACTTCTTGGCGATGTTGAAGTACGTGGCTCGGCAACCGTGCCCGAAGGCAACGAACGCTTGCGCCCGTTCCTCTTCGGAAGCAAAGCCGACGTCGGCCTTGAGCTGCGCGACGACGAGACGCTTGCCGTTTAGGCAGCGGGCAAGCGTCGCCTGCTTCCAATCCAGGCCGGCTCGTTTCAGTTCGGCGGCGGTCACGTAATTCCGAAACGACGGCTGCTCGAAGTAGGACGACCGGGCGCCGATGAAGTCGAACACTTCCTGGTCGGTAAACCACTGGGCCGCTTGGAGATGAACTTCGAGGGCCGACGGCGCGAAGTGAACGACATGCCCGCGATCTTCGAGCGCTTCGACGTCGAGATTCAAGCGTTCCCAGTCGTTGGCGATGATCGCCGTGGTACCGGTCGTCTGGAACTGGTGCGGTACGCCGAGTTTATCGAGTTGCCGCGTTCCCGAGTTCCAGGAGACCGTTTTCTCGCGGTCGGTTTGGCACAGCGACTTCAAGAGTCGCACGGCTTCCCGGTTATTGTGCAGATCGTCGACGTCGTCGATGACCAGCGGCCGACCGCGGTGCCGGTACAGTCGAACGTACATCCCAAATGCCGTGGTATGCCCGTCGATCCAACAAGCATCTTGGTCAACAAGCGACTTGATGAGCCGGCTTTTGCCGAGCCCCGGTCCGCCGGTCAGGATCAAGAGGTTGAGATGGCCGCCGGCAAAGGCCTCTCCGTAGCGGACGAGTTCGTCGTACCGCGAGAGGACGAGCGGCGATCGGCTTGGACTTTTCGCCTTGCGCATACATGGGGTCCTTCCTGAGATTTCGGTTCCGCGACGATCCGGCCGTCGATGGCCGGACTGCACGGACTAGGCATTCGCGCGCGTCGACGGTGCAACCCGATGTGATCGCCGTCGCGGTCCTGCCGAAATACCCGACCGTGATCGCGCAAGCCCTTGCTGCACCTTAATTTACGGCAAAAACTCGGCATATACAGTGAGAGGCTGCTAGCTATTCGAGAGCGGCCTGTAAGCCTGCCCGCCGGTTGAACGAAGGCGTTCGACCGGCGGGCTTTTTGTTGCGCCGTGGTTCCGCCACGGCCTCGTCGGCCTCGCGCGTTGCGGGGCGGTTGTGTTTCATCACGACCGCTCCGGCTGGGGCGGTCCCATCTGTGGAGGACGTCCCATGATTGCACCTGCACGAACGACCGATTCGATTTCGCCCGTTGAAGATCGTTTTCTCGATTTACTACCGACGATCCGTCGCGTCGCCCGGATGGCATTTCGGCATTGGGGAGCCGAGGCCCGCGAAGATGCGGTGGCCGAGATCATCGCCAACAGCTTTGCCGCCTTCGCCCGTCTGGTCGCTCGCGGCAAAGTCGACGTCGCGTTTGCCACGGCGCTGGCCCGGTTCGCAATTCGTCAGTTTCACGGCGGCCGCCGCGTCGGCAATCGCTTCACGATTCGTGACGTTATGTCGCCGGCCGCGCAGCGGCGGCGCGGCTTCGCCGTCGAGCAACTCGATCACGTTGATCTCGCGACCGGAGAGTGGGTCGAAGCGGTCGTCGACGACACGTCGACGCCGGTGGCCGATCAGGCGGCATTTCGTTGTGATTTTCCGGCGTGGCTGCGCAAGCAGAGCGGTCGTAATCGACGCCTCACGGAAGCCCTGTCGGTGGGGCACACGACGGCCGACGTGGCACGGCGTTTTCGCATTTCGGCGGCGCGCGTCAGCCAATTGCGCCGAGAATTGTACGATTCTTGGCGTCAATTCCACGGTGAGGCGTCGGACGACGCTTGACGTACCGTGACGAATTGAAGGTTGGCCGCGGCCGAGGTCCGTCAAGGACGCCGGAGCATCGCCCGCGGGACGGTGCTCCGGCGCGACGGCGGATACGAGATAAGCGATTTCTCCGGTTTGTCTTAGCTGAAACGGCTCAAATCACCGTTGACCTTTTCCGCCGAATGTGCCCGAATGCAGATGAGATCGATACGGGACGCTTTTACGCTACGAATGGGGATTTATGGTCCGCCGCGATTCAATTCCTCCGGTTGAGCGCATCACTCAAGTCCTCGAATTCCACGACGGCGGGTACATCCTCAGCCGCGACAGGTTGGACGGCCCGATTTCGTCGTTGCCCCGCCTGCGGCGATTCACGTTCAACCTTTGTCGCAAAACTTCGCAATTTGGGGACGTTTCCGTCGACCAAGTTTGGATGCAACACGCGACGGTCTACGGGCAGCGGAACTACAATGCCGCGAATCACGAGGCGATCGTCAACGCGTTTTGGGGCCTCTGTTGGCGCGAGGGTTCGGTGCTGGAAGACTCCGTTCAGGAGTCGTATCTGTTGGCCAAGCTTTTGCCCGAAACGCGGAGTAACGGTTCGCGGCGCGTGTTTCAAGACGCCGTTCCGGCGCGAGAAACGATCGCGTTGCGGCAACGGCTCATCGGCAGTTTGGAAGAACGACTCGCAGCCGGTCGCGGTAACGAACTGGACATGGTCTCGTTTCGTGATCAAACGGCAATTTTTCTCGGGCCCCCGAGCTACGCGGAGGAGGTATGGGAACGCTATCGTCGCTACGAGCAAGAGCTCTTCGGCGAGGGGCGTGCGGCCCTCGAACAAGGGCGCGACGCGGAGGGCGCCTTAGCGCGCTGGCGAAACTGGATGACCGGCGTGTCGCGTCGTCGCGGGAATGATCTCGATAAACAGGTGCTCGATATTTTTTCGTATGAGTGCCGGGCGGCCCTGCATCGTTGTTATTCAGCGACCTGGTGCGAATTGTTGCCGGCCTTGGTCGAGCGCTATGCATTTACGACCGCAACCGTTCGCTTTCATCGGCTGTGGCACCTGGAGCAGTCGATGCCTTCCAACGATCCGCGTAGTCAGTTTCACCTGTTTCACGGACATATCTTCGGATTGCATCCAGGGACCTACCTGTTCGCGCAAACCCGTACCGGCGGCGAATTGATCGGTGACGCGCTCGTCGAACCCGGCCTCGGGCCGGCGTTCGGGCGGCTCTTGAACGGGCTGATGCTCGCGATGTATGAATTCGCCGAACGAAACCAAGGGCGCCGCGACCATCGTCGTGGTAGGAACGCCCAGTGGAATGACGCGCTCGACGACACGTTGCAATACGAACAGGATTTTTCAATCGACGATGAGTAGTTGGGACGGCACGCGCCCGCCGTCATCGCTAAGAACGACGTTTCCAGCTTTTCCAAAATCCGTCGCCCGGACGTGCCGACTTGTGGCCGCACGGCAATGAGTGCGAACGTTCGACGTCGAGACGCCTTGCCGACCGTGACCTTGCGGCACGGCTTACAAATCTCGTACGCAGCCGTCTTCTGTGCCGACGGCTTGGCACGCCGTCGGCGATTGCAGTATTGGCCGTAACTCCTGCGCTGCATTGCGGTTGCGTTCTCGAACACGCGCCGCGCCGTTTTCTTCAATTCTCTTCGCGCGCAGATGCCTAGCCCTTAGACCGCGTGTGCGGTTCACGGCCGGGCCGAAGCGTGCCTCTCTAACAGGAGGTCGCCCATGACTCGACCGTTTTCTACCAGTCCTACCGACTCCACGCGTTCATTTACACCGCGAAGTCGATCTGAAATCACGCCGTCGGCGGAATCTTCCGAGCGGCTCCGCCGCTGGGCGGCGCTGGTCGCCGTCGGCGACGCGCCGCTACCGGAAGAGTTAACGCCGGCGGAACTCAAGATCGTGCTCACGGAAGTCGCTCGTCTGCGTCGGGAACGACTGATTCGATTGGTTGCTCGCGCGATCGCCCACGACCTTCACGGGAACCGCGAGCCTTGAAACGGGACACCGATTTCGATGTTAAAACGCGTCTTTGATCCGAAACGTCCGTATCGCGTCGTGCTCTATGTGCGGATGTCGTCGGACAAACAAAACCCGCGATCCCCCGACCAGCAAATCGCCGAGATCAAACGCCGCCTGCGCGCACTCGGTTACCGCTGGGTCATCGTCACGATTTATCGCGACGATGCCGTGAGCGGAAAGTATCTCCGCAAGCGGAAGGGCTTTCAGAAAATGCTCCGCGAGTTGAAGACCGGCACGGTCGTTGCGGATCTGATTCTCGTCGACACGCTGGAGCGACTGGGCCGCGTCGACGAACTGCCGACGATCCGCAAGGAGCTGTTCGAGCGTCACGGCATCTTAGTACTGACGGCCGACAGTAACTTTGCCGATCCCAACACGCCGCAGGGTCGGGCTTTGGGCATGGTCGAGTCGATGCGGGCCGTCGAAGACGGCCGCGTCAAAGCGCACAACGTCGTGCGCGGCAAACGAGACGCCGCCGAGTTGAAGCATTGGCCCGGAGGCCCGCCGCCCATGGGCTATATGCTCAAAAGCGTGATGACGGAAGTCAAAGGGCGTGAGGAGGTCGACTATTGCCTGCTCGTACCGAATCCGGCTACGCGTCGGATCATCGAAATCCTATTCGAACTCGCCGAGAGGACTTCGCACGGTTCTACCCGTTTGGCGCGTGCGCTCAATGATGATCCGCGCATTCTCGCCGAATACAAGCCGTTTCAACCGGAGTCGGTCGCCTACTGGCTCGATTCGCGGATCTACTACGGCGACCTCTACTGGGGACAAAACGCCACCGGCGTGGTCGACGACACGCGTGTTGTCGAGCCGAACGCTCCGGAAGAAGTGCTGCATGTGGAGAACTTCTGCGAGCCGCTCGTGACGCGGGAACGTTGGAACGACGTTCACGCGGTGCGTCTGGTCCGTCGCGAGCGGGCCTTGGCGGCCCGTCGTCGCCACGCCGAGTCCGAAGGCAAGCAACTCGATGCTCCGGCTCCCGGTTTGACGCTCAACTACTTGTTGAGCGGTTTATTGTTCTGCGAATGCGGTCTGCGAATGGTCGCGTCGTCGAGCAGCCCGTACGTCGCCAAGGACGGGACGGAGCGACGTTACACGTCGTACGTCTGTCCCGGTTACTTGGGCGGGCATTGCGAAAACTGCACCCGCGTCCCCGAAGAATGGGTGCGTTCGGTCGTGATCGGCAAACTGTGTGAACGGCTCTTTCCCGAGTCGGCATAGCGTACTCGTTTCTTCTCCGGCGGCGGCCTGCTTCCGCGGGCCGCCGCCGATCTATTCACTTTACTCAACAGGAACAATTCCATGGACCGTAACGAATGTAAGGTGCCGTCTTGGTTGCCCGGCCTACTGGATCAGGTCGCCGCGGGACTTGAAAGCTTGACCGCCGGCAAGCACGATCAACGCCCGGCTTGGGAACAAGAGCTGCGGCAGATCG
>JAEUIN010000116.1 GCA_016793115.1 Planctomycetaceae bacterium
ACCCCGCCGGCGTTACGATCTATCCCTCGCCGGCGGCGCGCGCCGCGGCGACCGTCGCTCCGAGCGCAGCCGCCGCGTTACGAACGCCGACGGGTTCAATCCAGGGTGCGGGGTCGATGTCGGTTTCGCCCGCCTTATCAACTGCGCCGAATGTTGCTCCTTCGAGCGCCGCGAATGTCGGACCGGGCGGTGGGCCGGTGACCGGAGTTCCGGCGGCCGGAGCGGCAAGCGGCCCGGTAACGGGCGTGCCTGCCGCCGGCGCCGCGTCTGGGCCGACGACCGGCGTGCCGGCTTACACGAACGGAACGGCAGTTGACGGGACTTCGCTTCGCGGCGCGACCAATTCGCGAGGAACTCAGCAGTTGCCTGCGGCGAGTGCCAATCCGAATGCCTCGACCGGCGGTGCGTCGGCTGCCGGGTCTTAAAACCGATGCCGGCGATCACATGACTGAGCGCACCGGGGGCCGTTCGTCTCCGGTGCGTTTTTGTGCGAGGAATCGAACCAGATTGCCGGAACGAACGGTGTATGTCGGACCTTCGAATCGGTATTTCCGGTTGGGCTTATGTCCCGTGGCGAGGCAATTTCTATCCAGCAGGGTTGCCGCAAAAATCGGAACTGGCGTATGCAAGCCGACGGTTCAATGCGCTCGAGGTGAACGGCACATTCTACTCGCTGCAACGACCGAGTAACTTTCAATCGTGGTATGAGCAAAGCCCGTCAGGTTTTGTATTCACGTTGAAGGGCGGCCGATTTCTCACCCACATGCGGAAGCTGCGTGAGCCGCAGGAGCCTTTGGCGAACTTCTTTGCCCAGGGCGTGTTGAAGCTGCGCGAAAAACTGGGACCGATTCTATGGCAGTTTCCGCCGAATATGCCCTTCCATGAGGATCGATTTAAGCAATTCTTCGACCTGTTGCCGCGCGACACCAAGGAACTCGCGCGCCTCGGCAAAAAGCACGGTCCGCAACTAAAGGGGCGGGCATTTCTCGAGGTCGATGAACTGCGCCGCGTGCGGCATGCCGTGGAATTTCGGCATGAATCGTTTCTCACGGACAGATTCATCCAGCTGCTGCGAGCGCACGACATCGCTCTCGTCGTCGCCGATGTCGCGAGCAAGTATCCCACGGCGGAAGACGTGACGGCCGATTGGGTCTATGTTCGCTTGCATGGTTCTCGCCAACTTTATGCAAGCGGCTACACACCGCGCGAGATCAAGGCCTGGGCGGCGAAGATCGAGGCGTGGCATCGAGGGGGCGAACCTCGCAATGCACGGCGAATTGCTTTGCCGGGCCGCTCGGCGAAACACGGGCGCGACGTCTTCGTCTTCTTCGACAATACCGACGTCAAGCTTCGCGCCCCGGTCGACGCCCGACGCATGGCCGAGGAATTGGGCTTCGGCCCCGCAGCGCCGGTCGAGCAAATTCTCCGCGAGCTGCAAACTCGCGACGGCGCGCGGAGGCGTCGCTCGTCAAGTGCCCGGCAAGTCAGTTCAAGTCGAGGTCGTTGACGACCTTCTGCCGCGACTTCTTTTTCTTCGGCGGCGGCTGATCCGGATGGAGCCCGAGCATGCGCGGCGTGGTCGGACGGACCGGGCCCCAATTGATGGCATACGGCGTCGAGGCGCAGAGTCGTTCGATCGCTTCCCAGTTCCTGCGCACCTTTTGCTCGGCGACCGAGTCCGGTTTCGTCCAGTGGTCCTTCATGAGACGGGCGTTGTCGACGACGAGGCGCGTGTAGTCGAGACCGACGTTCACAAAGGCGATCCGCCGTCGATAGAGTTCGTCGTTCCCGGCCGCGGCCGCTGCCGCCGCGAGCTTGGCCTCGGCGGCGTCGAGCAGTTTCGGCGTGTAAAGCTGAGGAAAGGTGTAAACATCCCCACCGTATCCGTGTTTCGCGACGAATTCCATGCGCGCCTTTTCGAGCAATTCGTAGTAGCCGCGGACGTCGTCGGCGGCCGGCCCGAAGCCGCGGCGGTAGTAGTCGTCGAGCAACGCCGCGGCGTCTTGGCGGGGATTCCAAGTGAGGTGGGCCATCATGTAATACTGCGGCCCAATCGTCGACCAATGTTCCCAGACTCCGTCGACGTAGATCCCCATGCAGCCCGAATCGCCGATGAGACGAAAGTCTTTGATGGTTTGAGCGACCGAGAGATCGGGCAAGCCCTGTTGCCAACCGGCGGGGCTGCCGGTGTTCGGCCGCCACATGAGATGCGGCGCGATCTTGGTCCAGGCGGCGAACTGCTCGCGATGGGTCGTATCGCGCGTCGAACCGTCGTCGATCAGGTTGGTCCGCCCCAGAAAGTTGGCCACGCTGGAGATGATCACGTTATCCGCCGGCCGAGCTTTGATCGGAGCGGGCCGCGAGTGTCCGTACGACATCATCAGCACGTAATAGTCTTTGCCGGGGTAGCGCTGCTTGAGCAACGCGCCGAGGCGGTTGGCGAACGTAACGTCACGGTCGGTCAGGGCGGGGTGAAGCTCGTTGCGTTTGAACCAGTTGAATATCCGCGGTTCCCCGTCCGGATGGTCCCAGGCGCGGCACTTCTCGCACACGCAATGGCCGCTCGCCCAGCCGTCGTTGGGCGAGGCGTTGAAGATGGTTTGCGTCGGGTCGGCGGCAAGGCTGCATTCGACGTCGGCCAGCCACTGCTTGGCGACTTCCGGATTGGATTCGCAGAGCTTCGCGTTGCGAGGATTCGGAAAGCCGCTCCGTGTGCCGTCGGACTGCAGTGCGAACCATTCGGGATGCGTTTCGTGAAATCGCTCCCACCAATCGCCGAAGCCATGGCCGCCCCCCATGTCGATCGAGTGCAATTGCAGACGTTGCAGCCTGAGCCAATCGTGCGCCCGGCCGTAGCCCCGCTGACCGAGCCCGGAGTAGTGAAAGACTCCGGCGCGCGAACGGATTTGCGGATGATAGCGGACTTCGAACGGAGCGATGCGAATCGTCGATTGTTTGACGACGTCTTCCCCCAGTTCGCCGGGCCATAGCCAACGCACGCCGAGCTTGTCTTGAATAAACGTGAAAACGGCGTTCGCGGTCCCGTATTCAAGTTGCTTGCCGTGAATCGTCCCCTCGTGGGTCGTGACATCGAGCCGAGCGGAATTCCAACGATCGCGGCCGGCGATCAGCAGATGGTTGCCGTCGCAAGCGAGGAGAATTTCTTCGGGGTGTTCGAAGTCGAGCTTTAGTTGCGGAAATAGCTTTCGTGCGGCCGGTTGATCGCCGACCCAAATCGCTCGTTCGGGCTGCGGATCGGGAACGCCGTCGACGATGCTCGGTCGGCGGCCGGAGATTTTCTCGATGTAATCGGCGAGCGTCACGGCGGCCTCGCGCGTGATCGGCGGCGCACCGTCAAATACCACGATGGGAGCGGGGGCGGCCGCTTCGCCGACGACCACGAAGTCGTCTGCTTGGGAGGAGCGACAGACCATGACCGACAACATGACAACAAGGAAACGACGGTTCATCACGGTGGGTCTCAAAGGCTTCGGTGGGAGGCCAAGACGGGATTCGTCGGCCGTGAGGGCGGCGAACGGGGAGCCACGAGAACGATGCGCGGCCGGGGGGAAATATGCGCGACCGTCGCCGAATTCCGCGACGATCATGAATTCGCCGCGACTATTTCGCGAACCCGAAGCGTCGCGGCTTTGCGATTCGCTCCCAATCGGCCGCACTTAAGATCAGCGAATGTGTCAGCGAGCCGGCGTTGAAGGCGACCCGATCGAGACGCTTGCCGACGGCGACGTCGGCATAAAGTTCGAACGGCAAAATCGGCTCGCCGAACGGCGGAACGCTGCCGGGCACGAGACCGGTCAACTCAAGCAATTCCTCCGCCGTGGCGAAACGCGTCTTCTTCACGTTAAGCTGGCGGCGCACGGCGGCGGAGTCGAGTTGCATGTCGGCACAAAGCACGAACAGGCGAAAAACGTCGTCGGTTTTTAGCAGCAAGGCTTTGGCGCCGACTTCAAGCGGTTCGCCGCGGGCCGCTGCGG
Organism: Planctomycetaceae bacterium; assembly: GCA_016793115.1. Lineage (GTDB taxonomy): Bacteria > Planctomycetota > Planctomycetia > Pirellulales > PNKZ01 > PNKZ01. The sequence continues at coordinate 3,996 of JAEUIN010000116.1, forward strand.
ACTCTTCCGAGGTCCGCGTCGGAGCGTGTTCGACTTGCCGGAAGGAGGCCGTTTGCGCCGTCAACATTTCGATGATCTTTGCCGGCAATGAAGGCATCGTCGGGGGACTTCGCGGATAACGGAAGAGACTGGAAATGGAATACTCGGAACTATCGTTTAAGTCGACATAAGTTAACAGCCGACCCCCTACGGCAGGGAGTTTTCTTCGCAAACGTTAGCCCATCGAGTACGGCCATGGCGGCGGTTTTGAGAATCCTAGATCAACAGCCTGCGGACTTCACGCCCCGTGTTCGGCCGGCTTGGCTGCGAGCCTTGGGCGACGACGACCCGCCGCTGGAGATAGTCGTCGAGCGAACCACTTTTCGGCGATTGGAGATCTTCAAGCACGATTCCTGGGCGGCGACTGCTCTCTATTCCGCTCGCGGCCGCTTGATCGTCGCGAAGTTCAATCGCCGCCAATCGCTGCTGGGACTGTCGGGGGCTTGGGTCGGGCGGCGGCTTGCGCGACGCGAGGCGAAGTTTTTACGTCGCCTAGCGACGAGCGGTTTCGTGCCTCAGTTGCTGGGGCCGGTCTTCGTCGCTGGAAACCGGGCACGCCATGCCGTAGCCCGAACTTATATCGAGGGGAGTCCTCTGGGTCGCGACGTTCCGCTGCGCGATGATTTCTTCGCACGTTTGCGAACCGCCGTCAATGAGATTCACCGTCGCGGCATAGCGTATGTCGATCTGCACAAGCGGGAGAACGTCTTAGTCGGCCGCGACGGCCGGCCTTACCTGATCGACTACCAAGCGTCGTTCGGGCCGTCGGCGGCGCTGGTCGGCGCCGTGCCGTTCGTCGCCTGGTTCCTCGGAATCCTGCAGCGCATGGATCTTTATCACCTCACCAAGCTCCATCGCAAGTTTCGTCCTGATCAATGTCCTCTCAGCCGTGAGGAATTGGCCGCTTTGCGTCCCGGATTCGTACGACTGCATCGCTTCTTTGCGCAGCCGCTGCGTACCGCGCGACGTCGGCTGCTCAACTGGATCGGCGTTCGCGGCGCCGGCGGTCGCGCGGAGTCGGAGCAATTTACCGAGGCGGCTCTGCGCCGTCAGACGCCAAGCGAGTTGTCGGCCGCAACGGATCGCGCGCGGTTTGAGCGAGCGGCGTGATTTGATGGAATTGAGCGTGCCGCGTCGTATGCCGACTTGCGAGCGCCCATAGCTCCCGGACGAGGAGAGAGTACAATCGCGAGCGGAGCGAATGTATCTCGCAATTCTCCAGAGGGGACATGGCCAAGTATGCGACCGCTTTCGAAGATCAGCGCCGATTGGTGGGACTACACGACTCTCGCGCCCGAATTGCTCGACGAAGCGGCGCACCTCACCGCCGACGACTTTCCAAAACTGGAGCGGCCCGGCTTCACGATTAAGTTTTACGATTCGCGCGAAGACTTCTATCTCGCCGAAGCCCTCGAATACATCACCGCTTGGAAGCAGGCGACTGCGGAGCGTCCCGCAGGCATTTGCGGGCCGATCGGACCGACGGAGCAACTCCCGCTCGTGGCGCGGTTGGTCAACGAGTTGGAACTCAATTTGAAGCATTGCCATTTCTGGGGCATGGACGAATGGCTCATCGACGGCAAGGAAGCGCCTATCGACTTTCCGCTGTCGTTCGCCAAGGCCGACATGGACCTCTGCTTCAATCGAATCAAGCCGGAACTGCGGATGCCTCGCGAAAACATTCACTTCCCGGCGGTCGATGCTCGCGAGTATTCCGCGAGCTACGACAAGGCCCGCTGCGTCGTCATGCAAGGCGGGCAGGGGGAAGTGAAGCACTGGGCGTTTAATGATCCGCCGAAGCGCGAGGGGAAGTGGAAAGACGCCCCGCCGCCGCCGAGCGAATACCGCAAGCTGGGAACGCGGATCGTCGACCTGCATCCGATGACGATCATTCAAAACGCGCGGACTTCCGGCGGCGGCGTCGTCTCCAATGTGCCGTCGCAAGCGCTCACCGTCGGACCGGTCGAGACCTGGAAAGCCGAAAAAGTGTCGATTTGGCACTTCGGCAACCACGATAATCCGTTCGGTTTGCGGCTGTCGACCTTGATGATCTCGAAGAAACTGCCCGATTCGGCCGTACCGATGTCGCTCTTGGCCGAACACCCGAACGTGCAATTCAACTTCTATCGCGGCGGCATCGGCAGCTGCGATTCCGAAATGCACTAGGAGGAAGTCAAAATGAAAAAGGCAAATTGCCATTTGCATTTTGATTGTCTCAATTCATGCGTCACCGTTTTGCATTGTGACTCTTAACTTTCGTCTTTCGCCATGCCTTCCGTCTTCGCCATCGCCGCGCATCCCGACGACATCGAAATCGTCATGGCCGGCACGCTGTCGCTGCTCAAGGATGCCGGCTTCGACGTTCACTACATGAACGTCGCCAACGGCTGTTGCGGTTCGACCGTGTACGGCCGCGACGAACTCATCGCCATGCGGCGCGAGGAAGCGCTCGAGGCGTGTCGCATCGCCGGGTTCACGTTTCACGACAGCCTCGTGAACGACATGGAAGTGATGTACGACAAGCCGACGCTATTTCGCCTATCGACGATCGTGCGCGAGGTCCGGCCGACGATCGTGCTGACGCACTCGCCGGTCGACTATATGGAAGATCACACGAACACCTGCCGCTTGGCGACGACGGCGGCGTTTGCTCGCTGCATGCCGAACTTTCCTTGCGAGCCGGCGAAGCCTGCCTACTTCGAGGATGTCACCGTCTACCACGCGCAGCCGCACGGCAACTGCGATCCGCTCTACGGTCCGGTCCTGCCGAAGCTCTTCATCGACGTTGGCTCGAAGATGGATTTGAAGACCGAAATGCTGGCCGCTCACAAAAGCCAGAAGCTCTGGCTCGATCAGAGCCAAGGCATGGACTCGTATCTACATACCATGCAAGAGATGATGAGAGCCGTGGGGCGGCTAAGCGGCGGGCGAGTCGAATACGCCGAAGGATGGCGCAAGCATTTACACCTCGGCTTCTCTGCGGCGGATTGCGACCCGCTGGCGGAAACGCTGGGCGCTCGGGCGCACGCGGCGAACTGACTCGATGATCCTCGATCTCACGCGGCCTCCGAACTAAAGTGCCGGAGGCCGAACTCATCGAGTCGCTCAAGAGGCCAGCAACAAGCGACCCGGCACTTGGAGATAGTTCTTTACTTCGTTGAGGAAGCGAGCCGCGGTCGCGCCGTCGATCAGGCGATGGTCGTACGACAAGCTCAGCGGCATCATCAAGCGGACTTCAATCTTGTCGTTGATGACGACCGGCAGGTAGCGTGAACGGCCGACGAGCAAAATCGCGACTTCCGGCAGATTGATGATCGGCGTCGAGTAAGTGCCGCCGATCGAGCCGAGATTGGAAATCGTGAACGACGCGCCCGTGTAATCGGCCAAACCGAGTTGATTGGCCTTGGCCTTGTCGGCGATCGCGTTCACTTCGGCGGCGATCGTCGGAATCGACATTTGATCGATGTCGCGAATCACCGGCACCACAAGCCCGCGATCGGTGTCGACGGCGCAGCCGAGATGCACATAGTCCTTATAGATGATCTCTTCTTTTTCGAGATCGAGCGAAGCGTTGAGGTTTGGGTGCTGCCGTAGCGACATGGCGACGGCCTTCATGACGAACGGCAACATCGTCAGCTTGACGTCGCCCGCGGCCGCGCCGGCCATGCTCCCCTTGCGCATCCGCTCCAGTTCGGTGATGTCGGCGTCGTCGAAGTTGGTGAGTTGCGGAATCGTGAGCGAGCGGGTCATACTGCCGACGATCGTCTTGCGGACGCGCGACATCGGCTGCACGCGCACCGGGCCGTATTTGTCTTGTCCCGGCGTTCCCTCTCCGCCGGCGGGCGTCTTGCCGCTCTTGGCGGGCGCGGCCTTGGCGGCGGGAGCTGCGGTCGATTTGCGGACGGCGGCGATGATGTCGTCGCGCGTGATGCGTCCGCCGGGTCCGGTGCCCGTCACGCGGCGCAAGTCGACGCCGAGCTCGCGCGCCAAGCGGCGTGTCGCAGGTCCGGCCGGCGCGGCAAGCTCTTGGGCTTCGTCGTCGTCGTCCGCCGGGGCGGGCATCGCCGACTTCGTCGGTTCAAACGACGCCGGGGCTTTCACCGTCTGTTCCGGTTGCGGCTCGGGGGCGTCCGGCTTGGCCGCCGGCTTCGGAGCGTCCGCTTTCGGTGCGGCCTTCGATTCCGCCTGTTTCGGCGCCGCGGGCTTAGCGGCCGGGGCCGCCGACGGAGCGCTTGCGCCGGCTTCGATCACCGCGATCGTTTCACCGACCTTGATCGTCTTACCGGGAGCCGCGTGGAGTTTCGAAATCTTGCCGGCGTGCGGGCAAGGAATTTCGACCGTCGCTTTGCCCGTTTCCACTTCGATCAACGGTTGGTTGGCCGTGATCGTGTCGCCTTCTTTGACGAGCACGTTGACGACGTCGCCGGAGTCGATGTTTTCGCCGAGGTTCGGAAGCTTAAAGTCGATCGCCATATCGAAGGTGTTCTTGTCAACGAGTATTGGTGGGCGGATGCGGTATTAGGCCGAAACGGGATTGGCCTTCTCGGCGTTGATGCCGAGGTCTTTCACGACCTGCGGCAGTTTCGCCGCGTCGAACTTGCCGTGCTTGGCGAGTTGGGTGAGCGCGGCCAAAGCGGTGCATTCGGCGTCGACTTCAAAGTGGCGACGCAGCCGCGTACGCGTGTCGCTCCGGCCGACTCCGTCGCAGCCGAGAACATAATAGTCGCCGGGAACCCAAGGTTCGATCTGCTGAGCCACGAGGCGGACGTTGTCGCTGGTGGAGATGAACGGACCTTCCAGGCCGGCGAGCGTTTTCTCGAGGTAGGAAACCTTTTTGGGCTCGCCCGGGTGCAGCAAGTTCCAGTGCTCGCATGCATTCGCTTCGCGCCACAGTTCCTTGTAGCTCGTCACGCTGAACACGTTGCTCGAGACGCCGTATTTTTCGGCGAGAATCTGCTGAGCACCCAGCGCACAACGCAGAATGGCGCCGCTGCCGAAGATGTTGACCTTCGGCGACTTGCCGCCGGCGTCGACGGTCGAAACCCTGTACATCCCCTTGATGATTCCCTCTTCGACGCCGACCGGCATCGCGGGCATCTTGTAGTTTTCGTTGTGCAGCGTGATGTAGTACATCACTTCTTGATCGCGCTCGTACATCTCGCGCATGCCGTCCATGACGATCGTCGCCGTTTCGTAGGCGTAGGCCGGATCGTAACAACGGATGCCCGGGAAGGCGCTGGCGATCAAGTGGCTGTGGCCGTCTTGGTGCTGCAAGCCCTCGCCGTTGAGCGTCGTGCGGCCGGCCGTGCCTCCCATCAGGAAGCCCTTGCACTTCATGTCTTGGGCGCACCAGATCGAGTCGCCGATCCGTTGAAAGCCGAACATCGAGTAGTAGATGAAGAACGGAATCATGTTGATCCCGTGCGTCGTATAGGCGCTGCCCGCCGCGATGAACGACGACATCGATCCGGCTTCGGTGATTCCCTCTTCGAGAATCTGCCCGTCTTTGGCTTCCTTGTAGTAGAGGGCGTTCGCGCTATCGACCGGTTCGTAGAGCTGGCCGGCGTGGGCGTAGATGCCGCATTGCGTGAACAGCGATTCCATGCCGAAGGTTCGCGATTCGTCGGGCACGATCGGCACGATGTACTTGCCGATGTTCTTATCTTTCAACAGCCGACCGAAGTGCTTGACGAACGCCATCGTCGTCGACGCTTCTCGTTCGCCGCTGGAGTTGAACGATTCGGCGAAGTCGGAGTTCGGCGGAATGATCGACTTCGGACGCTCCGGCGATCGCGACGGGACCGGCCCGCCGAGCGCCTCGCGTCGTTCGCGGAGATAGATCATTTCCGGGCTGTCGTCGGCCGGCCGATAGAACGGAGCTTTGGCGACGTCTTCATCGGAAATCGGAATGCCGAACCGCGAGCGGAACTGCATCAGCTCGTTTTCATTGACCTTCTTTTGGTTGTGGGCGACGTTGCGCCCTTCGCCGGCTTCGCCGAGGCCGTAGCCTTTGATCGTCTTGGCGAGGATCACCGTCGGCTTACCGTTCTGATTTTGCGTCGCCCATTTGTAAGCGGCGTAAACCTTTTCCGGGTCGTGCCCGCCGCGGCGGAGGCTGTTGATCTTTTCGTCGCTCATGTGGGCGACCATCTCGAGCAGTTCCGGGCTCTTGCCGAAGAAATGCTCGCGCGTGTAGGCCCCCCCGCTGACGACGTATTTCTGGTACTCGCCGTCGACGACCTCGCCCATCCGTTCGACGAGAGCGCCGTTGTGATCGCGCTCGAGCAGCGCGTCCCAGTCGTCGCCCCAAATCACCTTGATGACGTTCCACCCCGCGCCTCGAAAAGCTCCTTCGAGCTCTTGGATGATCTTGCCGTTGCCGCGCACCGGCCCGTCGAGACGCTGCAAGTTGCAGTTGATTACGAAGATCAAGTTGTCCAACTTCTCGCGCGAGGCCAGCGTGATCGCCCCGAGCGATTCCGGCTCGTCGCATTCGCCGTCGCCGAGGAACGCCCAAACGTGCTGATTCGAAGTGTCCTTGAGACCGCGGTCGGCGAGGTATTTATTGAACCTCGCTTGATAGATGGCGCAAATCGGACCAAGGCCCATCGATACCGTCGGGAATTCCCAAAACTCCGGCATCAACCATGGGTGAGGATAGCTGGAAAGACCGCCGCCCGGCGCCATTTCCTGGCGGAAGTTTACGAGCTTCTCTTCGCTCAAGCGGCCTTCCAAGAAGGCCCGCGAGTACATGCCGGGGGAGGCATGGCCTTGAAAGTAGATTTGATCGCCGTCGTAGCCGTTGCCTTTACCGCGGAAAAAGTGGTTGTAGCCCACTTCGTAAAGCGTGGCGCTGGATGCGAACGTGCTGATGTGGCCGCCCAGCGAGCTGTCGGACTTGTTGGCGCGCACGACCATCGCCATCGCGTTCCAACGAATGATGCTCTTGATGCGGCGCTCGAGCTCGCGATTGCCGGGAAACACGGGCTGCTTGTCGGCCGGGATCGTGTTGATGTAGGGAGTCGTCGCCGAGAACGGGAGTTCCACGCCGTGCCGGTGCGCCGCGACTGACAATTTCGACATCAAATACGCCACGCGTTCCGGACCCTTGCTCTCCAGCGCGAACTGGAGCGACTCGAGCCATTCCGCCGTTTCGGCCGGATCGGAATCGCCGCCGACTTGCGCATCTTCCACCTGCGACATTTCGTGCTCCCGCATTAGTCTCAATCTCAATTCACCGCGCCGGAACGCGTACGCCCCGGCCGGTCGAACTTTTTATTCTAGCGATGTCGTTTTCGGTCGCCCGCTTGGCGAAGCGCCACGCGGAGCGACGGTCGTTACGGCCGGCGAGCCGCGGCCGCCGGGGAGACGTCATTATTCCTCGTACAATTTCGGTCGTAAAGGACCAACCCCGTAAGGGCTATGGATTTACGTCGCGAATGACAGCGAAAACCGACGCTTTTGCGACGGCTCGTGAGGCTTTCATTTGTGGTCTCGTCGCGGCTTGTAGATTTCCGTCGCCAAGCCGTGGAACACTTCCCCGGCGAAAGCGACCGTTTCGCTGAGCGTGGGGTGCGGGTGGATGGAGCGCGCCACGTCGTCGACCGTGGCTCCCATTTCGATCGCCAACACGGCTTCACTAATCAGGTCGCCCGCCCCCGGACCGACGATGCCGACTCCGAGCACGCGCTCGGTTTCGGGATCGACGACCATCTTCGTCATCCCTTCCGTGCGGCCGAGAGCCTGGGCTCGACCGCTCGCCGCCCAAGGATAGCGGGCGACTTCGACTTCGCGGCCGTCTTTCTTAGCCTGATCTTCGGTGAGGCCGGCCCACGCCACCTCGGGATCGGTAAAGACCACGGCCGGAATCGCCACCGCGTCGAACTGCGCGGCCTTGTCGCCGTGGATTACTTCGACGGCCGTGCGACCTTCATGCGAAGCCTTGTGCGCGAGCATCGGTTCGCCGGCGACGTCGCCGATCGCGAAGATATGCGGATCGGCGGTCCGCTGTTGCTTGTCGATTTTGACGAAGCCCTTGGCGTCGACTTCCACTTTGGTCTTCTCCAAACCGATGCCGAAGCTGTTCGGCTTGCGGCCGACGGAGACCAGTACGCGGCTGAATTTCTCGACGCGCTTGTTACCTTCGGACTCGAACGTCACTTCGATGTAATCGCCGCGATCGGCCAACGATGCGACTTTCGTATTGAGGTAGATATTTGCAAAGAGCTTTTCGAGTCGCCCTTGGAGCGGCTTGACGAGGTCGCGATCGGCCCCCATGAGGAGACCGGGGAGCACTTCGACGACGCTCACCTTGGAACCGAGATGGGCGTAAACCGAGCCCATCTCCAAGCCGATGTAGCCGCCGCCGATGACGAGCAGCGATTCAGGAACGTCCTTCAATTCCAACGCTCCGGTCGAATCCATCACCCGATCGGTGCCGAGATCGAAGGCCGGAATCTTCGCCGGGATGCTTCCGCTTGCGAGCACGCAATAGTCGAACGTCAGCTTATTATCGGCGCCCTCTTTGATCTCGCCCCCTTCGAGCACCAAGGTGGTCGAGTTCTCGAACACGCCCTTGGCGTTGATCACCCGCACCTTGCGTTGCTTGGCGAGGTTTTTCAAGCCGCCGGTGAGCGTGCTGATCACCTTGTCTTTGCGCGCCCGCACGGCGTCGACGTTGATCGTCGGCTTTTCGTAGTGCACGCCCCAGTCGGTCATCTCGTGCGCTTCTTCGATCACGCGGGCGACGTGCAACAGGGCCTTTGAGGGAATGCACCCGCGCAGCAGGCAGGTGCCGCCGAGGCGTGTGTCGGCTTCGACGATCGTGGTCTCCATTCCGAGGTCGGCGGCCAAAAAAGCGGCGGCGTATCCGCCCGGCCCACCGCCGAGCACGACCACATGACTATGCATGACTTACCTGAAGGGTGACGGACTAACTCGAAGTGCGCTCGGAACGCCGCTGCGGACGGAGAATCCTACGGCCGCGGCGCGCTGGAGAGGCGAGCGCCCGGCGACCGTCCGCAAAGCGAACCTAGTCGGAAAAGTTTCTCGGCTATGATCGGCCGGAAAGTCCCGCATCTTAAACGCGAACGGATGCGATCGACTAGGGGGACGGCACCGGTTGTCGCGAACAAGAACACTATCGCAATTGTTACTATTACCGGGCTTGATATCGCAAACAGCAGGCGCGGGCTTCGACTGGGCCGTCGATCAACGGGGTTTTTAGCTTGCTTAGGTCGACGTAACGGAAGCGGGCGCAGCGATTTGTCGGGCGTGGGACCGCTCAATCCGGCGCGGCTGAAAATAACGACGACGCCTGCAGGATGGCTTCACGTCTTGACTGTGACGCCCGAATAAATCGCGCGTCGGCCTGCGGGCGTGTCGAGCAAGACCGCCCCGTCGTCGGCGATGCCGGCGCAAACTCCGCCGACCCGCTCTTCCCCCGCTTGAATCGTCAGCGGCTGACCTCGTTGCAGACATAGCTCGTCGGCAATTGCCGCCAATTCTTGGCGATCGTTGCCGAGTTTCAGAAACACTTCGTCGAGGCCCGTCAACAATTCGGCCAGCAGTTCGGTCTTATCAAGCAGCCCGCCGAGTTCGTCGACGAGCGACGCGGCCAAACTCGCCACTTCCGGAGGCGCCTCGGCAAGGGAGTTGTTGGCGTTGAGACCGATGCCGAGAATCTGCCGCCCGTCGGCCAAGGCTTCGACGAGAATGCCTGCCAGCTTGCGCGGACCGATGTAGACGTCGTTCGGCCAGCGAATCCCGACGGCGGGCGTTCCCATTCGGCGGGTCACGACGTCGACGATCGCCACGGCCGCGGCCAGCGGAACCATGCAGCTAAAGCGAGTCTCGATCGCATAACGCGACGGATCGAAGAGCAAACTAAAGGCCAGGCTGCCGGCGCCCGTCCACCATTTGTTAGCGCCTCGCCCGCGCCCCGCGGTTTGTTCTTCGGCCACGACCAGCAAGCCCGCGCCTGGCGGGACTTCGACGGCCAGACGCCGAGCTGCGTCGTTCGTCGAGTCGATCGATTGTGAGTACTCGACGCGCGCTATGAAATCCGGGACGCGCAAACGATGTGGTTCGAGGTGCAGCATGCGGAAGAAGTCCGTCGTCAGCCCGGCATCGAGAGGTATGCCGGACCAAGGATAGCCGGTCGCGAACCGCCGACTACGGGCCGCCGACCGGGGCCGGTTGCTTGTCCGGGTGCAAATAGACGAAGCTCTTGCCGAGGCGGCCGTTGTAGTTGCCGGCGGAAATCTTCACGAGGCCCGGCACGTCGAGCGCGGCCGCGACGGCATCTTTGGTCGCGGCGGCGATCGTCGCCAGGTCGCGACCGTTCAAGATAATTTCCATAACCGAGGCGACTCCGGTCGGCAGCTTCGATTTTTCGCCGAGTTCATCGCGCAGCGTCGGACAAAACTCGGCGTAGGTGCTGGCGATGGAGAACGAATAGCGGCTGCCGGCCTTGGAGCCGGAACCTGCGATTCCGCCGGGAAACGGCAGAATCACGCCCGACACCGCGGCTGCGGCGTCGCGAGCCCGTTCCGCCGCGTCCAGCGCCGAGTCGACCGAGTCGCCCAATAACCAGACGTTGCCCCCCATCAATCCGTCGCGAAATCCGAAACGGCGATCCAATGTGAACTCGCCGCCGAGAATCGGGATCACCCACACGCGTCGACCGTGGCGAACGGCGCGCCGCTGATAGCCGTCGCCGAAGAAGGCGATCTTCCGGCCGAGTTTGAAATACTCTTCCGTATCGAGCAGGTTGAAGCAGGCCGCGGTGGGGCACGTGAGCACGTTTTGGCTCAGCCGCACGAGCAGCGATCGTTCGAGTTTGGCCGCGCGATCTTTGTAAAACCGCGGCACATGAAACTGCACGATCGCGCCGGGCCGGCCGTCGGGAGTGGCGAACGATTCGTCGCCGCCGGGGCCGACATAGCGATCGAGCCCCGCTTCGCAATCGCAGAAGATCGTGCTCGAGGCGTTGCCGGTCGCCGCGTTCACCGCATGGTCGAGCCACGTGCGGTCCCGGGCGGTAATCAATACCTCGGCGTAGATGCTGCGAAAGGCTTCGGCGTAGGTGTCGTCGACCAAACGTGCAAACCGCTCGTCGCTCATGGGCGCTGTTCCGTGCGAAGTTCCAACTTACCTGTTCGCGATCACTCGCCGCGACGCGACGGGATCTGCCGGTCGTAGATCGCCACTTCCGTGATGATCTTGTCCATGAAGATGTCATGCGGCATCGTCGGAATTTCCGGGAACATCTGGCACTCGAACGCCAGCGCGACGAGCGGGCAATCCATGCGGGAATGTTCGAGCAGCTTGTCGTAGTAGCCGAACCCGTGCCCGGTTCGTGCGCCGCGACGATCGAACGCCACGCCCGGCACCATGATCAGATCGAGCTCATCGGGCCGAATTCTCTTCTCGGGGCGAGCACGCAGCTCCTCGCGGGGCTCGAGAATCTTGTACATGCCGATTGCCAATTCGTTCATGTCTTCCAACAAAAACAGTTCGAGCTCGCCGTCGACGCAATACGGCACGACGATCCGCTTGCCGTGCGTGAGCGCCGTTGCCAAGTAGTGCCGCGTGCGGACTTCGCTCCGCACGTCGACGTAGTACATGACCGTCTTTGCGGCTGCGTATTCCGGCAAGGCCACGAACTTTTCGCAGATTCCTTGGCTCAGTTCGTCTTTGTTGGGCAGCGCGTTGCGCGCGGCATGCGCCGCCTCGCGAATGGCCTTCTTGCGGGCTTGCATGTCGGAAAGAGGAGCGCCGTCAGCGGGCGCAACCGAGGCTTGGTCCGTCGTCATCCATGCTCCTTTGAGCGAGATTAGGGCCGTGGCAAGTCCGCCGGCGTTCGAGTGCCGGCACGAAGCTGCTATCGTAACAAATCGGGCCGCGCGAACTAGCCGATTGCCGCCGCGACGTCGCCGCCCAACCGGTCGGCGAGGTTGAATTCGATCAACTCTGCACAAGTTGCGAATCGTTAAAACTGGGTCGACCTTGACCCATTTAAGACCCACGACTATCTAAATCGCCCGGATTTTTTCGAATTCGGCGCGTTTTTTCTCAAGTTTCTCGGTGCGACCGTCATCGGCATGCGCTCGCTGACAAAAATCGCGATGCTCGGGGCCGCGACGGCGGCTTGTTGGGCGGTCTGCGCGCCGCGCACTTCGCTCGCGCAGCGCGTGGCCATTCCCACGGCTCCGCCGAGCAACCCGTTTGCGACTACGGCGCCTCCCGCGACGTTCGCCCCCAACACCGGAGTGCCCTCGTTAAGTGCGCCGAGCTACGGCGCTCCTGCCGCGTCGCCCTACAGTTCCGCGCCTCAACTTGCGCCGGCTTGGGATCCCTATGCGCTACCCGGCACGACGACCGCCCCGCCTCCCGCGCTCCCCGCCTACGGCACGCAGCCCGCACAACCGTCGCTCGGCTTTCCGTTCCAGGATTGGTCGGCCCCCTCCACGCGGCTCGTGCAGGGGATCGGCATGCAATACACATACATCAATCGCGACGGCGGCACCGACGGCTTCGGCATTGAAGACGTCGATTTGTTCGCATCGCTGGCGTTTCCCTTTTTCAACAACGTAAACATCGCGCCGATTCTGTTCACACCGGGTTTTAATTTCCATTTTCTCCAAGGCCCCGGCGGCGGACCGCCCCGCGATCTCCCGCCGACCGTTTACGACGTCTACGCGCAACTCAGTTGGAAGCCGCAGTTCTACGAGCGATTCGGCGCCGACCTCGCCGTCAGCGTCGGCGCCTACACCGACTTTTCATATACGGATCACACCAGTATTCGAATCCTCGGCCGCGCGCTGGGAACCTATACGGTCGATCCCCGCTGGCAAATCGCCGCAGGCGTCATCTACCTCGATCGACTCGACATTAAAATCCTGCCCGCGGGCGGCATCATTTGGAAACCGCACGACGATGCCCGGTTCGAACTCTTGTTCCCGCAGCCGAAGCTTTCCCAGCGCATCACGAACTTCAACAACTACGAATTATGGGGCTACCTCGGCGGTGAATACGGCGGCGGTCAATGGTCGATCGCCCACGTGAACGGAGCCCACGACGTCGTGAACTACAACGATTTTCGCATCTTTGTCGGCGTCGAAGGAATCGGCCCGCGACTACGTGGCCACATCGACTTCGGCTACGTGTTTCACCGCGAACTGCTGTATTTGAGCGGGCCGCCGATTCTCGAGCCCGACGATACGTTCATGTTCCGCGCCGGTTTCACCTACTAGCGGCTTGAGGCGGAGCATGGTCCGAACGCCGCGGCGGCTGCGATTTCTCGGCGTGTGCCTCACGGTCGCCCTAGCGCAGGGTTCCGTCGCCGACGGCCAACTCACCGCGCCGCCGACGGCGCTGCCGCTTAACTCCGCCCTGCGCGAAGACGCCACGCCGAGCGAAGAGCGGCTGTTCAATTTGCCGAGCTTGGAGGAAAAACGACCGCGGGCCGCGGCGGCGAGCGTGGCTCTCGCACCCATCGAAAGTCGAACCGTTTCGCAGATTCTCGTCGCGCCGCCGCAAGCGATCACGCCGCGCAGCACTCCGATCTTCGTCGAAGAGCCCGCTGTGGAAGGACCGGTGTTCCCGCTCGACGAACCGCCGCCCGCGCCCCCGTTCAGTTGGCGACCGACGTCGATTCCCCCCGGCGCGAAGAGTGGAATCGTACAGGCCGTGATCAGTCGTAAGACGTTGATTCCCCGCCTCGGCGACGACGACGGCTTCGGCGTCTCCTCGATTACTCAAGGGGTGACGCTCGCGGTGCCGCCGTTTTATTACGGCTCCCCGATTCTCGTTACGCCGAGCGTCGCCGCGCACTTTACGGACGGACCCGGCCCAGCGCCCGTTCCGCCGCGACTGTTCGACGTCGAACTTCAATTCCGCTATATGAAGCAGGCCACGCCGCGGTTGGGGATCGATGTGGCAGTCGCGCCGAGCTACTTCGGCGACGGCGACAACGATTCCAGCGAAGCGTACCGTGTCGTCGGACATGCGATCGCAGCCTACGAACTGCGCCCCAAGCTGCAACTGGTCGTCGGCGCGCTCTATCTGGGGCGCGAAGATTGGCCGGCCGTGCCGGTCGGCGGGGTCATCTGGAAACGAAGCGATGAGTGGCGTTATGAGTTGGTCGTACCGCGGCCGCGCATCTACTACCGGCCGTTCGTCAACGGCGACGTTCAACATTGGACGTTTCTCGGCGGCGAGTTCGGCGGCAACACTTGGGCCATCGATCGCCCAGGCGACATCGCCGACAAACTGACCTACAGCGACTTGCGACTCGTCGTGGGCTATGAGCGCTTCAAGACTCAGGGCAGCAATTTGCGCTTCGAGGCCGGCTGGGTCTTCAATCGCTCGATCGAATTTGAGAGCGGTTTCCCTGGGTTTGATCCGTCGGATTCTTTTATGGTGCGCGGCGAGAGCCGTTTTTGAGCGGTTTTTGCGATTTTCCCTGTCCACTCGACGAGTCGTCGGTGACTTATACAATGGTTTACCGGGGTTAGGGCTCGTCTTTATCGTCTGATAGCGTCTTGGGTTGCGCCGCCGCCCGTGCATCGACGTTCGGATCAGCTCATTTGAATTTAGACTGGTCTGTGAAACTATTCACAATGTCAGGCAGACGGTTTACAGCGCAGACTGTACGCCGGCCAGACGGGAATTCTTGCGACATGACGGCCGAGTTTACGCATTTCGACGACGGCGGTGCGGCCCGCATGGTCGACGTCGGCGCGAAAGACGTGACGCGGCGCGTCGCTCGCGCCGCCGGACGAGTCGTGATGGCGCCGCAAACGCTGAGCTTAATTCGCGGCGGCGGACATCAGAAGGGGGACGTCCTCGCGGTGGCGCGCTTGGCGGGAATCATGGCCGCGAAGCGAACCGCCGACTTGATTCCCCTGTGTCACAGCTTGCCGCTCGATTCGACGTCGGTCGAATTTGATTTCGACGACGAACGCACGCTACGGATTGAAGCGACCGCGGCCTGCACGGGGCGCACGGGAGTGGAGATGGAAGCGCTCACGGCCGTGTCGGTCGCGGCGCTGACCGTTTATGACATGTGCAAGTCCGTCGATCGGACCATGACGATCGACGCGATTCAGTTGGTGGAGAAAACGGGGGGACGGAGCGGGCATTTTGTTCGCGGGCCCGAAGGGCCGCCGAAGTAACTCGACGATGCCGGTGGATGTCGTCCATCGGGCTTCGACTTTGCACGAAGAAGGGAATTGTATGGCGGGCGTCATCGGTCGACAAAGCGGATCTCCGCGGGCGTTCGGCTCGCTGTTCGACGGAATTCGCGACGACATGGTCCGCGTGGAAGAGCTTTTGCGGAGCCAGTTGCGCAGCGCCGATCCCTACGTGGACCAACTCGTGAAGCACGGATTTCGCCTCGGCGGCAAGCGGCTTCGCCCCGCCTTGCTGCTGTTGGCCGGAGTCGCGGTCGGCTCGATCGGGTCGGCGCACATTACGCTGGCCGTCGTGATGGAGATGATCCACACGGCGACTCTGATTCACGACGACGTCCTCGATGAAGCGGCGCTCCGCCGCCATCTGGATACCGTTAACGCCCGCTGGGGAAACAAGTCGGGCGTTCTGCTCGGCGATTTCTTGTTTAGCCACGCGTTCTATTTAGCGGCGACGACCGACGACGCCTACGCCTGCCGCTTGATCGGTCGTTCGACGAATATCGTGTGCGAAGGGGAAATGCGGCAAATCAACAGCCGCGGCCGGCTCGACCTGCCGGAATCGGAATATTACGAGATCATCGACGCCAAAACGGCCGAGCTATGCGCTTGCTGCTGTCGGCTCGGCGCCCACTTCGCGGGAGCGACCGCGGCGCAGGAAGATGCGCTGGAACGCTATGGCCGCAACCTCGGCATCGCGTTCCAAATCGTCGACGATCTGCTTGATCTCGAAGGAGACGAAGCGGTCACGGGCAAGTCGCTCGGAACCGATCTGGAGCAACTCAAGCCGACGTTGCCGTTGATTCGCCTGCTGAATCAACTCTCGCCGCCGGATCGCGGCGCACTGCAAACCGCGCTGACGTCGGCGACCGCCGAGCGACGAGCGATTCTCGAGCCTTGGCTTGCGCGGACCGACGGATTGATCTATGCTCGCAACGAGGCGCGTAAGTTCGCAGCCATGGCGCAACAAGACCTCGAAGAAATCCCGCCTGGACCGCATCGCGACGTGTTGCATCGTTTGGCCGAGGGCGTCGTGTCGCGCAACGTTTGAGCCGTCTCGGAAGTCGTCGCCCGATGAGCGGCGGAGCACGATCCCGAACGCGCCGTCGACGTTCTCGGGACAATATCTAGACGCGTGCCGGCGTGAAAACGGCGGCGCCGTTCGTGTCGGCGGAATTTCCTTCCAGCGTAGGCAAGCCGGGGCGTGCGGCAAGCAGTTCTTCTTGGCACCGATGACGCGGTTCGTCGGGGCCGGGAGTGAGACGCTGATGCGAACCGTCGGGAAGCACGATGCGGGCTTTGACGTTGTCGCGCAAGTAGGCCGGCATGATCTCGTTGAGAATTCGGTCGCGCAGGTCGGCCGATTCGACCGGAAACATCACTTCGACCCGACGGTAGAAGTTGCGCGGCATCCAGTCGGCGCTGGCCAGATAGATCTTACAATCGTCGTCGGGGCCGAACACGTAGACGCGGCTATGTTCGAGGAAGCGATCGACGATGCTGCGGACGCGGATGTTTTCGCTAAGCCCGGCAATTCCCGGACGCAAGCCGCAAATGCCGCGCACGATGAGATCGACGGGCACCCCCGCCTGGCCGGCGCGATACAACGCCTCGATCACTCGATAGTCGATCAACGAATTGAGTTTGGCGAGTATTCGCGACGGTCGGCCTTCCTGCGCTCGTCGCGTCTGCTCTTCAATGAGTTCCACCGTGCGACGATGTAAGTCGGTCGGCGCGACGACGAGCTTTTTCCATTTATGTCCTTGGGAATAGCCCGTCAGCAGATTGAACAGCGCCGAAGCGTCGGCCGTGGTTTCTTCGTCGGCGGTGAATAAGCCGAGGTCGGTGTAGATCAACGCCGTGTTCGGATTGTAGTTGCCCGTTCCCATGTGAACGTAGCGTCGCAACGTTTGTCCCTCTTGGCGCACGACCAGCGAGAGCTTGCAATGCGTCTTCAAATCGAGGAAGCCGAAGACGACGTGGACGCCGGCGCGCTCAAGCTTGCGCGCCCAGCCGACATTGTTTTCTTCGTCGAAACGGGCTTTGAGCTCGACCAGGGCCGTCACATGTTTGCCGTTCTCCGCCGCTTGAATCAACGCGCGGGTCACCGGCGAATCGCCGCTGGTGCGATAGAGCGTTTGCTTGATGGCCAACACGTGCGGATCGCTTCCCGCGCGGCTGATGAACTCGACGACCGGGTCGAACGAATCGTACGGGTGATGCAGCAAGATATCGTGGCGGCGAATCGCGGCGTAGAGATCTTCCTTGCCGCGCTGGCCGCGGCCGCGCGGCGGCTGCGGCGTGAAGGGCGCGTCGCGCAGGTGCTCGCGCCCCGGCATCTTCAGCAGGTCCATCAGCGCCGTAAGGTCAAGCGGACCCGGGATGCGATAAACTTCGCTGTAAGCGTCGGTTCCCGAGGTGCCTTCACGAATCGCTTCCGGTTCGACAATTTCGCGAATTAATTCTTCATCGCCTTCGGCCGAGACTTCCAACCGTACGACTTGTCCGCGCTGCCGGGCCTTGAGGCGATCTTCGATCACCTGCAGCATGTCGTCCGCTTCCTGCTCCAGCAGTTCGATATCGCTGTCGCGCGTCACGCGGAAATACGTATGGTTGACGACTTCCGCTCCGCCGAACAACTCCGCCAACCGCATGGCGACGGCGTCTTCGAGCATGATGTAGAGCTGCTCTTCTCCTTGAGCGAGCGTCACCAATCGCGGCAACACTTGCGGCAACTGCACGACGCCGAACAGATTTTTTGGTCCGAGTCCGGAGTGGCGTCGCAGCCGCGCCGCCAGATATAAGCCGCGGTTGTGAAACCGGGGGCTCGGATGCGCCGGGTCGACGGCCATCGGCGTGAGAATCGGCAACGCCCGATCGTTGAAAAATTTGTCGAGAATCGGCAAGTGTTCCGGGCTCAACTGATTCGGCGCGAGAATCCGAATTCGTTGTTCGGCGAGCTGCGGCACGATCTGCTCGTTCCAGCAGCGGTACTGAGCCGCGACGAGTTCCTTCGTGCGGACCGCGATCTGCTCCAATTGCTGAATCGGGCGCATGCCGTCGGGCGAATAGTCTTGCGGCGCGCCGTCTTCAAAGGCTTGCTCGCGCAAACCGGAGACGCGAACCATGAAGAATTCGTCAAGATTCGAGCTGAAGATCGAGAGGAACTTCACACGCTCCAGCAGGGGGACGTCGGGCGATTCCGCTTCTTCCAAGACTCGTCGGTTGAACTCCAACCAACTCAGCTCGCGGTTGACGAAATGTTCGGGAAGAAACTCTTGCTCGGTCACGATCGCTCTCCGCTCCGCTCGCTTAACTATCGACTCGACCGACGCCTCACGCGGGCGGTCGCTGGTCGAAGGTCCGTCGCAAGCTTATACTTGCCCGACGGCGCCGACGCTCAATTGTCCGCCACGCTAGACAAAAGAAAAGCGGCCACGGGACCGTTCGGGCGACATCGGCCCCAAATCAGGGCGATTTGCGGTAAAATCGTTACTTTCGTTCCCCCGATTGCCCGAATCCTTCGAGAAAAATCGCACGTGAATTCGTCGTGGCGCGCCGAGTATCCGTTTTCCTCACACTTTCTGAACGTGAGCGGCGGGCGGCTACACTATCTCGACGAGGGCCCGCGGTCCGCCGATGCGGATGCGCCGACGCTGCTGTGCGTGCACGGCAATCCCACTTGGTCGTTCTATTGGCGAAAGATCGCCGTCGCATTTCGCGATCAAGTGCGCGTCGTCGTGCCCGACCATCTCGGCTGCGGACTTTCCGACAAGCCGCAAGACTATTCCTATCGACTGGCCGACCACATCGGCAACCTTGAGCGGCTCATTGAATCGCTCGACCTGCGCAACATCACGCTGCTCGCGCATGATTGGGGCGGAGCCATCGGCCTCGGAGCGGCCGGGCGACTGCCGGAGCGCTTTCGTCGGCTCATGTTGTTTAACACGGCCGCGTATCGTTCGACTCGTTGTCCGTGGCGAATTCGTGTCTGTCGGCTTCCCCTGCTGGGAGCGCTCGGCGTGCGCGGGCTCAACCTTTTCTCCCTCGCCGCGCTCAAAATGGCGACCGAGAAGCCGGAACGTTTCACCGCGGCCGTGCAGACCGGCTACGTCGCCCCTTACGACAGTTACGCTCATCGAATCGCCGTGCACCGGTTCGTGCAAGACATTCCGCTCGCAGCCGACCATCCGAGTTATGAAACGTTGCACGAGGTCGAGCGCCGGCTCACGTCGCTGGCTCATTTGCCTGTGCAATTGATCTGGGGCATGAAGGATTGGTGCTTCACACCGCATTTTCTCGAGCGCTTCCGCGAGTTTTTTCCCGCGGCCGAAATTCATCGGTTCGACGATTGCGGACATTATGTCGTCGAAGACGCGATCGAACGCATCTTGCCGATCGTCGCGGCGGGGCTGCCGACCGCGACGCCGGCCGTTTCGAGCCGGAACCGATGATCGACGAAAAGTTCGACTTCACGATCGACAAAGCGCCGCTCACCGTCGGACAGACGGCGACCTGGGCTTGTTTGCTCGAGGCGGCGATTCCGAAGCCGGGCAACGTGCATCGCGGCGCCGACTTTGAAGATCTGAAGTTCACCGACTTCCTAACCGCGGCCGTGGCGATCGGCCCGGCGCTCGAGCGAGCCGCGGCCGGAGCGCCGCTGGGGCAAACCGTGCTCGATGCCGTCGGCGAGACGCGGCGCCTTGTCGCCACGAACGCCAATCTAGGAATCGTGCTGTTGCTCGCACCGTTGGCTTCGGCGGCCGGTTTCCGCGATCGCCCGCTGCGCCAAGCGACGGCCGACGTACTCGCCGAACTGACGCCTGACGACGCCGCTCTCGTCTATCAGGCGATTCGAATCGCTCAGCCGGGCGGCATGGGCAAATCGCCCGAAGCCGACATTCACGACGCTCCGCCGGCAGATTTGCTCCATGCCATGCGTTTGGCCGCGGATCGCGATAGCGTCGCCAAACAATATGCGAACGGCTTTACCGAGGTCTTCCATTTCGTTGTGCCGGCGATTCGCAGCGGGCTGGCCGAGGGGTTGTCGCTGGCCGACGCCGTGATTCGTTGTCATTTGCGAACGATGCAGGCAATTCCAGACACGCTAATCGCCCGCAAGTGCGGCCTGGAAACCGCGCAGCTGGCGGCCGATTACGCCGGCCAGGTTCTCCGCGCCGCGGCCGACGGGAACGAAACGTATCACGAAGCCCTGGCGGATTTCGACTTCTGGCTGCGCAGCGACGGCCACCGACGCAACCCGGGAACCACGGCCGATCTGATCGCCGCCGGCTTGTTCGTCGTTTTGCGCGACGCGACGCTCCCGCTTCCGCTTACAATTTAGCGATGCCGCAAGAATCTTATTCCGTGCGTGTCCGCAAGACCGAACTGGTGTTTTCGGCGGCCCACTTCATTACGTTCGCCGGCAACATCTGCGAGCGGTTACACGGGCACAACTATCGCGTCACGGCGGAAGTATTCGGCCCGCTCGATGCCAATCAGTACGTCGTCGATTTCATCGCCTTGCGCGACGAACTCAAGCGGATCGTCTTGGAACTCGATCACCGCATGCTGCTGCCCACGAGGCACCCGACGATTCACGTCGTCGAACAGGATAACGAAGTCACGGTGACGTTCGAAGACCGACGATGGGTCTTCCCGAGCGGCGACTGCCTGCTGCTCCCCTTGGTGCAAACGACTGCGGAACTCTTGGCACGGCACATCGCCGGCCGGCTGCTCGAACGGCTCGATGCCGCGGCCGGCTATCGCCCGCAGCGGTTGCGTATCGCCGTCGACGAATGCGAGGGGCAAGAAGGCGTATACGAGTGGTCGGCCTGAGCGACGTCCGTCGCCGCGGCGACTACTCGCGTTTTCCCATCGCTTCCAGAATCGCACGCTGTTCGTCGTTCAGCACGGCCAAGCAGCGGGCCTGCGCGACGTCGAGATAACCGAACGCCGTGACAAGCAGTTCCTGCTCCTGTTCGCCCGTCTTCGCCGCGCGATACAGGTTTTCCGATTTGTCCAGCGCTTCGTCTATGATCGTGCGGATGGCGCGGAGCTGTTTCTCGTCCATTCTTAACCGCTCGGCCATTTGCGGCAGCGCCAAAGCCGGCGCGCCCAAGCGTTTGTAGAGTTCTTCGGCGTCGGCGGTCGGCCAATACTGCATCACCAGCTTCTGCAGCAAATCGGTGGCGCCGATCGTGTGCTCGAGCAACGATTCCAGACGATACTTCTGCTCCGTGTCGAGCACGCCGAGCATCGCCATTTGCGTGATGTAGAGGATCGCCGCTTGCTGCGACTTCGGCGCCGCGGAGCGCAAAACCGAGTTTTTGGCGTCGATCACGCTTTCGATCTTCGTCTGCTGTTCCGGCCGCAAACGGAGCAGAACCGACATCTCCGGCTCCGCGAACAAGTTGATATCGAAGCTTTCGCGCAACCGATCGCGCAGACCTTGGCTGATCTTCGGCGCGATCGGTCCGGGTTTTTCTTCCGGAGCGACGAACACCTTGGAAAAACCGGGCACTTTCGCCAGCTGCTTGCGTACCGGTTCCGCTTGCGCGCCGATGCCGACCAACAAGCCGATCCCGGTAAACATCGCAATCTTCAGCGCGCGCTGCGGATTCTGCGCCGAGGTTTTCACCAAGCTCTTCCCGCCGTGCGAGAGCGTCTCCAGCCGTTGCAGCCCGAGTCGCGAGCACATGCCGCGCTGTTCGATGTGCACGACGCGCATCCGGTATTCGTCGCCGTCGTCGGTCTTGAGAATCCCTTCCACGCCTTCCACAAACGCCGGCATCTGATCCGATGCCACGTTCATTCCGCCGGCCGACTCGTCCATCAGCCGCACTAGCAATTCCGCCTTGCCGACGATAAGCGTACCCTCGCGGGTTCCGACCACGGGCGAACGAAAGTTTTTGCGTCGCTCTGAAAACATGACGGGCTCGATCGTGAAAATACGGAGAAATGGGGGCTTCCGACCTGGTCCGCGACAAATGTAGCTTGCCGTCCACAACGTGCCGTCAATTTCCCACGTGTCGCTTTTTATCCCATCCCCTCCGTCCTCGCGGTCGGACCATTTCGCACGATCACTGCAATCGATATCGAATTCTTTAAGTTTCGCCCCGCCGGCGGCCGATGAACCGCGCGAGAGGTCGGAAAATGTAACGATTGTATCGGTCGCCCATTTGAGGCGACGCCTGCCGCCGCCGGCATCGACGCGCCGCTCGACCTTCGACATTTGGAGCTTTTCACCGTGGCCGCTCCCGAACTTCGCAAAGCCGCCGTGTTGCTCGCCAGCTTGCCCGAAGAGGAAGCGGCGCAGTTGCTCTCCAAGCTGCATCCCAAGCAGGTCGAACTGGTTTCCATCGAGATCGCCCGCCTCGGCCACATCGCAGGCGACGAGCAATCGACCACGATTCGCGAGTTTGCCGAAGTCAATCCGCAGGCCTTCGGCAGCAGCGCCGGCGGCCTCGATCTGGCCAAGAGCCTTGTCGAAAAAGCGCTCGGCAAAAACGCCAACAGCACGCTCGAAAACGTCCGTCAGCAAATCGAAGCGCTGCCGTTCGCCTTTTTGCAGAAGATCGATGCGACGCACCTGCTTACGTTCATCATGGACGAGCACCCGCAGACGATCGCCCTCATTCTTTCGCACCTCGCGCCGCAAAAGGCCGCGCAGGTGATCGCCGGCTTGCCGAGCGAGCGGCAGCTGTCCGTCGTCCGCCGCATCGCGCGCATGGGGCAAACCAGCCCCGAGATCATTCAAGAGGTCGAACGCGGACTCGAACACCGCATGTCGAGCATCACCAGCCAATCGTTCGAGACGGCGGGCGGCGTCGAAGCCGTGGCCGAAATCCTCAACGTCGCCGATCGCGCCACCGAACGCGGCCTGCTGGAAAACCTCGCCCAGGAAGATCCCGATCTCGTCGAGGAAATCCGTCGCCGCATGTTCGTCTTCGAAGACATCGCCAAGTTCGCCGTCAAAGACATCCAGACGGTGCTCAAGAACGTCGAAAACTCGCAGTGGGCCTTGGCTCTCAAAACGGCGAGCGACGAGCTCAAGCAGAAGGTGCTCGGCAACATGTCGACCCGCGCCGGCGAAATGCTCAAGGAAGAAATGGACTACCTCGGCCCCGTCAAGCGTTCGGCCGTCGAGCAAATGCAGCAGCAAATCGTCGACGTCGTTCGCCGACTGGAAGACGCGGGCGAAATCACGGTCAACGCCGGCGAAGAGGTCGAAGAACTCGTTTAATGCGGCGTCTCGTTTAAACGCCGCGCAGCCGCGACGCCCGGCGATGCCGTTTATTCTTTCGACTTCGCCTTCTTCAATTGCGCAAGCTTGCGCGCCGCGCGTTCTTCCGCCGCTTCCGCATCTTCGTGCTCGTGCGCCGCGGCCGACTTATGCGCCGCCAGGCAAAACTCGCGGCGGTTGTGCTGCAACTGGCGACATTGCACCTGGTCGAACCCCCAGCTCTGCACGCGCGAAATGTATTGCGGAATCTCGTCGGCCTGCTTCCAATCGAGCAGCTTGAGCGTCAGCAACATTCCCTCGATATCGACGTCGCGGTGCGTGACGATATCCTCCACCGTGTCGAGCGTGTAGTTCGGCGCCACGTTCATATCGGTCGTGAGCCACCGCACGTCGCGAAACTCCCGCCGCTTCACGTCGTTGCCCCGCATCCGCAGATGACGAAACTGCGGATGATCGAACACCGCGGGATGCATCTCCGCCGGATCGATGCCGGTGACGAACAGCCCGCGCTTGAGGAGCGCCTGGCACGAGCCGCCCGGCGCGCAACCGATCTCCACGGCTTCGTCACCTTTTTTGAGCGGCAATTTCGACCAGCGGAGCGCTTCCTCCGTCTTCAAGTACGCCCGCGACACGGCCTCGTACGGCAGTTCGATTTCCTCGAACATCCCGCCAGGTTTGCGCGAGACGAGGCTCGCGGCTTTGTGATAGCCGACCCACCACTGGTGCGGCTCGGTCACGACGACGTCGAGGACGAGATCGCCCTTTTGCGTCGGCTTCTTGGTGCGCAGCGCCGCTTGCGCTTCCGGCGCGGTCTCGCGCAGCAATCGCTCCACGGCCCGCGATTCCTCGGTCGGTCCGACCTCGTAGCCATGTTCGCCCGGGGTCCGCTGATCGCGCGGCCACACATGCAACGCGTCGAACGTCCGCCCCTCGGCCAACTTCCACACCTGCGCCGCGAGTTCTCCCCTCGCCCCTTCGGGGAGCGGGGCCGGGGGGGAGGGAGCTGCCTCGTTAGCGACTGCCGCCGCGACCTCGGCCTTCCCTAGCGAAAACCCGTACGCCCGCGCGAACACCGAATGCAGCTCAAAGTCGTCTTTCAGCCCATGCTTCTCGGGAAGCTTGTAGGTGAGAAAGCCGGGCCTTGAGTACGCGAAGCGAAAGCTCGGCCGATACTTGGCGAGCTCGCGCTTGAGCGTCGGCTCGGCGCCGACCTGACAAGTCATGAACAAAAACTGCGAAGAGTCGGACATGGCGAACGGCGGACCCCGAAGGCGTTGAACGGACGCGACGAGCCCGCGGCGGGCCGCGTCGCAATCCTCCATCATCGCCGCAGCGGCCGTTTCGGGAAGTGGGGGCTGCGAAGTTTGCCCCGCCCGTTTACGGCTTCGGCACGCGTTTCATCGTGTAAAAACCTTCGGCCGGGAAAAACATTTTCCCGCCGGCGAGGTTTGCAAGGTGGAATTCATACACGAATCCGGCCCGCATCTTGTCGACCGAAAGTCGCACGCTTCGTCCGTCGTCGGCGACCGCGACCTTGGTCACTTTCACGTTTTGGCGATCGACGTCGTTGCCCCCGTATTGCGGCGTCGAGATGCGGCGGAACATGTCGACGGTGTAGGCCGAGCGCTCTTTCGCCGCTTTGCCGTCGATCGGCTGCGTGAACACGAGCGTAAATCCGTCGGCCTCGGCTCGAATATCGGCCAAGCCGGCGGGCAAGGCCGTCGCGTCGTCCTGCGGACGCAGGCGCACGAACGAACCGGTGTTGCGCCCGCCGCCCCAACCGCTGTCCTGCAAGTTGCCGACGTACAGGTCGCCGTCGGGCGCGACTTCGCATACCGTCGGGCCTTCAAACGTCGGCTGGTTCTCTTTCGGAAACTCGTTGAAAGGGAACGCCGCCCCTTGGTAGACGCCGTCGATTTTTTCCAACGTCATGCGAAACAGCGACCGGTAGTTGAACTCACAGCCGAGCAGATGCCCTTCAAACGGCCCGAACAAGTTTGCCGGCTTCCCGTCGGCCTTGCGTTGGGCCCGCACTTGTTGCGGCGTGTCGAGGAAGCACATCCCGTTCACGCTGCGCGTCCAGGGGTGCGGCAACTCCAGCGCGGGCGACTCGACTGGCGGCGAGAATCCCGGCTTGGCTTCGAGCTTGTTGATGAAGCCGAATCGCTTCCCCGGCTGCAAGTGGTTCACTTCGTTGAACGGGTTGTAGTTCCCTTGATTATCGCTCGCGAAGAGGTCGCCGGCTTTGTTCACCGCCAGCCCCATCGGGAAACGCAGGCCGCCGCAAAACGCTTCGACCGAAAAGCGGCGTGGGTCTTCGTCCGTCGGCGTGCGAGCCAGAAGCTTCAAGCCTTGGCCGCGATAAGTTGCTTTCACCGTCGGTCGATCGTCTTGCTGACACGGCAGGCCGACGTAGTAGCCCATCGCCGCCTTTCCGAGCGCGCTCCCCGTAATCCGCGGCAGCCCGACGGCCCAATCGTGATAGTCATCGGTATGCCCCCAGCCGTCGGCGGCGACGACGTTGCGCTCGTAGAACCCGTCGCCGTCGGCGTCGAACAGCCGCAGCAGGGCGTATTTATTGATGACGTCGAGCACTTCCTTGCCGTCTTCCTCGGCGACGGCGATGCCGTACGGCGCGGCCAAGTCGTCGCTTACCGGGAGCTGCGTATCTTCGAGCCCGTCGCCGTCGGTGTCGCGCGCCGCGATCACGCGCCCTTTGAGCGACGTGAACACGAGCGAGCCGTCTTTGCGCCACGCCATGCCGGTCGGCATCTCGGCGATGCTCAACGGCAATTGCACGCCGTCGTAGCCCGGCACGACGTCGATCTTCACCGCCTGCGGATTCGGCATCGCCGGGATGTCGGTCGGAAAGGTGTCGACGGGAAGGTCGACCAAATAGTCGACCTCACAGACGAATCGGTCCGCTTCACGATCGAGGGCCACGCAGACGCCCAACGAATTGATTTGGAAGGCTCCCGGTGAGCGCAACATGAGACGCGGTCGTCCCGGAAGTTCCACGGCAACGACCGAGCGATCGCCGGCTTCGGTGAAAACGTTGCCGGTTGCCAACGTCATCAGCAGATTGACGGCACGTCGCGTGCCGGAGAGTTCCCACCGTCGTCGGAACCCTCCTTCAATGGAATGGATCGTTTGCACTACGACCAGTTCGCTTAAATCGCGTTTCGACGGGGGAAGGTTCTTGACGAACGGAACGCGATAACGAAGTTGTATGCCGTTTTCGATATGCCGCACTTCGTCGAGCAGCGAGCGCACTTGTGTCGTCGAAGTCGGATTAAACGCAACTTGAGTTTGCGAGCTGCCCGCAAGCAGCGTCACCTCGGAATGCAGCGCAGCGCCGGTAGGATCATTCGACCCTTCGTTCGGCGTCGGCGCACCAAGCACCAATGCTCCTCCCGGTTCCCAATACCAACTCTTCCCCTTCGTGCGTTCCAACCCGGTGTCCCCCGTCCACCAAGCCGCGAGTCGGTTCTGCTCCAGATCGAACAAGACGTTGTGTCGATTTGGCAGGCCGATCACGATCGCGCTGTCGTAGGTCTTGTCGTCGATCGTGAAATTGTCGGTGATGACCGAGGCCCGCTCCTTGAGCCCCGGCACGTTGCGCGCCCGCACGATGCGCACGGGGTTCGGCAGCGGCGGCGTGAAGCCCGGTTCGTTGAGCACCTTCCAGACGCTGGCGAGTTGCAGATTGACGTCGTCGTGCATCACGCCTTTGACCGGCATCTGAATCGCCGGCATCTCCATGCGCGGGACGATCCGCGACGGGTTCTTCACCCAGCGATCGAACCACGGCTTCCGAATCCGTTCGCCGAGCAGCGTCAGATCGGTTCCGTGCGCGGCGATGTTCGTGATGCCCGCCGGTTCCGAATTGCCGATCTTGTGGCAACTCGTGCAGCCGAACCCGTCGGCCGTGACCAAGCGGCGGGCCGCGAGACGCTGCGCCGTTTCGTTTTCGTCGGCGCTCGCCGTTTCCGGGGCAGGGGGGAGATCGGGGATTCGGTCGTGGTCGACCAGATGGGTTTGCAAGGCCGCGAGCTCTTCGCCGGCGAGCGGAAACTTCGGCATCCGCACTCGCAGCCACGGTCGCAGCGGCTCGCGCTTCAACAGCACCGCTTCTTCGAGCGCCTTCTCCGACAGCTTATCGCCGACGCCGTTGAGCGACGGCGGCAGCAGCACGGCCTGCACCGGCAACAGCGTCGGCTCGGCGGCCGTGATCTGCGGCGCGTCGTCGGCCAAGCCTTGCCCCAAGCCCCGCGCATGGCACGCCGTGCAATTGCGCTCTTGGAGCACAAAGCGTCCGTCGAAGGTCGGCGTAACGCCGGCCCGCGGCGCCGCGGCTTGTTTCAAATAGGTCGCCACGGCCTTGCGCCGTGTATCGTCGAGCCGGTAGCCGGGGCGATGTTCCGCGGCGTTCGGCTCACCGAGGCACGAGTCGTCCCAATTCGACTTCGCATTCTTACGGAGAAACGCGGCCGGCGAGTCGTCGAGGCGCGCGAGCGCTTTGTCCTCCGTCGGCAGTCGATGGCAACTCGCGCAGCGATGCTCGGCGATCAATCGCCGACCGCGCGCTACCAACTCCTCCTCTATCTCCCCGCGGGGAGAAAGCGCCCGCTGGGCGGATGAGGCGGCGGCCCCGGCATCGTTGTCACTATTCTTTTCGCCTCGTAGGGTCGCCAAATAGACGACCAAATCGCTGCGTTCCAACTCGCTCAGCTTGAAGACCGGCATCCGATGATCGGCATTGAGCTTCGCCGGATCGGTAAGCCAACGCACGAAGAACGCGGCCGGACGTTTCGCGGCGATCGCAGTCAGGTCGCCTCCTGAGAAGAGCGACTGCGTGCCGAGCTTGTCGATGGTGTGGCAAGCCAAACAGCCGATGCTCTTGGCCAGGATCGCCCCTTCACGCACGCTCGGCTCTTTGCGGGCCTTGGGCTTTTTCCGCTTGGCTTCTTCCGCGGCGCGCGGATCGAGCGGTGCGGCAGGTGGCGCAGCGGCTTGCGGTTCATCGGCCTTCGCTTTCGGCATCTTCACCGACGCCGACGACTTCGATTTGTCGAGTAGATACGCGGCGATCGCCTCCGCGTCCTCTCGCGTCACGGCGAAGTGCGGCATGCGGCGCGCGAGCGATTGCGGTTCGGAAGTCGCGCTTTGTTGATTGCTCGCCAAATGGCCGACGAGCCACTCCGGCGAGAGGTTGCCTTCGAGATGCGTCAGCGCCGGGGCCGGCAATCGCTCGCGCTCCGTGGGAATCTCATGGCAGGCCGCGCAGCGCAACATCCGCACAAGCGAGCGGCCGTCGTCGAATTGGTGATCGGGCGTCGCTTTCGGGTCGTGAAACAGATGCCGATCCGGAACCGGCTCCACGGCGAACTGCGGCCCGCTCCAATGCAACTTGAGCACGGCCTGTTTTCGCGCGGCCTCGTCGCTTGGGGCGGCGAACGACAATTCCAGCGGCGAGTGCGCGTAGCCGAGCTTGACCGGCGGCGACACGTGCCAAGCCGGCTCGATCGCCTCGACAGCCAAGAGCGACGCGCCGTTGAGTTTCAATTCGACCCGGCCGCCGCCGGCGAACACGTGAAAGCGATATTCGCCGGGCGTTTGCGTAAACAATCGTCCTTCCCAACGGCCCGTAAACGGCCCGCCGTTCAGGCGTCCGTCGGGCGCGCCGTCGCGCCAGACGAACTGCACGTCGTCGTCGACGCGGCGCACGACCCCTTCGCCCCCCGCCGCCAACGTGGCGATCAACCCGGGCGCATATTGCGGCTCTTCATCTTCGTCGTCGTAGACCGGGGCCGCCGCGGCCGGGACGACCGACAGCGCGAACAGAGCCAAAAAGACAAAACGATACGGCGATCCCAATCTCATGAACGCTCTCAAATCGCGAAGTTCGGAACGGGAAAAACTGAAGTCAGCGTGGTTTCACGCGAATCGACTTCAAGTCGAACAAAGCGCCGTCGATCGGGCCGTCGCCGCGTAGGATGAGCCGGCGGCGGCCGGCCTCGAGCGGCAGCGGGCCGAGGCTGAACGTGCGATAGTTGTCCCAGCCGCCGGTGGCGACCGTGGCGCTGCGCACGCGTTGACCGGCGACTTCCAGCACGAACGCGCCGCCGGCTTCGTCGGCCCGGGCATACTCGATCCACACGTCGTAGAGGCCGGGCTGCGCGACCTCCAGCTCCCATTCCGCGCGATCGTCGGGGCTGCGCCAATAGCCGAGGTTGGAAAACTTCGGCTCGAAGACGAGCGTCGGGCCGAAAATCGCGGCGTCTTGCGGAAGTAAATAGAATTCGCCGCGAAGCGCTTCCGGCGACACGACCTTCGGCTCGTTGCCGGCGAATTGCTTGGGGCGGGCCTGCGTCGCCCCGAGAAAGGCGAAGATGTCGGCCAGCTTCTGCGGCGTCAGATCTTTCTCCATGCCTTCGGGCATCAGCGACTTCGCGGTGCTCGCGAACGTGTCGAGGTTAGCGCGCGCGATCGTTTGCCGCTTGCCGTCGGCCAAGGCCAGCGTGACGTCGTTCGTCGATTCGGCGACCAGCACGCCGGTGTAGGCGAGCCCCTCGTCGGTCTCGGCCGTGTAGGCCACGTACTTCGATTCGACCGCGCGATTGGGATCGAGCACCGAGATCAAGAGCGTCGTAGGCCGACGATCGCTGAGCGCCGCCAAGTCGGGGCCGACCGCGTGGCCGAGCTCGCCGAGCTTATGACAGTTGGCGCACGATTTGGTGAACGCTTCCTTGCCGCGTGCGGCGTCGCCGGCGAGCGTAGCCGCGGCGAGGAATTGGTCGACGACTTTGGCCCGATCGGCGTTGATCGCCGCGGCCAAGACCTGCTTCGCCCGGTCGCGGATCGCCGGCTCGGCATGAGTGAGCAAACGCTGCGAGCGCGTGATGTCGAGCTCGGCGGCGGAGATTTGCTTACCGGCGACGGCGTCGAGTAATTTCTCGGTCCAAGTGCGGCGGGCCAAGAGAGCGTCGAGCACCAGGTCTTTTCGCATCGGCGAATACTCGCGCCAACGACGAAGCAAATCGTCGGCCGAAGCCGCATCGCCGAACCGCGACAACACCTTCAAGGTCGCCGCGAATTTCGCTTCGGAAGCGTGCGGGCCGAGAAAGCCGGCGACCCGGGCTCGCTCCGCCTCGCGCTGCGATGAATCGTAGCCGTAGAGCGCGAAAGCCGCGGCCGAAGTCTCGTTCTCGGCGGCGAGATCGCTTTCGCGGGCCGCTTGTAAAACGCCGCGCAGCGCCGCTGCGCACGACCGCAGCTTCGCGTCGGCGGATTTCTCCAGCGACGCGAGCGCGAGTTGGCGGCGAGCGAACTCGTCGAGCACCACGGCGACGGCGCGAAACCGCGCGGCCTCGTCGGTCTGCGCGGCGGCCGATTGAACGAGCGCATCGAGAGCCGTCGATTGCTTCAGTGCGGCCGCCGTCGGCAGGAGCGTCTTGAGCAGCGGAAGAACGCCCTGCTTGCCGTCGCGCGCCCGCCGCGCCGCTCGCAGCGCGGTCGCCGTGCAATTGTCGTTGTTGAGCGAGCCGGCGACGGCCGCGAGCGCCCATTCGTCGTCGCCCGCCCGGCTAATCGACGTCGCGAGCGCTTCGGCCGCGGCGTCGCCCTTGGCCTCGCCGAGCGCACACGCGGCGTAGAGCCGAACTTGCCCGTCAGCGTCGTCGGCCAGCTTCGCCACGGCCGGCAGCAACTGCTTGTCGAGGGCGTACAACTCGCCGTCGATCCAGCGCAACGCGCCGACGCGAACGCGCGGGTCCTCGTCGGCCAGGGCCTGCCGCAACACATGCGTATCGAGTTCGTCGAGCAGCGCGAGCGCGGCGAGGCATTGATATCGGGTCGTCGGCCGCGAACCGGTCGTCGCTTGCTTGATCAGAAGCTCGGCGACGCGTCCTTTCTCCATCGAGCGAGGCTCGTCGCCGCCGAACAGTTCGACCAGCCGTTGCAGCGCCAGGTCGCGCACGGTGCCGTTGCCGCTGGTGAGCTTCTCCGCGAGCTTTTCGGGAGTCAGGCCGCTCAACTTCGGAATCGGCCACGGTTCCAAATTCGCCGGACGCACGCGATAGATTCGCCCTTTGTCGCTCCCGGCTCGCAGATCGAGCTTGGCTTGCCACTCCTTGGGAATCCATTCCGGATGTTCGATCACCAAGCGATACATGTCGGCTATCCAGAGCGCGCCGTCGGGGCCGGTCCGTACCATCGACGGCCGGAACCAGTTGTCGCTTGAGGCCAGAAACTCGCTCCGCGCTTCGTCGTCGGGCCGGCGGCTCGTGAACGTCGCGCCGTCGCGGGCGACGACTTCGCGGTGTACCAAATTATGAACCGGTTCGCAGACGAACGAGTTGCCGGCGTACTCCGCACCGAGGAAGTCGTCGCGGTAGATCATCGCGCTGCAGGCCGATGTGAAGCGGTTGGCTCGGCTGAGGTCGTTGAAACGCGTCACCGTGCGGCTGATCGGGAACACCTGTTCCGCACCCGGCCGTATCGAGACGTCGTGCTGCACCGTGGGATAGAGGGCATGCGGGTTGCGCCGCAGGTACCGATCTTCCAGCACGAAGTGGAACATCGGATTGCTGTTCGAGTTGCCGAACCAGTTGCCGAAGTCGTCGCACTCGCGGAGATACTGCGAGCGGCCGGCGAGCGGCTCGATCGCCCCCGAGTCGGGCTGAATGCGGAAATCGCGGGTGCCGATTTCGATTTCCTCGCCGGTCTTCACGGACTTCACGGGAGTCTTCGTCGCTCCGTTGGCGCAATGCACCCAGCCGTCGCCGCCGTAGCGCAGCCCATTGGCCAAATGTTGCGGATTGCCGACGAGCAGGCCGGTGTAGAGCGTTTGTCGTTCATCGGCCCGGCCGTCGCCGGTCGTGTCGCGAGCGAAGAGAATGTCGGGCACGGCACAGACGAGCGCACCGTCGCGCCAGGGCAAGACCGAGGTCGGATATTGCAGGCCTTCCAGAAACACCTTGGCGCCGTCGTAGCGTCCGTCGCCGTCGTCGTCGGTGAGAATCTTCACTCGCCCGCCGGGTTGCCCCTTGCCGTCGAGCCCCAACGGATAGTCGTTCATCTCGACGACCCACAGTCGGCCCGCGGCGTCCCAAGCGATGGCGACGGGATCGACGACGAGCGGCTCGTGGGCGACGAGTTCGACCATGAGCCCGGGCCGCACGACAATCGACTTCAACGATTCCGCGGGGCTCAGCGGCGCGGAAACGATGTCCGCGACCGGATCGGCGGCGCAGCTGATCGGAATCGTCGAGAACACATAGGCCCAAGAGACGACGCCGAGAGTAAGAACGGCGCAAGTGCGGCGTCGCGCGAAGGTTCGTCCCTGCATTACGGACCTCGGAGGCGGCGGCGGGAAGGGAGGCACGGCGAGACAACGTCCCGACGCAAGCGGCGGAGATTGCCCGCTCAGTTTAGCCGATGCCGTTCGCGCCTTACCACTTCCAACCCGGCAGAATCTGCGGATTGACGACGCAGCCCGGCGGCGGCTCGCCGCGCGAGAGGCCGACGATGCACTCGGCCGCGAGCTTGGCCATGGCGTCGAGCGCGGTTTGATCGATGCCGCCCATATGCGGCGCGAGCGTGACGTTTTTCAACTTCAATAGCGGGTGATCCTTCGACGGCGGCTCTTGTTTGAGCACGTCGAGCCCCGCGCCGAACAAATGTCCGTTCGTGAGGAATTCGTGCAGGGCGTCTTCGTCGACCAGTCCGCCCCGCGAGGTGTTGATCAGCACGCTATCCTTTTTCATCTTCGCCAGCGTCGCGCGGTTGATCAAATCCGTCGTCTCCGGCGTGCAAGGCATGTGCAGGCTCACGATGTCGGACTGCGCAAGCAATTCGTCGAACGACACGAGCTTCACTTTGTTCGCGGCCGCGTAGTCGCGATCGGCGAACGGATCGTAAGCGACGACCGAGAGGCCGAGTCCGTGCGCGCGCGGCACCATCGCCCGGCCGATGCGCCCCAGGCCGACGAGGCCGAGCGTATTGCCGGCCAGGCGGCGCACGCAGTTGCGCCGCCACTGTCCGGCGCGAATCTCGGCGTCGCGCACCGCGATCTCGCGAAATACGCTGAAGATCATCGCGAAGGCCTGCTCGGCGACGGAGTTTTCGTTCGTGCCCGGCGTAATGCAGACGGCGACTCCGTGATCGGTCGCGGCCGTGACGTCGACCGCGTCGTAGCCGACTCCCACGCGGGCAATGCAGCGCAGCTTGCTGCGATCCATCACGTCGCGCGTGTACGGCTCGACGCTGCAAAGCACGGCGTCGATGCCCCGCAGATGAGCGACGAGCGTATTGGCGTCGTTGAAGTTCACGCCCGCCGGCGGGTACACCACTTCGCAGCCCGCCGCGGCGAGCACTTCGTAGTAGGGACCTTGCTGCGGATGCAGAACCGGCGGTGTGATCAAGACGCGAGGCTTGGCGCTGCTCATGGCGGGAAACTATCGGGAAGAAGGCGAGTGTTTCAGGGCAAGTAAGCCGACTTTTGTACCGCGCCGTCCGAACAGCCACAACTTCGAGTCGCGGCGTCGTCCAACATATCCATCGCTTGACACTTAACGACGCCGACAGGAACAATGCGAGCGGACTTTTTTCAGCCCACAAGGCCCCCGAGCGCCGGCATAACGGCAGGACATCTCCGTGGCAAACGAATCGCACGCGTCGCACGACAAGATCTACATCATCGGCATCGGCGACGACGGCCTCGACGGCATCACGGCCGGCGCGCGTCAGTTGATTCTCGCCGCCTCGCTCTTGGTGGGGAACGATCACACCTTGCGACACGTCCCCAAGTCGGCCGCCGAGCGGGTCGTGTTGGGAGCGAATCTCGAACCGGTCGTCGATCGCTTGGCGGCCCATAAGAGCGGTAGCGCCGTCGTATTGGTGTCGGGCGATCCGCTCTTCTACGGCATCTCGCGCTTCCTATGCGACAAGCTTGGCAAGCAGCGCTTCGAGGTCGTGCCGCACGTCAGCAGTATGCAGTTGGCCTTCGCCCGCGTGAAGGAAAACTGGGACGAGGCGTATCTCTCCAACCTCGCCAATCACCCGCTCGAACAAGTCGTCGAGCGAATTCGCTCGGCCGAGAAAGTCGGCTTGTTCACCAGCGAGGCGAACACCGCCAGCAAGGTCGCGGCGGCGCTGCTCGAGCGCGGCATCGACTATTTCACCGCCTACGTCTGCGAGAACCTCGGCTCGCCGGATGAATGCGTCACGCAAGGCGAACTCAAGGAAATCGCCGCCGAGTCGTTCGGGCCGCTCAACGTGATGATCTTGGTCCGCAAGCCGAACGTGCCGGACCGGCCGATGGAATCGGTCGGCCGCCGGTTGTTCGGAAATCCCGACGAGATGTTCCAGCAGTCGAAGCCGAAAAAAGGTCTGCTCACTCCCGCCGAGGTGCGCACGCTCGCCATCGCCGAAATGGATCTCGGCCCGCGGAGCATCGTGTGGGATATCGGCGCCGGCAGCGGATCGGTGTCGATCGAAGCGGCGCAAATCGCCAACGACGGCACGACGTACGCCATCGAAATGGACCCGGGGGATCACAGCCTGATCGTGACCAACGCCGAGCGGTTCGGCGTCAAGAACGTGCGGCCGATCCTGGGCCAAGCGCCAGAAGCCTGGAAAGACTTGCCCGATCCGGACGCCGTCTTCGTCGGCGGCCTCGGCCGCGAGATCGCCAAGCTGATCGATCTGGCGTACGCGCGGCTGCGACCCGGCGGCCGGCTCGTCGCCAACACGGGGAGCATCGAAAACCTAGCCGACGTGCAAAAGACCCTGCAACAAAAAGCCGGCCACGCGGATGTCTGGATGCTCAACATCGCCCGCGGCACCCACCAACTCGAACGAGTCAGATTCGACGCCCTCAACCCCACGTTCCTCATCTCCGTCGTCAAACCGGCTTCCTGAGTCCGCATTTCAGAGAAGGGGGATAGGGAGATAAGGAGGAGATGTGGGGATGAAGATCGGATACTAAGAAGTTCGAGAAACGGATATGGAGAATCACGATTCCGCGCTTGATCGGCTGACGAGCCGGATTATCGAGTCGATCATTCGTGTTCATCAGAATCTGGGGCCGGGTTTTATCGAGTCGGTCTACCAGGCCGCGCTTCTGGTCGAATTTCACAAGTCCGACATCCCGGTCGAACGAGAGAAAGAAATCGAAATCTTCTACGAGGGAGTTCTGGTCGGACGACACAGGCTCGATCTCGTCGTCGCCGGCGCGGTGATCCTGGAATTGAAGACGGTTGAAGAGTTGAGCCGAGCCCATTACGCCCAGATTCGGTCGTATCTGAAAGCGACCGGGCTCTTGACCGGCTTGCTCGTCAACTTCTCCAAAGAGAAAGCCGACTTCCGCCGCATTCAATCGAAAGTCTAGCTGCGTCTCCTGCATCCTTTTCTTCGATCTCCTCCATCTCCTCCTATCCCCTTATCCCCCTTCTCCGTGAGACGACGATGACGACGGACGTGTCGCAGCTTGATGTGATTGCCGTGGGGGCGCATCCCGATGATGTGGAGATTGCCTGCGGCGGCACTTTGGCGATGCTTGTTCAGCAAGGGTTCAAGGTCGGCATCATCGACCTGACCGACGGCGAGCCGACGCCGCTCTCGCCCGGCCCGCAAGTGCGACTCGAAGAGGCCCGTCGCGCGGCCGAGGTGCTCGGCGTGCATGTGCGGGTGCATCTCGAACTGCCGAATCGCCGACTGTTCGATTCGTTTGAGGCTCGCAGCGCGCTGGCGAGGCAGTTTCGCAAATATCGCCCGCGGCTCGTCATCGGCTTCGGCGACAAGACGCCGCTGGCGTCCCCCGATCATCACCAAGCGATGATGATCACGGAAGCGGCCGTGTTTTATTCACGGCTCACCAAGTGGGACGAACACTTTGAAGGCCTGCCCGTGCATACGGTGCCTTCGCTCATGTATTACTCGCTGAACTTTAGTTCGCTGGAATTGCCGCCCGGCACGGGGCATGTCGTGGTCGACATCGGCGACACGCTCGAACAGAAGCTGGAGAGCGTGCGCTGCTACGCGACGCAGTTTCCGCCGGCGAAGGCGCACGTGTTCGAGCGCGTTCGCGCGCGCGCCGAGCATTACGGTCAAGCGGCGGGTTTTAAGGCCGGCGAACTCCTCTCGACCGCAGGCACGATCGGCACCAAAAACCTGATGCATTTCTTGTTTCACAACTTGTCGGAGTAGTCGTCGGCTCTATTACTAGGGCGGTTTCGGAAGACCTTAGCGAGCGGCGGAGATAAACCCCGCCGCTCGCACAGTCAGGAGAACTTCGGAAGAGATTTCCTCTCGGCCCTGCGGGAACTCCGCGCGGTGAATTCCGTTCGGTTCGATTCCGTCGCCGCACAATCGCTACAGAGCGAACTCCGCGGCGGTGGGCCGTCGCTTTTCGACAACACTTTTTTCGCCAAATCAACGGGCCGACGTCTTCCCGCAAGGAAGATCGCTTGCGCCACATCGCGTCCTATTGTTGGTGGTAGAGTTTAACGGCGGGGCAAGGTCCGACGGTTTGTCGTCGCGGTCTTGGCCCGGCCGATCTTGCGACTCGCCGCGCTAGAGGACCATTGCGATGATCGACTTGGAATTGGCCACGACGGAACAGATTCTCGAAGAACTGGGCCGCCGTCCGGTGAAGTTCGTCCACGTGTGCACGATCTATAAGGGCAACACGCCCGACGACGGCTTCATCGCCTATAGCCCGTGCCTCGATTCCGACGACGCGGTGTGGATGCTCCGTAAAGCTCAGGAATTGCTGGAGCAGGAAGAGCCGCCGAAGGAAGAAGTGGTCGGGTAACGTCTTTCCGCCGCCGATCGGGGAAGCTCGACCAGACGCGGCCCAAGAACCGAACGCCGTTCGATTCGAACTCGCCGCGAATTCGCGTTCGCGGCGAGGGAAGCGGTAGGGCGTTCTCCGCTCGCTCGCTATAATGCCCGCCTCACTCCCTTCTGCCGCCAGGCGCGAATCACTTCATGGGCATTCGGTTTCTTTGTCCGGCGTGCGGCAAGAAAATCAACGTCAAAGATCATCAAGCCGGCTTGCGCGGCTTTTGCCCCAAGTGCAACGGCCGGATTGAGATTCCGCTGCGCAGCACGCTCGGCGAAGGAGCCGAGGATTCCGACCCGCCGCGTGGCGCGCCCCAAGCAGCCGCCGAGTCGGCCGCGGGCATCGTCGGAAGCGGAGGGGGACAGCCGTTGCCCGTCGGCCGGTTGCTCGCCGTTTCGACGACGCCGCCGACAGTCGATCCGCTCGCGGAACAACCGGCGCTGAGTTGGTATGTGGCCGCCCCGGGAGCGCCGCAGCCGCAGGGGCCGATCGCGGCTCAGGCCGTCGCGGCGTGGCTGCAGCAAGGACTCCTCGCGCCGACGACGCTCGTCTGGCGGCAAGATTGGCCGGAATGGCGCGCGGCGTCGGTCGTCTGGCCGCATTTGGCGGCGGTTCCCGCTCCGCCGGCCCTCGTTCCGCAGGCCGTGCCGATATCGGCCGGCTTCGGTGCCGCAGCCCCGGCGACAGGACCGATCGGCGGCGTCGTCTCCGCGGCCGGTTCCGCGCCGCGCGGTGCGGAGATATACTACCCACGCCGCAAGAATAGTTCGTACACCAACTTGATCGCCTTCTTGGTGGGCCTGGCCATTTCTCTGGGCGCCGTGGCCTACCTCGTGATCACCAAAAGAATCCCAGCGATCACGTTTTGAACAAGGCCGCACTCGGCCGGCCTTGAGCGAAGCGCGGTGAGTTCGGGCGATACGAACGCCGCGCGGCGCCGACCGGATTTAGTCCTGACTGAGTTTCTGATTTCGCTACGACCAAACCTCGTTATTTTCTTGAGGGCTCCTCGGTTATGAAGATCGCCAGCATCGTCCTCCTCGGCACACTTGTTGCATCGCTCGCGTCGGCCTCGGCCCGCGCCGCCGACGGAACGCCGTTCGACATCGGTTCGAAGTTTCAATTGGTCGCTCCGGCCGATTGGGAGTCGAAAGAACCCCGTTCGCGCATCGTGGAATATGAATTCGCCACGCCGGCCGCGGAAGGCGAGAGCGTCGGCGGACGCGTCACGGTGATGGGCGCCGGCGGCGGCGTCGACGCGAACATCGATCGTTGGAAAGGTCAGTTCAAGAGCGACGGCGCGGAAGTGAAGGCCGACGTGAAGAAGCAGGAAGTCGCCGGGCAGGAAGTGCACGTCGTCGACATCAAGGGGACCTACTTGGACAAGCCGGGGCCGTTCGTGCCGGGGCCCGGCACCGAAATGCCGAACTACCGCATGCTGGGCGCGATCATCGTGACCAAGGGAGCCGGTCAGTACTTCGTGAAGATGTACGGCCCCGAGAAGTCGATCGCCGCCGCTCAGCCCGGCTTTCAGAAAATGATCGACGGCTTGAAGGCGAAGTAGTTCGCGCCGGCATGGTCGAAAGTTTGCAGGGCGGGGCGTTGCCCCGCCCTCCGGTTTGCGTTCGCATTTGGTAGACGGATTCTCATGAAACTGCAGCAGTTCCTCGAACACCACGGCATCGTCAAGAACCCCTTCGCCGAAGAGGATGCCCAGACCGATCCGGTGTTCAAGGAACACTGCATCGTGAGCACCCATCATCCGAGCTGGGATAAAATCTACGGCGATCCGCTGGAGCCGGCGACGTCGGTGGTGTTCGGCGAAAAAGGTTCGGGCAAGACCGCGCTGCGGCTGCAGATTGCGCAGCACCTCGGCGAGCACAATCGCCGCCGGCCGGATCGGCGGGTGTTCGTGGTTCACTACGACGATTTCAACCCGTTTCTCGATCGCTTTCGCGACTCGCTCTGGGGGAATCGCCGCGCGGAACAGGTCTTGGAGCAATGGATGCTCTGGGACCACATGGACGCGATTCTCTCACTTGGCGTGACGCAACTCGTCGACCGTATCGTGCAGACCGGGCAGTCGGTCCCGGGCTCGGCCGACGACGCCGCGAAGCTCGACACTTCGAAGCTCGACGTCGGCAAGCTGTCGCGGCACGAAGCCCGCGATTTGCTGCTCCTGGCCGCGTGCTACGACCGCTCGACGGCCGAGCCGTATCGCGTGCGCTGGCATCGACTGCGACGGGCGCTTGGGTTTCGCACGTGGAAGTCATGGCGCGAAGGGGCGATCGGCGTCGCCGTGACGGCGGCGATTCTCGGTTTCATCGTCTGGCAGCAGCAAACGGATTGGCTGACCACGGTGTGGCCGTACCTGTTTATCGCCGCCGGCTGGATTCCCTGGTTCCTCACGTTTTGGAAGCGGTTTTGGCTCGCTCGCGGCATCGCCGGCAACCTGCGCGTGCTCGAGCGCAACGCCGGGTTGCTCCGCAAGGTGCTGGCTCATCTCACCAACGACGAACTCCTCAATCAGCCGATTCCCAACAAGCAGCGGACCGACGACCGGTTCGAGCTGCTCAACAAGTTTCAAGGCCTGCTGCAATCGTTGGGCTACCCGTCGGTCTTGGTGCTGGTCGATCGGTTGGACGAGCCGCACCTGGTGAACGGCTCGCCGGATAAGATGAAGACGCTCCTCTGGCCGATGCTCGACAACAAGTTTCTCAAGCATCCCGGAATCGGTTTCAAACTCCTGCTGCCGATCGAAATGTCGTACTTCGTGGAGCGAGAAAGCCGCGACTTCTATCAACGCTCGCGGCTCGATAAGCAAAATGTCGTCCCGACGCTCGAATGGACCGGCGAGGCGCTCTACGACGTGGCCAATGCCCGCATTAAGGCCTGCGCCGCTCCCGGCAAGTCGCCGTCGCTCAAGGATCTGTTCGACGAATCGCTGGGCGACCGGCGACTGATCGACGGCATTCGGGCCTTGCGCGTGCCGCGGCACCTGTTCAAGTTTCTGTATCGCGCGATCTCGGCCCATTGCAACGCCCACACCGATGAAAACCCGGTCTGGAAGATTTCGGCGGCCGAGTATGAATCGACGCTAGCACTCTATCGCCGCGAGCAAGACGCTTTCGATCGCGGCGTCGGGGCGGGGTAGCCGCAAGTCGCCGGCAGGAAAACTCCTGCGGCGGCGTTGGGTCCGGCCGCGGCGAACTTCTCTTGACCCGTTTTTTCCTTCCTGACAGACTTCCGCCGCGCTGGGGCGGGTCGCGACACTGTGTCGCTGCGCTTTCGCGCCGCAGTACGACCAAGGTCGGTCGCACGCGATTGGGATTGTTCGCGGGTCGGAAGCGGCGCCCGCGCCATCGCCGACAATTCAGGGACGAACCGAGCCGCGGTTTCGCGCCGCGGCAAGGCATTCGAAGGGAAGGGAATCATGCGAAGTCTTGCCACATACAGTTTGCTGGCCGTGCTCTGCCTCACTTGGGGCTGCAGCAAGTCGGAAGAGAAGGCGGAAGCTCCCGCGGCCCCGGCCGCTCCGGAAGTGCCGCCGCATGCCGTCGTCACTCAGTTCTTAGAAGCGGTTCGCGTCGGCAACGACAAAGTCGCCGAAGGCATGCTCACCGAATTGGCCCGTCAGAAGACGAGCGAAGCCGATCTCACGGTCGCTCCGCCCGGCAGCCCGACGGCCAAGTTCGAAGTCGGCGCGACGGAAGTCGCCGAAAACGGCCAACTCGCTTACGTCGAGAGCCGCTGGACCGACGTCGGCGCCGACGGCAAACCGGAAGTGAACGAATTCGTCTGGGCGCTACGCAAAGACAACGGCGGCTGGCGCATCGGCGGCGTGGCGACGCAGCCGTTTCCGAACATGCCGTTTCTCCAACTCGATTTCGAAAACCCGGCCGAGATGGAAAAGCAAACCCGCTTGGCCGAGCAGGAATACCAACGTCGCTTAAACGGCGGCAAGCCCGCGGCCGGCGATGCCAATGCGCCGGGCGCTCAAATCGCCGGCGGCGCCGTTCCCGCTGGAACCGCGCCCGCAGGAACCGCCCCGGCGACCTTGCCGGCCGGAGCCGCTGCGTTGCCCGCGCCGGGAACTTCGCCGAATAATTCCGTCCAAAATGCCGGCGGCTTCTCTTCGCCGACCCCCGGCGCAGTGCAGCCGGTCTCCGGCTTTTCCAGCGGTATGCCTGCGGGGAATCCGGTTCCCGCTCAGGCTCAACAACCGCAATTGCCGGGCACTTTGAATCGCTAAAGCGGCCAATTGGGTCGCCGTAAACGGCTCACAGGCAACGGCTTAAAAACACGGTGCGCGATATGGCTCACGGGCTCGATCCGTGAGCCATTTTTTTTTTGCGCGGAATTTGGAGGCGTCTCTAATTAGGGTGGTAAACTATTCAGACAACTTCACGCAAACTTCCCAGTTCACGCCCCTACCGCAATGCATCCAGTCGGGTGTTTTGATTCTTGACAACTCGACCCTCAATGCTAACTTATCCATCCTAGCCTATGCACTCCTGTGCAGAACGTGTAACCGGAAAAGGCTTCCAGCAGGGTTGAAGCCGGCACCGATTGCACGAGTGCTGGATCGCTTACGCTCCCGAATGTTTTGCCGTCGCAAAGCGGGATGCGGGATGAAGACGGCAACGTTTAGGCCCTGAATGTTGGTACGTACCAGTTTTATGTTGGAGGATTTTGGAATGAATCGTGCTCTAGTGTTCGGCATCGCGATTTTCTTCGCGGTGGTTGGCATCGCCCTCGTCGGCGGTGAGAAGAATGTGGCGGTTGCCGGTCACGGCTGCCACGGCTGCAGCGGCTGCGACGGCGGCTGCGACGGCGGTTGCTCGGGTCCGAGCTGCAACGACTGCGGTTGCCGCGGTGGTTTGTTCTCGCGTCTCCGTAACCGTTGCTGCGGCGCTCAAGCTTGCTGCGGCGCTCCGGAACCGACCTGCTGTGAAGCTCCTTGCTGCGGCCGCCAAGGCCTGTTGGCTCGTCTCCGCGCTCGCAAGTGCTGCGCTGAGCCGTGCTGCGGTCCGGCCCCGACCTGCTGCGAAGCTCCGGCTTGCTGCACCCC
This sequence comes from Planctomycetaceae bacterium, assembly GCA_016793115.1. Lineage (GTDB taxonomy): Bacteria > Planctomycetota > Planctomycetia > Pirellulales > PNKZ01 > PNKZ01. The sequence goes on from JAEUIN010000116.1 coordinate 46,391, forward strand.
GGCTCCGACCTGCGCCGCTGCTGCCGCTCCGGTCGCTCCGGCTCCGGCTGCCGCCCCGGTTGCCCCCCCGGCTCCGGCCAAGGCTCCGGTCAAGTAGTTTGACCTGCTGAAATAACGCTCCGGCCGTCGGAATCCCTGAATCCCCGGCCGGACGTCAATTCCCGCATAAAGGCCGGGTCTCTTCGTGAGGCCCGGCCTTTTCTTTTTGGCGTTCGCCTTGTCGAACCGCCGATGACAGGTAAAGTCGGCGAAGCTGGAACGCCCCCTTAAGAGAGTGCCGCGAGGTCGGCGGTCCGGCTCCCTCCAAACCAAACGCGCTTGCGCAAAGATTTCCCGTCTTATGAGTTCTGCGGTTACACCAAATACCCCGCCTCCCCGTGTCGCTTCGCCGGCGGTGCGGAGCATCATCACCTATCTCTTATTCGTCCACTTCTTCTTTCTCGCCGTCGGCGTGAAGTCGCGAACCAATTCGTCCGGACTCGAGCAGGATCTGCGCAACAAGGTGCCGGGCCTCAAGGCCTACTTGCAACTGCTGGCGATGGACCTGTCGTACATGATCCATCTGACGTATTACGATCCCACGCCCCAGTCCGCCTATCCGCTCACCGATACCGATTTCTACGTCGAGGCCGATGTCCCCCAGCCCGACGGCTCGACGAAGCAGTTTCGCTTTCCCGCATCCGGCGATAAGGGGTTGAGCTTCCAGCGACTCGAGCGTCTGGCCCATTCGACCGGCATCGAAGCGCTCAACGACAACGAGTCGGCCGCCGTTTTGGGGGAGGGAATCGCCCGACGTCTGATCGTCGAGGCCAACGCCGTCGACCAAGTCCGCGACAAGCCGATGCGGGTGCGCGTCCGCCGCCGTTTGCTCCCCAACTTGATGCTGCCGCCGGAAGAGTTGCGGCTCTCCGGCGTGCTCGATACCGATCGCAACGCCCCGAGCTATTTTGAAACCGTGTACGAATACGACGCCGTGCTCACGTCCGACAACAAGGTCGCCGTCGTCAAGATCGGCGCCGCCTCCAACGCCGCCGGGGCCGCGCGCCGCACCGGAACCGATGCCGACTCGCCGCGTGTCCCCACACCGGCGGCCGCCCCGACAGGGACGGCCGCGCCGACCACGTCCGCGACGGGAGGCCGCTCATGAGCGCCGTCACTTCGTATCTCAACGACGCCTGCCGTAAGTTCGGCGACGGCTGGAACAGATTTTGGTTCACCCCGAGCGATCCGCTCCCCTTGGGCGCGATGCGCGTCGCCGTCGGCGGCATCGCCCTGGCGCTGGTCGGTTCGATGAGCTTTAGCCTGCTGCGCCTCTTCGGGCCCAACGGGTTCATCAGCGTCGAGATGGTGAAGACGCTGTACCCCGTTCCCAACAGCTATCGTTGGTCGTACCTCGACTACGCGACCGACGCCGCCTCGTTGCAAGGCCTGCACTATTTCGGCGTCGCCGTGCTCCTGGCCTACACGCTCGGCCTGTTCACCAACGTCACGAAGTTTCTTGCGCCGATCGTCTTCCTCAGCTACTTCCATCGCGGGCCGATGCTCACCGGCGTCGGCGAGCCGATCGTCGCCATGCTCTTGGTCTATTTGGCCGTCGGTCCGTGCGGAGCGACGCTCTCGCTCGACGCCGTTCGTCGCCGCGCGAAAGGCGGCTTCGCTCTCGTGCCGCAAACCTTCACGGCCATGCTCTCGATTCGCCTGATTCAAGTGCACATCGTGCTGATTCACTTCATGATGTTTTGCGCGACGCTGCAAGACAACGTGATCTGGTGGAACGGCACCGCCGTTTGGTGGTTGATCGCGCGCCCCGAGTCGTCGCTCCTCGACATGTACGGGCTCTATCGCTACCCCTACGTGATCAACATCTGGACCACGGCGCTGATTCTCTACTATGCGGCGTTCGCGTTCTTCGTTTGGAATCGCACCGCGCGGCCGGCGCTCGTCGTGTGGAGCGCGCTCACTTGGGCGAGCATCGCCCTCCTCACCGGCCTGATTCCTTTTTGCGCGGCCATGTTCGTCGGCACCTGGGCCTTCCTCTCCGCCGACCAATGGTCCCGCCTCCTCCGCCGCACTCCGGCCGCGGCGTAGCGACGAATTCGCCTCTCCCACTGGGAGAGGCCGACGCGGCAGCGTCGGGTGAGGGCCGCGCCGCCCGACGTTCGGCAGGGGGGACGAAAGACCGTCGCTCCGCGCAAACAAGACCACGCGAGCGCTCCCCCGGCAGCTTGAGCTTCCCCCGCACGCCGCTCATAATGCCGCCTGACGTCGGTCGCCCACGCACGGCGACCGCGGACCACGGCGACTTTCATTTGGAGCGGCCCCAGCATGGCGAACACGAACCGACGCGGCTTCCTTTCCACTGCGGCCGCGGCCGCCGCCGGCCTAGCGACGAGCGGACTCGTCGACGAGCGCAACGCCGCGCGGGCGATCGCGCCGGTCGCCCGCCTCGAAGGGGCGAAGTTCAAATTCAGCCTCGCCGCCTACAGCTACCGTAATTTCCTCGTGAACTATCGCGGCAAAGAGGTCGCCAAACCCAAAGCCGAAACGCTCACGCTCGAGCAGTTCATCACCGATGCCGCCAAGTTCGCCTGCGACGGCGTCGAACTCACTTCCTACTACATTCCGCCCGACGCTTCGCCCGAATATCTCCGCTCGCTCAAGGCTCAGTGCTTCAAGCTGGGGCTCGACGTGACGGGCACCGCCGTCGGCAACGACTTCACCGCGCCGGCCGGCGAGAAACGCGATTCCGAAATCGCGCTCGTCAAACGCTGGGTCGACAATGCCGAGATCCTCGGCGCGCCGGTCATCCGCATCTTCTCCGGCTCCGTACAAAAGGGGCAGACGGAAGCCGAGGCCCACAAGCTGGCCGTCGAGGCGATCGAAGAGTGCTGCGACTACGCCGGCAAACACGGGGTGTTTCTCGCGCTGGAAAACCATGGCGGCCTGACAACGACGCCGGCCGGGTTGCTGAAGCTCGTCAAAGACGTGAAGAGCCCGTGGTTCGGCGTGAACCTCGATTCCGGCAACTTCCACTCCGCCGACCCCTACGCCGAACTGGAACAGATCGCCCCCTACGCGATCAACGCGCAGATCAAAGTCGTGATCCAACGCGGCGACCGCAAGCAGGCGAAGAAGGAACCGTCGGACCTGAAACGCCTCGCGAAAATGATGACCGACGTCGGCTACCGCGGCTATATCGTCTTGGAATACGAAGAAGAAGGCGACCCGCGCGAAGAATGCCCCCAGTGGCTCGATAAAATCCGCGCCGCGTTCGCGTAAAGCGTCTCCCAGCGGGAGATGTGTTTTGAACCCTTCTCCCGCTGGGAGAAGGTGGCCGAAGGCCGAATGAGGGCCGCGCGGCGAAACGTTTGGTAGCGCGTCATCGACGACGTCGAAGTGCAAAACGCCTTCGGAGCCGCGCACGTCAGTAAGCGGGTCGACGGCGCGGCGCGGTGTCGGCGTCCATCGGAATCGCCGTGCGCTCGTCGGTTTGCGAAAACTCGTGACGTCGGCACAAGGTGTCGGACACGTCAAACACCTTTTCTCCTTCCGTTAGGTTCCAACGCATGAAGGTTCAGACGCAGTTTGAAGACGAGTTACGGCGGCGTGGCTTCTCTTTCAGTATTGATGCTGAGTCCGCCCGGCATGCGATTGAGATCGGAGACGGACGCATGCTCGTCAGCCTCGACAACCTTCAGCGCGATGTTGCCATAGATGGTGACATGGAGCGCGTTGCGCGTTTCGTCGATGCGATAATTGCTGCGGCCGACACATCCGAGGCCGCGCTGTCCGCCGACCAGCTTTATTGGTCTTTGGAGCCAAGCGACTACGCGGATCGTCCGGCATACCGGGTCGCGATGAGCGATTGTGTTGACCGAGTGCTAGTCCATCTGTCGAACGAAGGACGACTGGTCACATGGGTAACGCCTTCAATGCTCGATTCACTTGCCCTGTCCGAGGCGGATGCCGGAGCAAGAGCGTTGCAAAATCTCGGGCGCGCATTGAGCGAAGCGTCGGTTGAGTGTCAGGACATTGACGGCGTTCAGCTTGGTTTCGTCGAGACGTCGCTTCCGTTCAAGGCATCCCTAATCCTCGCCCCTAATTTGCGTGAACTCGTAGGAACGGTGCTGGGGTGGCCGCTCTTAGCGGTCGTGCCTGATCGCAGCTTTCTCTACCTTTGGGCGGCGCAACACACGGATTTCATCCAGCGAGTCGGCGGTGTTGTCGTACGAGAGTATTCGCAGGCCTCGTATCCGATTTCGACCGAGGTTTACGAAATTACAGACACCGCTATTCGAGCGATTGGGGAGTTTCCAAAGGAGGAATAAAAGGCAAAGAAAGCGCTCAAGGTGGTCTGCCATGTTTAGCACCTTTTTCCTTGCTCAACTTCGGCCTCTTTGTTGATGGCGACGCGTCGTCGAACGACCCGTCCCGGCAGGGACGGTAAGAAATTAGCCGGTGGTCGAGGCCGCAGGCCGACACCACCGGTCACCACTCGGAACCCGCCGGGTTCCGTCATTCCATCGCCGCGTCATCCATATGATTCCGCAAACCATCAGCCTCGTTCGCCTCCGCGATATCGTGCCGGACGACTTGCCGACTCTGTACGAATTCAACCTCGACCCGGAGGGGAATCGTCTCGCCGCGACGAACCCGCGCAATACCGCGGCGTTCGCCTCACATTGGGAAAAGGTGCTGGCCGACTCCGACGTTGTCGCCAAAGCGATTAACGTGGAGGAACGATTGGTAGGTTTCATCAATTGTTTCCGGCGCGGTGATTCTCATTTCGTCGGCTACTGGCTGGGGCGGGAGTTTTGGGGGCAGGGGATCGCGTCCCGAGCTTTGGAGTTGCTGCTCAGCGAAGTCGCAATTCGTCCGTTGCACGCTCAAGTGGCGACCGGTAACCAAGCCTCGCTGCGAGTATTGCAAAAGTGCGGCTTCGTGATTCGCAGCGTTCAATTCGGGCCCGCGGACGAGCGCAATCTCGAATGCGAAGAAGCTCTGCTTGTTTTGGAATGAGAATACCGATTGTGCCCTATGACCGATGACGAACGTATCGAACGACTGACGACTCTGCTTGTCGGAACCGGCGCGACGGTGAACGATGCCTATGGGATTTGGGTGCTCGACACCAAGCTTGGCGACGAACATATCGATCAACTGCGGCCGATCGGAGGCGCCGGTGACTCGTCAGAGACGACGTCGAAACGCAACATGCCTTCGGAGCCGCGCACGTCAGTAAGCGGGTCGACAACGCGGCGTTGCGTCGCGATCCAACGGAAACGGCGCGCTCGTCGATGCGCGAACAAGTGCGACGTCGGCCTGCCGCCTCGACCCGGTCGCTCACGCTCCCGGCTCTGAGGTCGCGCGGCGCGGCGTCAAAAAAGTGCGCGTCATCAAGCGTTGCGCGGCGCGGCCCTCACCCGCCGCTGCCGCGTCGGCCTCTCCCAGGGGGAGAGGCGTTTGATCATCCTTCTCCCGCTGGGAGAAGGTGGCCGAAGGCCGGATGAGGGCCGCGCGGCGAAACGTTTGGTAGCGCGTCATCGACGACGTCGAAGTGCAAAACGCCTTCGGAGCCGCGCACGTCAGTAAGCGGGTCGACAACGCGGC
>JAEUIN010000132.1 GCA_016793115.1 Planctomycetaceae bacterium
AGCGCCGACGTCGCGGTGCGATCTTGCAGCACGGCAGCATCTTACTGAGACGTAGCGAGTTTGCTCCTGAGCTACCCGGCATTTGCGACCTGGCACCTGGAAGTTCGGCCGCGGCGAAGCTCACGCCCAGCGAACTCGTAGCCGCTTGGGCCGACCGTTGGCGCACCGTGCTCGGTCCGCTCGAAAACGCAAGTCCGTTCACGGCAAGCGAATCGGCCGTCGTCGATGCACACCGCTTGGAAAAATACGGCACCGAGACTTGGACAAACCGAAGATAACGCTTATCGAACGCTCACGAAGATTCGCTAGAGTCGCGGCAGCGTTAGTTGGATTAGAATGAACCCCCGGGAATCTCTCCTACGGAGATCGCCGCGGATGCAACTGAAATTGCGGATCATGGTCGGAGCCGGAGCCGGCAAAAAGCTGGCGATTCCGGGGGCGGTCTTCACGATCGGGCGCGACGATGTCTGCGACCTCCGCCCCAAGAGCGGCTATATCAGCCGTCGCCATTGTGAACTCTTGCAAGAGAGCACTCGGGCCTTCGTGCGCGACCTCAATAGTCGGACGGGCACGTTTCTCAATGGTTGCCGTCTGCCTTCCGAGCGAGCGGTCGAGATCCAACCCGGTGATCAACTGAAGCTTGGCCCGCTCGAGTTTGAAGTCGTTTTCACTCATGGATTAGGCGGTAAGAAGAAATCGGCGGTCGAAAGCGTGGAGGAAGTCGCGGCCCGCACGGCCGAAGTCGCCGCCGAAAGCAAAGACATGGACGTCAACGAATGGCTCATGGAAGACGATGAGCGGGTGATCAACGGCGAAACGCTGGCCGCCGGTCCCAGTCCGACGATCATCTCAGCCGCCGATCTGATTGCGCAGGCCAATTCGGACGCCAAGGCGGCCAAAGAAGCGCCGCTGGAGGTCGACCCGCGGCAAGCGGCCGACGCGGCGTTGAAGAGCCTGCTGCGTCGCGGCTAGCCGGCTCGTCGAAGTTGGCCCGCCGTTGCCGCCCGGGCAGTCGTGCTCATCAGGCCTTCTGGGCAGGTCTGATTCCTCATTGACGAACTTCGGCCGGCTGCGCCTAATAGCGAGGCGGAATCACCGCCGAACACGCGTCACTTCTTTTCTTCTTTTTCTGCGAGCCGCGTCTCGTACGGCTCGGAGCAAGGTGCCATGTCCGTCGACGAAGAAGCGCTCAAACGCCGCTACAAAGAGTTTTTGGACCTGATGCCGTTGACGATCGCAATCGCCGGTCTGCCGGAGAACCCCGGCCCGCGCAGTTTCTCCAGCGATCAAATGGAAGCCCGCGCGCAGGTCTTGGCGTCCGCGTTCAAGATCGCACGTCAGTCCGTTCGCGACGTCATCAAGTCGACGTGAGCCGGTTCTTGCGTCGGCCCGCCGGCAAGCGATGAGCGGGCTCGCAGAATCATCCTGGCATGCCGAACTTCCCCTGCTTGACCGCGCCGGCACTGGCGAAATAATATGGGAGCGGGCGACTGAGCGGGCCGAATCGATGCCGACGCAGCTGCCCCGGTTTCGCTTTCTTGCCATAGGCATCGTTGTGAAACGCAAATCGGATGATCCCAAGCCGGTTGCCCGTTCGTCGTCGAAGGTCGCTCCCAAGGCTCGATTGCTCGGAGTCGGGCTGGATAACGAAGACGGACATACCCGCCTGACGAGGGGCTCTAATTTTACTCTCTACGGCGGGTCGGAAGAAACGCACGGGCGGATGCAGGAAACCGCCATCAAGATGAACGAGGAACTCTCGCGTCGGGGCAAGCGTCTGGAAGATTGCTCGCCTCGCGAAGTCTTCGATCTGCTGCACGACGCCTCGAATTAAATTCCGCCTTGTCGCGGCAAATCGCACATTGAAAGCATTCAGCGCTCCGCTTTTGGCGGAGCGTTGTTGTTTCTAGACGAATCCCTTCAACTGCGGCCCCCGACCTGTGTAGGCTGCAAATTCCCGCACAAGCGACTCTCGGATTGAAACCCGGCGCTCAAATGTCGGGTATCGTACGGCGGAACCACCTCCTGGAGACTTGGCGTTGGGCGTCTCCTTGGCCTGCGAGGAAGCTTCGTTGGCCGACGACAAATCGATCGGCGACGGATCGGCCTGCGAACGGCCGATCGACGAGGGATCTTCGCCCCCGGGCGATTCCGCCGTCGTGCGCGCGCTCGTTGCGGAGTGCTTGGCGGGCGACCAGCGGGCCGCGGCGGCGCTGATTGCGCGATTTCAGGGGCGGATCTACGGCCTCTGCTATCGGATGCTCGGGCACCGCCACGACGCCGAAGACGCCGTACAGGAGACGTTTGTGCGGGCGATTCGCAGTCTTGCGCAATGGGACGGCGAGCGCGAACTCGCTCCCTGGTTGTGCGCGATCGCCGCCAATCGTTGCCGCACGATGCTCGAACGCCGTGCGAACCGAAAGGTGTCGTGCGGTGACGTTGACTATGCGGCCGACACGCGCCCGGATCGACAAGGCGCTTTGCAGTTGGCCGAAGAGGTCGACCGTGCGCTCGCCGGGCTGCGCGAAGAGCATCGGCAGGCGTTCCTATTATTTCATTGCGAACAGTTGAGTTATGTGGAAATCGGCGCGGCGTTGGATGTGCCGCTCGGAACGGTGAAGACTTGGGTGCATCGCGCGCGGACGGAGTTGGCGATGCAATTGCGCGATCGGGGAGTCGTGGAGGCAACAAACGATGCGATGCGGTGAGTTTGAAGCTCGACTGCAAGAGGTGCTCGATCGCCGCGGCGATCCGCGGGCCGACGAGGTCTTAAGCGCGCATGCCGCCGAGTGCGCCGCGTGTCGCGCATTGGAGCATGCGTTGTCGCGAGCGCTTGTCAGATTGGCGAGTTTGAGGCCGCCGGCGTGTCGCGACAATCTGGCTACGCGTATCTTGGCCGAAGTTTATGCCACGGAGGAAGGTGCCGCTCCGTCGTCGGTTGCCGTCGTCGAATTGCCGATTCGTTCCGATGTCGGCGCTCCGCGCGATCGCTCGGCTATGTGGTGGGCGGCCGTCGCCGCGGCCGTCGTCTTGGCCGCTTACCCGCTGTGGAGATGGGCTTCGCCGGCCGGCGATTCGCAAGTGACGGCGAAGAACGACGCACCGCCTCAAGCGATTCAGACGGTGATCGGGCCACAAGTAGTCGATCGAGTGGTGCCCCCTGAGCCCTCTCGTGATCAACCCTTGCCGACATTCAGCGAACTGGCCGAAGAGTCGAAAGACTCCTATCGCAAACTTGCCGTGGAAACCAAGCGCAGCCTCGACGACACGTTGGCTTTGGCGTCGCTTTGGAGCGATCATTCCCCGGTGTCGGTCGTCGCCGCGGATTCGCAATCGAATTGGTTGAGCGAAGTGGCCGACGGTGTGGCACCGCTGGCCGAAACGACGCTTGGAGCAGTGAATGCGTTGCGCGGCGTCATGCCCGTCGAAGGGGAATCAAAGCTATGAAGTTCGGCTTTCGGCGCCGCGGCCTGATTTTCAGAGCGTTGTTTTTAGGATGGCTGTTCGCGGGCGCGGCTCCGTCGCCTGTCTGCGCCGCAGCCGACTCCACCGAAGAATCTCTGGCTCGTTATATTCCCGCCGACATCGGGCTCTGCGTCGAAGCCGACGGACTGCACGCGAAGCTCGAATCGTTTCTCGACGGCCCGCTCTACAAGCGGTGGCGCGCCTATCCGCCGTTGGCCGTATGGCATGCCGAGCAAAACGTGCATCTCGAGAAGCTCGATGCCGTACTCAAGTCGAAACTCGGCGTGTCTTGGCAAGCCTTGCGCTCGCAACTCTTCGGCCGGCAATGGGCCTTAGCGGTTTATCCGCCTCTCTCGGTCGATGATGCCAAACGCCGTCGCGCTCCCGACGGGTTCGTCGTGCTTCGCGCCGCCGATTCGCTGGTGCTTGAAAAGGCGGCGGAAAAGTTGCTGGAGGCGAAGCGAGCCGACGGAGATTACATCGGCGAGTCGACGCTTAGGTTCGGCGGTAAGAGTTTTATCGTTCACGAGCTGAAAGCCGACGACAATCGCATTTTCATCGCGCGCGACGGCGATTTCGGTTGTTTGGCGACGAACTTCGACAAACTCAAGCAGGTGTTTGCGCTCTACGCCGGGGAAGCGAGCGAAGAGGTCGCGGCGGCGGGGGGCGCTCTGGCCGCTCGCTCCGAATACTCCGCCGCGCAACAACGGCTCGCGCCCGCCGTCGCCGTGCGGGCTTTCGTCCCCACTCGGTCGTGGATCCCGTACTACGAATCACTGAGCGCTTCGTCGTCCGACGGTTCCCGTCGCGACTTCGAAAGATTCGTCGAGTTCTGGACAACTCTCGAATCGCTCTCCGCCGCATTGGAATTAGGCTCCGTCACTCGTCTCTCGCTTCAAGCGTCATGGAGTCAAGCCGGCCTACCCAAAGACGTGCGCGATCAGATCGCCGCTCTTACCGGGGGGCGCGACGCCGCGGCGACGATTCCCGCCGATAGTTTGGCCGTCGTCTCGGCGCAGCTTGACATGAAAAAGATCGCCGGACTTGTGATGCAATTCGCCCAAGCCGAAGCCGATCGACGCGAGAAGCCGCTACCGACCGAAGCGAAACTCGCGGCTCGCTTGGCCGGCGGGTTCGGACCCGGTTTCGTCGCCTACCTGACACCGGCCCGGCGCGCCGCCGGCGTCGACGAAGCCGCGTCCGCCGGGGGCGGCTTACCGGTCGATTGGGTCGTTGGGCTCGAAACGCGCCCGCTGCAACCCGGCGAACCCGATCTTGCGACCGCGCTTGAACCGCTGATTCGCGTCGGATTCGTACTCGCCGCAGAAGCCCACAACGCCGAGAAAAAGCCGACGGCCGGAGTGGTCACGGAACAAGTCGACGACATGCAGATTACCGGACTTACGGGGCTTGGCGGGCCGGCCGATCTCGGCGTCTTCGTCGGGCACCACGGCGAACGACTCTGGTGGGGAGCCGCTCCGGAGGCGCTGGCCGAAGCGGTCAAGGTCGACCCGAAGAACTCGCTTGGCCAAAGCAAACTTTATCGCTTAATGCACGACTCCCGCGCCGGCACAGTGAATCAGTTCGTGTTTCTTAATTTCGGCGGTCTTCGCGCCGCCGTGGGGTCGCTGTCGACCGCTCCCCCGGTTTGGCTCGCCGATCTGAAAAAGCCCGCCGCCCGCGGCGGAGTGCGCGAGCTTCAGGCCCTCCTTTCTCTTGCGGATGCCGCGCTCCTGGAAGCCACGATCGACGGTACCGGCGCAAGCGCAGCACTGGCTCTGGGCATCGCCGAGTAATTCGCTTCGTCGCGTGGCGCAGCAGGCTTCAACTCTTGAGCGGCGCTACGCGCCTGCAAAATCGCTACAACCGGTTCAACGTTACGCCGTTTGGTCGTATTTCTCGGAAAATCGGCACTTCTTGCGTTGTCCGCAGGCTCTTCGCCAAAATAATTGCCAACGTAAACGCACGTTTTTAACCAGCGTGTATAGTTTCTCAACTCCACCCAGAACCCCACCGGGTGGAATAGAAAACTCCCTGGTTCCTTCCCCGGAAT
>JAEUIN010000134.1 GCA_016793115.1 Planctomycetaceae bacterium
CACACGACAACAGAGACCACACAACCTTGAAATCCGCCGTCGCACTTCTCACCGCCCTGCTGCTCACGCCGCTGCACGCCGCTGGAGCTCCCGGCATCCTACCTGCCGGCTGGGACCCCGCCCTCGCGGGCGATATGGTGATGGCGCGACTCGTGAACGTCTCGGCGCCGCGGGTGAAGGGGGCGCACGATGCGGAGTTCGTGTGCGTGGGCGAGCGGGCTTACGTCGTCGCGGAGGCGAACGACGTGCAGGCGGGCGAGAGCGCGGACTGGCCGTTCATCTACGCCACGATGTCGGTGGTGAACCTCAAGACGCTGCAGGTGGAGAAGGTGATTGATTTCGCGCGCGGCGAGCAACGGTTCGCCGACGAGACGCTGCCGGCGGGGGCGTGTTTTGTGCCGCGCATCATCCAGAAGGATGCGAGCACGCTCCGCTGCTACTTTACCAACGAAGGGCCGGGGAAACGGCAGTCGCAGATGTGGTATCGCGACTTCGACCTGAAGTCGGGCGAGTTCGCCGCCGCCGTCCACAAGGCGAAGCTCAAGACCGCGGCGGGCACGTTCGACATGCAGCCGAAATATTTTCATGCCGACGCGGCGGCGCAGGGGTTTCGGAAGCGCGCGGCGGACTCCTCGTTCTTCATCTTCGATTCGTTTAAAGTCTTCGACGGCCGGACCTACGTCGCGTTGAACAATTTCTCCGGCAAACAGAACGCGCTGGCGGTGCTGCATGACGATTTCGAGACGTTCGAGGTCGTCGGCCACTACAACGAGCCGCAGGCCGAGCAGCTCAGCGAGTCCGCCGTGAACCGCCTGCCCGACGGCACCTGGACGGCCATCTGCCGCAACGACCAGGGCAACTACCACTTCACCACGAGCCGCGACGGCAAAACGTGGAGCGTCGGCAAGCCGCTGCCGCAGGTGCCGAACGGCGCGAACTCCAAACCGACCTTCGACCGGTTCGGCGGCGTCTATTACCTCGGCTGGCAGGAGGCGACTCGCGTGCAAAACGTCGCTCGCAGCGTCTTCAACTTGGACATCTCCCGCGACGGCAAAACGTGGCGGCGCAAATACCGCTTCGAGACGCCGAAGTCCTTCCAATACCCCACCTTCCACGAGCACAACCGCACTATCTGGCTCTGCGTGACCCAAGGCGACGTCTCCGACAGCCGCAAGGAACGCATTATGTTCGGCAAGCTGGAGTCCGTGGGCGAGTTCGAATCCCAAAGCGGCCAAAAACGCATCGAGTGGCCCGCACCGCCGCCGCCCGCCCCCGCCTTCATGAAGCCCGGCGTGAAGCTTTTCACCGACCGCGACTACGTGATCCATGAGATGCCCGAGGCGGTCAAAGACCTGCCCTTTCATCGCACCAGTATCGAAAAGACCGATCTGACCGTGACGAAGCCCGGCACCCTTTTCGCCCTCACGCCGACGATCCGCCCCCGAGCCGCCAGCCAGGAAGAAGCGCTGCAAAAGGCAGGTTTCACCAAGGTGGATGTGCCCGAGACGCAGCTTTTCCCCGGCGAGATCAATCGCGTGAGCTTGTATCGCAAGGAGGTGAAGGTTGGCGAGCAGCTGCAGTTCAAGAAGATGGTGCTGCTGGTGCCGGCGAATGGAGCAACGGTTCGGGAGAGGGATGGATTGACGCCGTCGGTCATCCTGAATCCGGGTGCGGAGTTTCAGGACCAGGCGCGGCCCGGTGCGATGATCATCGGCATGGATCGCACGCCGAAGGGGCGGATCTGGGGCTGCTGGACGGGCACGGGAGACAAGCCGGACGGTTACTTTCTGCTGGCGACGAGCGATGACGGCGGGGAAACGTGGTCGAAGCCGCGAGCGGCGGTCGGAGCGCGGACGGAGCCGGCCCAAAAGGTGAGCGGGGCGCTCGTGGGGAACCTGTGGACGGACCCGAAAGGACGGCTGTGGCTGTTCTTTGATCAGCAGCTCGGCGATCCGCAGCAGCGCATCACCAACTGGTTCATGCGCTGCGATGATCCCGATGCCGCGGAGCCGGTGTGGAGCGAGCCGGTGATGTTTGCGGAAGGTTGCACGCTCAACAAACCGACCGTGCTCAAAGACGGCACCTGGCTGCTGCCGGTGTCCGATTGGCACAAGAAGACGGCCCGTGTGTATGAATCCACGGATGAGGGGCGGACTTTAAAGGAACGCGGCAGCCTGCAATTCCCGGGTTGGGAGTTCGACGAGCACATGCTGGTGGAGTTGCAGGACGGCCGACTGTGGATGCTGGCGCGGACGAACACGCAGCCGCACGAGAGTTTCTCGGCCGACGGCGGCAAAACGTGGAGCCCACCGAAGCAGGCGGCGACGGTGCAGAATGTGAACGCGCGTTTCTTTCTGCGCCGACTCAAGTCGGGCCGCATCCTGCTGGTGAAAAACGGATCGCCCGCCGAGCGCTTGCCGAAGCGCACGCACATGAGCGCGTGGCTCTCCGAAGATGAAGGGCGGACATGGAAGGGCGGCCTGCTGCTCGACGAACGCAACGCCGTGTCCTATCCCGACGGCTTCGAGTCGCCGGACGGGCTCATCCACATTCTCTATGATTGGAACCGCCACAGCGACGCGGAGATCCTCATGGCGAAGTTTCGCGAGGAGGACGTGCTCGCGGGCAAGATCGTGTCCAAGGATGCGAAGCTACGAATGCTTGCCAACAAGGCCGCCGGCCCGAAGCCGGAGAAGCTCTACAACGGCATCGAGCTTCCTGATGTGTGGCCGCCGCGCTTCCGCGACCCGGCTTCCGCCGAGCCCATGGAGGTGCCCTATCTGAAGAAAAAGCCGAAGTTCGTGATCCCCATCGATGTGGGCCGTCAGCTCTTCGTGGATGACTTCCTCATCGAGAAGACCACGCTTAAGCGCAGCTTCCATCAGGCGAAGAAGTTCGAGGGCAATCCGGTCTTCAAAGCCGAGACGGAGTTGGAGAAGAAGCTCAACAACGTGGTCTATCTCGGCCAGGGCGGGGTGTTTTATGAGCCGCAAGAGAAGCTGTTCAAGATGTTCTACACGGCGGGCTGGCGCGGACCGCTGGCGCTGGCGACGAGTCCCGACTTGAAGACCTGGACCCGGCCGGAGTTGGGCCTGCATGGAGGCAACCTTTTGCTGCCTGAAGGCGGGGCGTGGGGCGACGGCGAGGGCGCCACGGCGGGCACGGACAATGCGCTGTGGTATGACATCCAGGCGAGCGATCCGCAGGAGCGGATCAAATACCTGACCTGCTGGATGCATGTGCCGAAGGAGCAGCGGGTGCCGGGGCTGACGCACAGTCTGCAAGTATCCGACGGCGTAACTTGGTCGAAGCCGGCGGCCTGCACGACGCCTGCGGGAGACTACGGCTCGATCTTCTACAATCCGTTCCGGAAGAAGTGGGTGCAGAGCATCAAGCAGGACGGGCCGCGCGGGCGCTGCCGCTACTATGTGGAGAGCGACACGTTCTTGGCAGGAGCCAACTGGGACAAGGCCGTGTATTGGACCAACGCCGACCGGCTTGACCTGCCGGAGCCGGCAGGGAGCTATGCAGGCAATCCGCAGGCGGGCGATCCGCCGCAGCTCTACAGCCTGGCGGCGGTGGCTTATGAAAGTCTCATGATCGGCATGCATCAAATCCTTCGCGGGCCGAACAACGACATCTGCGCCAAGGGCGGCTATCCCAAGCTCACGGACCTGGAACTGGGCTTCAGCCGCGACGGCTTCCACTGGGATCGGCCGGACCGGCGCGGCTTCATCCGGGGCGAGCGTCGTGAAGGAGCCTGGGACCGTGCTTACCTGCACACGACGACGGGCGTCTTGGTGATGCTCGACGACCATTTGGTCTTCCCTTACTGCGCCTATTCCGGCGATGCCGGCGGCGGGCGCGGCAACATCTACGGCGGAGCCGGAGTCGGCCTCGCCATGCTGCGGAGGGATGGTTTTGCAAGCATGGACGGTCCAGGCGAGCTGACGACGCGTCCGGTGAGGTTCACAGGCAGCCATCTCTTCGTGAATGTGCAAGGCGAGGTGCGTGTGGAAGTGCTCGATGAGGCCGGCAAGGTCCTCCGCAGCTCCCAACCAGCTTCGGGCGATCTGACCAAGCTCAAGATCGAATGGACGGACGCGTCCGGCTTGTCCGCGCAAGCAGGAAAGAACGTGAAGTTCCGCTTCCATCTCAGGAACGGATCGTTGTATTCCTTCTGGATCACACCGGATGAAAATGGCGCCAGCGGCGGCTATATCGGCGCGGGTGGACCAGGCTTCGCCGGCCTGCGGGACACGGCGAAATGATCTCAGGAAACGCTTCTTCGACCGGTTCGACAATCTCTATCCCGTATGGCTCGTCGCGCCGGCGGTCATCGCGTTTTTCATACCGCCGGTCATGCTGTAACCCAGGAGACGCCGCGGTGAATCGTCCGTTTAATCGGAGCGTCTACGGCTTGGCAACTTGTTGCGCGGCGGCTTTGGCGTTCGACGGCGGAGCCGTTGCGGCGCAGCAATCCGCTCCCGCTTCGCAAGTGGTGAGGTCGGTAGGCGAAATGAATCGATTGTTGTTGGATTTATCGGTCGCGGAACTCCGTTCCAAGGCGAGACCGACTTCCCGAGGTCAATGCGCACAAAACGTAGCGGCCGCTCTCGAGGCCGGAGGGGTGAAGCTTTCCGAGGCGACAAAATCTCGCCATGCTAAAGACTACGGCCCGTTCCTTGAATCCTCCGGCTTTAGGAAAATTCCCGCCGAGAATTACAGGCCGCAGCCGGGAGACATCGTCGTCTTTCAACCTTATCCGGGAGGTCCGCCCGCGGGCCATATCGCCATGTACGCCGGAGACGGTTGGATTTCGGATTTCGAGCAAAAGGACGTCTACGGCGGCTCCGGCTATCGCAAGAGCGGCGCGAGCCACGTGTTCTATCGCCATGGGAACGTCGTGGCTTCGACATCGCCCGTCGCGGGTACGGCGGCGGGATCTCGCCCGCGCGACGCGACACCGGCCGAGAAACCCGCGGCCGGCGGCAAGACCGCTTCATCGCCGGCCGCCGAGCAGCCGCAACCGAAAGACGAACAAACCGCAAAGCTCGAGCGCCGCGCGAAGGAATTGGCCGAGAAGGGACTCAAACCCCGCGACCCCGCCGCCCCGGTCGACCCCAATGAAGCCCAGCCGATCATTCCCGAGGATTGCACGATTGAGATCGTCACTTGGCAAACCGAAGCGGCGAAGGAACGGGGAAGCGCTCGGTACGACGTGCGAAGCGGCGTGGTCGCCAGCCGATTGCCGGATCAAAATTATCCGCAAAGCGGCAATCCTCAGGGCTACTCGTTCTATGGCGCGTTCAGCGCCTCCTTTTCGTTCGCAGGGAGTCTCGCAGGGAACACGATCACAGGTACGTGGACGACGGCGTACTCGCCGCAACAGGCGTGGGGCTGGAAAGACGGAGAGAAGCGAACGCAATTCTACCGATACGAAACGAGACAAGAAACGCGGAGCGAGATGCGTCTTGTGCTCAACGTGGACGGCACGCTCTCCTGGTCGCTTCACGGCGTGTGGCGTTCGAAACACCAACAACTGGAAGGCGAAGGTCCGCCGCCCAAGGACCAAGAAAACACGTTCGAGGCCTCCGGCGTCGGCGTCTGGCAGACTCGCAAAACCGACGCGTCCTCGCAGGAAAACTCACCATGAATCGCCGGCGGCCGGGCATCTTGGCGGCCTGCGTTGGGGCGGCCGCCTGCGCAACGTCGGTTTGTCGCGTTGCGTTCCCGGACGAAACCATCCGCCTCGCAGACACCTATGCTCCCTACCGGCTGACGCCGACCGCCGATCACCGACGGCAGGCGGCCGAGTTCGCCCGCGCCACGGCCGGCGAAGCGCCGTTGGCCCGCATGGAGCGGCTGGCTCACGACTACGCTTACGGCGACTCTCAGGGCGCTTGGGACGACCCGCAACTCCTGGCCCGCCTGCGGGCCGACGGTTTCTCGATCGTCGAGACCGTACGCGACCCGGACGACGGCTTTGCCGCGATGCTGGTCAAGGACGAACGCACGGGCCGGCATGTGCCGGCGATGCGCGGGACCGACGACGCCGGTTGGTCGAACTACTTCACCGGCAAAGGAGACGTCTGGACCGATCTCGGCGAGGTCACCACCGGCGTGAACGTCGGCATCACACAATTCGAGAACACGAATCATGCCAAGTGGCTCGCAGGGATCGCCCGCTCGTACGGCCGCGACGGTAAACTCGACGTTACGGGCCATAGTCTCGGCGGCGCGCTGAGCAATCTGTTCGCAGCCTCTTATCCCGAAGTCGTGAATCGGGTCATCACGTTTCAAGCTCCGGCGGTTTCGGAGGCCGTCTGGGGCAAGTACGAATCGAAAGTCGGCAGGTTATCGCCGGCCGACCGTCCTTGGATCGAGGCGACCGTCGCAGCCGACGATCCGGTGTCGCTGGCGGGAACGCACTATCTATCGGGTACGATCGTGCATGCGGTAGCGATGTCCGATCAAGCGAGTTCCGTGCTCGGAAACCATACGGCCTTCCTTTGGCAATCGCCGGAACTCAAGAAAGCCGACGGGGAGCAATATGCGCCGCGCGATCGGGTGACGGCCGTGACGGATTTTCGCGACAGCGTGTTCGCTTCGTTGCGCAAGGGATTCGTGATCGACGGGCTCGTTAATCCCGGCGCCGTCGACGAGCGGCGGAAGAATGCGGCCGCCGTCGTCGACGCGTTGGTCTTGCAACGTGTCTTGGAAGACGAATGGGAGCGATTGCAGACGGCGACCGACCCGGCGGAAACTGCCGCGATCCAAAAGCGGGTCAATCGGCTCTGGGAGACGGCCGAAGCGTCGAGCAAGAAACTCGCCGGCCGGCGAGGACTGGAAACCGTAGCCGACTTACTGCAGCGGCGATCCGACGCTGCCGTCCACCCGGAATTGAGAAAGTGGCTGGCCGACGAAAGCGCACTGTGCCGCAAGGCGTCGCAGACGCTTAAGCGACGCGACGAACTTGCCCTGAGCGGCGATACCAGTTTGGATGCGGCGCAACGGCTTGACCGTCTCAAGCAACAAGCGACCGACGAGTATCGCGAGCGCCGCCGAGCGTTTTCTCAACGAATGCAGGTCGAAGTACGCGACCGAAAGGAACAAACCGAGAAGTTCGAGCGCCGCGCCGTCGAGTTCGCCAAGCACGGTCTTAAGCCCCGCGATCCGAACGCTCCGCTCGATCCCGACGAAGCCAAGCCGATTATTCCGGATGACTGCATGCTGGAGATTGCCGTCGGCGATCCTACCGGCGGTAGGGCTTATGTGGATGCGTATCATGCGCTCGGCGGCGTCGTCACGGCGACGCGGCCGACGCGGATCGCTCCGGAAAAGAACGGTCCCGGCTTTTGGGACGCGGAAGAGCGTTACCCCTACGCCTTCGCAGGCCGCATGCTCGACAACGAATTGGTCGGACAATGGGTGACGTCCAGCCCGGAGGAAGGCAAGCGATGGTCCAAGTCGCGACTCGACCAGCATTCCGTCGGTCGCACAACTCACACCGACCGGCTTCGAATCGTCTTGTTCGCCGACGGCACGGCGTCGTGGGAATCGGAGACGACCACCGTGAGAGAATTGCACGCCTTGGTCGGCGTGTTCGACTCCGACACCGGCGAGACCGAAACCTATCGTACCACCGCCTGGCCGAAGCAATCGGGTTCGGCGGTGTGGCGGATCGGCAAGTCGGCTACCGCCTCCGCTCCGGCGATGCCCGACGAGCTCATCGCCCCATGATTCCTTCATTCCCTGTTTCCCGACAATCGCTTCGACGATTCGAAGCGGCAGGTTCGGCGGCCCAAGTAGGCAGGAGATCGGGTGCATGTTCAAGCGCAACATTCCACTGTTGATTTCGACGACGTTCGCACTGCTGACCGGCATCATCCTCGGACAAGTCGGCACGACGGAGTTCCCGGCCGGTGCGCAGTCCGCCCGACAATCGTCGCCTTTCCCGATGGCGCTGCGAACCGGCGGCAACCTCTACTTACAAGCGTCGGCGGAATTTCAGGCGGCGTGCCTCCAGATCTATCGCTGCGCCGGAGACCGCCTCCGGAAGATCATGACGAACCAGGAGCTCGCCGGCCGGCGACCGGCGGTCGTCATGGACCTCGACGAAACGGTCTTCGACAATTCCGCC